>DASVUH010000063.1:0-114696 GCA_036387135.1 Pyrinomonadaceae bacterium | reverse complement strand
CGAATTTCATCGTGTGTTTGTTGATCGTTGATCGTCGCTCGTTGTTCATTGTTTTTCTTGCAACAAACAACGAACGACGATCAACGAACGATTTCCACTTTGTAATCTTCAATCACGGGATTGGCGAGAATCTCGCGAGCCATTTTGCCGACTTCTTCGTAAGCGGCGGTTTCGTCGAGCGTTTCGTCCAAATCAATTTCAAAATATTTTCCCTGCCGCACGTCTTTGATTTTTTCAAAGCCGAGCAGCTCGACCGAGTGATGAATCGCTTTGCCTTGCGGGTCGAGCACTCCGGCTTTCAATTTGACGTAAACTTTTGCTTTCATCGAAAAATAAACTCCGTTTTATAATTTTCACCGCAAAAAATTTGTTTTAGCGCGTATCTTCGTGTAAGATTCACGCCGTTCTTCGGCTTTTCTTTACTAATTTATCTTTAGTTCCAAAAGGGAGATTGTCAAATATGCAAAATATGCAGGGTAAAACCGCATTAGGTCTTGATGCAAATATTGGAGCATTGCTTTGCTACCTCGCCAATATTATTCCGTGCGTCGTGCCGCTCGGTTTGGTTTACAGTATTATCGTTATTGTTCAGGATAAAACAAATAAGCTCGCTCGTTTCCACGCCTTTCAATCGCTTTTGCTATCGGCGGCGGCATTAGTTATCGGCATTCCGTTGTATATTATTTTTTTTATCGGTTTTTTCATTGACGCTAAAACCGGAGTACCGATAATCACAATGTTAATGGGATTGGTTTTGATGATTTTCGGTCTCGCAATGTTTGTGTTGGTTGTTCTTGCCGCAATCAAAGCATTTCAAGGACAAATTTATAAAATTCCGGTTATCGGAAATCTGGCTGATAAATATTCAAACTAAGACATTTTGAAGCAAAAAAATAAAGGGAAAAGCTCAGTGAGCTTTTCCCTTTATTTTTTTAGTTTTTGCCGAAAATTACCGGTCGTTAATTCGCAATGAACCGATCATTGAGCTGAAAGCGCGGCTATAACTGCCGGATTCGGCTTGCGGCGCGACAGTTGAAACGTACATCAAGCTTCCGTCGCGCAGCAGAGTCGTGTAAATCGTTACGACTTCCGTTTGTCCGGTAACCGGCGAACGCCCCGCCAATGTAGTTGAAAGCGCGTTGCGACCGTCAATCGTGCCGCGCGCAGAAGCGCCCTGCTGCCGCAAATAATCATTGCCCTGCAAAAGCTCGGAGACGTAGCTTTGCGTTGCAGTCCGCAAATTGTTCGCGTTGGCTTGAGCAACGCCAATCATAACACCATGCGTAATGCCGTTGTTGCCGTAAGCTCCTTCCGGCGCAAACGTCACGCTGCCGCCCTCACTAAATTCCCGCCAATTATCCGGCACCTGAACCTGCACGAAATTCCCTGCGGTGTAAGAGCGGAAGCGAGCCGAAGGATATTCGACGCGGCGCGAATAAGTTCCGCTTGCGGTCGGACTGTTTCCGCCCGAAGGATTTTGCTGACCGCTGCGTCCGATTTCCTCCATCGTTGCGGCGCGCGGCAATCTGCCGAGACGCGACTGGACTTCGCGGAAATCTCTCGAATCCTGTACCGGATTTGAAACTCGCAAAAGCGCGGCTTCCTGATTGATTCGTTGATAACGGTTTGCCGGATTCGGGTGACTGCTCAACCATTCCGGCGCGCGGCTGCCGCCCGATTGCTGTTCGATGGTGCGAAACATATTCGCCAAATCGCGCGGATCATATCCGGCGTTAGCCATAATCTGCGAGCCTAAAATATCAGCCTGCGTTTCATATTCCCGGCTATATTTGGTCAACCACGCTTGAGCCGCCACTTGTCCGGCTTGTGCTCCGGCTTGTCCGCCGACAATGGCACCACCCAAAATTAAACCGATTACGCCGAGCTGCGTGCCAATTCCGCCTTGTTTCGTTGCCCCGGCAGTTCCGTGGCGAAGCGCGACGTGGCTGATTTCGTGCGCCATCACGCCAGCCATTTCGCCTTCCGTGCGGGCGGCTTGAATCATTCCGCGATTAACGTACATCGGTCCGCCCGGCAAAGCAAAAGCGTTGATGTCACTCGCATTGACGACTTTGAAAGTATAACGAAATTGCGAGTGATCGAATTCCTGCGGAATTCCGCCAACCAGGCGATTACCGACGCTTTGAACATAACTCGTCACAAGACTGTCGTTCAAAATCGGAAGCTGGCGTTCGGCTTCAGCCGCCGCCTGCTGTCCGGCTTTGATGTCGTCCTGAATCGAATATTTATTTTTCGGCATCGAAATTTTGGTTTGCGCAAACGCCGCAAGCGGCGTCAAAAGCATCGCAAAAGCCAAAAATGCAGATGTCAAACTAGTAGAAACTTTATAACTTTTCATTCTTCCCTCCGTGTAATTGCGTTTTATAAATACACGCTTAGCCATTATTGGGGAGCGCTGATTTCACCGAAGGAGTTACTGCAAATACCTTGCCAGACTACCGAATCAAAGTTTTAAAACCGTGAAATATGAAGACAAGAGTTTGCTCTATTGTTTGCAAGGCGAAAACGAAGGAGTGTATGAAGAGATAAAATTTGAATTAAAAAGATACAAATTTTGCACCTTTTCGTAGATAAAAATTCGATTTAGTTCTTTGATTTCTCGGCAAACGATTCTTCAAAAAGCCGGGTCGTGTGATCGGTAACGCTGCCGACCGGCTCACGCGGCGCTTCTAATTGCGCCGTATTTCCGGTATGCGGCAGACTTTCGCGTCCCTGCATCCCGCCATCATTGTAAGCAGAGAAATTTGAGATTCTGCCCGTTAATTTTGAAATCTGACGAATCAGCAAACAGATTATGGCGAAAAGCATCAAGCTAAAAATCAATACGAGCAAAAATGCGGGCGGTTTAATATCGTCCAGGCGTAACAGCCTGCTGATTAAAACGGCGAGCGCGATCATTCCTATAGCGCCTATTCCTCCGGTTGCTGCCGCAAGCGTCTCCACAATTTTGCCTGAACCGGACGAAGTAGCTGTTTTTTCCAATTCGACTGTGGTTATCGCGCCGCAGCGGTTGCAGTATTTTAAGCCTTGACGCAGCGCATTTCCGCAATTTGAACAATACATAATCGCTTACTTTCTGGGTTTTAATTTTTCGTTCAAAAAATCCGTTAAATCGTCCAGCGCCTCGATGTGATGCGGCTTGCCCTGCCACACGCGCCAAATCGAAAAAATAAAGAAAACGGTGACGACTGCCGAAAAAATCCGTCCGCTAAAGCTCGCAAAATTCGAGATTTCACCGACAAAAGCCAAAACAACGCCGACAAGAAGCCAAACAATGTGCAGAGCCAAACCTTGCGCGGCGTGAAAACGCACGCGGGTTTCTGAGCGGGAAACGAGCAGCAATTCAATCACGGCGGCAATTCCGCCAAATGTAAAAGGCAAATACGGCAAAATCATTGCCACGTTTTCCGGGATTCCGATGCCGAGAACCTTCCGCGAGGTCGGCGCTTCGACGTGATACTGAACGGCTTGCGAAACGGGCGCGTTCTTCATCGGATTATGGAGAACCGATTTATACGGTTCGGCAGCGTCGAATTCATCGAAAATCTGAGTCGGCTGTTCGGCTGTTTTCACGGTTCGCCCGGTAAACGGGCGCGTGTTCGCGTCAAACAAAGCCGTCGGCGGGTTGATGTTGCCGTTGGTTTTCGCAGTTTCCTGCCGCGCCGTAAATTCGCGTTCGGCGTGGGCGAAAACATCCGCGTCGAGCGGGTTTGTGTCGTACTTCTTTGCCATAAAAAAGCGTTGCTTGCCTTAAAGAAAATCGGCTGTGTTTTCTTACGACTGCAAGCGGATTTTTGTTCATTCTATCACGACAAATTCCGCATCCTCCCAGCGTCGCTCGTTCTCATAAATTTTGAAAGCCCGCAAAACCGGCGTCTTTTGGGCAAAACCGACAATAAAATAACAGACTTCCGTATAAAAAGCCCGCTCGATGTCGGTTTGAGACGGAAACGGCTCTGCGGCGCGCGGATGCGAATGATAAATGCCGATTAAATTTTCGCCCTGCTCGCGCATCAACTTTTGCGCTCGAAACAAATCTTCCGGCGCGGCTTCGTATTCGACGAGCGGATTAACGGCAGCGTTTTTTAATCGGTAAACCGAATTGACAAAATCATCGCGCCCACCGAGCAAACCGCAGCACTCGTTCGGCAGCTCTCGGCGGGCGTGAGCGAAAATTTCTTCGATTTGTTTTTGCGTCAATTTAGTCATTGAAAATCAACGCCGCGTAATTATTCTTTGATGTTTATTCGCAACTCTTCCAACTGCGCCGCGTCAACGTCGCCGGGCGCTTCGATCATTAAATCTGTCGCGGAAGCGGTTTTCGGAAACGCCATTACGTCTCGGATGTTGTCCGTGCCGCACAAAATCATACAAATTCTCTCGATTCCGAGCGCGATTCCGCCGTGCGGCGGCGTGCCGTATTCGAGCGCTTCGACGAAAAATCCGAAACGTTCTTTCGCTTTTTCCGGCGTGATTCCGAGAGCTTTGAAATTGAGCGACTGAACCGCCGCCTGATGAATCCGTATCGAGCCGCCGCCAAGCTCGTAGCCGTTAACAACAACGTCATACGCTTTCGCACGAACATTGACGAGCGGCGCGAAATCGCCCGATTCAATCGCCTGCCGGTAAACGCCCAAATCTTCGTCCATCGGCGCGGTAAACGGATGATGCATCGCGTAAAATCTGTCGTCGTCCTCGTGATACTCGAACATCGGAAATTCGGTCACCCAGAGCGGCGCGAAAACTGATTTATTGATTAAATTCTCGCGCTTTCCAATCTCGACGCGCAACGCGCCGAGACTCGCGGCAACCGTATCTTTTTTGCCGGCGACAATCAAAACCGCGTCGCCTTTTTCCGCGTTTGCGGTTTTGGCGAGGCGTTCGATTGTTTCCTGTCCCAAAACTTTGAGCAGCGAGGAAGAAATCTCGTCGCCGATTTTTATCCAAGCCAGAGCCGAAGCGCCGTAGCGTTTTACGAATTCCTGCAATTCATCCAAAACCTTGCGCGAATAATTTGCGCCGTTTTTCACGGTTAGAGATTTGATTTCGCCTTTTTGTTCCAGAGTCGCGGCAAACGGCGCAAAATCGGTCGAGCGCAAATCGCCGGACAAATCCGTTAATTCCATTTCAAACCGCAAATCCGGTTTGTCCGAACCGAAACGGCGCATCGCTTCGGCGTAAGTCATTCGCGGAAACGGAACGGGCAAATCAACGCCGATTGTTTTAAAAACGCGCTCGAACATTCCTTCGATCAGGCGATAAATTATTTCCGGGTTGGCAAAGCTCATTTCCACATCGAGCTGCGTAAATTCCGGCTGGCGGTCTGCCCGCAGGTCTTCGTCGCGGAAACAGCGCGCGATCTGGTAATAACGGTCGAGTCCGGCGATCATACAAAGCTGTTTGAAAAGCTGCGGCGATTGCGGCAAAGCGAAAAATTTTCCCGGCTGGATGCGCGAAGGAACAATATAATCGCGCGCGCCTTCGGGCGTTGATTTAATCAAAATAGGCGTTTCGATTTCGGTAAATTCCTGCTCGTCCATAAAACGGCGAATTTCGCCGACAACTTTCGCTCTAGTGCGAATGTTTTTTTGAAGCTGCGGGCGGCGCAAATCGAGATAACGATATTTCAAACGCAAATCTTCGCTCGCCAGATTTTCCGAACCGGCGGTTTCCAAAACGAACGGCAAAGTTTTGGCGTCGTTCAAAATCAGCAATTCTTTCGCGCGGATTTCGATTTCGCCGGTCGCCAATTTTTTATTGACGGTCGCTTCGTCGCGCGCCACGACTTCGCCGCGCACGGCAATCACATATTCGCCGCGCAATTCTTCGGCTTTGTCGTGAATCTCGACGGAAAACTGCTCGTCGAAAACTACCTGCGTAATTCCTTCGCGGTCGCGCAAATCAACAAAAATCAGCGGACCGAAATCGCGCCGCCGCGCCGCCCAGCCCATCAACACAACAGTTTCACCGACGTTCGAGCGGCGCAGCTTGCCGCACGTATGCGTTCTTTCCAAATTCCCCAAACTGTCCAGCATTTTTGATAAAAACCTTTTCCAGTAAATTTAATCGTAAAAGTTTAAGCTAAATTAACGGCAAAAGAAAAAGAGCGAACCGGCGCGCCGGTTCGCTCTCTGCGGAAAAATAAAAATTGATTCTTACAAACCGCGGAAAATCTCCGCAGCTAAATCCATCCGTTGAGCTTGTCCGGCGGTAAATTTGAACATACAAGCGTCGTCGGTGTAATCCATAAAATTCGTCGTCGGATCGTAACCGCCGCTGCGCGGGCAGGAGCGCCGATTAGAAGGACAGCCGTATGCCGAGCTTCTCTCAGCCGGGGTATCAAAAATATAATCGCCGCCTGCTGATTTATTGCAGCCGCCTTTAAAAGTGTGATACAAACCGAGCCAATGTCCGACCTCGTGCGTCAAAGTGTCGCCCAAATTATACGGCGCTGCCGAACCGCCCGGAACAGTCGTATGCAGTAAGACAACTCCGTCGTAATGCAGATATTGCTGAACTTCTTCGGGCACATAAGCCCAACCGAGCGTGCCGTCCGTCATTCCAGCCGAATAAATATTAAGAGTTCCAAAACCGCCCTGATGCAAAGCAACCTTCATATTGTATTCATCGTCTTCGGTGTTTTGCGCAAACCATGCCGTGTTCATCGTGCGGTCAACCGATTGCAGAACGAAACGAAACGGCGTGTTGTAACCGCCGGCTTGCCCGCTGTAGGCTTGATTTAAAACGGCAATCTGGTTGTTAATCATCGCTTGCGTGATGTCGCCGTTGGTGACGCCTTCGCCGCGATTGACAACGTGCCAGCGAACGTTAATCGTAATCGAACCGGGCTGACGCATTCCTTCTTCGCCATATTCGGCAACGCCTGCGGCGTCCATAATTATCCGGCTTGCCTTAACTATTTCGAGCTGATCATAAACGTTCATGCTTTGGGCTTCCGACGGCTCTTTCGTGCGGCAGCGCGCGCCGCTTTCGATAAATTCCTGTTTGCTTTCAAACGTTCGACCGTTGACGACGAAAGGCTCGGCTTGCTCGGAAACATCAGATTTGCGCGGCGGAGAATCGGTTTTTTGAGCGGAAATCGAATTGATTCCGAAATTTGAAATTAGAATGGCGGCAAGAAAGGCGATCAGGTTTCTTTTCATTTTTCCTCTAAAATTGCGTAAATGAGTTGGTGTTTAAAGTCGAAAGCCGCAAAGACTTTCGCCGGGAAATGTTTTTAATCGGTCGAGACGCCGATCAATTTGCTAAATTACGATAATTTTAATTGTTAGCTAAAATTTGTCGGCTCGTCAATTAAAGATGTCATTTCTTAACAAATCTTTGCAAATTATTTTTCGCTTTGCCGCAAAAATGTTTCGTGCTTCAAAACGAGTTGTTTTTCCGAAGCATCGCCGGCTTGTTCATTTAAAAAGCGGTTGTAATCGGCTGATCTATTGCGAGGAATGCTTAAAGTTTGCCAATCGGTATCGCGCAGGAATTTTGCGAGAAATACAATTTGCCCGACATGGTAAGCGGTATGAGCGATTGAGCGATTGACGGCTTCGACAACCGTGTGATTTTCGCCTCTAATTTTGACTGTTTTTTCCAAATCGGCAGGCTCCAAACTTTCCATTGTCGAAAGCGCGGCTTGCCAACCGGCGTTCCAAAATTCAAGCAGCGATTTGCGGGTGTCGTTTTCAAAAGCAACGAATTCCGAGTCGCGACTGCGATCCGGCTTTTCGCCGTCCGCAGTTAAAAATTCAGTCCACCGCGAACGCAAATTTCCCGCAATATGTTTGGCAATAATCGCAATCGAATTCGATTCGTCGTTTAATGTGCGAAAGAATTCTTCATCGGAAATCTGCTCGAAAGATTTTTCCGCCAGCCTTTTGTAGTTTTGAAAATTTTTGAGCGCGTCGCGCAAATAATTTTCTTCAATCATAATTTTTAAGGAGCGAATTGCTTGAAAACCACCCCGAAACTCAAAATCAGGCTTAAAGCGGCGAGCCACAGCAACAAACCGGACAAAAACAAAAGCACGCGCGAGATTTTAAACAAAAAATCGCGGGCGTCTTTTTCGTTTTCGGTTTTCTGGTGAATCTCGTCGGTTTCCGCGCCAAACAGATAAAGCCAAAAACCATCAAAAAAACCGCGCCGCGAATGCGGAATCAGATGCGAAACGTTCTCCGTTGTCGGCGGGGTCGCTTTTTCGCGCAAACGCAGGTATTTCAGATGATAAGCGTTTCCATCGGCAGCAAAATAGCGCTGCAAAAGAGCGATTCCGGCGCTAAAAGCGAAAAGATAAAACGACGCGAAAATGTAAAACCGAAAATCGGAATTGGCGAGCGTTTTTTTGGCAATTCCGAACGCTTCAGGCGCTTTGTCCGACGCGCCGAACAAAAAATTTAACAGCAAAAATCCGACCGCCGCGATTCCGATTAAAGCCAGACGCAAAATCTCGCCCGCAAATTTCTGTCGTCGGTCGTTAACCGCCAAATCTTGTTCAAAAGTGTGTTTGGGGATTTGAATCAGATTTGCAGATTGATTCTTCGCGTCGGCGGAAATCCGGGATTGATTTGCAGAATCGGCAACCGGAGTCGAAATTGTTTCGGCATAATTACGAGGAGAATTTTCGTTTTCGACGCTTCTTTCTTCGGTCGGAGTGCGGTCGTTTAAAAGGGAGAATTCGTTCATTTTTCGGGAATTTGCCTGTTTTGCTTTGTTAGAAGTTTAAAACAACTTCGTTAAAATATCACATTTGAAATTTCTAAAAAAAGAAGCGAGACGTTTATTAACTCTAAATTTTATTGTTCCGATTTTTCGTACCTACTCGCTCTTGCTTTACTACATTAACGGGGATCAGCCGCAATTGATATTGCTAAAAACTTTGAAAAATATTTCATAGATTTGAATTTGCTGGCAACTTACTGCGGATAAATGGAATCTTCTGCTTCGTAACTTTGGCAATCCTGCTTTTCCAAATTTTAAACCCTAGAAATTAATATTTTGTTTTTAGCTGCATTATTTTGCAGTTTTTAAGAGATTCGAATAAGTATTACCTTTACTGCTCGGTGAAATCTCTGCCTCAATTGCAGGTTTGTATTCAATTAGCCTCTTTTTTCGAGAGATAACCACAACAATTTTTGATGACGGGCTGCAACTTCTCAGCTTATCAATAAAAATTTTCACCAATTTAAGGAGCCTGAATAATGTCTGTTTTTTCGTCTAAAATTTCATCTAAGTGTATAACTTTTCTATTTTTACTAGCTTTCGCAGTTACCGGAAATACTTTTGCCCAGAATGACAACGCCTCCGAAAGAGGTCTTGCTCGCGGGCAAGCGGCAATCAACAAATTAGGAAACCGCTTACCGGCAGTTGCCTCAAAACACGGTAAATCAGCAAACGAGCTGCGCCGTTTGTTTTTAGAAGACGCGACTCTTTACGTTGATGATGCGGATATGCTGCTTTATGTTGATGATACTCAAGAGGTGCAGAGTTTAACCGGCGAAACGCCTGTCGTTTCGGCGGCTCCGTTTCCATATACGCAAACATTTCAATTGCACAGCCGTCCCGGTTCAAATCGCGTCATCTATCTTGATTTTGACGGTCACGTCACGTCGAACACAGCCTGGAATACCAGTTACACAAACGGACAGCCGATTAATTCCGCGCCTTTCAGTATTGACGCTGATCCAACCACTTTTAACCAGCAGGAGCAGGATGCGATTCAATATATCTGGCAGAGAATAGCGGAAGATTACGCGCCGTTCGACGTTGATATTACAACGCAAGACCCCGGCGACGCAGCTATTTTTCGCAGCACTTCTTCGGATTTGCAATACGGAACGCGCGCGGTTATCAGCCCTACGAATTTTACCGGGCAAAGCATCGGCGGAATCGCTTACGTCGGTGTTTTCAATAATGTCGGCACAAATTACAAACCGGCTTTCGTGATGACTTCCGGTCTCGGAAACAATGAAAAAAATATCGCCGAAGCCGCTTCTCACGAAGTCGGACACAACTTGAATTTGAATCACGATGGAACTGCCACACAAGGATATTACGCCGGGCACGGAGATTGGGCGCCGATTATGGGCGTCGGCTATTATGAAAGCGTTACGCAATGGAGCAAAGGCGAATATCCGGGCGCGAATAACTTTCAGGACGATCTGGCGGTAATGCAAACTTACGGTATTGCCCTGATTGCAGACGATCACGGAAATACAAATGCCGCCGCAACCGCTTTGAGCGGCACGGCTATTAATACGTCCGGCTTGATTACGACCAGAACAGACGTTGATGTTTTCAAGTTTTCGACCGGCAGCGGAAACGTCACAATCAATTTGAATCCCGCGCCGCTCGGCGCAAATCTCGATATTCAGGCAAAGATTTCAGATGCCAACGGTAATGTTCTCGCGACTTCCAATCCGGCGGGCTTGACGGCGAGCTTTAATCAATTTCTCTCGGCTGGCGTTTATTACCTGACAATTGACGGAGTCGGAGCGGGCGATTTGATAACCGGCTATTCCGATTATGCGAGCATCGGGCAGTACAGCATTACCGGCACGCTCATCGCGAGCAGCACCGAACCGCAACCGCCGGTTGCCGTCATATCAACATCTCCAAATTCAAATCCGCTAACGGTTAATTTCTCAAGCAGCAATTCGTCGGACCCTGACGGCACAATTGCCGGCTACGCCTGGGATTTCGGCGACGGGACAACTTCAACCGAAGCGAATCCGGTTAAAACTTACAATTCAGCCGGAACATATACGGTAACTTTAATGGTTACGGATAATAGCGGTTTGACCGGCTCGACCAGCGCCGCTGTTACCGTTCAACAAAATCAACCCGCTGAGATTTTTGTAAACAGCATCACAATGTCTCTGATAAAGAGCGGAAGGAACACATCAGCCCAAGCTGTGATAACTGTTTACGATAACAACGGCGCGCCGCGCTCCGGCGTTACGGTTTCAGGCAGATGGAGCGGTTTGACGACAGGAAATGTTACCGGAACGACTAGCTCCAACGGTCAAGTCGTATTTACTTCAAGCAGTACAAAAAACAGAGGTACATTTACTTTTACCGTTACGAGTCTTTCGGCTTCGGGTTATACATATAATTCGACTCTGAATAAAGAAACGAGCGATTCTATTAGCAATTAAAATAGAATAATCTCAACAAGAAAAAAGGCTGTCCGCGCATAATCGGACAGCCTTTTTTCTTTGGATTCCAATGCTTTCAAATCTTCAATTCCGTTGAAAGCCTTTCCCGTGAAATAGTCTCCTGCTCTCCCGTCTCCAAATATTTAATTGTCACCGCATTATTCGCGCGCTCGTCGTCACCCAAAATCGCCACCGCCGAAACTCCAATTGAGGAAGCATATTTAAACTGCTTTCCGAGTTTGTCTGCTTCAGGATAAACCGCAACGCGCAAGCCTTGCGCCCGCAAATCGTTTGCCAGCTCAAGCGAATCAGCAACGGTTTCTTCATTCCAAATTGTTACCAAAACATCAGCCGGTTTTGCTTTTAATAATCCTCTTTCTTCCAACTCCTGAAACATTCCGCGTTCGTTCATTACAACTAGAATGCGTTCGAGTCCGAGCGAAAAACCGCAAGCCGGAATTTCTTCTTTCCCAAACATTCCAATCAAACCGTCATAACGCCCGCCGCCGCCCAAACTCCCGGTTAAATCCGGCACGTTTATTTCAAATATTGCGCCTGTGTAATACGAAAGTCCGCGAGCAAGACTAGGGTCAATTCTAATGTGATTAGAATTTCTGCTAAATTCAATAAGCTTTAAAATTTGCTCAAGATGTTTTAAACCTCCCGAAAGAGAAGCAGAATCTCCTAAAAACTGTGTGAATCGCTTTAAGATAATAGTGTTAATTTCTTTTTTTGATTCAGTTATATTTTCGGTAACAAATTGAGTCCCTTTACTTAAATCCGTAAGGGATTTGAAGGAATTTATTAAATCTTCACTCAGTTCCTCAGAAATATCTCGTTTAATTAGTTCTTGTAAAACTCCGCTAGTTCCAATCTTGTCGAACTTATCCAGAGCCGTAAGAGCATCAGTCTCTTTATCACCTGGAATTCCAGCTAATTCTAATAATCCAGTTAAAACTTGTCTATGATTCAAACGAATTTCAAAATCATTAAATCCTAATCGTTTTAAAACTTCAGAAACAGCCGAAATTAATTCCGCTTCAACAATCATAGATTTTGAACCAATGGCGTCAACATCGCATTGATAAAACTCCCGAAAACGCCCTCGCGCCGGGCGGTCAGCGCGCCAGACGGGTTGGATTTGGTAGCGTTTGAAAAATTTCGGTAGCTCGTTTTTGTAATTTGCGACGACGCGCGCGAGCGGGACGGTTAAATCGTAGCGCAGAGCCAAATCGGCTTCGCCCGATTTTTCATGTTCGCCGCGTTTGAGGATTTTAAAAATTAGCTGATTGCCTTCTTCGCCGTATTTCCCCAAAAGCGTTTCGAGGTTTTCGACCGCAGGAGTTTCGAGCGGCTCGAAGCCGTATTTTTGGTAAACGTCTTTGATAATTCCGATAACGTATTCGCGCCGCCGAACGTCTGCGGGCAAAAAGTCGCGCATCCCGCGCGCCGGATTCGTGTTCTGCTGTGCCATAGTTCAAGTTCAAGGTTCCAGGTTCCAAGTTCAAGGTTAAAAATATACAACTTTGAACCTTGAACTTGGAACTTTGAACCGTTTGAAAAGAACTATTTGAAAATCGAATAACCGAGATAAATTGAGTTGGCGTTGTAACCGACGTTATAGACTTTTTCGGTTAAATTGCCGTTTGAAATGTGGAAATAGCGATAACCGATTGTCCAGGCGCGATCAGGCGAAGAGTGAATCATTACGCCGCCGCCGAAATCGCCCGTTAGATTAAAGCGGCGAGTTTCGGGAATCGGCATCGCGTGGTTGTACATCACGATTCCGGCTCCGGCTTGCGCAAACGGTTTGACGCGCTTGTTTGCGCGGAAAAGAAAGCGAAAATTTGCGGGCGTAATGCCGACGCCGTATGTTGTCGTGCGAATTGTCCGCTCGACGCCGGGCGTTGTTTGTTCGGAAACATAAGCCGGATTTCGGATTTCATTCCGAAATGCGACCGTGAGCGGCATAAAACCGAACAAATACGAGTACGACACGTTTCCTTTCGTGCCGATTACACGCCCCAATCTGAAATTGGCAAACGCCATTTTGCGGTGGCTCGTGTCAAATTCTTCCGGTCCGGCGAAATGCGAAGGCTTCCACGGCGCGACGCCCGGCTCGAACAGATATTCTTTCGTCCCGCGCGTCAATCTGTATAAAGAATCTTCCGGTTTTGAATCGGTTTTATCGCTTGTCGGTTCGTCGCTGCCGGATGGCTCTTGCGCCGAAATTGGGAAGGCATTGAAACAAAAAATAAAAAACAAAACAAGGTTCAGGGAAACTGTCTTAATCATTCTTTCCGATTACTCTATTAAAATTTGGGAGAATTATAAAAATATCGAACGCAAACCGTACAAGCAAGCGTTCGTTTCTCGGCTTAAGAAATTTTTATGCCAAAACATTACTAGCGATAATACTCGATCAGTTGGATATAATTTTGCCAAAACCGCGCCAAATCTTTAACTTCTTCCTCGCTCAATTCTCTTTTGACGCGCGCCGGGCTGCCCATTACAAGCGAGCGCGGCGGAATTTCGGTGTTCGGCGTGACCAGACTTCCAGCGGCGACGAGCGAATTTCTGCCGACGCGTGCGCCGTCCAAAACAATCGCGCCGATTCCGATTAAACTGCCGGTTTCGATGTAACAACCATGAATTGTTACGCGATGTCCGAGCGTTATTTCGTCTTCCAAAACCGTGTCGTGCGTTTTCGAGGTGACATGAATGACCGAGGCGTCCTGAATATTTGTCCGCGCGCCGATGCGAATCGAATTCACGTCGGCGCGCAAAATCGAGCCGTACCAGACGCTCGACTGCTCGCCGATTTCAACATCGCCGATGATAACGGCGTTTTCGGCGACAAAAGCAGTTTCGTGAATTCGCGGTTCGACGCCGCGAAAAGATTTGATTAAAGCCATAACAAAAGCGTGACGGACAGAATATCGGCGCGCGGCTGGATTTTCAATGTTTTACTTTTCAAATCATCCTGAATATTCTGAATGACGGATTTAAATTTTCTGTCAAAGGATAATTGTAAAATGTCTTACACGCCAAAAATTTTAGCGTTTGCGGGCAGTCTGCGCCGCGATTCATTGAATAAAAAAGTCGTCCGCGTCGCCGCTGAAGGCGCGCGAAGCGCCGGAGCAGAAGTCACATTGATTGATTTGAAAGATTTTCCGATGCCGATTTACGATGCCGACCAGCACGAAGCCGAAGGTTTTTCCGAACACGCCAATCGTTTTCAACAGCTTCTGCTCGCTCACGACGGGCTTTTGATTTCGTCGCCCGAATACAACGGCTCTTTGCCGGGCGGGATGAAAAATGCGGTTGACTGGGCTTCGCGCGCAAACGGCGAAATAAAGCTCGGTGCGGCTTTCAAAGGCAAAGTCGGCGGAATTATGACGGCTTCGCCCGGCAGCTTCGGCGGCTTGCGCTGTCTCGGACATCTGCGTTCGGTGCTTTCGATTTTGCTCGTTCACGTTTTGCCCGAAGAATTCGCCGTCACTTTCGCGGGGGAAGCCTTTGACGACGCGGGCAATTTTAAAGACGCGAAAATGCAGCATCTGATCGAAAGACACGGCGCGAATGTTGCCGAAACGATTAGAAAATTAAAAGCCAATAATTGAAGCAAAAGCGTTTGTATGAAAAGCGATAATTTATCAGGAGCGGAATTAAATTCGCATGTTTTGTCCATTGTGCAGGGCGGCGGTCATTTTACCATTGGCAGAATGGAGAAAAGATTAACTCCAATCGGTTGGGCTGTCCTGATTTTGCTTATTGTTTTTGCATTCTTTTTAATTATTCGGCTCATTCGATTTCTCGCAAAACATAAAACGTTAAAATGATTGATTTACGCAGCGATACAGTAACAAAACCGACTCCGGCGATGCGGCGCGCGATGGCGGAAGCCGAAGTCGGCGACGACGTTTACGGCGAAGACCCGACCGTTAATCGCCTTCAGGAACGCGCGGCGGAGATTTTCGAGAAAGAAGACGCGCTGTTTGTCCCGACCGGCTCGATGGGCAATCAGATTTGCGTCAAGCTCCACACAAAACATGGTCAGGAAGTCGTTATCGAAGAACGCGGACATATTTTTAATTACGAAATGGCGGCGATGGCTGCCGTTTCCGGCACTCTGGCGCGCCCGGTCAAATCTGCTGACGGCAGCGGAATTTTGAATTGGGAGGAAATCGAAGGCGCGATTCACGCCAACGATGCGGCTTATTACGTCGCCAAAACCGGATTGATTGCGCTCGAAAACTCGCACAATTTGGCGGGCGGAACCGTGATGAGCGCCGAGCGGACAAACGAGATTTGCGAAAAAGCGTATAAAATCAATTTGCCGGTTCATTTGGACGGCGCGCGGATTTTTAATTCGGCAATCGCTCAAAACGAAACGGTCGCCGCTTTGTCTCGTCCGTGCGATTCAATCCAGTTTTGTTTGTCGAAAGGTTTGGGCGCGCCGGTCGGTTCGATGATTTTGGGAACGCGCGCATTTATCAACGAAGCCAAAGCGTGGCGAAAACTTTTGGGCGGCGGAATGCGGCAAGTCGGAGTTATTGCGGCTGCCGGATTGGTCGCGCTCGAAGAATCGCCAAAACGTCTGCACGAAGACCACGAAAACGCCAAAGTTTTGGCAAATGGTTTAGCCGAATTGCATGGAGTTAAAATTGATCCCGAACGAGTCGTGACAAATATCGTGATTTTTGATGTCTCCGATACCGGGCAAACTTCGCAGGCGATTTGCGAACAGTTAAAAACGCGCGGCGTTTTGGCATCAGGTTTCGGCGATTCAATCCGAATGGTGACGCATTTTGATGTTTCCCGCGAAGACGTTGAAACTGCGCTCGGCGCTTTGCGGGCGGTTATTGAAAGTTAATTTTATGAGCAAACAAGCACAAGCCGAATTGATTTTAAAATTGTACGAGCTTCGCACTGATGAAAAATTGAGAGCGGCGCGGCATTGGTATTCGACCGAGTTTAATCCGCAATCGGCGCGCGAAATCGCAATGTTGATGGCGAGCGGAAATCGCAGCAGCGCCAATTATCGAATGGTTACGACTTACTGGGAAATGGCTTGCGCGTTTGTTTTGTTTGAGGCTATTGACGAAAACTTTTTTCACCGGACGCAAACCGAATATCTCGCCGTTTTCGCTAAACTAGAACCGTTTATCGGAGAATTGCGGCAATTGTTCGGCGAGCCGAATTATTTGGAGAGCTTGGAAAAAATTGCGCGCAACGCGCCGAACGCCGAAGAATATTTTGTCAAAATTCGCGGTTTGATGAACCGCTGGGCGGAAGCCGAAAAAAGTGAAAAATGATAATTGCGATTGACGGACCTTCCGGCGCGGGCAAATCAACGCTCGGCAAGCGGTTGGCGAAAGAATTGGGCTTGCTTTATCTCGATACGGGCGCGATGTACCGCGCCGTCGCGTTAGCCGTTTTGGATGCCGGCGCGCGACCGAACGACGAAGAAAAAGCGGTAAAAATTGCCGGAAATTCAAAGATAGAGCTTTCGGGCGAGCCGGAACATTTGCACGTTTGGCTCGACGGGCGCGATGTTTCCGGTTTGATTCGGACGCCGGAAGTTTCGCAGGCGGCTTCGATTGTTTCGGCGATTCCCGCAGTGCGGCGAATTCTGGTCGAAAAACAAAGATTGTTGGGAAAACGCGGCGCGGGCTGCGTTTTGGAAGGGCGCGACATCGGAACGGTCGTTTTCCCCGACGCAGACATTAAGTTTTTTATTACGGCAAAGCTCGAAGCCAGAACGCGCCGCCGTTTTGAAGAACTCCTGCAAAAAGGCGAGCAAACGAGCTTTGAACACACGCTCGCCGAAATCAATCAACGGGACGAACGCGATGCGACGCGAACCGATTCGCCGCTCATTGTCGCCGAAAACGCGGTTGTGATTGATTCGACCGAGATGTCTTTGGACGAAGTTTTTGAAGAAATGCTACAACTTGCGCGTGAAAATAAGCAGCGAGGCAAAGCCGGATGAAAACCTTAATATTTAATTTCAAAAACGATGCGGTTTGGCAATGGACTTATCATTTGCTGATGATCGGACTTGGTTTAATCGGCGGAATTATTGTTTGGCTGTTCGCTAAAAATTAGAGCGGACGTTCAGTAAAAACAGAAGCCCGCACGAAGTAAGGGCGCTTAGCGCCCTTACTTCGTGCGGGCTTCTGCATTGTATCGTTTAATGTTCTTCGACGGCGGGTGGTTTTTTCCTGAGCAGGAAAACGAGCGGCAAGACCAGAATGTAAAGAACGAGATAAAGCCCTATGGCATCGAGAATCGCGTTCATCGTGGCTTGTTTGACGAGTTGATTCCAAATCATGCCCTGCGCCGCGCCTGCCGCTTCGAGCGCGTTTAAACCGTGTTCCTGAAAATATTGCGCCAGATTTTTCGTTTTTTCGACAAAGTTTTGATTGAAAACGCTCGCGTGATTGCCCAGATTGTTGATGTGAACCTGCGTTTGCACGGCGATGACGGTCGAAGTCATTGCGACGCCCATACTCGAACCCATATTTCGCGCCAGATTGAGCAGAGCCGACGCCGAGTTGTTTTTCTCCGGCGGCAAACCGCGATAAGCGGCGGTGTTGATCGTCACAGCCAGAAACGAAAGACTAAAAAGCTGGAGAGCGCGCGCAAACGCCAAATCGTAATAACCGACATTTAAATTAAACGAGCCTAAATGCCAAACTGCTCCCATTGAAGCCAGCAGCCCGAAAAAGATGATTTTCCGTATTTCGATCTTATCCGATAAAAACCCGACAATCTGGATTCCGATTATTTGCAAAATCGTGCCCGGAATCGAAATCGTTCCGGCGTCGGTCGCAGTGTAACCGAGTAGGTTTTGCGTCAAAAACGGCATCATATAGCTTGATCCGGTCAGGACAAAGCTAACTATAAAAATCAGAATAACCGCGCCCGTAAACCCGCGATTTTTGAACATCATCACGTCAACCGCCGGTTGTTTCTGGTAAAGCTCCCAGGTAACTCCGATCAGCAAAGCGAAAAAAGCGGTGATTGCCAAAAGCAGAATAAAATCCGAATCAAACCAGCTTTCTTTCGGTCCGTTTTCGAGCAACAATTCAAACGCGGCGATTCCCCCGATAAACAGACTGATACCGAGCCAATCAATCTTTTTGCCGGCTTTGCGAAATTTCTCGCGCGCTTCCTCGGCGCGTTTCGTTTCGTAAACGAACAGCCACGTTAAAAGAAGCGAAAGAATGCCGACCGGCAGATTGATAAAGAAAATCCAGCGCCAGCCGAAATTATCCGTAATAAATCCGCCGACTGTCGGACCCAAAACCGGACCGATGGCGATTGCCGTTCCGTAAATCGAAAACGCTCGCCCTAATTTATTCGGCGGCGTGATGTCGGCGATAATCGCCTGTTCGCTCGGCGCGAGTCCCGCGCCGCAAACGCCCTGCAAAATCCGAAAGACGATGAGCTGGTTAAAATCCGCCGCCAAACCGCACATCACCGACGAGATGGTGAACAAAAAGGCGCAAGCCATATAATAATTCTTGCGCCCGAAATAAGTGGCGAGCCAGCCTGTAATCGGCAAAATCGCCGCCGTTGCGATCAGATAAGAAGCGATTGCCCAAAACGCTTCGTCCGGCGAAACGGACAAATCTCCGGCGATTTTCGGCAAAGAGACGTTGACGATGGACGAATCCAAAACCTGCATAAACGTCGCCAGCGTCAAAATAAAAATCGAAAAATAAGGATTTATCGGCGGCGCGGTCTGGTCTTCGTTCAACTCGTTTTTTGCGGAGGAATCGGAATTCATCTCTTCGGGCTACAAAAAGTCAGCTTAAAGTAAAAATTTCTTTGCGTTCCTTTGCGAAAACTTTGCGCTCTTTGCGGTTTAATTTTCTTTCTAAACCGCAAAGAGCGCAAAGTTTTTTCTTCTCGAATTATTTGACGTGAACTTTCGGGACGACCGACATTCCCGGCACGAGCAAATATTTGCTCGTATCGGGCGGCGTCTCGAAAACGATTTTGACCGGAATTCTTTGGACGACTTTGACGAAATTTCCGCTTGCGTTTTCCGCCGGGAGAATTGAAAAACGCGATCCGGTTCCTGCTTGAAAGCTTTCCACGCGCCCGTGAAAAACGGCGCTCGGATAAGCGTCAACGTAAATATCAACTTTTTGCCCGGCTTTTAATCGTTCGATTTGCGTTTCTTTGAAATTCGCGACAACCCAAAGCTCGGATTGCGTGATCGCCATTAAAGTCTGATCGGGCTGGACAAGTTGACCGTCCTGCACCGAGCGATGAACGACATAACCGTCCTGCGGCGCGTAAATTTTCGTGTAGCCGAGTTCAACCTCGGCTTGATTAACGGCGGCTTGCGCCTGAGCGGCTTCGGCTTCGGCGGCGGAAATGTCGGTTTCGTCAACCGCGATTTTTTCCGGCAGAGCTTTGGCTTCCATAAGCCGTCCCGCCGATTCGTCCGCCTGCGAGGAAACGAGATTGATTTGGGCTTGCGATTGGCGAAAATCGTTTTCGGCGGCGGCGATTCCGACGCGCGCTTCGTCCATCCGCGAACGCTCGACTTCAACCGAACGGCGCAGCGCTTCGAGTCTCGAAGCGGCAATGTCAACCTGTTTTTCAGCCGAAGTCAGCTCACCCTGCGCCACGTTTAATTCTTTGTTCGATTGTTCGAGCTTTTGCCTGGAAACGTCTCCGGCGTCGAAAAGCTGGCGGTCGCGGTCGTGTTCGATGCGGGCGACTTCCAATTTGTTTTGCGCGACGGGAACAAGCGCCCTAGCTTGCGCGAGCGCGGCATCGGCTGCCGGGATTTGCGCCTGCATTTGCCGGAAATTGGCTTCGGCGGTTTTCGCAGCGGTTTGCGCCCGTTCAATCCCGTTTTGTTTTGAATCCGAAGCCATTCGGGTTTGCTCGATGTTGTTGCGGGCGGCTTCGAGATTAAATCCGGCTTGTTTCAAACCGGCTTGGCTGGTTTTGCGGGTAAAAGCGACGTTTGCCTGCGCTTTTGCGCGGGCGGCAAAAGCAGTTTGCAGACGCGCTCTGGCTTGTTCAAGCTTGGCTTCCTGTTCCTGCGCTTCAAACTCGACGAGCAAATCGCCTTTTTTGACGAGCTGGTTTTCTTTGACGTGGATCCGCGAAACGTGCGCTGAAATTTTTGGGCTGATGACAGAAACAAAACCTTCGACAATTGCGTCGTCGGTCGTCACGAATTGGCGCGCGTAAATCCACCACGCCGTGCCGACCACGGTCGTGAGCAAAATTATTCCTGCGACGACATAAATCGGAACGCGCGAGCGCGTCTTTTCGGTTTCTTTTTCCGGTTCAATTGTTTCTTCCGGCTCTTCCGGCGTAACGCCGCTCGATTCCGCGTGTTTGCCGTTTTCCGACGAGACAATTTTGTCGTTTTTGACTAAATCCTTTTCAACTGTGGACATAACTTTGCAAGGAAATGAAGGTTAGAGTCGCGCAAAATTGTATTTTAAATTGCGCCAAGAAGCAAATCTTCCTGCCCGAAAACAAGGAAACTTGATTTGCTAAATATAATCCGGTTGACGAAAAACTGCGCGCGCGTGTTACAATTTTCACAGTTTGCGCTCCCGTAGCTCAGCCGGATAGAGCAACAGCCTTCTAAGCTGTGGGTCGCACGTTCGAGTCGTGCCGGGGGCGTTTTTTCAAATACGAATTGCGGATTTCCGAATGCGGATTGTATAATCTTTATTACTGAAATTTCGGTTAAATTTTATCAGATTTTTTGAAATCCGAAATTGTTTGTGGCGGCTATAGTTCAGCGGTTAGAGCGCTTGATTGTGGTTCAAGATGTCGTGGGTTCGAATCCCACTAGCCGCCCTTTACTTTACTTACAGTTTTTCTCACTTCCCTTTTAATCAGAATTTTTATCAAGGTTTTATGAAATTTACGCGCATCGTGTCTTTTTTTGCGGTTTTGCTGACGCTTTTTGGCGCTGCCGTTTCTGCTGCCAATGCGGGAGTCGCGAAAAAATATGTTGAAGGCGAGTTATTGGTTAAATATCAAAACGGCTTGGCATCGGCGGACAGCTTGTTTGCCAATACGCTTTCCGGCGCGAGCGTCGTCCAAACTTTTCCAGACCTCGGCTGGCAACTCGTCAAACTGCCCGCAGGCGTCACCGTCGAACAAGCTCTGTCGCAATATTCGAACCTCGCCGGAGTTGAAAACGCTCAGCCGAATTACATCTATAAACTCACTGCAAATCCGAATGACGCCCAGTTTTCCCAGCTTTACGGGATGGCGAAAATCAACGCTCCAGCGGCTTGGGAGACGACGACCGGAAGTCCGAACGTCGTGGTTGCGATTATTGACACCGGCATCCGCTACACGCACGAAGATTTAGCCGCGAATATGTGGAAAAACGCGGGCGAGATTGCCGGAAACGGCGTTGACGACGACGCGAACGGTTTTGTTGACGACGTTTACGGCTGGGATTTCTTTTACAACGATTCAGACCCGTGGGACGAAAACAGTCACGGCACGCACGTCGCGGGAACAGTCGGCGCGGTCGGCAATAACACAGTCGGCGTTGCCGGAGTTAATTGGAACGTCCGTTTGATGGCGATCAAGATTTACAACAACACCGGCTTCGGCTCGACTTCGGCGATGCTCGTTAACGCTTACAATTACGTGCGAATGATGAAAACGCGCGGCGTCAACATTCGCGTCACGAGCAATTCTTACGGCGGCTGCGACGAGGCTTGCGGTTACGATCAGGCGACAAAAGACGCGATTGACAGGCTCGGCGAGTCGGACGTGCTGAATGTTTTCGCCGCCGGAAACGAAGGGCGCAACGTCGAAACAACGCCTTTTTATCCGGCAAGCTATACCAGCCCGCAAATTCTGTCCGTTGCCGCTTCCGACCAAAACGATAACAGAGGCAGTTTTTCCAATTTCGGCGCAACGAGCGTTGATGTCGCCGCACCCGGAGTCAATATTCTCAGCACGGTCAACGCGAGCAATTCCGCTTACGCGACTTTTACCGGAACTTCGATGGCTGCTCCGCACGTTTCCGGCGCGGTGGCGCTGCTCGCGGCGGCAAATCCGTCGCTTTCCGCCGCTTCGCTTAAAGCTAGCTTGATGAATTCGGTTGATGTTTTAAGTCAATGGAACGGAATCGTCAAAACCGGCGGCAGAATAAACGCGGCGCGCGCAATTGAACAACAAACGGTTTGCAATTTTAACTTATCGGCAACAAGCCAAAGCTATAACTTTCCGGGCGGAACCGGAAATTTCACTGTCACAGCTCCTGCAAACTGCGATTTTTCCGTTGTTAGTCAGGCAAATTGGATTACCGTCACAAGCGGTCAAAATGGAAGCGGAACGACGTTTGTTAGTTTTTCAGTTGCGCCTTTTTCGGGCGTCGCTTTGTCACGAACCGGTTTGATTCGCGTTGCCGGGCAAAATTTTACTGTTCATCAATTTTTCGACAGTGTACTTTCACCGCGTCCGGTTGTTTTGGATTTTGATGGCGACGGGCGAACCGATTATTCCGTCATTCAAAACCCTGCTGGTTCGCTGATTTGGCATAATTTTAACAGCGGAACAGGCTATAAAGCCGTTAATTTCGGCTTATCCGCAGACATTCCGGTTCCGGCAGATTATGACGGCGATCAAAAAACCGATATAGCAGTTTGGCGCGAGGGCGCGCAATCTTATTTTTACGTTTTAAATAGTCGAGATAATACTTTTCAAGCTCTACAATGGGGAACGAATGGAGACGCGCCGAACGTGACGCAGGATTTTGACGGCGACTTTAAAGCGGATTTTGCCGTTACGCGACGCTCGAACAATCAGCTTTTCTGGTATATTCGACAAAGCAGCAACGGGAATTTGCGCGCCGAACAATTCGGTGTGGAAACGGACATTCCCGTGCGCGGCGATTTTGACGGCGACGGGCGAACGGATTTTGCCGTTTATCGTCCGGCTTCCGGCAATCCGGCAAATTCATTTATCGTGCTAAATTCCCGCTCGAACACTCTAACCGTTTTCAATTTCGGTAAATCCGAAACAGACAAAATCGTTCCGGGAGATTATGACGGGGACGGGAAAACGGATTTTGCGGTTTTCCGCACGACAAACGGAACTTGGTATATGCAGCAATCCAGAGAGGGTTTTAGAGCCGTACAGTTTGGAAGCGGCACTGATTTGCCGGTTCCCGGCGATTACGACGGCGACGGGAAAACCGACGCTGCCGTCTGGCGACCTAACGCGGCGGCTAACGAATCGGCAATGTTTTACGTTTTGCCGAGCGCGGCATCATCCGGTTTGACGGCTTTCGGCTGGGGGCAAAACCAGATGCGTGTGCCGGCAAATATTTTGCAAGTCGGCAATTAGTTTGATTTCTTTTAAAAAGTTGGTTTTAAAAACAAACTTTTTGCCGTCTTACGGAGTCAAACGAATTGCGACTCTTGCTTTAAACCGAAATAACAAAAGGTGATTTAAGTTTTGCTCGGTGAGCAAATCAGATTCTCGGTTTGACATTTTGCGCTTGCAAGTTTTAACTTGCATTTCAGCCACTATTTTTCGCTTATCAAGTAATTTTATTAACAAAGGGATAGCAGCTATGAAAAATTCTCCAAACCGGCACAGAGCGTTCGTCAAAATGAGCGTTTTAGCAGTGCTTTCGTTATTTGTTTTAACCTCCTCACTCACAGCTCAGGTCAGCTTGCGCCGCGCGCTCGATTACGACGGCGACGGTAAAGCGGATGCGGCGGTTTTTCGCCCGTCAAATAACACCTGGTATATTCTAAGGTCAGGTGGCAACGGCTTTATTTCCCGGCAGTTCGGCGTCAGCACGACCGATGTTTTCACGCCGGGCGACTATGACGGCGACGGCAGAGGCGATATTGCCGTGTGGCGCGATACGGACGGCACGTTTTATTTCCTTCGCAGCAGCAACGATACTTTTGGCGCCGTGCAATGGGGAGCCACGGGCGACGAACCGGTAGCGCGCAATTGGGACGGAGCGCCAACATCAGCGACCGAATTTGCAGTCGTTCGGCGCACCGGCAATTCGATGTTCTGGTATATCCGCCGCGCGGACGGCACTTTTCGCGGCGAACAATTCGGCGTTGCCGCAGATTACATAGCTCCCGGCGATTACGACGGCGATGGAGTATTTGACTTGGGCGTTCAGCGAACCACAACCAACAATGGTCAGGCGTCATTTTATTACCAGGGCAGCACTCAAGGATTTTTCGGCGTTCAATGGGGCTTGAGCAATGATTTTGTGGTGCCGGGCGATTACGATGGCGATGGTAAAACCGATATTGCGGTCGTCCGCGATACTGCGGGTACTCTTAATTGGTATATTCGCAGCAGCGGCGGCGGCGGAAACGCGCCTGGCGCTTTGTTGACGTATGCTTGGGGCGCCAGTCTGGACGACCTGCTCGTTCAAAACGATTATGACGGCGACGGGAAAACCGACGTAGCCGTCTGGCGCGATTCGAACGGAACGTTTTACATTCGCAAAAGCAGCGATAATCAAATCCAGGGTATTAATTGGGGATCTTCCGGGGACTACCCAATTGCCAGTTACGACACGCACTAAAAACCTGCGTTTCAAAGTTTGACTTCCAAAGCAAACGTCAATAGAAAAGGAATCGGCAAATGTTTTAAAATCATTTGCCGATTCCTTTTTTGTTTCAATTTTTGTTTTAATGCCGCTCGAAAACTTAGTTAATCAATTTAACCGCCGGAATATCGTCGTCATCGGCGACGCGGTTGCCGACCAGTTTTTATACGGCGCGATCAGCCGCGTTTCGCGTGAGGCTCCGGTTTTTATCCTTCGGCACGAGCAAACCGAAACCATTCCCGGCGGCGCGGCGAATGCGGCTCTCAACGTTGCAGCGCTCAGCGCAGGCTGCACGCTGCTCGGCGTCGTCGGCGTAGACGAGAACGGGCGCAAAATCGTTGAAAAGCTCGCCGTAAAAGGCGTTGAAACAAAGTTTTTGATTCAATCCGAAAATTGGCAAACGACGACGAAAATTCGCATTTTCGCAGGTCAGCCGCATGCGCCCAGGCAGCAGGTGATTCGAATTGATTACGAAAACGAAAACGCGCTCGCGGCGGAAATCCAAGCCGAAACGATTCGCAATCTCCGATATGCCGTTGAAAGCGCCGATGCCGTTATCGTTTCGGATTACAATTACGGCGCGGCGTCAAAAACAATCGCCGAAGAATTGCGAAACATTGCCCGTGAAAAAAATATTCCCGTTTTTGTTGATTCGCGTTTTCGGCTGACGGATTTTGCCGGCGCAACCGCCGCGACGCCGAATGAGGACGAAGTTGAAGAAATCTGGCAGAAACAATTTAAAACCGTCTCCGAGCTTGAAACGGCGGCGGAAGAATTGCGCGCGAAATTAGAGCTTCAAGCCCTTTTAGTCACGCGCGGAAAAAACGGAATGATTTTGCTCGAAAACGGAAAAGAGCCGCAGCATTTTCCGGTCGTCGGCTCGCAGGACGCGGTTGACGTGACCGGCGCGGGCGATACGGTGATGGCTGCGTTTGCGCTGGCGTCCGTCTCGGGCGCGAGCTTTGCGGAAGCCGCGATGCTGGCAAATCACGCGGGCGGACTCGCGGTAATGAAACGCGGAACCGCTACCGTCACGCAGAAGGAATTGTTAAACTCTATTTTGAGTTAATTTTAATCGAAAGATTCGGCTTTAAATTGTGAATGTCAATGCCAAAACCGGCGCTCCGGTTCTCGACCGCAACCGTTTGATTGCGCGCGTCGCCATTGAGCGGCGGCGCGGCGCGCGGATTGTGCTGGCAAACGGCTGTTTCGATTTGCTGCACGTCGGTCACATTCGGTATCTAGAAGCGGCTCGCCGTTTAGGCGACATTCTGGTCGTCGGGATCAACTCGGACGAGCAGGTCAAAGGCTTGAAAGGCGCGAATCGCCCGTTGATGCCCGAAAACGAACGCGCAGAGATCGTGGCGGCGCTGCGTTTTGTTGATTTGGTGACGATTTTCGGCGAACCGACCGTCGCCGAATTGATTCGCGCTATTCGCCCAGACATTCACGCCAAAGGAACGGATTACACCGAAGAAACCGTTCCCGAACGCGAAATCGTCCGCGAATACGGCGGGCGCACGGCGATTGTCGGCGATCCGAAAGATCATTCAACGACTGCGCTCATTGCGCTGGTGAATAGTGAATCGTAAATCGTGAATCGAATTATCTCGTTTTGCAATTTACGATTTACGATTCACTATTCATTAATGAAGATTTTAATCGTCAAACTCGGAAGCATCGGCGACATTGTTCACGCTTTGCCTGCTTTGGCTGCGATTCGACAGGCTTTGCCCGAAGCCGAAATTTCGTGGACGGTCGAAAAACGCGCGGCGGAAATTTTGCGTTTGAATCCGTTTTTGACGAATCTGATTGAAATTGACACGCGCGCTTTGCGCGGGCGCAAAACGACTTTTTCGGAGAAATACGAGCAGGCGCGCGAGCAGCTTGAAAGTTTAAGAGCCGCGAAATACGACATCGCGCTCGATTTTCAAGGTCTGCATAAATCAGCTTTGATCGCCAAGCTTTCCGGCGCGGCGCGCCGCATCGGTTTTGACAAAGCGGTTTTGCGCGAGCCGACAAGTCGTTTCTTGCTGACGGAAACAATTAAAATCCCGGCAAAAACGCACATCATTGGCAAGAATTTGTTTCTGGCGGAAAAAGCTCTCGAAATCAAAACTACGGCTGACTCGCGCGAGCTTGAGTTTCCGATTGGAACCGAAGAAAAGCACGAACGCGAAGCTCTTGAAATCGTCGAAAAAACCGGCGCAGATTTTGCGATTCTAAATCCCGGCGGTGGTTGGGCGACAAAACTTTGGAACGCCGCGCGTTTCGGCAGATTGGCGGATGAGATTTGGAGAAATTTCAATTTAAAATCAATCGTCACGTTCGGTCCCGGCGAAGAAGGCTTGGCTGAAACTGTTGTCGCAGGGGCAAAATCGAAACAGGCATTTGCCGCCGATTTATCGCTCAAAGGTTTTTATCAATTGGCGCGACGAGCCAAAGTTTATGTCGGCGGCGATACCGGTCCGACGCATCTTGCAATCGCCGCCCGCGCGCCCGTTGTCGGTTTATTCGGTCCGACCGAATGGTGGCGCAACGGCAGCCCGTTTGAACGTGACGTTTGCGTTGAGCGAAGTGACATCAATTGTCGCGCGGATTGTCACCGCCGAAGCTGTTCAAATTGGATTTGTCTGGACATCGAAGTCGAAGCGGTCTTGCGCGCGGTCGAGAAAAGATTAAAATTAGAAACAACCTAGTATTCAAACTTTTGTCAGTTGTAGGAAATAAATTTCAAAGGTGGCGTGTTCCGCTCGGTTTTTTGTTCGCGGCGATTTTTTTGGTTGCGGCTCGCCCCATCTGGCAGTCGCTCGTAATCGGCGGAGCGATTGCCCTGATTGGATTATTGATTCGCGCGTGGGCTTCAGGTCACATTCGCAAAAATGCGGTTTTGGCTGTTTCCGGTCCTTACGCCTACACGCGGAATCCGCTTTATTTGGGAAGTTTTTTGATTGGCTTGGGGTTTACCGTCGGCGGCGCAAGCTGGTGGACGACGGCGCTTTTCGCAGCCTGGTTTTTAGGTCTTTATTTGCCGGTGATGCGAAAAGAAGCGGCGGATTTGCGGCAGATTTTTGGTGTCGAATATGAAAAATACGCATCGGAAGTTCCGCTTTTTCTGCCGCGTCCGACAGCTTTTGCATCGGGAAAAGCATCGGACGTAAAGTTTGACCCGGAATTATATTTGCGTTACCGCGAATACAGAGCGGCGCTCGGATTGTTTGCGGCACTTGGATTGCTGGCTCTCAAAGCGACGCTGTTTTACTAAATTTTTACAGCTAGAGTGAATTGAAAATGTACATATTTGCCGTCGGCTCAAAACGGATTTTACTGTTTGTCGTCTTACTCGCATTTGCCCCAACAATTGCGGCGCAGTCAACGGCTAATTCTGCGGTCACTGTTTCGCCCGCCGTAAAAAACGCCACGGCGGAACCGTTCGCGGTTGGCGAAAATCTTACTTATGAAGCCAAATGGAGCAAATCTTTGCTGCGCGGGATTGACGTTGCCGATTTGAATTTTAAAATTATTAAAGCTCCCGACGGCGGAGGAAACAGATTGCTGTTTCAGGGCGAAGCCATTTCCAAAGGAACGCTGATGAAAATCGCGCGTTTCAGCTTTCTGCAAAAAATTGATTCGACCGTTGACGCCAATAATTTCCGCATTCTGCATACAATTCGCCGCGACGAGCAAAAAGATCGCATCCGCGACGGCGAAGCGCAGTTTGATTACAAATCGAACAGAGTCGTTTACCGCGAAATTGACCCGAACAACCCGGAAAGAGCGCCGCGAACTATCACGTCGCCGCTCGAAACCGCAACTCACGACTTGCTCTCGGCAGTTTATTTTTTGCGCCGCCAGCCGCTCGCGGTTGGAAAAGATTTCGAGCTTTCGGTTTCCGATTCGGGCGTCGTTTATCAGATTCCGGTTAAAGTCGTTGCTCGCGAAGAGTTGAAAACAGCGATTGGCAAAGTCTGGACGCTCAGAGTCGAACCGGAAGTTTTCGGCGACAGACGCCTCGTTCCCGGTGAAGGCAAAATGATTATCTGGTTTACCGACGATGCCCGGCATCTCCCCGTCCGCTCGCAAATCCAAGCGGACATCGGCAAAATAGAAATTAAATTAAAACAAGCCGAAGGTTTGGTCGCAGCTAAATAATTCAAAACGGATGAGCGCGGGCTTTTTTATGAGAAGCGCAGGCGAGGTCGCCTGCGCTTCTTTTTTGCGCGAATTTTATTATCGCCTCATTTGCAACCTGCTAAAACAATCCGTAACATTATCATTTTAAAATATTAACTATCAAAACATTTGACTATCAAAATTATGAATGAAATAGAAGATTTAAAAGAGAGTATTAAAAATCAGGAAAATCCCACGATTTTGCCGCAAAGCGAGCCGGAAGCAGATGCGCCGGAAAGAGTGGAAGAATCAAGCGAAGAAACAAGCGAAACAAATGAACCGGAGGCGAAAAGCGAAACAGGTTTGCTCGAAAGTCTGACGGCGATTGCCGATTCGGTTTTGGACAAAATCGAACCCGTCATCGAGCCGGTCGAAGAGGCGGTTAAAGAAAACATCGTCGAACCGATTTTGGATGTAATTGCGCCGATTCAAGCGGAAGAGCCGCAGCCGGTTTCGTCGGGGGAAAATTATAAATTTTACGATGCGGCGCAAACTTCCGTGCTGACAAAAACGCAGCCATACGACGTTCAGGAAATTGACGCCGAGGAAATTGCCAAAACGCGCGAAATCAAAGAAAAAGTCGAAGAAACGATTGACGAGGAAGAATTGCTCGATCCGCTCGGAATCGAGGCTTTGCCGCAGCTTCCCGTTATCAATCGCGCCCGTTTGCAAGTTCAATCGCCGAACCGGATTTTTCTTTACTGGAGCCTGGCGGGAAATCCGTTTGCCACTCTGCAAAAGGCGTTTGGGAACCGGGCGACAAATTACAATCTGGTTTTAAAATTCCGCAATCTATCGCACGGCGGCGAGCAGCTTTTTCCGGTCGGACAGAAAGGAAACTGGTGGTTTGACGCGCAGCCGAACGCGCGTTTTCAAGTTGATCTCGGATTGTTCGCCCAAAACCGCCCGTTTATTCGCCTGTTTTCGTCAAACGCGGTCGAGACGCCGCGCTCCGCGCCGAGTCCGCGCGCTGACACTGAAGCCGATTGGCAGGTTTCGCGCATCCAATTCGCCCGCGTGCTGGACGTTTCCGGTTACACGCACGACGCTTTGCCCGTCGTTTTCGGTTTCGGCGAAGACGGCGTGTTTGACGAAATGGCAACTGTTGCGGTTTTAAACCAACTTGCGTCAAATGCTCCGGTCGCGCCGGAAACTTTTGACGCGGCGGAAATGCGCGTCGCATTGTCGGCTCTGGCGGCGGGTGTTGAGTACGAAGTTTTGCGTGAACAGCTTTCGCCGACGCTTCGTGCCTGGTTTGATTCGGTTTTAGAGCAAGACAAAGACGCGCTTCGTTCGGAAAACGTTCTAGCTGCTCTGCAAGCTGTTTTGGGCGACGATTTTGTTGATGAATTTGCCGGCTTTGGCGAAGAATTGCAGCGCATTCAGCTTGAGCCTGTTTTCGGAGCGAGCGCCGTGCATTTTCCCGAAATCGCTTTGCCGCGAATTTTCCAGAAATTACCCGAAAATCTGTTTCCGAATTCGCAGAGTTTCCCAACGAGTCCGACGTTTAAGTCGGCTTAAATTTCACCGCCGAGACGCGGAGACGCAGAGTTTTAAGAACAAAGAGAAAACGTTTTATTTTTCTCATTTTACTTCTCGGCGTCTCCGCGTCTCGGCGGTTTAAATCTATTAAATGCCTGCTGGCTACTTCAGTTTAATTTTACACGCGCATCTGCCGTTTGTGCGCCATCCCGAATATCCCGAATTTCTCGAAGAAGACTGGCTTTACGAAGCCATCACGGAAGTTTATCTGCCGCTGATTTTTATTTTTCAAAATCTGCACGCGGGCGGCGTGCGCGTTCGTCTTGCTGTCAACGTTTCGCCGCCGCTCTCGGAAATGCTCGCCGACGAGCTGCTGCAAACACGCTACACGCGGCATCTCGAAAATCTGCTCGCGCTCGCGCATAAAGAACAGGAACGCACCGCCCGCGAAGCTCCGCAATTTTACGACGCGGCAAAAATGTACGTCGAAAATTTGGCGGCGGCTCTGCGGCTCTGGAACGAAGTTTACGAACGCGATTTGATTCGGGCTTTTCGCGAATTGCAGGATAAAGGCGTTTTGGAAATTATCACCTGCGGCGCGACGCACGGTTTTTTGCCGCTGATGCAAACCGACGAAGCCAAACGCGCGCAAATCCGTGTTGCGGTCGCCAATTATGAAAAGCATTTCGGCAGAAAACCGCGCGGCATCTGGCTGCCCGAATGCGCGTACGAACCGGGGCTTGAAAATCTGTTGAAAGATGCCGGAATCGAATATTTTATCGCCGATACGCACGCAATTCTCTACGGCGATCCGCGTCCGCGTTTCGGCGTTCACGCGCCCGTCGTTTGTCCGAACGGCGTCGGCGTTTTCGCCCGCGATATGGAAACGAGCCAGCAGGTCTGGTCGTCGGTCGTCGGTTATCCGGGCAATCCCGTTTACCGCGAATTTTACCGCGACATCGGCTGGGATTTGCCGCTCGAATATTTAAAACCGCATCTGCACAAAGACGGAAAACGCCGACATCTCGGTTTGAAATATTTCCGAATTACAGGACGCGATGCCGGACAAGGCGAAAAGCAGCCGTACGTTCCGGCTTGGGCGCGCGATAAAGCGGCGCAGGATGCGGCGGATTTTGTCGCTAAACGAGTCCGGCAGGCGCACGAATTAAACCAGCTTTACGGACGCCCGCCGCTCGTTGTCTCGCCTTACGACGCCGAATTGTACGGGCATTGGTGGTTTGAAGGACCACAGTTTCTGGATTTTCTGTTTCGCCGATTTCATTACGACCAATCGGACGTTTTGCCGATTTCACCCGGCGATTTTCTGGACGCCGAGATTCCGATTCAGCGGCAGCAGCCGTCGGCTTCGTCTTGGGGCGAGCGCGGTTATTACAAAGTCTGGCTCAACGAAAATACGTCCTGGATGTATCCGTACCAGCACGTCGCCGAAGAGCGGATGACCAGACTTGCCAATGAGTTTCACTCGCCGAACGATTTGCAGCGGCGTATTTTAAATCAAGCCGCGCGCGAATTGCTGCTTGCCCAATCGAGCGACTGGGCGTTTCAAATTTATCAAGGCACGACGGTCGAGTACGCAACGCGCAGATTTAGAAATCACATCTCGCGTTTCGATTTTCTGGCAAACGGTTTGGAAAACAATTCGATTGATGCGGAACGGCTAGCCGAAATCGAACGCCGCGACAATATTTTTGCCGAAATTGATTACCGGGTATATCGCAGCTAAATCGAATTTGATTGACTCACGTGATTATCAAAGCTAACTTGTAATCAAAACCGGATTGGGCGGAAACCGGAAATTAATCGAAAAATTCTGGCGAAAAATTTTAGTGACGATTAAACCATTAATCATCGCGCATCGAGGAGCGTCGGCTCAAGCGCCTGAAAACACGCTCGTCGCTTTCGAGCGCGCTCTGGCGGACGGCGCCGAAGGCATCGAGTGCGACGTGCGGCTGGCGCGCGATTCGGTGCCGGTGATTTTTCACGACGCGACTTTAAGGAGAACTGCGCTGCGCGAAGGCAGATTGTCGGATTTTACGTCCTTGGAGCTGGCGAAAATCCGCGTCGGCGCGTGGTTTAATTTAAAATTTCCGCGACGGGCGCGCGCCGATTATTTGAACGTGACAATTCCAACGCTCGCCGAGTTTTTCGATTTAATGAGTTCAAACGAGCTGCCGATTTACGTCGAGCTGAAATGCGAAAACGGCAACCATCACCGATTGGCGCAGATGGTCGCGGCGGAAATTAAAAACTTCAATTTGCAGAGTAGAGTGATTATTAAAAGCTTTAATCACGATGCCGCCGGCGAAGTCAAACGACTTTTGCCCGAAATAAAAACCGCCGCGCTCTTTGCCCCGCGCCCGATGCGCGTTTTAAATCCGTCAAACGCGCTCGTTCTGCCCGCATTACATCTGGATGCCCAAGAGATTTCGCTGCATTACTCGCTGGCGACCGAGCGCACCGTGCAAAAAGCGCGCGACGCCGATTTAAAAACCGTAATTTGGACGGCGAATCATTCGGGCTGGGTGCGGCGCGCTCTGCGGCTTGGTATTTACGGGATTATCACGAACAATCCGGCGCGGCTTCTGGCAAAGCGAAATCAGATTCTCGCCGGTTCTAAAATCTAAAATACAAACGCGAATTCATTTTTCTGCCGTAACAAGTTAGAATTAACGGTTTATCTTTGTCTGTAATTATTGGAGAAATTAAAAATGGTAAATAAAGGGGTTGAAATCGCTCCGGCGACCGGAAAGCTCGGAGTTTTGCTCGTCGGGCTGGGCGCTGTCAGCACAACTTTCGTGGCGGGCGTCGAAGCGATCAGAAAAGGCATTGCCAAACCAATCGGCAGTTTAACGCAAATGGGAACGATCCGGCTTGGGCGTCGAACCGACAACCGCGTTCCGACAATTAAAGATTTCGTGCCGCTCGCTGCGCTCGAAGACGTTGTTTTCGGAGCGTGGGACATTTTCGCGGATTCGGCTTATGAAGCCGCTCTGCACGCCGGAGTTTTGGAAAAATCGCTGGTCGAAGAGCTGCGCGAACAGCTCGATTCTTTAAAACCGATGCCAGCGGTTTTTAATCAAAATTACGTCAAACGCCTGCATGGGACGAACGTTAAAACCGGCAAAAACAAAATGGAGCTTGCCGAGCAGTTGATCGCCGATATGGCGCGTTTTAAGGAAGAGAAAGGCTGCGACCGTTTGGTTATCGTCTGGGCGGCTTCGACCGAGATTTTTCTCGAACAATCGGAAATTCATCAAACTCTCGAAGCGTTTGAAAAAGCGATGTACGACGACGACGAGCGCATCGCGCCTTCGATGATTTACGCTTACGCCGCAATAAAATCGGGCATTCCGTTTGCTAACGGCGCGCCGAATTTAACCGTTGATATTCCGGCTTTAACCAAACTTGCCGAACAGAACAACGTTCCGATTTGCGGGAAAGATTTCAAAACCGGACAGACTTTGATGAAAACGATTCTCGCGCCCGGTTTGAAATCGAGAATGCTCGGACTCGAAGGCTGGTATTCGACCAATATTTTGGGAAACCGCGACGGCGAAGTTTTGGATGACCCGGAAAATTTTAAAACCAAAGAAGAATCAAAATTATCGGTTCTCGAACATATTTTGCAGCCGGATGTTTACCCGGATTTATACGAAGGCTTTTCGCACGTCGTCCGAATTAATTATTATCCGCCGCGCGGCGACAACAAAGAAGGCTGGGACGCGATAGATATTTTCGGCTGGCTCGGTTACAAAATGCAGATCAAAATTGATTTTATGTGCCGAGATTCGATTCTCGCCGCGCCGCTCGTGCTGGATTTGGCGCTCTTTATGGATTTGGCTCAGCGCGCCGGAATGCGCGGCGTGCAGGAATGGCTGTCGTTTTATTTCAAAGCGCCGCAAACCGCGCCGGAGCTTTATCCCGAACACGACATTTTTATTCAACTGATGAAGCTCAAAAACACTCTCCGGCATCTCCAGGGAGAAGATTTAATCACGCATTTGGGGTTGGAATATTACGATTAAAGTTAAAAGCTGCGTTCTGATTTTTTAAATTTGAACATCTCAAAAGAAAAAGACACCGAACGCTCGGTGTCTTTTTCTTTTCTTTTTACCGAATTTTTAACGAATCAAAGTCGGAACCGGCTTGTCTCCGCCTGTTCCCCATTGAATTCCGATAAAACCTAAAGTGCTTCGCTGTATATACCAGGATGCGGTTGACGGACGGAAAACCGCGATGTCTGCTTTTCCGTCGCCGTCGTAATCAGCCGCGACCGGAATGTCTTCCGCGACGCCGAATTGTTCGCCGTAGAATTGTCCGTTTGAGCTGTTAAGACGATACCAGCTTCCGGCGCTCGGACGATAAACGGAAAAGTCGGTTTTGCCGTCTCCGTCAAAGTCTGCGGGAGTCGGAATGTCCCCTTGTGTTCCCCATCTGGTTGATTCGGTCGTACCGTTGCTGCTTCTGATATAAACCCAAGTGCCGGTCGAAGGACGAAAATAAGCTATGTCAGCTTTTCTGTCTCCGTCAAAATCACCACTCACCGGAACAACTCCCTGCAATCCTAAAGAAATGACTGTCGTGCCGCCTCCGTTGCTGAAAATTATTTCCCAAGAACCTGTGGGATTGTAAACGGAAACGTCCGCTTTGTTGTCTCCGTCAAAATCGCCCGGCACCGGAATGCTTCCGGCTTGTCCACCAATTTTGATTGGAACAAACTGATTATTTGAGCTGTATAAAATGAACCAGTAACCGATTGACCGACGATAAACCGCAACATCGCTCTTACCGTCACCGTCGTAATCAGCCGCCACGGGAATGTCTTCCGCAACGCCGAATTGTCTAGCAAAAAATCCCGCTTGGCTGCCGAGAAAATACCAGGTTCCGTTTGAAGGTCGGAAAACCGAAACATCGGCGCGGGCGTCGCCGTCAAAATCATACAAAGTTTTAACGAAGGTCGAAGCAGCAGTTTGGTTAACGGTGAAAGTTTGTCCGCCCGCCGTAATTGTTCCGGCTCTGGCGGGACCTGTGTTTGGCTGCACCGAAAAAGAAATTGTCGCGCTGCCGGAGCCGCTCGTATTGTTCAAGGTTATCCAGGGAAAATTGCTGACTGCCGTCCAAGTGCAGCCCGGATTGCTGGCAATTAAGTTGAGACTGCCGTTTCCCCCAGCCGCCGTAAAACCGGCGTTGTTCGGAGCGATTGAATAAGTGCAGCCGTTGGGCTGACTGACTGTAAACGTTTGTCCGCCGATGAGAATTGTTCCGGTTCTCGCCGGACCGGAATTTGGAGCCACCGCAAAAGAAACGGTTCCAGCGCCGGTTCCGCTGCCGCCGCTCGTAATTGTTATCCAAGGCTGGGTGGTCGTCGCCGTCCATGCGCATTCGGCTGTCGTATTGACGGCGACAGTGCCGTTTCCGCCGCCGACGGGAAACACCTGCGAAGTCGGATTGATTGAGTATGAACAGTTAGTGACGGTAAAGAGAATTATGTTAGACGTGCCGCCAAACGGCTCCGGGCTAGTCACCGTGACGGGATATTGTCCGGGCGTCGCCACATCGGATGCCAGGATTTGCGCTCTGAGCTGTGTGCTGCTGATAAATGTCGTGACTCTGTTTTGCCCGCGCCACTGAACAATTGATTCGGGAACAAAACCGCTTCCATTGACAATCAACTCAAAACCGACGCCGATTCCCGAATTATTCGGTGTCAGCGAGGTAATCACCGGAACCGGATTAAAAACTTCAACAGCGCCGATGTCCACTCTGCTCCCGATTCGCCGCGGAAAACCCGCCCCGCGCTGATCTGTCGTTAATCCTGTCGGCGGATTAAAAGAGGGACAAGTTAAATCTAAAACGCAGTTGTTTCCGGCGTCTTTAACAGGACTGAAGACGGAAGGCTCGCGTGTATCGGTCTGACCGCCGTTGTTTTGCAGCGGTCCGAGCATCGGATCAATCGGATTGTCCGCAGTCCCGACCTTATCTCCGTTGGCGCTCGGATTTCCAACCGTAAATCCGGTGCTTCCGACGGCGTTGCCGATTAAATTATTTCCGAGACTTTCAAATGCGCCGCGCACGTCCGAGCTTTCGCTGCCGACAGTGTTTGCGGCAACAATAGTGTTGCGAAGTTTAGGTGCATCGGAATTGCTGAAAATACCGCCGCCGAAAGTCGTCGCCGAATTATTGCTGATGGTTGCGTTGTTGATAATCAACAATCCGGCTGAAGACAAAATACCGCCGCCGAGTCCCTGCGTTGCTGCATTACCGTTAGCCGCATTATCGCTAATGGTTGAATCGGCAATCGCAGTGATCAAAGTCGAACTGATGTTCAAACCGCCGCCATGAAGCGCAGTATTGTTGCGGATGGTTGACCGCTTGATGCTCAACGCCCCGGCATTTGCAATGCCTCCGCCGAAATTGGCGGCGTTGTCTCTGACGGTGACATCGGTTAAATCAAGCGAGTTATTCGGGTAAACTGAAATTCCGCCGCCGATAAAATCGAATCCCGCGTCGCTTCCGCCGTTTGAAACGTTTCCATTGGTAATAGTCAAACTGCTGATAGAAACAGCGTTAGCGGCTGGTCCTGAAATTCTAAAAATACGGAATCTCCCAGTATCCCCCGCCCCGCTTCGCTGCACGGTTAGATTTCTCGCACCGGTCCCGAAAATTGTCAGATTGCTGGTAATGGATAGCTCGCCGAGCGTTAAATTGATAACTGCCGGAGATTCCAGAGCGAAAAAAATCGCGTCATTACCCACGCCCGACTCATACGTTACATTTGCCTGCTCAATTGCCGCCCGCAAAGTACAGTTTCCCGCAGAATCGGCGCACACGTTGTCCGCCGTGTTGGCGTCGTTTGTGTCGGCGGTGCTGTTGACGGTGAACACGGCGGCGGAGGCTTCCGCTGCAATGACCGATAAAAACAAAAATAAAATGATTGAAACGTTGACTAATAAAAATCCTGCTTTTGCGAGAATCGTATTTTTCATCTTTAGATAAAACCAGTGCGAAAGAGTTTTTATATGAGCTTAAAAGAATTAAAGCCTAAAATTGTTGAACTGCTTTTTAGTAACCGCAAACGAATTTCAATTTTCAGCTTGCAGCGCTTCCGATTAGTGCGCCAATATTAGGAATAAATGCAAACAAAGTCAAGACGGATTTACTGCCTTGGAAATCTGCAATTTTAAGGTGAATGAGCGCTTTTTGACGCACCTTTTAACATTCCAACAAAAAAACGCGCGTGCCGGATTTCTGACGCCCCGCAATTTTCCTAATAAAAAAGGCTTCCCGAAAGAAGCCTTTAATGCCGAAGGTCGGACTCGAACCGACATGAGAAGTGAATCTCGCCAGATTTTGAGTCTGGTGCGTATACCAATTTCGCCACTCCGGCGCGAATTTTGATTCTAAGTAAAATCGGCGCTTTCGTCAAATATCGTTTATTTATCTGATTTATTTCGGTTTTAACGTCTTATCCGTAAAAGGAGCAACAATCATTTTTTCTTTAATATGATTTTCCGCAAAGCGAATTTTGAGGATCTAAAATCAAGATTTTCTTTTGCCGGAAATACTGTTGGCACCTGTTAGTAATAGTTTAAAAATATTGGTAAAATACTTAAGAGGGCGATAAATTCGTGATATATTCAAAGAGGGAAATTCAAGGCGGGCTGTATGCAAAGTTTAATGGAATTAAAAAAGTTTATTATTTTAATAGAAGACAGAAACGACGCAACAATTCAATCGTCGTAAACATCTACGTTTTATTCCTCGCGGCAATTTATCTGCGAATGAACAAAGAACTCTAAAGCAATGATAAGCAGAAAAAAAGAAAAACGATTTCGTCACAATCAAATACAGGCGGACGATGCTGCCAAATCGCATTTTCGATTGTCATTTTTAAGTAAATTAACACAGAGATTTCCAGCCAAAGTCGGCGGCGCGGCTATTTCTGCTTTAATTGTTTTACATTTCGTTTCGCAGTTTATCTTTTTCCAAAATGAAGATGTTCAAAATGAAAATATCTCACCGAAAATTGAAAATGAACAAATTGTCGAAATCAAGCCGGAATATGAACCTGCGAAGCCGGATGTTGTAACAATCCTCAAACCTACTGCTCCGATAATTGCTCAGCCTGAGCGCAAAACCGCACCTTTTCGTAAGGTGGCAAAGAAAAAGCCGCGCGGTGAATCAAAGGCAGAACGCCTCCGCCGTGCCGAAAGGCTTTTAACCGGAGCTTAATTTTTATAAAATCTATTTAAGTAAGAAGGAATTGTAATAATAATGAGTGCTCCCATTTTTACAATCGAAGACTGTAAAAAATTTATTAAACTTACAACAGCTTTTTTATTAATTTTAATAGCAAGCGGTAATTCGTTTGCTCAATACAAAGGCGCGCCGGTTAAAAAGGACAGGCTTCTTCAAGCTCTTCGTTCAAGACAATTGCAAACCAGCGACATTGTAATCATTATCAACAGCAACGGAGTTGATTTTCAGTTGACTGCCGATGTCAGAAAAAGCCTCGTTGCCGCAGGCGCGCGCCCCGAAGTAATCAAAGCTGTGGCTGATAATCCGCGTCTCGCCCCGAAAAACAACACTGCCAGAGCGAAAGCCGTAAACAATAATAGAAGTCGCAGGGAAAAAACAGCTTCTCCTAATTACGATGATTTAATCGGGCAGGCAATTTATTATAAAAACCTGAGAAATCCAAAAACGGCAGTGAGTATTTTAGAAAATGCCGCCAAAGTACAGCCGAAAAACCCGTCGGCTTATCAGATGCTCGGTTTTATTTATCTTTATGAGCTGAATAATTTGCCTCAGGCGGAAAAATCTATGCGCGAGTCGTTTATTAACGGCGGCAGCGCGGTTTTCCGTGTTTTCCACGACGATGACGGAGATTTTAAAGATCGCTGCGTCGGTTCGTTGTATATTTCCCAAAACACTTTACGGTTTGAGTCGGACAACAATGTGCATACCTTTGAAACTTCGGCTGTAAACGTGGATAAAATCAAATTAGATACCGAGTCTTCGCGCACGTGGAAAAAACACAGCGTCTTTAAAATTTTCCTTAAAATCGGCAGCGATAAAGCAAAATTTAGATTTGCGCCTTTAACCGGGCTGCAGCAGGAATCGAAAATGGTAGAACGATTTATTGCCGCGTCAAACTCAAACATCACTTCGGCAGTTTCAATAATGGCACCGCCTCAGTAAACAAATGGGGTGGGATTTGGTCGCGGAATTTTTGAATTAAATTCGTTTGCCGATGTTTAAATAAAAAGATTGCCAACAGTTTATTTGCTACGCTAGTATATTGAATGTCTTAGCTCTAAGACGCCCTCAACATTCTTTTCGAGTATTAAATTTTTAAAACTCAAATCTGCACACTCCTTAACAAATAAATTATGTTTGCAGTTGACAACATCGAGAATCGGGTTCTGATTGTGGATGACGAACCGGAAATTCGTGAGCTTTTGTCCGATTTTTTTGGCGATTCTTATGAATGTTTACAAGTAGATTCCGCCGAATCCGCCTTGGCTGAAATAAAACGGCAAAATTTTGCGGTTGTTATCAGCGACATTTGTCTGCCCGGAATGACCGGATTGGAGATGATTCCGCAAATTGCGGCTCAATCGCCGGAAACCCGCGTGATTGTCATCAGCGGTCAGCAAACGGTTGAAGATGCGATTAACGCCCTGCGCGCCGGGGCTTTTGATTACATTTTAAAGCCGTTTGATCTGCTGCAAGTCGAAGCGGCGGTACGTCGCGCGGCTGAACATTTCGAGCTAAAAGTTATCAAACGCCGCTACGATTTGCATCTCGAAGAGTTGGTCGCAGAGCGCACGGCAGAGCTTGATTTGGCTTTGGACGAAGTGGAAAACTCATACCGCTCGACTTTAAAGGCTCTCGTCCAAGCTCTTGAAACCAGAGATTTTGAAACGCACGGGCACTCGGAAAGAGTCGTCACTTTCAGCTTGCGGCTCGCCTACGAGCTGGATTTGGATGCCGGGCAAATGCGCTCACTCGAATTCGGCGCGATGCTCCACGACATCGGAAAAATCGGCGTGCCGGACGCCGTGCTGAGAAAACCGGCGGCTTTAGACGACGCGGAGTGGGCTAAAATGCGGCTGCATCCGCTGCACGGACAGCAGATTTTGCGCGGGATTCCTTTCCTCGACGGCGCAATCAAGATCGTCGCACAGCACCACGAAAAATGGGACGGCACGGGTTATCCGCTCGGTTTAAAAGGCGAAGAAATTGATTTAAATGCCCGAATTTTCGCGGTCGTTGATGCTTTCGACGCCATTGTCAGCGACCGCGTTTATCGCGCCGGGCGCTCTTATGAAGAAGCGTTGGCGGAAATCGAAAGATGTTCGGGAAAACAGTTTGACCCGGAAGTTGCCGCGGCTTTTCGGCGAGTTCCGCGCGAAGATTGGGAGACATTGCGCCGCCGCTCGCTGATGCGAAAACCCGAACACTTTTCTTATCAATCGGTCGTCGCGGAATTGCTCAATTCAAAAACTCTTTCTTACATCAATTAAAATCCGGCGGCTTTCCGCGCCTGCGACTGCACGGCGGTAATCGCCACCGCATCAACAATATCCTCGGCTTTGCAACCGCGCGACAGATCGTTGCAAGGACGATCCAATCCCTGCAAAATCGGTCCGATTGCCGCTCCGCCCGTCAATCTTTCGGTCAATTTATAAGCGATATTTCCGGCGTTTAAATCCGGGAAAATCAAAACATTGGCTTGCCCGGCGACGGGCGAGCCTTTGGCTTTTGAATCGGCAACCGACGGAATCAGAGCCGCGTCAGCCTGCAATTCCCCGTCAACGAGCAAATCCGGTTGTCTGGCTTTAACTGTTCTTGTCGCTTCGATAACTTTGTCCAAAAGCTGATGTTTAGCGCTGCCTTTTGTCGAAAACGAAAGCATTGCGACTTTCGGCTCGACATTCAAAAGCGCACGGCACGAATCAGCCGATGCGACGGCAATTTCCGCCAGTTCCGCCGCGTTCGGATCAATCACGACACCGCAATCGGCGTAAATCATCGCGCCTTCAGCTCCAAAAATTTTATTCGGCACGACCATCACGAAAAAGCTCGACACTATTTTAAATCCTGCGCGAACTCCGATGCAGTGAAGCGCGGCTCGAACCGTGTGCGCCGTCGTGTTTGTCGCGCCGGCGACCGAGCCGTCGGCTTTTCCGAGACGAACAAGCAGATTTCCGTAAAAAAGCGGGTCTTTCACGGTTTGCTCGGCTTCTTCGAGCGTGACGCCTTTCGCTCGCCGTAATTCGTGAAAAAAGCGCGCCATATTGCCGAAATCTGCGGCTTTTCGGTGATCAATCAACTCGACGCCGTTTAAATTTGCATTCGCCGCGCGAGCGGCTTCGCGCACTTTTTCTTCATTTCCGAGAACTGTAATTTTGGCAATCCGGTCGCGCGCGCATATTTCGGCGGCGGCAACGGTGCGCGGGTCTTCGCCTTCGGGCAAAACAATGTGCTGCAAATCGGCGGCGGCGCGTTGGCGGATTTTTTCTAAAATCATAAAACGGTTTTTGGTCTTCGATTTTCGGTCTTTGTTTTTTATAATTCGAGTAAAATATTACACGGATAATAGTTTTTAAAACAAAGGAAGAAAATTGTGCGCAAAAATAAAAAATCTAAGACCGAAGACCTAAATCCGAAGTCCGAAAAGCTGCAGCTTAAATCACGGATGAAGAATCTCTTGATGTTTCTGCCAAACTTGGCGACGCTGTGTTTTCGGCTGCTGAAAGACGGGCGCGTGCCTTTGGCGGAAAAGGCTTTGTTTGTTGCCGCAATCATTTATTTCATCTCGCCGCTCGATTTTATTCCCGATGTGCTGCCGTTTATCGGACAGATTGACGACCTTTATTTGATTGCTCTAACGCTGGTGCGGCTCGTTTCGCGAACCGACGAACGCATTTTGCGCGAGCATTGGACGGGCGGCGGCGATATTATTCAGCTCGTTGACGCCGTTATTGCGCTCGCGCCGCGATTTTTGCCCAAGCGGGTTAATCGCGTTCTGACCGCAAAAGTCGAAATGGCAAAAGCGGGCGAAATTATTGACGCCGTGCAAAAACGCGACCGCCCTATCATCCGCGAAATTCCGCAGCGGGAATTAGAACCTTAAATTTGAGAAATGCCAGTTCGTAAAATCATCTCCGGCGGGCAAACCGGCGCAGACCGCGCGGCGCTTGATTTCGCCCTCGAAAACAATCTTGAAACGGGAGGCTGGATTCCGAAAAATCGTTTGGCGGAAGACGGGCGAATTCCCGAAAATTATCCGAATCTGCGCGAAACCGAAACTGAAAATCCGGCGGAAAGAACCGAATTGAACGTTCAAGATTCCGACGCGACTATGATTTTCTCGCACGGCGATTTAAAAGGCGGTTCAAAATTGACCATGGAAATGTGTGATAAACACGCAAAGCCGTGTTTACATGTTAATTTTGAAAAAACCGATTTTGCGCCAGCCGTTAAAAAAGCGCAGCAATTCATTATCTTCACCAACTGTCAAACTTTAAACATTGGCGGCGCAAGAACTTCGGAGGACACGCGAATTTACGAAAAGACGAAAGATTTTCTCAATCAGCTTTTTAAAACATTTAATAATTTGTCGTGAATCCCGCCGAAACCGCCATTGCTCATCACAGCGACGACATCGCCTTCGTGCAGTTCCGGTGCGAGATGCGTGACAATTGCATCTGCATCAGGCAATTGAAAAGCCGGTTTTCCGGTCAATTTAATTGCGTTGACAAGCTCCTCAACGTTCAGAACTTTGCCCAATTCGCTGGCTTTCGCCGTATTATAAACTCCGGCAATCACGATGTAATCGGCGTGAGCAAACGCTTTTTCGTAAGGCTGCTGAAAAACCGCAAGGCGCGACGACCACGAGCGCGGCTCAAAAACGGCGACCAAGCGTCTTCCGGCGTATTTTTGGCGAAACGCTTTTAAAGTTTCTTCAACGGCAGTCGGATGATGTGCGAAATCGTCAATCACGGTCACACCGCGTTCCTCGCCGCGCACTTCGGCGCGGCGTTTGACGGATTTGAACGAGCGCAGAGCTTCGCGGATTTTTTCTTGCGAAATTCCCCAGGCGTCGGCTGCGATAATCACTGACAGACAATTCCGCACGTTAAATTCGCCAATCAAAGGGGTTTCAAATTCGCCCCACGATTTGCCTTCGCGGAAAACTGTAAAGCGCGTCATATCACCGGAAAAATCAATAGAACGCGCCTGCCATTTTGCGCCGTCGCTCGTGCCGAAAGTTTCGACAGTGGTAAAAATCTTGCCGCGCATTTCCTCGAAAACGTCGCGCACAACGGGCGAATCCCAGCCCAAAATCAAACGCCCGTTGCCGGGAACTAGATTTATAAGGCGCGAAAATTCGAATTTAATCGCTTGAAGATCGCGGTAAATGTCGGCGTGGTCGAATTCGATGTTGCCGATAATCGCGGTTTCGGGCAGATAATGCATAAATTTCGGCTTTTTATCGAAATAAGCTGTGTCGTATTCGTCGCCTTCGATGATGAAATAATCCGAGTCTGTCACGCGAAACGAAGCGCCGAAATTTTGCACGACACCGCCGACCAGAAAAGTAGGACTCAAATTGCCGATCTCCGCAACCCAGGCGGCAATGCTCGTCGTCGTGGTTTTCCCGTGCGTCCCGGCGACGACGAGCGAGCGGCGACCGCGAATAAATTCTTCCTTGACGACTTCAGCCTGCGAGCGATAAAGCATTTTGCGGTTTAAAACTTCCTCGACTTCCGGGTTTCCGCGCATCATCGCGTTGCCGATAATGACGCAATCGGGATTGACGTTGAGATTTTCCGCTTTGTAGCCTTGCGCGACATTAATGCCAAGCTCCGCAAGCTGCGTTGACATCGGCGGATAAACGTTTTGGTCTGAGCCTGTCACACGATGCCCGCGCGCCTGCAACATTCCGGCGAGCGAAGCCATCGCCGTCCCGCAGATTCCGATTAAATGATAGTGCATAAAGGAGTTGTTTCACTGCATCACACTGAGTATTATAGAGTCATTTTGACTACTAAACTAACAGTGATTCTAAACTCAAAACTACTCAGTGTAAGCAGAGAGTAGATACATTTTTAGATACAGGCTCGAAAAAAAGCAAAGGCGCTTATTCTATGGTTCATCACGCCAGCCGACCAAACTCTTTAACTTCTGATAGCTAATTTCATAGTTTCTGGACAGGGAATGTTTCAATTGTCTTCTCGTGGAGCGGCTTTTTGATTGGACTCATATCTTTTGCAATTTTCACGATAAGAAACCTGTTTGAATAGAAGAAAACGGATCCTAAAAAGCCGCCGAAAGTGCCGATTATGGTGCCAATTCAAACAATACATGAAAAGGCTCGGAAACAACGCTGCCCCGCAACTATGCATCAAATGAGCTATTGGACTAGAAAGCGAAACAGCTACTTTGTTAAAAGTATTGTCTTTTAACTCTAAGCTTGCGTTTAGCGGTTTCCTCCCAAGCCAATTCGTCGTCGTTCGTTGTTTTCCTTATTAATTGCTCGAAATGATTATTGCAAATGTTTTATTAAAGGATTTTTCCAAAGCGATTAATTACTAAACAATTTTGTCTTTTTCCATTACCTGACCGCACTGTATATCAACGACTCGGAAATTCGCAGCTTTATACTTTTCCGACGCTGTAACGTGTAGAAAAACCTCATGAAAATTAAAAATACTTTCACTTTTCTAATTACTGTAATTTATATTTCACTGGCTACTTTGACAAATGCCGAGGCGCAAACCATCACTTCACTTTCGGCTGATACGCTGACTCGTTCCGGGCGTTTGAAAATTACCGGCAGCAACTTCGGCACGACGCCGGGAATTGTACGTATCGGCGGTGTTACCGCGCCAGTCAGCAGTTGGTCGGACACCTCGATTACAGCTTATGTCGGGGAAACGACGGGAACCGGCAATGTCAATGTGCATGTGTCGGCGACGACCGGCAACAGCAATTCCTTTCCGCTTAATGTTACTTTACGCCCGACAGCCAATGGGCGCGTGCTCTGGCGTTTTCCAGTTGACGCGCAATACATCAGCGGTCGTCCGGGAATTGGGGCAGATGGCACGGTTTACTCTGCGGATGTGAATGGGCATCTCTATGCTTTAACGCCTGACGGCGGGTTAAAATGGATTTTTAACCGTGCGCCTGGTCCGGGGCGACAGTCGGTTGATGTCGGCGCAGACGGGACAATTTATTTTGCCGGCGGGAACGTGCTTTATGCGGTAAATCCAGATGGCACGGAAAAATGGCGCGTCGCCGATGAAATCAGCTACGGCGCGTTTGAGTCGGGTCCGAATGTCGGACCTGACGGCAACGTCTATGCCGCGACGAGAGATATGTTCTTTGGCGGACTCGGTTTTGTAGTCATCTCGCCCGCCGGACAGATTTTGAGCAATACGCCGGGTTTTGGTGAAGGAAGAGGTACAAAATTTTTCGCCCGTGAAATCTTTTTCGGCTCTAATCGGGCTTATCATACGCTGGACAATCTAAATCAACCCAACGGCGTGCTTTCGTTTCACCAAATTGGCGGCGCGTTTCTTTTTGGGCGTCCCGCAATACGGGAAGCCAACCCGGCTGTCGCCCCCGATGGCACGGTTTACGCTGTCACTAACTCAAGCCCTATCAGCAATATCAATCTACAGGCGTATGATCCGAACGGCAATGTGTTGGGAGTACTTTTCGGCGCAAACACGAATTATTTGACTAGTCCCGATGTCGGAGCGGACGGCACGATTTATATTGGACGCAATCTTAATTTTGTAAATGCGCTTAATCCGAACGGCTCGCAAAAATGGCAGTTTACCGGAAGCGGCATTTTAAGCGATCCGACGGTTAACCCGCAAAATACCGTCCTTACCATCGGCGGCTATGACATTGGCGTTCCCGGATATGTGCATAGCATCGGCGCAAACAACGGTCAATTGCTCTGGACGGTTACTCTGCCAGAAGAAAACGGCGGTTTCGTTCGTCCGAGCGCGCGTCCAAAATTTTCGCGAGACGGCTCAACCGTTTATGTCGGGATGAGTCTTGCCAGCTCAACTCCTTCGGACGAATACAGCTATCTTTACGCATTTCAAGCGACGGATAATAAACAGAGCGGTAATACTGCGACAACGTTGTCGGGAACGATCAGTTATGCAATAACAATGGCGAATCAAGCGACGAAGTTTGTTTCGGGCGTAAATCTCCTTACAACCGGCACAACGCAGATGTCTGCGACAAGCAACAATACGGGTTTTTATCAATTTTCCGGTTTGACGGCGGGCGGTAATTACACTATCACACCAGCTAAAACCGGAGACAGAAACGGCATTTCTCCGATTGATGCAACTCTTGTTTTGCGGCATATAGCAGCTAATGGAACAGGACCGAATGTCTTGACGCCGAATCAAAAATTGGCAGCCGACTCAAGCGGCGATGGAAACATCACTCCGTTTGATGCAACGCTGATTTTGAGATATATAGCTGCCGGCGCGCCAAACGCAAATACCGGACAAGTCGGTAATTGGAAGTTTGATCCGGTTCCTCGTCCGTATCAGCCTTTAAACGGTTCTATGTCCGATCAGAATTACACGGCAATTCTAGTTGGAGAGGTTAATGGCAACTGGACTCCTTAAACTTTAAAGATACCTTGAATAAAACAGTAAAGAGCCGCCAGAAATTGAGCGGCTCTTTTTCGCAAATAAACCGAAAATGCGCCGTCTTATCTTCGGCTAGTAATTCATATTCATCCTAAATCCAAAGCCGCTGTTTCAACGCGGCTTTTTTTTGTCTACAATTGTGAACAAAGAAAAACTGATTTAGTTTTACCTGAAATCAAAGCAAAATTCGGCAGCACAAACAGAAAAGGTCACTTAAAGGTGACAAAAGTTGTCAGGCGTTTGTTTCGTTATGAACGATTCATTATAAATCTTCAAACAGCGATATTCATTCTGAAAGAAAATTACGCTTTTTGACTTTATTATGCGATTTTTATTGGGGTTTAACGAAGTTTCCACGTCTAAAAGCAGTTAAGTCCGGCTCTTGGTAAGCCGGACTTAAAAATGAAAGGGAAAACTGTAGGAACGCTCGGTAGGTTTTAAGCGAAGCGGCAAGCAACGCTCGGAGAAGAGATGGCGGTAGGTGCTCGTTGAAAAGAACATTTTTTCAACCAATTTCAATCTCAACAAGCCAGCCATTTCTGCTCATATACAAGTGCCGTGCCACAATGTTTAGGCGGTTCCCGCTTAATCGGCATCGTCCAAATCCGCTGCCGGAGCTAAAGGTATTTAAACTATTTAAACAAACTCATTGACAGCATCATTTATTTGAATTATATTAATCTTATAGGTTAACTATTCGGTCTTATTAGACCGGACAAAGAGGAACGCTCGGTAAGACGGAAATGAAAAGGGTAAGAAGTCACCCTTTTTTATTTTGCTTCAGAGAGCCTTTTCTGCTTAACAGAATAATTAGCCATTTTTTTATTTCATGGAAAAAGCTTGCCAATAGATATTTTCATAAAGCATCGGAAGGAAAGCAGGGTAGTTATGCGAAGCGGCAAAGTCGAGAGTGCCGATCCGCGTTTTACGCTGCGCTCTTTTCGATAGTCTCTTTATAATCCTTGTGGATAATTCAGCCGCGTCTCCAAGCGCGGCTTTTTTATTTTGAATAGTCTTCTCCGCCAAATCTTCCGGCAGCTCATCGAGCAACGCGCCCACAGTACAAAACCTGAATCATACGCTCATTAAAAAGCAAACATTTTATATGTCTTAAATATTGAAGAGTAAATTTAACCTAAAATTCATTTAACTTTTGCTCTTTTTGTAGTATTATTTGTAAATCATTTGAATTTACATCAAATTCTACCAACCCCGCGTTTTTAAGCTGAAAAAATATTGGATTAAAGGTTCAATACACTTGAAGTTTGTGCATTCAGCAGCGCGTTATTAAATCGAAAGGATAATCAAAATACCTATGCTCGTTTTCCGAAGCTCGAAGGCTGAAACTATGTTTTCAAACCAATCTGTTTACCGTCAAACTACCGCCATTGCAATTCTATTTTTTCTATTTTTACAAAACTTATTATTCATCACTCCGATACAGGCGGCAGCGGCTCCGCATCCGGCGATTCCGCAAGCGGAAAAAGTTGTTAATACCGCGTCTTTAATTGATATTCCCGTTACCGCAGCGTTTGAACAAAAATTCGACACTATTGGGATAACGGCTACCGCCCCTCTGCCTACCGAATTTAAAGCCGACAGGGTAAGCACGCTTCGCACGGTGGGGACATATTCAGCGGCTTTGACCGCAACGACCGCGGCAGGCGGCGCAAACCTCTCATCCACAGCCGCACAGGGCATTTACAACTTCGGTTCTGGGACAAATACAACGGGCGCGGATAGAGCCATTGGATTTCTTTCCTCTGGATCCGGTACCCAGAGCGGAAATCTTTATACTCTACTGACTAACAACACAGGCGCTGGTTTGAGCGGTCTTGAAATCTCCTACGATGTCGAAAAATATCGCGGCGGCAGTAATCCCGCCGGATTTAGAATACAGCTTTTCTATTCAACCGACGGGGTTAATTGGACATCCGCGGGCGATAACTTTCTGACGAGCTTTACTCCAGATGCCGGTAATACGGGCTTTGCCACCGCTCCGGGAGTGACAGCGAATGTCTCAAACAAAACTTTGGGCGTTAGCATTCCGGCGAGTGGTAGCTTTTATCTAGCATGGAATTACTCGGTTTCCAGCGGCACCACGTTCACAAATGCACAGGCATTAGCTATTGACAACATTTCAATCAAGGGAATTGCATCAACAGCATCTACTCCGACACCCACTCCAACAGCTACGCCAACTCCAACAGCTACGCCAACTGCAACTCCAACACCGACCCCAACAAATCCGGCTGGCGTCGGCACGGCAAATCCAAATTCGGTTTTGCCCGGCGGCACGACGCTTTTGAGCGTTACGGTTACGCCCGGTACTAATCCCACAAGCACAAGTGTTTTTGTCGCAGCCGATCTTACAACAATCGGAGGTGCCCCCGTACAACCCTTTAGCGGCAGCGGCAATACTTTTACATTCCAAACCATAGTTGCTGCTGGTACATCTCCTGGAACTAAAACACTACCCATTACCATAACTGACGCAGAGGGACGCACAGGCAACGCTTCGATTAACTTAACGGTAGATGCTCCGCCTCCACCGTTGAATCACATCGTCATCAGCCAGGTTTACGGCGGTGGCGGAAATGGCGGTGCGACATATCAGAACGACTTCGTTGAACTCTTCAATCCCGATACCGTTTCACACGATCTCTCCGGCTGGACAATTCAGTATGCCTCGGATACCGGCACAAGTTGGCAAGTTCAACCGCTCGGCGGCACAATGGCGCCGGGTGAATATTACCTAATTAAGCTGGCAACAAACGGCGCTGTAGGTGCAGTTGTTCCTGAGGCGAACATCAACGGAAACCTGAACCTCAGCGGAGCCAACGGCAAAGTTGCCCTTGTCCGAAATGGAGATGCACTCAATGGTTGTATGATTGGAGATCCTGTCGTTGACCTTGTCGGTTACGGCTCGTCTGCCAATTGTCGTGAAGGTGCTTCAAATGCACCGGCACCGAGTGCTACTAATTCAATCTTCCGAAAGAACGCAGGTTTCACAGATACTAATGTGAACGGAGCGGACTTCACGACCGGCGCAGCAAATCCGAATCGCCGCACTTCGCCAATCGTCGAGCTTCCGCCGACAACTCTTAGCAGCGATCCGCGCAAAAACAGCACTAATGCGCCGCGCGATGCAAGCATTACCGTTACGTTTACGGAGCCGGTTGATGTAGCCGATGGATGGTTCTCGATTAGCTGCGTGACTACAGGTTCGCATAACAGCGCTACCGTCGTCCCGGGCGGCGCAAATGGCTGGATCATCATTCCGAATGTCAACTTCCAGCCGGGGGAACAATGCAGCATTACAGTAAATAAAGAGTTCGTCCACGATTCCGATCTGGATGATTCACTCCCGAATACCGACCAATTAACGTCAAGCTATACCGCAACGTTTACCGTCGCCACTGGCGCAGCACCGGCATATCCGGCTGACGTGCACCTAACTTTCGGCAACCCGTCCGGCGCAGTGGCAGACACAAGCACGCCGAACAATTATCTAATGATTAAGCCGGAATATGCGCTCTCGTATAACAAAGATCGCGGTATTCCGAACTGGGTAAGTTGGCACCTGGCTGATGAATGGATTGGCAGCCTCGACCGCATTGACACTTTCCGTGCCGATCCTGCCGTGCCTGCGGATTGGTATCGCGTTACTCACTTAGATTACACAGGGTCGGGCTTTGATCGTGGACATATGGTTCCCAATGCCGACCGCGATCCCGAAACTTCGACACCGATTAATCAAGCCACATTCTTAATGTCGAATATGATTCCGCAAGCGCCCGACAACAATCAGGGACCCTGGGCTAATCTGGAAAACTATCTTCGGACATTATTGCCCACAAATGAAATTTATATCGTTGCAGGCGGCGCCGGCACCGGAGGCACAGGCAGTAACGGGACTAAAACGACGATTGCTAACGGCAAAGTAACGGTTCCGGCTCGAACCTGGAAAGTCGCGCTTGTGATTCCGAAGCAAAACGGCGACGACGTTTCGCGCGTAAATGCGTCTGCGAGAACAATTGCCGTTAATATGCCTAATGTTCAGGGCATCAGAACGAATCCGAACAACCCGAACGACTGGCAACAGTATCTTGTCAGCATTGATCAGGTTGAAGCATTAACGGGCTATGATTTCTTTTCCAATTTGCCCGATGCGGTGGAAAACAGCATCGAAGCCGGAATTAATGGAGCTAACCCGCCGGGAACAGAAAGTTTTTCTGTAAGTACCGTTGAAGATACTTCCAAATCAATCACACTAAACGCGGCAAGCGCGAATAACAATCCGCTGACATTTACAATCGTCAACTCGCCCGCGCACGGAACACTCACCGGTACCGGAGCCGGACGCGTTTATACGCCGGCAACGGATTTTGTGGGAACAGACAGCTTTACATTTAGAGCAAGCGACGGTTCAAACAATTCGAATATTTCGACCGTAACAATTACGGTTACTGAGTATAACGAAAATCCCACAGCTAACAACGACGCTAAGAGCGCACAGGAAGACACACAGCTTATCTTTAGCGCCGCTGATCTGTTAGTGAATGATAATGCGGGCGATTCGAATGAAGCCGGTCAGACGCTGAATGTTACAAACGTAGCCGTAACCGCCAATACTCACGGAACGGTAACGTTTAGCTCCGGGCAGATTACTTATACCCCTGACGCAAATTACAACGGATCAACCGATTTTAATTATCAGGTTTGCGACAATGGAACAACCAACGGCGTTGCGGACGCAAAATGCGCAACGGGCGTGGTTAATGTGACAATTGATCCGGTCAACGATAATCCGGTCGCTAACTCCGATTCCGCTACTACGGATGAAGACACTGCGATCACAATTGATGTTCTCGGTAACGATACCGATATTGATGCCGATAATATCTCTATTGAAAGCGTCGGCAATGCTGCGAAAGGTATATTGGTCGTGACCGGCGGCAAAGTGCTTTACACGCCGAACCAAAACGCGAACGGCGCTGACAGCTTTAGCTATACCGTCAACGACGGGCACGGCGGCGTTTCCACAGGCGCTGTCAATATCGTTATTAATGCGGTCAACGATGCTCCAACGGCAATTGCCGATTCCGCTGCGACAAACGAAGACACGCCCGTTACAATTGACGTTCGCGGCAACGACAGCGATGTTGACGGCGATCAGCTCTCGATTACAAATGTCACCGCACCGGCTAAAGGAACGGCTGCCATCACCGCTGACGGCAAAATTCTCTATACGCCGAATCCGAACCAAAACGGCGCGGACAGCTTTACATACGCAATCAGCGACGGAAAGGGCGGAACTGCAACCGCAGCGGTGAGCGTCTCGATTAATCCGGTTAATGACGCTCCGACATTAGCTCCGATCAGCAATAAGACGGTCGTTCTCGGCAATACGCTTTCCTTTACGGCTGTTGCCTCCGACATTGATTTACCGACTCAAACGCTTACCTTTGGTTTTGTCGGGGAGGTTCCGGCAGGAGCGACAATTAATTCTGCGACCGGCGCTTTCAGTTGGACTCCGACTCAGGCGCAGGCTGGGAAAATTTACACTTTCACAATTCGCGTCACCGATTCGGGAAATCTTTCGAGCGAGCAAAGTTTCACCGTAGCAGTCGCCTACGAATGGAGCAATTTCCTGCAGCCGATAAATTCAACGGGTGAAAACAGCTTTAACGCCGGAAGTACCATTCCGGTTAAATTCAAACTCACCGGAGCAAGTCAGGGAATTGCAAACGCTACGGCAAAACTCTGGTTGGCGAAAGTAGTTAATAACGTTACTGGAGCAGAATTTCCCGCCGAATCAAGCGGTAATTCAAACACCGGAAACCTGTTTCGTCACGACGGAAACGGTCAATACAGCTTCAATCTCAGCACGAAAGACCTGTCAACGGGCACTTATCAATTGCGCGTTGATCTAGGAGACGGAGTGCTGCGCACCGTATTGATTACTTTGAGATAAAAGTGATTTAAAATAAAACGGCTATTTCTATTAGAAGTAGCCGTTTTATTGAAAGTCAGACTTTAAAAGGCAGGACTTGATAGAATATCAAGTCCTGCCTTTTGTTTTTGCGGAAATCAAATTTAGTGATAATGCATAAACTCGTTTAGCTTTTTAACAGTTCAGCAAAAGGCAGTTTACTAACTTTTTTGAAAATATAAACTTCTTCATCAATGAAATCTTCGCCGGGTTTCTTCGGTTTGTCGGTTGATATGTCTCGATATTGTGCTGTTTTAAGCAACAGTTTTCCATTGTTGTCAAAGTAAAAATTTCGCGCGACGCTTATTCGCCCGTAAAAAGTGCGGAGGTCTGCTTCGACTTTTGCCAGCGAGCCGTTTTCGCGAAAACGGTGAAAAATATAGTGCGCCCAATCGCCTGATGCGCTTGAAAAAGTGAAATTTGCCGCCACGACTTTTCCGCTTTTTCGCCAAACATACGCGATTTCATCAACTTCTTTATTTTTTCGGAATTTTTCAAATGCTGTTTCTGATTTGAATTTCTTCCATTTTGGTTTTTCAGTTTGAGAGGCGTTGGCGTAAATTTCTAAAGATTTTGGATTTTTTTCCACGAAAACCGAAAGTTTTCTAACGTAAGAATTAATTTGCCGAATTTCGCGCGTCTTGTCGGATTGTGCGAAAATCAAAGTTGGAAAAAGAAAAATTAACCACAGTGCCAAAACAAATCTCATAATTTTATTGCAAAAAATATTTGCATCAAACACAAAGAAATTTTCGCCGGCAATCAAATAAAAAGCAATGAGGCAAACCACAGTCACACAAACAAAACTACCGCCGAGTTTGCCTGCAGGAATTTTTGGCGGGCATTTTTTGAAGTTTCGCCGACAGCCGACAGAGTTTTTGACGGAAGCCGCCGCTCTCGGCGATGTTTCGCGTTTTCGGCTCGGACGCCAGCCGATGTTTTTCGTCAATCATCCCGATTTAATCCGCGATATTTTGGTGACGAACGCCGCTAAATTTCACAAAGGTCGCGCTTTGCAGCGGATGAAGAGAATTTTGGGACAAGGCTTGCTGACGAGCGAGGGCGAGTTTCATCTTCGTCAGCGGCGTCTCGCGCAGCCCGCTTTTCATCGGCGGAGAATAGCGGGTTATGCGGCTTCGATGGTCGAATACGGCGAGCGCGTTTCGGAAGTGTGGCGCGATGGCGAGACTTATGACATTTCAGAGGAAATGATGCGTTTGACGCTTTATATTGTCGCCAAAACTTTGTTCGGCGCGAACGTCGAAGATGAAGCAGACGAAATCGGCGCGGCGATGACGACTTTGATTGGGGCGTTCAATTATTTGCTGCTGCCCTTTTCCGAACTGCTCGAAAAACTGCCGCTGCCGATTGCCAGACGCATTGACCGCGCGAAAGAAACGATTGACCGCGTGATTTACAAAATCATCAGCGAGCGGCGCAAAACGGGCGAAGATACGGGCGATTTGCTTTCGATACTTCTTCTCGCGCAGGACGAAGACGACGGCGGAAGAATGACCGACGAGCAGGTGCGCGACGAATGTTTGACTTTGTTTTTAGCCGGGCACGAAACGACCGCCAACGCTTTAACCTGGACTTGGTATCTTTTGGGGCAAAACCCGGAAATCGAACAAAAATTTCACGCCGAGATTGATCGCGTTTTGCCCCAAAAACGGCTGCCGAGTTTTGCGGATTACGCCGATTTGAAATATACGGAAGCGGTTTTGGCGGAATCTATGCGGCTTTATCCGCCGGCTTGGGCAATCGGTCGCCTGACGGTTGAAAATCACGAGCTGAACAATTTTCCGGTGGAAAAAGGCTCGCTCGTTTTGCTCAGCCCGTTTACGATGCACCGCGACCGGCGTTTTTGGGATGAACCGGAAATTTTCAAACCCGAACGCTGGGAAAATCTTTCAATCAAAGAAGCAAGCGGGCGATTTGTTTATTTTCCGTTCGGCGGCGGCGTCCGGCGCTGCATCGGCGAGCAGTTTGCGTGGACGGAAGGCGTTTTGCTGCTGGCGACAATCGGGCGAAATTGGCGTTTGCGGCTCGCGCCCGAACACAAAATCGCGCTTAATCCTTTGGTCACATTGCGCCCGAAATACGGGATGAAAATGAATGTGGCTCATAGATAATTTCTGACGGGTTTTTATTCCGTTTTAGCAGGCGTAGTCGGTTGCGGCGGTCGAATTCCCGTGTATTGCACGGAAGCGATTTTCCACGTGCCTTTTTCTTTGCGGCAAACAATCATCGCGCGCATATTGATCGGCGGTCGAGCCGGTTGATTTTCGGCGGCACCGCGCGTAAATGTAAGGCGTGTAATCACGATGGCGAAGTTTTGCTTTTCATAAACGCGAATCGAAAAATCATTTGCCTCGACGATTGGTTTCGCATTTCCGGCTTTTGATTTGGCTTCGGGCGAATAAAAACCCAAAACTTTCTGACGCGGATCGAATTCGCCGACCGGCGAGATTTCGATGTAATCGGCGGCAAAAATTTGATCGAGCGCCGCCGCGTCAAAATTAATTTGCGCGTCGGTCATTTTTTTGACCAGAGCGGTTAATTCACGCTCATCTTTGTTCCAATCCGATTGATTTTGCGCCGCAGCCGCACCGACCGAAAAACTCAAAATCAGAAGTAAAAGTAAAACTCTCAATTTCATTTCAAACCCCTTCGTTGTTTCTACAATTTGCGAATCGAGAATATTTACGCTTGCGCCGCACGAATTTGTTTCAAAATATTATTTTTACCAACTCGATTTATTCGGATTCGGTTTTAATCATTTTTTCGTAACGACTCAAAATCGGCTGCGCCGTAACACCGTGCAGGACAATGCTGATGGCGACGATTGAAATTGTCAGCGAAACCGCATCTTCCGCCTGCGTCGTCAAGCCGTGATTTAAAGCATAGCTGAGGTAATAAAGGCTCCCGATTCCGCGAACTCCGAACCAGCCGAGCAGCCAGCGTTGAACGTTTCCCGTCGGCGTTTTAAACAAAAAAAGCTGCGCAAATAACGGGCGAATGATAAAGAAAAACACCAGCGCGAGCGGAATTGCGCGCCAATCCCAATGCGTCGCGATACAAATTCCCACTAAAACGACCAGCAAAACTTCCAGAATGCGTTCTGCCGTGTCGCCGAATGAGATGATTTCCGAAACCACCAGTCCGGCGGCGACGGCTGGCTTTTGCAATTCTTCTTTGTCAAGATTTGCCCCGACGACTTCTTCGGCGGGCGGATGCGGAGCTTGCGAATCGTCAGTTTCTCTTTCCGAATCGGGCAAAGGATTTTCTTCGACGATTTTTATTTCAGCGTGCCGCAAACCGACTCCGGCGGCAAAAGTCGCGAGAAATCCCCAAGCCCAAATTGTTTCCGCGCCGACGTAGGAAAGCGCGATCAGGGAAAGCGCGAGAAAATCGTTTGGAGCTTCGGCGTCTCGATGCTGTTTGCGAAGCCAAATGGCGAAATGCCCGACGACTCTGCCCAGAAAATAACCGAGCAGCAATCCAGCCGGAACAGCCCAAACAATGCGATGCAAAGCCCAGCCGCCAATCCAGTTTCCCGCGCCCGAATTTTCAATCCACAGCAACCCGAAAATGACAAACGGGAAAGCCATCCCGTCGTTTAAGCCAGCCTCGCCCGAAAGACCATAGCGCATTCGGTCATTGTCTTTCGCGTCGTTGACGGAAACCGCGCTCGCTAAAACCGGATCGGTCGGCGCGAGAATCGCTCCGAGAAGAAGCGAGACGCCGAGATTTAATCCGAAAACCAGATGCGCGAACGCCGCGACGCCGATAATCGAAAACAGCATCACGGGTCCGGCTAAACGATAAGCTGCAAACCAAGCCGGATTGAGAAGCGGCAAACGGAGCTTTAAGCCCCCGATAAAAAGCGAAATAATAACCGCGACTTCGGTCAGATGCTCGAACCAGACTTTCGATTCGAGCACGTTGATTTTCAGTAAATCGAATCCGAGCGGGCTAATCGCAATGCCGACGAGCAAATAAATCGCCGAAGTCGAAATCGGTAAACGGCTGATGTAAGCCGACGACAAAGCCATCAACAACAGCAAACCGCCTGCAACCGCCATCCAGCCGAGAAAATCCATAATCCCCCTTGTTCTTTCTTTCCATTTAAAACAACCTAATTATTAAAGCTATCAACTGCGACCATATTAGCCATTGAATAAGAAACAGGATATTTGTAATAGGTAAATGCCACCAATCCTCTTCTTCTGCTAATCCTCTCTTAATATACGGAGAAATAAACCGCCAAAAGAGACCAACTAAAGGAAATCCTAAAATATAGATTTGAGCTGCAATAATTCCTCCCATTACTCCGCCCCAAAAATCGTTAGAGCGCATTGCTGAGATAAAAAACAGGGTGCCTATTAGCATAATAGGTAAAGCTAAATAAACTGCCCATTTTGCTGCATTAAGATGAATTTCCATTTTGACTAAAATAGCTCTTCAAGCGCTTCTTCGACTGATTTCACGCCGACAACACGAACGCCGAGCAATTTTTCGAGTCCGGTTTTGTTCGTTGCGGGAATAATCAATTTTTTGAAGCCAAGATTTTGCGCTTCTCTTGCCCTTGCCTGCGCTTGCAAAGTGCCGCGCACTTCACCCGTCAAACCGACTTCGCCGAAAACTGCAACATCAGGCGGAACTGTTAAATTTCGATAGCTCGACGCGATTGCCGCGACAACTCCCAAATCCGCCGCCGGTTCGTCAACTTCCAAACCGCCCGCAACATTTAAGAAAACGTCGTCGCCCATTAATTGATAACCGATTCGTTTTTCCAAAACCGCAATCAACAGCGCCGTGCGGTTTTGGTCAAACCCCTGCGTCATTCTGCGCCCTGTGCCGTATTTTGAACCGGAAACGAGCGCCTGCATTTCGACGAGCATCGGGCGCGTGCCTTCCATACAAACCGTGACGACCGAACCGGCGACGTTTTCGGGGCGTTCCTGCAAAAATATTTCCGAGGCATTTTTGACCGCAATCAAACCCGTTCCGGTCATCTCGAAAACGCCGATTTCGTTTGCCGCGCCGAAACGGTTTTTGGTGGCGCGGATAATGCGGTGATTGTGATGTCGCTCTCCTTCAAAATAAAGAACCGTGTCAACGATGTGTTCGAGCGCTTTCGGTCCGGCAATCGAGCCTTCTTTCGTGACGTGACCGATCAGGAAAACAGGGACGCCCGACGATTTGGCAAAGAGCATAAATTGCCCGGCGACTTCGCGCACCTGCGAAACCGAGCCGGGCGCGGATTCGATTTTTTCCGAGAAAACAGTTTGAATCGAATCAACGATAATCGCGTCCGGCTTTAATTTATCAACTTCGACCAGAATATTTTCGAGATTCGTTTCCGGCAGCAAAAACAGATTTTCGCCGGAAATGCCAAAACGCTCGCCGCGCATTTTGATTTGCCGCTCGCTTTCTTCGCCAGAAACGTAAAGCACTTTCGCGCCTTGTTGATTGAGGCGGTTTGCCATATCGAGGACGAGCGAAGATTTGCCGATGCCGGGCGCGCCGCCGATTAAAACCAATGAACCGGGAACGATTCCGCCGCCGAGAACGCGGTCGAATTCGTCAATCCCGCTCGAAGTGCGCGCTTCGTCCTGCGATTCGATTTCGCCGTAAGCAATCGGTTTCGATTCGCGCGCAACAGAGCGAAAATTAACGACAGCTTTTCCCGCAGGCTGCGCGGCGGCGCGAAATCTTTCCTCGACAAACGAGTTCCATTCGCCGCAATCGGGACATTTGCCGATCCATTTTCGAGCTTGATGACCGCAGTTTTGACAAACATAAACGGTCGCCGGTGTTTTTGCCATACTTCAATTTTAACTTAAATTTCATGACAGAAACACTCTTTCCAATTACGAATTACGAATTACGAATTACGAATGAAGGAATTTTATCTTTTTAATTTATTCCACAATTCGTAATTCGTAATTCGTAATTCGTAATTGATTTTGCCTGCGTGACTGTTCGGTTAAAGCCGTGTTAATATTTTTGTTGCCACACCTTCTTGTCCTTGTGAAAAGTTGGAGTTTTATTGGACGCTTTTATAATAAAAACGCATTTATGAAGACAGACGTTATTATCATCCGCATAGGATTTGTAGTCCTTCTTATCATTGCGGGATTTTTGCTCAACCCTCTGGCGCACACGAAGTACCTCGGAGCGGGAGAAATCGAACGCCGTTTGCTATCGGGCATTGTTGCCGCCGTTATTGCCGTAGGAGTTATTTTATTTGAAATGCGCGTGCGCCGCGCCGGTTTGAAAACTTTAATCGGAGCGGCGACAGGTTCGATTTTGGGAATTTTGGGAGCGTTTTTGATCGGTTTGCTGATTTCGATGCAAAAGGTCGAAGCCGTTCCAGCCGAGATGCAGACGTTTTTGACGATTTCGCTCGCGTTTTTTATGGGCTATGTCGGTTTGATGGTCGGCGCGGCGAAAGGCGAATATCTCGATTTGACCGCGCTTGGCGGACTGCTTTCGGACAAAAATATCAAACGCGATTATAAGATACTCGATACTTCCGTAATTATTGATGGTCGCATCGCAGACGTGGCGGAAACCGGATTTCTGGGCGGCACGATGATTATTCCGCAGTTTGTTTTGCGCGAGCTGCAAATGGTCGCCGATTCACCCGATTCGTCAAAACGCCAGCGCGGGCGACGCGGACTTGATATGCTCCAGCGTCTGCAAAACAACTCGAAGCTCGATATTCAAATCGTCGAAACCGATTATCCGGCGGTCAAAGAAGTTGATTTGAAATTGATCGAACTCGGCAAAGAACTCGGCGACGCCGTGATTGTCACCAACGATTTTAATTTAAACAAAGTCGCGCAGCTTCGCGGCGTTCAGGTTTTAAACATCAACGAGCTTGCCAACGCTCTGAAACCGGTCGTTTTGCCGGGCGAGGCGATGAGAGTTTTCATTCTCAAAGAAGGCAAGGAATTTAATCAGGGCGTCGCATATCTTGATGACGGAACGATGGTCGTCGTGGACAACGCGCGCAAATTAATCGGCAAAAACGCCGAAATCGCCGTGACCAGCGTTTTGCAGACGACAGCCGGAAAAATGATTTTCGGTCGTCTCTGGGAAGACCCCGACCCGGGAACGGGCTATATTGACCCGCGCAACATCCACGATTCGCGCGCCGCCAATATCCACGATTCGCGCACGCCCGGATTTGCCGCGCGACGCCCCAACACGCAGCGCGATTTGCGACACACAAGCATCACGCCGCTGCGTGTCTCGGAAGAAGACATTGAATAAACAGTTATCAGTTATTCAGTTATCAGTTAACAATTTGATTTTTGATAACTGATAACTGATAGCTGATAACTGATGACCGCCGCTATTATCGTCGCTGCCGGAAGCGGGAAACGCTTCGGGTCGGAAAGACCGAAACAGTTTTTTGAGTTAGCCGGAACGCCCGTCATCGTACACGCTTTGCTCGCATTTGAAAATTGCGCGAGCATTGACGAAATAGTTTTGGTTTTGGCTGAAAACGAAATCAATAATTTCCGACAAACGAGAACAAGAGGCAATTTCAGCAAACTGAAAACTGTTGTAGCGGGCGGGAATACGCGAGCCGCTTCCGTTTGGAACGGTCTCAACGCAATTTCACCAAATACCGAAATCGTCGCCGTTCACGACGGTGCCCGCCCGCTCGTCACACCCGAAGAAATCAGTCGAACAATCGAAAAAGCCAGTGAAAAGGGAGCGGCAATTCTGGTCGCGCCGATTACGGATACGATAAAAGAAATCAACGGCGATAAGATCATCAGCACAATCGAGCGCACGCGCTTGCGCCGCGCTTTAACTCCGCAATGTTTTCGCGTCGAAATTCTGCGCCGAGCCTTTGAAGAATTTACGGATTTAAATGAGAGTGCAACCGACGAAAGCTTTCTGGTTGAAAAGCTGGGCGTCGCGGTTTCAATCGTCGAAGGCAGCCCGCGAAACATTAAAATAACCGTGCCGGAAGATTTGGTTTTAGCGGAGATTTTGCTAAAACAGTTCAAAGTTTAAAGTTCAAGGTTCAAAGGCGAATAGCTTTGAACCTTGAACTTTAAACTTTGAACCTTGAACTTTGTTTAGAATCGGTTTTGGAAATGACATTCATCGGCTTGTAGAAAATCGCCCGCTCATTTTGGGCGGCGTTGTTCTTGAATCGGATCTGGGCGCTGAAGGTCATTCGGATGCCGACGCTCTACTGCATGCGGCTACGGACGCGATTCTGGGCGCGCTAGCTTTGGGCGACATCGGTGCGCATTTTTCCGACAAAGACCCACGCTGGAAAAACGCCGACAGCCGCGTTTTTCTAATCGAAACCGTCCGAATGATGCGAGAAAAAGGTTTTCGAGTCGTTAATCTCGATTCGACAATCAGCTTGGAAAAACCGAAGCTGCGCCCGCACATAGAAGCGATGCGCCGGAATCTGGCTGAAATATTAGAGATTGAAATTGATTCGGTTTCAGTGAAAGCGAAAACCGGCGAAGCAGTTGACGCCGTTGGAGAAAGACGCGCGATAAAAGCGGAAGCCGTTGTTTTGCTGACAACGGCTTCCGGTGAAATTAAAATCTAAATCGTTTTAATAAGCATTCGCCGGATATGCGCCGTAGCTTTCTCCGGCGATTTCCAACACTTCAAACCAAGTCGCCGAAATGCGCGCGTCTTTTTCATTGTGCAATCGGCGAATGATTCGTTTATCTGATTCGTCAACCGAAAGATTTTCGAGATTGTTCAGAAAAGCCGAATAATCACGCCACGCTTTCATATGTTGACGCCAGGCGATTTGTAAATCGCGCGGCAATTCGGAATCATCCATACTGCCTGATTTATTAACGTATCTTGAAACGGCTTCCCGGTATTCTTCGAGCGAAGGACGCGAAAAAGGCGGCGTATATTGCCATTCCGATTGCGACAATCTGCCGATTCGCTCCTCACCGTTTCTGATGTCACGCTCCAAAAAACGCAAAACCTGTTTGTTTGTCGGCTTGCTGTAAATCCATCGAATGCCGGTTTGCGGTTCAGTTTTGTCAAAAGCAAACTGCATCAGCAAACTGGAAAAACCAAATGTCGTAAAAAATGCGAGTGCGGCTGTCAGAATTTTCGTAGTCATAGCGAATCAATTATCGCTCAAACCAGCCGGAAAGAAAAAGTTTTTTTTCGTCATTGCCGATTTCTTTGCATTTAAATTTTTGAGCGCGAGGCTTATGTCTCGCGCTCATTTCCATTTAGATTTTAAGAACGCCGCTTTCGACAATCACTTCGCCGTCAACTTTGACTGTTGCTCCGGCTAGATGACCGCCGACCGCGCCGGTAGCATTGTTTGTGCCGCCAGTCCATTGATTATTGCCCGTGCCGGCGCTGACCATTCCGGCGGAAACCCAATTGCCGATTTTGCTGTTTGGCGCGAGCTTGTAATCGGGATTGATGCCGAGATCAACGTAACTCAGCATATCTTTAGCTCCTTCGCGCGCGTCGAAATCAGCTTTCATCGCCGCAAAACCAAGCGGTCGAGCCAATGGCAAACATGAGAAAAACTGCGCTTTTCCAATTCATCTTTCTGTCTCCTTAACTAAATTTTAGAAATAAAAAAAACAGAGGGCTTTCTCAGGAAACGTTTGAAGAAAAACTATTTTCGGCTTTTTACGCAGCAAGTTATACAATAAAACCAATTCGGTTACAAGAATTCTTATTCGTAATTTTAAATTTCAATGAATTTTGTTTTTAATCTCGCCCGGCGCGAAGTTCGTTCGTCCTGGCGGCGTTTGCTGTTTTTCTTCATCTGCATCGGCGTCGGAGTCGGTTCGATTGTCGCGTTGCGCTCCGTCATCTCAAATTTAAACGCGGCGGTCGCGGGCGAAGCCAGATTTTTATTAAACGGCGATGTCGAAATCAGCTCGACGGCGGCTTTTTCCGAAGCCGAGCTGCGCGCGATTGAACAAGTCGTCGCGTCAAATCCGAGCGTAGTCGAAGCGCGCGACGAGCAGATTCAAACGACAACAATGTCGCGACCGGCTGACGAAGCCAAACCCGGTTCTGAGATGCTCGAATTAAAAGGCATCGAGCCGAACTTTCCGCTCGCCGGAGATTTTCGGGTTGAAGGCGAACAGCCGTTTGATTACCGGCTCGTCGAAAACAAAGGTGCGGTGGTCGCGCCGCTGCTTCTCGAAAAATTAAAATTAAAAGTCGGCGATAAAATCCGCATCGGCTCCGAAGATTTCGAGATTCGCGCTACGTTTGTCGAAGAACCGGGCGGAACGACCGGATTTCGTCTCGGACCGCGCGTTTTCGTCGAACGCAAAGCGTTTGATGAAGCCGGTTTGACTCAGTTCGGCAGCCGCAACCGGCGGCGGATTTTGTTTCGGCTGGCAAATCAAAACCCGGACGATTTCGTCGCGCAGCTTCGCACGGCGCTCACAGAAGCGACATCGCTCGCCACCGTTCGCTCTTACAAAGAAGCGCAGGAAAACACGCGCCGCGCGTTTGACCGAGTGGAAAATTATTCGTCTTTGACCGGGCTTGTCGTGCTGGTTTTGGGCGGCATCGGCGTCTGGAACGTCGTCCGCGTTTTTGTCGAGCAAAAGCGCGAATCAATCGCGGTTTTAAAATGTCTCGGCGCTTCGGGCGCGCGAATCGTTTTCGCTTATTTGCTGCAAATTTTGTCGCTCGGATTGCTGGGCAGCTTGTTCGGCGCGGCTCTGGCGCAAATCGCTTTGTGGCTGATTCGCCAATATTATGTTGAGAGTCTGCCCGCGCAAATGAGCTACAATTTGCAGCCAAGCGCGATTTTACAGGGCATTTTGCTCGGTCTGGCAGTTTCAGCGCTATTTTCCCTTTTGCCGCTTTTAAAAATTCGCCGAATCAAACCGCGTCTTTTGCTGCGCGACCAGATGAACGAAGAAATCAAACGCTTTGATTTGCAGACCTGGTTAATCGGCGTCTTTTCGCTCGGCGGTTTGCTGATGCTGGCGATCTGGCAGGCAGGTTCGTGGAAGGTCGGGCTTTATTTTTTAGGCGGTCTGGCGGCGACTTCGCTCGTTCTATACGCGGCTGCATTTTTATTGACAAAACTGCTCGGCGGTTTGCGCTACACGCCTTCTTTCGCGTTGCGGCAAGCCATTAACAGCTTGTCGCGCCCGGGAAATCAAACGCGCGTCGTGCTGCTCGCCGTCGGTTTGGGCGCGTTTGTCGTGCTGTCTGTTCAATCTTTGCAGTCAAATCTGGTGCGTGAGTTTGATGTTATTCGGGGAAATTTTCCGACGCTTTTTCTGCTCGATATTCAACCCAGACAAGCCGAGGCGCTCAAAAACGTCATCGCGGAATCAACCGGCGAATATGTCGAATTAATTCCGACCGTTCGCTCGCGCATTTCGGCGATTAACGGAAATTCCGTGACCGAAGGCGGGCGCGAAGTGCAGCAGCAAAGAGGGCAAATCGGGCGCGAATACGTTTTGACTTATCGCTCGACGCTCGTCGGCGAGGAAGAAATCACGGCAGGCGAATTCTGGCAGCCGACGCCTTCCTATGCGCCCGAAGTTTCGATGGAAGAAGGCTTGGCGCGTTCATTAAAAATCGAAGTCGGCAGCACTGTAACATTTGATATTTTGGGGCAAAAGCTCGACGCGAAAATAACGAGCCTTCGCAAATTGGACGTAAAAAATCCGCGCTCGACTTTTCTGATTGTCTTTCGACCGGGCGCGCTCGACAAAGCGCCGCAAACTTTAATCGGTCCGATTACGGCGGAAATCGAACCGCAAATGCGTGCCGCTTTACAACGCAAAATTGTTGACGAGTTTCCGAATGTTTCCGTAATTGACACGGCTGATGCGGTCGCCGCAATCAAACGTTTGATTAACAACATCACGCTCGGCATTTCGTTTGTCGGCGGATTTGTCTTTTTCTGCGGCGTGTTGATTTTGATCGGCTCAATTGCTCTCACAAAATTTCAGCGAATTTACGAAAACGCGATTTTAAAGACTCTCGGCGCAAAACGAAAAACGCTGCTCGCAATTCTGCTCGCCGAATACGCCGTTTTGGGCGCGGCAGCCGGAATTATCGGTGCGTTGACGGCAATCGGACTTTCTTACGCCGTGGCAAAATACGTTTTTGAAATCAATTGGCAGTTTGAACCGAATCTGACTCTAACCGGAATTTTATTAACCGCTCTGCTGGTCGTAATTGTCGGCGCAATTTCGAGCTTCGACGTTTTGCTCAAAAAACCTTTGTCAACTTTGCGCTCAGGATGATTTCACCAATGATTTCACCGCCGAGACGCAGAGACGCCGAGGGGAAAATAAGGTAAAAGCAAACTGCAATCTTTATCTCTTTTTCTTAAACTCGGCGTCTCTGCGTCTCGGCGGTTTAAATTTACCTGCAAGTTTTTCGAGCCACTTTTCAGCGTTATCAAAATGCGCGAAGCGGCGTTCATCGCGGCGAAAGGCGGCTGAATGAATTCTCCGCTTGCCGTTGACAACGCGCATCGGATGAACGACGTGCAAAAGTTCGTGATAAAGCACGAATTCGACGACAAACTGCGGCACTTTCGCGTCGTCCAGCGTCCGGCTGATGATGATTGTGTCGTGAACGGCGTCCTGATGACCGAAAACGCGGCGGGTTTTGGTTTGCGACCAGCTTAAAACGGGCTGTTCGAGCCGGTTTTGAAAATAAGTTTGATTAACTCGCCGGAAAATCTCTTCCAAATCGTAAACCTGACCGCGCGGCGAGCTTATTATTTTTCGCCCGCGCTCTTTGCGCGAATTGTTCGCCTGTTCGCCGATTTCCGGCTGCGCGACATAATTGCGGTACATTTCCAGATGAATCGGCGGCACGCGGCGGCGCAGCAGTTTTGAAACGAGAATGAAAGCGAGCGCTTCGTGAATCAAGGGCGGAGCTTGTTTCGATAAATCCGAAAGACGCACGAAAACTTTATCCTCGCGGATGCGAATCGTGTGGCGCAGCCCGACGTAAGGATAAAATTCAATTGAAACTTCGGGCACGGCGCGTTTTTGACGGTCGAGCTTTTCAAACGCAGATTGATAGAAATTTTTGATTAAGTTCAAATTGTCCGGCATTTATCAAAAAATTATAGCTTCAACAGGACTATCTCAAAAATAAACAGTGCAAACTATCAACTTTGCACTGTAAACTATCAACTGTTTTGCAGAAAACCTATGTTTAAGTGCGAGACAGTGGATAGTTTATAGTTTACAGTTTATAGTTTGCAGCGTGTCGCACATTTAAAATACCTTGTAAAAACAAACTTTCCGCTCCCGGCGAATATAAAAATCTTGACACTTTGCGCTTTACAATGATAAACATTCTTTAAGGCGTGTCGTCTTTGGCGCGCGACAGTAATTCTCAAAGCTCACCGAAAACCGGACGCGCAAGTTATGGTTGTACGTCATTCAAATCAGATAAATCCAGCAGCTCATTTTCCCGATTTACGCGGGCGGGCAGTGCTGTCGGCGATTATCGAAGAATATTTGATGACGGGCGAGCCGGTCGGTTCAAAAATCATTTCCGAAAAGTTTTCCAATGCCGCCGGATTGAGTTCGGCGACAATCCGCAACGTGATGAGCGATCTCGAAGAATCCGGTTATTTGACGCATCCGCATACTTCGGCGGGGCGCGTGCCGACCGACAAAGGTTATCGTTTTTACGTTGACAATCTGCTCGGCGTGCTGCAAATCTCGCAGGCGGATTTGGATTTGATCAATCGCTCGCTGGGCGTTTCCGCAAACGAAGAAGTGCAGCCGGAAAAACTTCTGGAAAAAACTTCACAGCTTTTATCGGAACTTTCAAACAACGTCGGAATCGTCGTCACGCCTTCGCTGGCGAACGACCGTTTACAGCATATTAAATTTGTTGCGCTCGCCGATAAAAAAATTCTCGTCGTGCTGGTGAGCGCGCCGAACATCGTTCACCACAAAATCATCCGGCTCGAATCCCCTTTCTCGCAGGATGAGCTTGACCGCACGGCGAATTATCTAAACGCCGAGTTTGCCGGTAAAAATCTGACTGCTATTCGACAGGAAATTCTCACGCGAATGCACGAAGAAAAGGCTCTGTTCGATAAAATGCTGCAAACGGCGATGATTCTCTGTTCGGAAAGTCTCGTCGGCGACGACACGGCGGCGGGCGCGGTTTACGTTGACGGCGCTTCGAACATTGTCGCCAAATCAGATTTTTCCGGTAATTTTGAACGATTGCGCGACTTGCTTCGCACAATCGAGGAAAAAACAAGGCTCGTCACAATTCTCAACGAATGCCTGACGCGCGAAACCGTAAACGCTTCGGGCGGCGTGCAGGTTTTTATCGGCGGCGAAACGCTGTCGCCGGCTTTGCAGCAATGCGCTTTGATCGCCGCGCCGTATCGCCTGGGCGCAGGCGAAAATGCTACGGGGACTCTCAGCGTTCTCGGTCCCACCAGAATTGAGTATTCGCGGTTGATTGCCATTGTCGGCTACATTGCCCGGCTGCTCGAACAAACGCACGAAAAAGAAAATTCTCCTTTCGTCAATTAACTCAAACCTCTCTCACGCAAACGTCAAACTCAGATTTTTTCAACGCCAAACTACAGACCTACGGACAAATTTTGTGGATTCTCAAACAGACACTACCGAAATCATTTTGGACGAAATAGACTCGCTCCCGACGCTCGAAGACTTGATGCACGAGCTTGAAGCCGTCGGCGAATCGGCATTTGACGACGGAAAAACGCCGGGCGGAATCCGCGTCGTCGCCGAAAAATCAACCGAGCCGATTCTCGAAATCGAGCCGCATCACGCGGCGGAAACCGATGATGCGACGACTGCTGCGCTGCTCCGGCTCCGACGCGAAAACGATGAATTGACGGCGGCTCTGCGCCGCGTTCAATCGGATTTTGAAAATTATCGCCGCCGGGTCGAACGCGAGCGCGGCGATAATTACGCTTTCGCTTTAATGGCAATTGTCAATAATTTGCTCCCCGTGCTGGACAATTTCCGAATCGCGCTCACCAACGCCGAAAATCGTTCGTCGAATCAGGATTTGCAGCAATTTTTCAGCGGTTTTGAGTTGATTTCGCAGCAGCTCGAAAAAGTTTTGCAGACTTTGGGCGTCCAGCCGGTCGCCGCGCTCGGCGAGGCTTTCAATCCGCAGTTTCATGAAGCGGTTTCGACCGAATTTTCCGCCGATTCACCGCCAAACACGGTCGTCGAAGAAATCGTTCGAGGTTATCGTCTGGGCAGCAAGCTCGTCCGCCCGGCAATGGTTAAAGTCTCTGTTAACGCGGAATAAAGAAGCCGCAATGCTGAATTTATGTTCAGCCCTCAAATTTCAAAAGTCATAATTCATAATTAAAAAAATGGGAAAAGTAATCGGAATTGATTTAGGGACGACAAACTGCTGTATGGCGGTTCTCGAAGGCGGGGCGGTGCAGATTATCCCCAACAAAGAAGGCGGGCGCACGACTCCTTCGGTTGTCGGATTTACCGAAAAAGGCGAGCGGCTCGTCGGGCAAATCGCCAAGCGCCAAGCCGTGACGAACGCATCGAACACGGTTCACGCCGTTAAACGCTTGATCGGGCGTAAATTCGACGCGCCGGAAGTCGAAAAAATGCGCGGCACGGCGCCGTTTGAAATCATCGAAGCCGCCAACGCCGACGCGCACATCAACATTTTAAATCGCATCTACAGCCCGCCGGAAATCTCTGCAATCATTTTGCAGCGGCTGAAATCGGCGGCGGAAGATTTTTTGAATGAACCCGTCACCGAAGCCATCATCACCGTTCCGGCTTATTTCGACGACTCGCAGCGGCAAGCGACGCGCGACGCCGGAAAAATCGCGGGCTTAAAAGTCGAACGGATTATCAACGAGCCGACCGCCGCAGCGCTCGCTTACGGTTACGGCAGAACCGAATCCGAACGAGTCGCGGTTTACGATCTCGGCGGCGGCACATTCGACGTTTCGATTCTGGAAATGAACGACGGCGTTTTTGAAGTTTTATCAACGTCCGGCAATACGTTTTTGGGCGGCGAAGATTTTGACGAAAAAATCATCAACTGGCTGCTCGAATTGTTTTTAAAAGAGACCGGAATTGATTTGCGCTCCGACCGTCTGGCTTTGCAGCGCCTCAAAGAAGCCTCCGAGCGCGCCAAATGCGAGCTGTCGTCGGTTTCGGAAACCAATATCAATCTGCCGTTTATCGCGGCGGATGCGACCGGACCGAAACACATCAACACGACTTTTACGCGCGAGCAATTTGAAACTCTGATCGGAGACCTTGTCGAGCAAACGGTCGAGCCTTGCCAGAAAGCTCTCTGGGACGCGAAATTGCAGCCTTCGGATATTGACAAAGTAATCCTCGTCGGCGGACAAACCCGCTCGCCGATTATTGGGCGCACAGTGGAAGAAATCTTCGGGCGCGAGCCTTCGAGCGAAATCAACCCGGATGAAGTCGTCGCAATGGGCGCTTCGATTCAAGGCGGCGTGCTGACAGGCGATGTGAAAGACATCGTGCTGCTCGACGTGTTGCCGCTTTCTCTCGGAGTTGAAACGCGCGGCGGTCTTTTTGTGAAATTAATCGAGAAAAACTCGACGATTCCGCTCCGCAACACGATGACGTTTACGACCGTCATAGACAATCAATCAACCGTCGGAATTCACGTTTTGCAGGGCGAACGCGAAGTCGCCCTGGGCAACCGCTCGCTCGGACAATTCGATTTAATCGGGCTTCCGCCCGCACCGCGCGGCGTGCCGCAAGTCGAAGTTTCGTTTGAAGTTGACGCCAACGGCATTGTCTCGGTTTCGGCAAAAGACAAAATGACCGGGCGCGAGCAGGCAATGCAGATTACGCCTTCGTCGGGTCTTGCGCCGGATGAAGTCGAGCGTCTGATTTTGGAAGCAGAGGTCGCGCTCGAAAACGACAAACGCGAAAAAGAAGCGATTATGCACCGCAATTATTTGGATTCTCTTTTGCGAAACACGCAAAAAGCGTTTGCCGAATACGGGAAAAATTTGTCAGAAGACAAGCAAGGCTCGATTAAAACCGCAATTGCCAGCGCCGCCGAAGCTCTCGAATCGAACGATGCCGCTTATCTCAAGCTCGTCGCCAAAGAACTCGAACGCTCGGCTGAAGTTTTAACCGAAGCGATGATGGCGCAGTTTGCTTAAAGAATTGAGAATTAAGAATTGAGAATGTAGAATTAAAAGTTGATTTTGTTGGCAAATTTTATTCTACATTCTGCATTCTAACTTCTACATTCTTATTTATGGCAAAACGCGATTATTACGAAATTTTAGGCGTCCAAAAAAACGCCGGCGAGCAGGAAATCAAAAGCGCATACCGCAAGCTCGCTTTGCAATATCACCCGGATAAAAATCCCGGCGACGCGGTCGCCGAAGAAAAATTTAAAGAAGCCGCCGAAGCGTATTCCGTTCTCTCGGACGCAGACGCGCGCACTCGTTACGACCGTTTCGGTCACGCCGGAGTCGGCAGCGGAGCGGGCGCAGGAGCCTGGGGCGCGGGCGGAGCGTCAATCAACATCGAGGATTTGTTCAGCGATTTGTTCGGGTTCGGCGATGTTTTCGCCGGACGCGGCTCGCGCGGGGGCGGCGGTCGGACGGCGGCGCAGCGCGGTTCGGATTTGCGCTACGATTTGGAAATCACGCTCGAAGAAGCCGCCACAGGCGTTGCGCGCAAATTGACAATTCCGCGTCTCGAAACCTGCGAAGTCTGCACCGGAACCGGCGCGGAAACCGGAACTCAGCCCGAAACCTGCACGACTTGTCAGGGCAGCGGTCAAGTCGTCCATCGGCAGGGCTTCTTTTCGGTCGCACGTACCTGCGGAAATTGTCGCGGGCGCGGGCAAATCATCAAAAATCCGTGCAAAAACTGTCGCGGCGCGGGACGAATCGAAAAAGAAAAAGCGCTCGAAGTTAAAATTCCGGCGGGAGTCGAAACCGGCTCGCGTCTGCGCGTGCAGAGCGAAGGCGAAGCGGGAGCAAACGGCGGCACGGCGGGCGATCTTTACGTTGTCATTCACGTCGCCGAACACGAACGTTTTGAGCGGCAGGGCGAAAATCTTTATTTGAGCGAGCCGATTTCGTTTGCACAAGCCGCGCTCGGCGCCGAAATCTCTGTTAAAACTCTTGACGGCGAAGATAAAGTTAAAGTTCCCGCCGGGACTCAAACCGGAACTGTTTTCCGCCTTAGAAATCAGGGAATGCCGGTTTTAGGCGGTCGCGGTCGCGGCGATATGTTTGTCGCCGTAACTGTCGTGACGCCGAAAACTTTGACCAAAGAACAGAAAAAACTGCTCGAACAACTCTCACTCGTCGAAGACCGCGATTTCGAGCGCGATCCGTCGTTTATCGAAAAGGTTCGCAGCATTTTCGGCTAAATTTTGAGCGCAGAATAGAATAAAAAAGCAGCGAGTCTTAATCTCGCTGCTTTTTTATTTTGAATCTATTTCATTTTTCTCTTTAAATTAATCTAAAAACAGCAAGCCGGGCGCAAATCTCCACTGATTCACGGTTTTACTGCAAAGCTCGTACGTCAAACTGCGAATTGCTTTAGATGCTTCCGCTTTTGTTTTGCCCGTCTTTTCTGATATTTTCAGACATTGACACTACAACAAAATTTGAAATCAATCGGAGAAAATTTATGGACAAAGACATTTTTAAAGAGCGCGAACATGCATTTGAAGAAGATTATTTCCGCAAAAAAAATCAGGAGCTTATTTCCAAAATGAAAGAGCGTCTATCGAGCGAAGGCGCGATGCAGGAAACGAGCTACGATTGCCCGAAATGCGAAGGCAAGCTGCACACCGGCAATTTTGAAAACATTCAAATTGACATTTGCGACACCTGCGGCGGAGTTTGGCTCGACGCCGGAGAATTGCAGCAAATTACCGGCAAACAGGAAAACAGTTGGGTCGGACGCCTTTTCGGTTAAAGTTCAAAATATGAAGCGAATATTTTTACCTTTACTGTTTGCCGCGCTGCTGTCTTTTGCGCCCAGCGCGACGAAAGCTCAACAAACGGCTACAGCGCAAGTTGAAACCAAAACAGCAGTTACGCTTGGCAACGCCGAGTTGGACAGCAAATTGATGCGGCGGAAAATGCCTTATCAGGTGATCATTCCGACGAATTACGAATCTGAAAAAACAATTCGTTTTCCGGTTTTGTATCTGCTTCACGGTCTCGGCGGTCATTACGATAATTGGGCAAGCAAAACGAATCTGACAAAACACGCCGCCGAACACCGCGTTATTTTGGTAATGCCCGAAGGCGGAAACGGCTGGTACACCGACAGCGCGACCGAGCCGAACGACAAGTACGAGTCTTACATCATTCAGGAACTTGTATCGGAAATAGACAAAAACTATCGCACCGTCGCCGAAAGAAAAGGACGCGCGATTGCCGGGCTTTCGATGGGCGGTTTCGGCGCGCTCAAATTCGGTGTCAAATATCCGCAAATGTTCACGCTCGCGGCTTCGATGAGCGGCGCGGTCGCTTCGGCTTCTTATCGCACGCTCGAAGAATTGCCCAAGAATGAATGGTTAAGAAAACCGATTCTCGCCGCTTTCGGCGATCCGGCGAGTCCGACTCACAAGGAAAACGATTTACTCAAATTACTCGACGAAATGCCGCCGGAAAAAACCGCCGCGTTGCCTTTTTTGTATCTCGATTGCGGCACGGAAGATCCGCTCGGATTGTTATCGCCCAATCAAAAACTCGCGCAAATTCTCGTCGCCCGCAAAATTCCTCACGAATTCAGACAGCTTCCCGGCAAGCACGATTGGACGTTTTGGAACAATCAGGTGCAGGAAGTTTTGCGTCTCAGCAGCAAAATTTTCGCCGCGAACAATAAACGGTAAGAGATAAATTTTTCAGACTTCACGACAAACAAAATCATCTCAACAACATAATTCCTGTAAACTCGAATAAAAGAGGAAATAAAATGAAAGCATCAGTTCTCAGACTCAAGCTCACAGCCGTCGCTGCCGCAGCGGCACTCGCAATTTTCGGTTTTTACAGCTTTTCAGCCAGACAGTTTCGCGCGGGCGCGAATTCCGCAGGTCCGCCGCCGGGACACACAGGCGCGCCGCCCGAACAAACCTGCGCCGCCTGCCACGGCGATTTTCCGCTTAATTCAAGCGATGGCGGAGGAAACATCCGCATCTTCGGACTTCCGAACAGATACGTGCCGGGCGCGCAATATCCCGTAACCGTAACGGTTAATCAAACCAACGCCGTCGTTTTCGGTTTCCAAGCCACAGCCGTTAATCGTCTGGGTTTAACGGCGGGAACTTTTCTGCTTCCGCTGCAAACTCCGGCGCAAATGCAGATTGTGCAGGGCATAGTCAGTGTTAACGGTCAAAACATTACCCGGCGTTACGTTGAACACACCATCGAAGGAACTGTTCCGGCGCAAGGGCAATTCAATACAAAATCATGGACTTTTAACTGGCTCGCTCAACCGACACGCGGGCGCGTCACATTTTATGCGGCGGGCAACGGAGCGAACAGCGACGGCGGAACTTCGGGCGATTATATCTACAGCACAGCCGCGACGGTTTGTTCGAGCGCCGCCGGTTCAAATTTCGATACCGACAACAGGTCGGACATCGCCGTTTTCCGCCCTTCAAACGGTTACTGGTATCGTTTGAACAGCACGGACAATTCGTTTAACGCTTTTCCGTTCGGAGCAAACGGCGACCGCATCGTGCCGGGCGATTACGACGGCGACGGGAAAACCGATTTCGCGGTTTTCCGCAGCGGTTACTGGTACATCCAGCAAAGCTCGAACAATCAATTTGTCGCTCACCAATTCGGCTCGCCGGGAGACGTTCCGGTCGTCGGCGATTTCACGGGCGACGGACGCTCGGAACTGGCGGTTTTTCGCAACGGCGCCTGGTACACTTTAAATCTCGCCAACAATGAGTTCAAAGGCTTTAATTGGGGAACGCCCGGCGACATTCCCGTTCAAGGCGATTTTGACGCCGACGGCAAAGCCGATTACGCCGTTTATCGTCCTTCGGTCGGAACCTGGTACATTTCAAACAGCTCCAACGGTCAATTCGTCGGCTTTCAGTTCGGCGTTGCCGAAGACAAACCCGTGCCGGGCGATTACGACGCCGACGGAAGAACCGATTATGCCGTCTTCCGCCCATCGAACGCGACCTGGTATTTTCAGCGCAGCACCGCCGGATTCGGCGCGCAAGCCTGGGGAATTCCGACCGATCAGCCCGCGCCAGCCGATTACGACGGCGATTGTCAAACGGACGTAGCAGTTTTCCGCGACGGGAATTGGTACATTTCAAACAGCTCGAACGGACAATTCCGCGCCGTCCAATTCGGTTCTCCGGGCGATGTCGCCGTTCCTAACGCTTACACCGGACAATAAAGAATGAAAACGGAAAATAAAGAATAAAAAAGAGGTGAATTCTCACCTCTTTTTCGTTGTGCCGAAAACTCTTGGTCGTGGAAATTCATAAATAAATCTGCTGTAAAGGCGTTTTTTTATGGATTTTTCACCCTTCTAAAATTTAACAGCAAATTCACAAAAAACATGTTGACATAACAAAAGAACGGGCGTAACCTCCTCCTCGTACCGATAGCTCATTACAAAAAAAGTTAGATTTTCGGTAAAAGTCTCAGTTGATTCTTTTTGTCATCGTCTTGTGGGAGAGACAATTTTCGGCACATCAAATTAGAAATTCTTTCCAATCTCAATTCCGGCGAAAAGTCTTAAAAACTAACACAGAATTTAAAAGTTGAATTGCTCAACAATCTCAGCTTTAGGAGAAGTATCTATGAAAAAGCTTCGCTTTCCGATTTTACTGGTCTTCGGATGTCTTTCAATTACCACATTGGGTTTAACCGTCAATACAAAGAATCTTTTTGAAACATTTAAACCTCCGCAATCCGTAATCATCGAATCACCGAAACAGAACTCAATATCACCAAAACAGAACGTAATATCACCAAAACAGAGCGCAGTTTCGACCGCGCAACAACGCGCTGGATTACCGGAACACGTTCAATACTATTTTCTCTTTCGCCATTTATCGGTTATCAAAGAAACTCCTGTGTCAGCCGGATTTCAAGCCAAAGCCGGATTAAATTCCGGTCAATTGCAGGCTCTTACTTCGATTGCGGTTAATAATGAACGCGAATTAAAGAGACTCGATGAGAAAGCAGAAGCAATTATTGCTGCTTTTCACGCGCAAAATCCTCCCGGAAGATTGCCTTCGGGCGTTGTTCCGCCTTCGATGCCCTCGCAGATTAACGTTTTACAACAACAACGTGAAGCGACGATTCTGCGTTATCGTGAACAACTCAGCAGAATGTTCGGTGAAGCGGAATTCGCTCGTTTTGATGCCTTTGTCAAAGATGAAATCGGCGGGAACACATCGTCACAAAATCAATAACCCTTAAATAAAACATAATTTCCGCAAGATTGATTGCGTTCATTGATTGTTACAGGAGATTAAAGATATGAAAAAACAGTTCTTCCTCGTCCTCTTACTTGCCGTTTTCTCTTTGATTTTGGTTGAGCAGAATATTAAGGCGCAAGAAGGCATCAGCGTATATTCAACGGTTAATTATGATGCAAATAACAATAGCGTTACGGGTCATTCATACACTTATGCAACTTACGGCAACTCAGGTTACTATAATACGGAAGTAACATCCTTTCTCGTTGATTCGGATTATAATTTGTTAGCCAGCAACACAGCTTATGGAAATCTTCAGGCAATTTTACTTTTAGCTGCAACCGGAAGGGGATGCGACGAGTACAAGATTTTAAGTTCACATCGCACCACTACGCAATATTACGTTACTGCTTTTCCCTATAGCGGAGGTTACAGGGATGGTTATTATGATGTTTTTGATTATCTCTTCTCGTCAGAGCAGGGACAAGTAGAAGATTATGTCAATTCGATGTTCTTTTCTGCATTAACAAACCCTAGAGTTCTTGATCAGCCTGTAATCAATTTAGGTTCTACTGAAGCAACTACCTTTGGAAATTGCGTCATACCTACAATTCGGATTTTACGTGATGGGCAGCATATTACATCCGCTCAAAATGTAATAGTTGGGCAACGAATCAATTTGTCAGTTAGCGTTGAGAATGGCACTGCTTCAAGTCCCCAATGGACAATTCCGGGCGAAAAGGTTGCTAATTATGTTGTTACATACACTGATGAAACTTCTGCAACAAGTGGCGTAGTTACTGGGCTTACATCCCAAAATCTATCCCAGCCAAGTGTACAGTTTTACTGGATAGATGGAGGAGATTCTCGTAAAGTTCAATATTCAGCTACAATCAACAATAGAACTTACACAGCAACTGCCACATTTAATGTCAAAAGACCGACTGCAACCTTAACTGCAACTACAGGAACCGTCGGTTTAGGAACTCTTCAAGCTCCAAATAACCAAACTGTATTTGCTCTTCATTTTGGCGATCCATTTGGAACTCCGGGAATTAGCTTTTCAGCCACTGCGTCGCTTCCAAGTGGTTTTACAGGTCAGATTGTATGGGTTCAAATAGTGAATTCAAGTAGAAGAGCAAGAAAGCGTGTAGGTCAAAAAGAACAAGTGTTACAAGGATCAGGATTAGATACCGTTTTTCCATACGGAGATCCTGATACAGGTAATGAGGATGACTCACCGCGTGAGGAATTAGATGTACCTTGTGACTACTCATCTGTGTCTGCTAACGATAGCTTCACTATGTGGTTAATGTTCAAACCCGGAGGAACTAGCGCGATTTATGTGCCATTAAGGAAACTTAATTGGAGTTGGTCAGGAACGGGCACAAGAGGTATCACATGTTCTTCATGGACACTTTCAAATCCAAATCCAAGCAGTTCCCAAAATCTAACAAGCGTAAGCACAACCGATTTTCCTCTATGGACAACAAACATTCAACAGTATGATTATCAATAAGAATCATAGGAAAGAGAGTAAGAACATGAAATTTTCAAATTACAAAGTAAAAACTTTTCTGATGGCTATGACCGTTTTTACTACTTTGTTGGGAGCAATCACGATTGTCAGCATACAAGCACAAAAAAGGAACCTCAAAGCTATCAATAATGTGTCACATGGATTTAAAATAACTACCCAGCTCGAAAATGAAAACAAGCCGGTTCAAATGGGTCAACCGATTCTACTTGTTTTAAATACGATAAATGATGGTAATAAATCAGGCTTTGTAATTGAGAGTTCTGTTGCAAGAGATTTTAATTTAACCGTTAAAAATGAATACGGGAAGGTTGTTCCTTTAACTGAGGAAGGTCGGCGTCTTACGTCACCGAATAGATCTGTATATCGAAATAAGAAAGTTAAACTAGAACCTGGCGAATCCATACAATCAAAAATCAACCTTGCTCACTTGTACGAAATGACGGCTAAAGGAACGTATTACGTAAATGCCAGCCGGGTTATTAAAGAGATTGGTGGAGATATGTTGAAAGTTGAGTCTAATACAATTCAATTTGTCCTTAAATAGGTCAAATAAAAGACACACCATAAATATGTCTAACTCCTTGACTCTGTGCGAATCAATAGGCAGAAAAGCCAGTTTAATGGGGAAGATCAAAGTTAGTTTTGTACGAACTGGGGAAGTTACCGTGCTTGGATGCGTCCATGCAGATTGGCGAAGCCATTCAGGAGGCTACTAAATTTTGGAGAGTGCCAATAGCAAGGAGAAACATTATGTTAAATAAATTGCTCACCGCTTTGGTTATAGCTGTTCTTTCTGTCGGGGGCTTTATATATGCTTTCAAGTCCCAAAGCGCCACAAAAGCAAATGTTCAAAACTATCAGATAGAAAGTTTGTTAAAGCAGATGCAAGCTGCTGAATGGAATACCCGAAGCACTGCTTTTTATAAACTTTTAGACTTGGCATTTGGAGGCAAATTCAACGGGCAAACATGGCAAATTCGATCTGCATTGTCTAAATTTTCAAGGAAACGCCCAACCTATGCGGATGAAATAAACTTAACGCTGATTCGACTTCTTGAGACAGAGAATAACTTTCTCCGTGAGCATGGTGAAAAGTTTGAGCAAACTGGCGAAACATTAACCGAGGAATACACCAATTACCATGGAGATTTGATTGGGACGGTTGCCGATTTGAAAGATTCGCGCGCCGTGAACGCGCTTGTCGGCGCAATTAATACAGGAAATATGGCGACAGACGGGCTTGCCGAAATAGCTTCCTTTTCACTTAATATAATTGCAGAAAAAGTGGACGGCAGTGATTCGCTGACAAGGCATTCTGCAACAAGAGTTCTTTCGCACATGTTGGAACCAGCAAATATCAATCGTCTTGAAACAGAGATTCCTGGTTCACGAGAGAAGATCAAAAACTTACTTATAAAAAAGGCTAAAGACGCAGATTATAATGTAAGGCTCTCAGCAATTGACGGTCTTGCAAAATTGCAGGATGCCGATGCCGTCAAGGTTTTGGAAGAGGTTTCTGAGAACGATCTGTATCAGTCAACAAAAGGCGGAACGACATCTTATCCGGTAAGAGAAGCGGCGAAGAAGCATTTGAGCCGTTTACGGAAGTAGTTAAACGACCAAAAATTTGGCAGCGTCTCAAATTTTATGATGTCTTCTATTGTGATGATAGACATAAAGTTTTATCACCGCCTTTTGACAACCTTGCCTATTTTTTGACACTCATCTCATTCAAAATCCAGCCGCCGCCGACAACTTCGTCGCCGTTATAAAATATTGTCGCTTGTCCGGGCGTAATGGCGCGCTGCGGCTCGTCGAAAATGATTCGCGCGCGGTTTTCCGGCAGCGCGTAAATTGTCGCCGGCGCAGGTTCGTGGCGATAACGTACTTTAACCCAAGCGCGTACAGGCTCGCTCGGCGTGTCGAAAGCCACCCAATTAACTCCTTTTGCCGTAAATTCCAAACTTTCCAAATCTTCCGCTTCGCCGACAATGATTTGATTTTTAGCGCGTTCGATTTGCACGACGTAAAGCGGTTTTTCGTTTGAAATGCCCAAACCGCGACGCTGACCGACGGTGTAGCGGTGAATTCCCGCGTGTTCGCCGATTGTCTCGCCGCGCGTGTTGACGATTTCGCCGTCCGCCGGGATTTCCGATTCGCGTTCTTCGACGCTCAAATAACGGTCAATAAATTCGGAATATTTGCCGTCCGGGACAAAACAGATTTCCTGCGATTCTTTTTTGTCGGCGGTATACGAATCCGTTTTTCGGGCGATTTCGCGAACTTCGCTTTTCAACATTTCGCCGAGCGGAAACAGCGCGCGCGACAATTGCTCCTGCGTCAATTCCCACAAAAAATAGCTTTGATCTTTCCAATGATTTTTTCCGCGAAACAAGCGGTAACGATTCGCCTTTTCATCGTATTCGACGCGCGCGTAATGCCCGGTCGCAACTTTGTCGCAGCCCAAGCTTTGCGCCAATTTATCGAGCGAGGCGAATTTCAGACGCGAATTACAGGCGACGCACGGAATCGGCGTCTCGCCCGACAAATAGCTTTGGACGAACGGTTCGACCACATCGCGCTCGAAATCGGATTCGAGATTTAAAACGTAAAACGGAATTCCCAGATTTCCGGCAACCCGCCGCGCGTCGTAAACGTCGTCGAGCGAACAGCAGCGACTCGGAAGCGGATCGCCGTTTTCGTCCACACTGATATTGCGCCGCTGATTCCACAACTGCATTGTGAAACCGACAAGCTCGTGTCCTTCATCTTTTAAAAGCGCCGCGGCAGCCGAAGAATCAACGCCGCCACTCATCGCCACTGCAATTTTCATAATATGGATTATACTTTGAATAAAATGTTTCCCTAAATCTAAAGAATTGTTAGATGAGTCTACTTGTTATGAGGATTGAACTAATTATCGCTCTAATATCTTTATCAGGTGTCTTGGTTGGAAGCATTGTTACGTTTGTTGGAAATTTAATTCAAAAAAGGTTCGAGAGATCATCACAAGTTCATAAATTAATTGCAGAAAAGAGATTTGAAGCTTACGAAAATCTAGTTGCATCAATTAAATGGTGCCAAATTTCTGTTGGAGAAATAAGAAATGATAGATATGTCAAATATTCGCAAATTTTTCAATCAACAGAAGATTACGATAACTGGTATGTGAACTTTAGTCTTATACAAAGCCGTTTTTCACATCTTTGGGACAAAAATCTTGCTGAAAAATTGTACATTTTCAGAACGTATCTCGCAAATTTAAATAATTTATTAGATGAGTTAAGAGATAAAGATGGAAAATTTATAGATCAAAGTTTAGTACACGAAATTGGAGAAACTCTCCATGAAGATATTCAAAAGCTATGCAGTAGCACGTCGAAAGAAGCGAGTAAGTTTTATTCAACTGAAATATATGCGTCTAAATTTAAACCTTCAACTTTGTTTTATGATAGTAAAGATGATGGTTCCGAAGCATTTTCGGTGGTCAGCAATATGCTTCTTTATTCAATGAGACCAGAGATAAGAAGCTTAATTAATAATAAATTAAGCATAAATGATTAAAGTTTGAAATTGAATAGCTTGAAGCTTACAGAATTAACTGTACTATAAAGTAAACAACCTTGCGGCTTTCGTTTCCTTGCAGCTTTCGCGCCCAAGAGGTTTCCAGACGCGACCAATCGGCGGGAGATAAAACGCCGCTTTCAATCACTTCAAACCCCGCCGATTGATATTTGGGAGTCAGAATGTTTTCGAGATATTCGGCTGTGAGATGCGGTAATCCGAGTCGCTCGATTTCGGATTTATCACGTTCTTCGTCAATGCCGATGATGATTTCCCACAGGCAATCGGGCGCGGCGATGCGCCGCAGATTTCCGAGCGCGTTTTCGTCGCCCGCAGCAATCGTTTTGAGCAAGCTGCCCCATGGAAAATGGATGTGGATTTCGTCCGCCGCGCCGTTTAATTCTTCGGGCAGATTTTCAATCGCCGCTTGCAGAAATAAAACGTTAGCGAGTCCGCCTTTCGCCGGTTTCCTCGTCGCTTTGGTCGAGATTTCTTTGAGCGCGGCGGCGTTGGCGTCTATCCCGATGTAGAATCGGTTCGGATTCTGCTGTGCCAATCGGTACACAAAGCGACCGTCGCCCGTTCCGATGTCCACAATCACACCTCCGCCGGTATGGAGCGATGAGCTTTCGGAATTCTTCCGCTTTGAGTTATCAGATTGTGCTGCCACGAATGACTTTTAACATAATTTCTAAAACCTTTCCGTAATCGGCATTATAAAAAGAAACTGCTGCAAACGGCAATTCTTGAAAAAGCGAGTGCCGCGAACTGGAATGGCTTTGTGCTAAGATTTTTTTATAACGCATTTTTAGTTTATGGAATTAGCAATCGAAGAATACACCGTCGAAACCGAACCGTTTTATCTTCCGGTTCGGCACGAAGTCGAGCTGTTTGAAGCCGCTTATGCGGGAAAACTGCCCGTAATGCTCAAAGGTCCTACGGGTTCGGGCAAAACCCGTTTTGTCGAATATATGGCTTGGCGACTTGCGCGTCCGCTGATTACGGTCGCATGTCACGAAGATTTGTCGGCTACCGATCTGGTCGGGCGTTTTCTGCTCGAAGGCGAAGGAACCGTCTGGCACGACGGACCTTTGACGCGGGCGGTTAAAAACGGCGCGATTTGTTATCTCGACGAAGTTGTCGAAGCCCGCAAAGACACGGTCGTCATCATTCACCCGTTGACGGATCATCGCCGCCGTTTGCCGATTGAGAAAAAAGGAACGATGGTTGAAGCCGCCGACGGTTTTATGCTCGTCGTCTCGTATAATCCGGGCTATCAATCAATTTTGAAGGATTTGAAACAATCAACCAGACAGCGTTTCGTCGCGCTCGAATTCGATTATCCGCCGCCGGACGCCGAAGCCGAAATCGTGGCGAAAGAAGGAAACATTGATTTGCAGATGGCGCGCGATCTCGTCACAATCGGGCAAAAGGTGCGAAACTTGCGCGGTCACGGTTTGGAAGAAGGCGTTTCGACTCGTTTGTTGATTTACGCGGCGCAGTTGATTGCGCGCGGAATCGCTCCGGTTGACGCGGCGGAAGTCGCGCTTTATACGCCAATCACCGACGACCGCGAATTGCAGCGCAGCATCCGCGAAATTGTTACAACTGTTATTTAAATTTGATTTGAACCGCCGAGACGCCGAGACGCAGAGGTTTTAAAAGAAGTAAACACAAGATTATTTCCTCTTTAATTTTTCTTCTCTCGGCGTCTCTGCGTCTCGGCGGTTCAATTTTTCGCAAAACTACAAATACGTCAGCCTTGCAAGCAAACCGAAAGCGGGCGGAAGGCGTCTTAACTCTTGCTATTTAAGTCGCTTCAAGAATAGGAAAACGAAAAGAAAATGCAGAATCGTTTTTTAGGGTTTATTTTCACGAAAATTGTTTTCGTGTTGACATTATTTTTATTAACCGGCTTTACAACCGCAGCTTCAGCTCAGCAAAAGCAAAGTTTTGACGTTACCGATTATCGAATCGAAGCGCAGCTTGTCCCCGATACCAATCGTTTACAGGCGACGGTGGATGTAACTTTCGTCCCGAAAGCCGAAATGCGAACCGTCACATTTGAACTTAACGGCTCGCTCAAAGTCGAATCTGTTCAGCGCGTCGGTTCCGTCCCAGCCGCTTTGCCCGCAACGACTGCGACGCCCAAAACCGGTGCGCGCGTCGTGCGACCGACGCCAACTGCGCCGCCGGTTTCCGCCGCTGGAAATTTGACGTTTGTTCAAGATCAGGTTGGAGTGAACAATCTCGGACCGAATGTGCGCGTCGAATTGAGCGAACCAGCCGCGGCAAATACGCCCGTCACTCTGCGTTTTCGATATGCCGGAACTTTGCTGACGCCGGAAGGCGGCGTTTTGGCGACCAAACGACTTGCCGCCGTGACCGATGAAATTTCGTATCTGTTGTATCCGGCGCGCTGGTTTCCGTTTCACGATTACGCCGCCGACCGCGCCGCTTCGGACATTACGCTGATTGTTCCGGCTGGTTTGACGGCGGTCGGTTACAGCGAAGAACCGGTTGCGGCTTCCGGCGCCGGGCGTTATCGTTTTGTGAATCGCAAACAGGGTTTGATCGGGAATTTCGCGGTCGGAAAATTCTCACCGAAAACGGTTCGCACGGGAAATTACGAAATACAGTTTTTCACTCGCATCGGAAACGATGCCCGCATCGCCGAATACGGCGATGCTCTCGGTCGCGCATTGCAGTTTTATAACGGGCGTTTCGGCGCTAGCGACACCGGAAACAAGCTCTCGGTAGTGCAGATTGACGACGAATCGCTCGATGTTTATTCCGCGCCGGGCGTGTTGTTTCTTTCGACCAAATATTTTGAAAATCCGCCGCAAATAATCAATGAACGTTTGCAGCGCGAAGCGGCTTATCAATGGTGGGGACACACGGTCGGTTTGAAATCTTTCGACGACGCCTGGATTTCTCAAGGTTTGGCGGAATACAGCGCGCTCGAATTACGCGAGCAAAATGCCAAAGGCGATGATCTGGAAGCCGCAAACCGCGAGCTGCTCGAACGCGCTTTGAGCTTCGAGCAATCGGCTTCGATTTTGCGCGCGCCCGGAACTTTGGACGACACGACCGCCGCTTATCAATACGTGATGTTTTACAAAGGCGCAGCAGTTTATCGTCTGTTGCGTGAAACGATGGGCAAAGATAAATTCAATCAGCTTTTGCGCTCGTTTTTAAATCAATATCGCGGCAAACAGGCTTCGATTGAAGAGTTTGAAAAGCTCGCTTCGCAGGTCAACGGCTCGAACCTGCGCTACTTTTTCGCGCGCTGGGTTGACTCGACGGGCGTGCCGGAATTTAATGCCGATTTTCAAATTATCCGCACGCGCGCCGGTAAGTTTATCGCACGCGGAACGGTAAAACAGAATTACGAAAATCTGCGTCTGCCGGTTGACGTTCAGCTTCGCGCCGAAGGCGGCGACAGTAAAACTCAAACCGTCAAGATTGACGAGCAGAGCGAAGATTTCAGCATCGAATCAAACGGCGCGCCGGTCGAAGTCGTGATTGATCCGCAATTTAAACTGCTCAGAATTGATCAGGATTTGCGAGTTTCTTCGATTGCGCGACGCGGAATCGAGCAGTTTAAAGAAGGCAATTACGCCGAAGCTCAGCAGCAGTTTGAAGCCGCTTTAAAGCTCGACCGCTCGAATTCGTGGATTTATTATCATCTCGGCTTGCTCTTTTTAGAACAGCGCAATTACGATCTGGCGATTGAGAATTTTAAAGCCACGCTCAGCGGAAACCTCAGACCAAATTGGCTCGAAGCCTGGGCGAACATCAAAATGGGCAACGCTTATGACGCCAAAGGCGACCGCGACCGCGCCGTTTCCGCTTACCAGCGCGCGCAAAAAACCGGAATCAATTACGACAACGCCCAAAACCAGGTCAAAAAATATCTCGACACGCCTTACGACCCGCGAAACACTACAACCGCGGCAAAATAAAGGCTAAAAGCTAAGGGATAAAGACTAAAAGCGAAAGAAGCGTTTGACACGACGTTTCTTTCGCTTTTATTTTTGCTTTCGATGGCTTTCTTGCGGCAAATCTCAAATCCGCTGCTCGCGGTTTTTTATCCGCACGAATGCTCTTTGTGCGGAAAATCGGTCGAGGCGATTGAGCTTGGCGATGTTTGCGAATCTTGTTGGGAAAAGAGCGAAATTTTCGACGGTTCGGAAACAATCTGTTTTCGCTGCGGCTTGGTTTTGGCAAATTCTCCGAACTCTCCAATCGAAAGACCAATTTTTTGCCGCGCTTGCGACGAGCTTTCTTTTGCGGCGGCGCGGGCGATTGGAATTTATGACGGCGCGCTGCGCGCGGCAGTTTTAAAACTCAAACGCGAGCCTTTGGTTTCGGAAAAATTAAAAGATTTGCTTTTCGCGGCTTTCAACCAAACGCCGATTAATCAAGCGACAAAAATCATTCCCGTTCCGCTCCACGAAAAGCGTTTTCGTGAACGCTCCTTTAATCAAGCCGCAGTTTTAGCCGAATCTTTGTCGAAAACGAGCAATTTGGAGGTTTTAGAAAACTGCTTGATTCGCAGCGTTCACACGCAGATGCATCGCGCGGGAATGGACGAGCGCGGACGGCGCGAATCTGTGGAAAAATCGTTTGAAGTCAAAAATGCGAGGCTCATCGAAAACGAAAAAATCCTGCTCGTTGACGATGTTTTCACGTCCGGCGCGACCGCCTCAGCCTGCGCCAAAATTCTCAAAGAAAAAGGCGCGAGCGAAGTTTTCGTATTAACCATCGCTCGCGCCAGATAAAAAATTGAAGGCTAAAAATTAAGGAATAAAATGATTTTCAAATTCCTTAATTTTTAGCCTTTTGCATTAGGATTACGGCTTGTCCGCGGGCGGAATCGGCGTATCGGTTGAAACGCCGAAAAACTCGCCGCGAAAAGCGCCGGAGTTGCTGTTTAAAATGTACCAAGCCTTGCTGCCCGAAACGGTGCGCGCGACTGCGATGTCGGTTCGTCCGTCACCGTCATAATCGCCGGGAACAGGTTCATCGCCGTTTGTTCCCCATTGTCTGTTAAGCTGCTGCCCATTTGAAGATTGCAGAACATACCAGAAAGCCTGGCTTCCGGCGGTCGCGCCCGGTCGGAAAACGGCGGCGTCAGCTTTGCCGTCGGCATCATAATCGCCCGGAACGGGAATGTCGCCGGGCGCGCCCCAGTTGATGGTCGTTGAGCCGCCGAAGCTGCGAGTGATGTACCATCTTCCTTCTGAACCCCGGAAAACTGCCACATCAGCCCGTCCGTCACCGTCGTAATCGGCGGGAACTAAAACATCGCCGGCGGCTCCTAAAAATTCGCCTCGAACCGTGTTTGTCTGGCTGTTATAAATGTACCAGTTGCCGTTTCGCCAGACGGCGTAATCGGTTCGTCCGTCGCCGTCATAATCCGCCGCAACCGGAGTGTCGCCTGCGGCACCCCATTGAAAAGAGCGGAAAGCCCCCGTCGAACTATCAAGCGAATACCAAAAACCGTTGCGGAAAACCGCGGTGTCGGTTCGCCCGTCGCCGTCAAAATCCGCTGGCACGGTAATGTCGGAGTCAATGCCCCATTGAGTTCCGCGAAAACCGCTGCTTCCTTGCGTATACCAAAATTTACTGCCCGACGTATTGCGGGTAACCGACAAATCGGTGCGCCCGTCCCCGTCGAAATCGGCGACTTTTGCTTGCGGACCAGTCGAATTTGTATTAACAATTTTCTGAACAGTTCCCGAGGTTGCGCTGTTGGTCGTAAAATAAATTTCGCCGTGATCGTCTTCGCCGAACGAGGTAATCAAAAATGAAGTATCAATCAGTGGGAAATTGGGGATAACGATCATTCCGCTATGGAATATCGATCCGATTTCTCCCGTACAGTAATCAGCAAAAATATACACTCCTAGCGGAAATGTACGGCGCGTGCCGCGATAAGCATAACCGCCGGTGATCGAGCAGCGCGTCGGATTGTTAGCGGGTGCGGTGTGCGCATAAGTGTAAACCGGCACCGTGTAATTAATCGGATTCGCGCCGCCCGCGCACTGTTCGGGATTTAAACCGGTGCAATTATTTCCTTCATAAGCTCGCCAGCCGTAATTCGCGCCGAGCGCGCCGATGTTAATTTCCTCGATTTGATTTTGCCCGACATCGGCGATAAACAATCGCTGCGAGCCGCCTCGATCAAAAGAAAAACGATACGGATTTCTCAGCCCGTAAGCGTAAATTTCATCCGCGCCCGGCGTCGCTCCGGCAAACGGATTATCCGGCGGAATCAGATACGGTTGAGTTGAGCCTTCAGGCACGTTTACGTCAATACGCAGCATTTTGCCGAGCAAAACATTGATATTTTGCGCGTTGTTCGGAGGATCGTTTTGCGAACCTCCGTCACCGGGCGCGAAATACAAATAGCCGTCCGGTCCAAATGCGACCGTTCCGCCGTTGTGATTGCTGTTTTCGGCGTGCGGAACGCTAATAATCGGTTTTTCGGTCGTTTCCGCGACGTTCGGGTTGACGGCGGAGACTTTGTATTCAGCGATTTGAATTGCAAAGTCTGGCAGGCGCGTATAATAAACGTAAAAGCGGCGGTTTTGCCCGTATTGCGGATGAAAAGCCAGACCGAGCAAACCGCGCTCGCTGTTGATATTGTTGACGCTGGCAACTCTCGACGTAATATCGAGAAAATCCGTCGTCGCGCCGGTCGCCGGATTATGAACTTTAATGACGCCGCCTTTTAAAACGATAAACAGCCGACCGGAACCGTCTCTTGCGCTCGTCACAAAATTCGGAAAAGCCAAACCGCCGACGATCTGCTGCGTTTGATACTGCTGCGCCTTGAGGCTCGAAAGGTTGATTGTGAAGCTCAATGTGAGCAGCAAAAGTCCGATGAAAACGGCTTTTGCGTTCGATTTATACATCTTATTTTCCTCCATAAACTTCGATTATACACGCCCTCTGTTTTTCTATTCTAAGACGCTCTGCGTCTCATTAGAGTCTAAGGTTTTTATCAGCTTGTTTTTCAGCAAACGCCAAATCTGCCGAACATAAAAACAAACCTTTAAAGACTTTGGAGAGTTTTTCAATTTGTTACATCGTAAATCAACGGCTTACGTTCCCGCAAGCAGTTCTTTTTAACAGAGTTGTTCGGTTTTAAGATTTAGGTTTTGAAACGGATTTTTGAGAGTAAAAAGTGAGCGATATTGCGGCGCTTCCATAAATATTGGAGCGTGTTTCAAAAATGCTCGTTTTTGAAACACGCTCCGAACTAGAATCTAATTCTCAAACCAGTTCCGATTACGTGCAAATCTCCGGGACGGCTTCTTCCGTCATTTTGTCTCAAATAATAAACATCAAATGAAAGCTGCCGGGAAATCGGTTTACCTGCGCCAAACGTAAAACGGTTTCGCACCCAGTCTTTAACGCTAAAATCATAAAAGATTTCATCGGAGGCAAACAGACGAAATTCAAATTTCTTTGGCTTAAAAGTGCGCTCGATCTGTAAGCGATTACGATAGCGCCACGAATTTATCGGTTTTCGCCAGCGGCGCTCAAATAAATTCCGATTGGAAACGGTAAAACCGCTAAACTTTGGAGAAATTATTGTCACCGGCAGATTCAGACGATTCTCATAAGCCGTTCGATTGCGTACCGGCTGCGTGACGATATAGGTGTAGCCGGGTTGAAATTGCAAATATTTATTTGGTTTGTAGGTAAAACCGATTCCAGCTCTCTCGTCAACAAAATCACTGATGTTACGACCGAATCGTAATTGCCCGGAAACGTTTAAATCAAGTTTTTTGTTGACTGGAATTGCAATCTGCACTTCGTTCCAGCTCTGCGTGTCTTCCTGGGGCGCTGCGGTTTGCCCTCGAACAATTTGAGCAAATAAGATGAAAAATGCAGCGATAAATAAAATGTGAAAATTTTTCATAAGTTGATTATTCTCCTGCGTCAACGGTTTTGCTGCTTCGTTCCGATGCAAGTGTAAAATTAGGCAGAATGCGAAAACTTGTCAGTCCGACGGCAACATAATCGCGGGGTTTTAAAGGCTCTGCGGCGGCTTCGGCTTTTTGACGAGTAACAATAATCGGCTTACCCGCTGCTTTTTTATCAAATGACGAAGCTTCGTAAAGCGGTGGCTCGCCTTCGGCTGGTTGTCTGGTCATTGTATCCATTCTGACGGTAAGCCGTTCATAAGCGCCGACAAAATAAACTTCTTCAACTTGTGCGTTTGCCAGGCGATGAGTGCCTTCCGGCAGGTTTCCGGTGCGGCTGAGCTTAACGTCTTCAGGACGAAAAACGAGCTTAAATGATTGTCCTTCCCGAAATCGTTCGAGTTGTTCGGCAGCCGGAACCGAAATGGATTCAATCAAAATCGAGCCTTCGTGAATTACACCGAGAAGAAGATTAGCAGCGCCCAGAAAAGTCGCTACGTATTCGGTTTCGGGTTTGTTATAAACTTCGTCGGGTGTGCCGATTTGTTCAAGCCGCCCGGCATTCAGAACTGCAATGCGGTCTCCTAATTCAAGGGCTTCTTCCTGGTCATGTGTAATGAAAATCGCAGGAACGTTGATTTCTTTGAGCAGGCTGCGAATCTCGCGCCTGAGTCTCGTGCGAATTTGGGCGTCCAAAGCGCCGAACGGTTCGTCAAACAGCAAAACCTGCGGGTTATAAGCCAGTGTGCGGGCAATGGCAACACGCTGCTGCTGTCCGCCGGAAAGCTGTGAAGGATACTTTTTGCGATGTTCATCAAGACGAACCAGCTCGATCAAACGGTCAACTGTTTCTTTGATTTCTTTTTTCGCACGTTTGCGAATCCGTAAACCATAGCTGATGTTTTTTTCTACTGTCATCCGAGGAAACAGCGCGTAATCCTGAAAAATTACGCCTACACCGCGCTCGCGAGCCGGAACGCTCGTAACATCTCGCCCGTGTAAGATGACGCTTCCCGTATCGGGTTCTTCGAGACCGGCGATAATTCGTAAAATTGTAGTTTTTCCGCTGCCCGATGCGCCGAGCAAAACGAGCGATTCACCTTCATTTACTTCAAAATTGATGTCCTGCAAAACTGTGGCTTTACCAAAGCTTTTGCTCAAACCGCGTACGCTCGCAGCCGCTGCCGACGAAGTTTCGGTAATTTCCCGCGAATCGTTTTTCGACATCTCTTTAAATTCTCTTTCTGCGCGCATCATAAATCTTCAAACAAAATCTTTAATCGGTTTCAAGCCATTCGTGAGCGAAGAAAAGAACACTGAAAATGACAAACGAAAAAATCGTCAGGACAATTGCTACCGCATTGGCGGCTTCGACTTGTCCTTCATTAAATTTGGCAAAAATATAAAGCGGTGCGGTTTGCGTTCTACCCGCAAGATTACCTGAAACCAAAATCGTCGAGCCAAATTCTCCTACCGAACGCGCAAACGTTAAAAGCGCGCCGGTAACGATTGCGCCGCGTAAGCTCGGCAGCGTGACATACCAGAAAGTTTGCATACGAGTCGCACCGATTGTCGCGGACGCTTCTTCGAGCGAGCGGCTCATCGTGTCGAAAACCGGTTTGATAACTCCGAATGCGAGCGGAAAAGTGACGAATATATTGGCGAGAATAATCGCGTACGGCGTGAACATGATTTGCGTGTCGGGCGAGAGATATTGCCCAAGCAAGCCGTAAGGTCCCCAGAGAAGAAGCAAAGCGAAACCCGCTACGGCAGTTGGGATCGCCGTCGGAAGCGAAATTGTGACAATGACCGCATTGCGCCCCCAAAAGCTGTATTTGGAAAGCACATACGCCGCGTAAAGCCCGAAAACTATGTTGAAAGTCGTCGCCCAAAAGCTGGTGACGAGTGAAAGCTGAAGCGCGAAAATGGCGTCGGGCGCAATCAAAGCCGACCAGAAGCTCGCCAATCCTTTGCTGGTTCCAAAAATAAAAATTGAAGCCAGCGGCAGCAAGACAAGCGGCAGCATGATAAACAACAGCGTTGCAATACCTAAAGGTCGGGCGACATCAAAGCCTCGAACGTGGCGCATGGTCGAAAGATTTGCACTCATATATCACCTTATCGTCACTTTTGGTTTCGCACCTTTTCGCGGAAAACGCCCTCAATTATCTCCGGCAAAGCGCGCTGCCAGCCGCCGAATAACTGAACGTCAAAAGGCATCTCGATTCGAGCAAATTCCGCATTAGCTTCGTTTAGTTTTTCGTCAGTGGTAGAGCGAAAATGATGTTTGACAAACGCCCGCTGCGCTTCTTCGCTCCATAAATAATTGCGAAAGGCTTCCATCACCGGACGCTCGTCCGCTGTTACATTGCGGTCAACAATAACAGCCGGATGTTCGCTGAAAATCGTTGATTTCGGCACGACGATTTCAAACGGGGCGTTTGCCTGTTTCATCAATAAGCCTTCGAGTTCGTATGTAATCAAAGCATCGCCGAACCCCGTTTCAAACTGCGTCCGAGCTTCGCGCGCGGAACCGGGCGTCGAAATCACGTTTTTCCAAATCGCCTGCAAAGTCTGGGTCGCGCGGTTTGTGTCTGCGCCTCTGTTTTCGGCTTCGGATTTTTTTAGCTCGGAACCGTAAATTGCCAGAATTGACCAGCGTGCGCCGCCGGAGCTGACCGGGTCGGGATGAATGACTTTGACGCCCGGTTTTGCTAAATCGGGAAAATCACGAATGCCGAGCGGATTTCCTTTGCGAACCAGAATGATAAAAGGAGTTTTGTTGACAATTCCTTTTTGCGGCGTCACCCACCAATCTCTGGGAACGTGCCCGGCTTGGATTAAAGCGTCAACCTCGCGTTCAATGGAAAGAATGGCAATATCCGCCGGAGCGCCTTGTAAGATTTGATTCATAATGGTTTCCGAACCGGCGAAAGAAGAAGCAAAAGTAACCTCTTCGCCGGTTTCACGTTTCCATTTCTCAGCAAAAGCCGGATAAATCTCTTTCTCCAGCGACTCTTTCATAATCGAAAAGCCATAAACCGTGATTGTCCGCTTGCCTTTATTCTGAACTCCTGTCGGCAGACAACTGACAGTTAAGAAAAGCGAGCAAAGAACGATGATGAAATATAAATATTTCGCTAATTTCATTGGCTATCTCCTTTTTTACCTTTAAAAAGAGGATGTAAAGTGTGCTGGCTTAACATCCTCTCTGAAATCCGGCTTTGGTTATTCCTTAGCAGAGAGCGTCTTGAACGGAAAGACTTATATTTTCCCGATTACAGACAACTGCCTGGGAGCAGCCTCGGCAAGTAACCTTGCTGCCTTCGAGTATTGAAGTATCGGAAGCACATTCGTCGGCTAAATCCAATGGTGACGCAAACCAATCCTGACAATAGGAACAGAAGATTTTTATTGTTTTTGACCTCATTTTAACTCTCCCTTTCTTTGTCTGCCGCCCGAAATCACCGACTGATTTCCATCAAAGACAGAAAGAGGGTGTGAAACGACGCGCGCCTCACACCCTCTCACGGAATCAGCTCGTGTCCTCCTTCTAATGCCTACGAGATTAGCTGCCGGGCTGGAAGCGAAGAAGTCTTCCGCAAATCAATTTGCTTAGCCCCTGTTTTGCAAACTCCTTGCAAAACGTTGGTTCTCCCGTGTCATTTCAAAAATGACTTCGGCGACATATTGTTTATCGTAAAATATTACAGACAAAATAAAATAGTCAAGTTTTTTTTATTCTATGCTCAGATAACTGAATCGGTGTTTTCGACTTTTGTAATATTCCTTTTGTTAAAGCGAGATTCAAAAAATCCGGTAAATGCAAGAACGATTAAAGCCAGAACAGTACCAAGGAATGCTAATCCCAGACTCCCTAATCCGACAGTTACGCCGATAGCTGCGGTCATCCAAACGCCCGCTGCTGTTGTCAACCCTTGAATATCCCGTTGGTCGTTTAACTTGAGAATAGAACCCGCGCCGAGAAAACCAATCCCGGTAACAATTCCTTGAATTACACGCGATAAGCCTTCCGCAGATAATCCCGCGCCGGAGCAGGCGATAACAAAAACGGCTGTTCCGAGAGTAATCAGGATATGCGTGCGGAAACCGGCTGGCTTGCCTGCTCTTTCGCGGTCTATTCCGATAGCCGCTCCAAACAAGGTAGCTGCGCAAAGCCGGATAATAACACGTGTTAACTGCTCGGCATCGGGCATTCCAAATGTTAGCTCCTGCCATAAGATATCCATTTTATTCTCCTTCCTTTTTAGAGCCGGTAGCGCACGCGCGCCTGCCGCAAAGCCGCGTCTTCGACTTCGAGATTTTGCAGCCGCAGCGTAATATCCGCGTTTAAATCCAAACCGGCGCGCTCGCCGCGTTTTAAATGCGCGGTTCCGGCGGCGGCAATCATCGCCGCGTTGTCGGTCGAAAGATGCGGTGAGGGAAAATAAACCGGAATCTTAAATTTTTCGCCAAGTCGGTCTGCCGCTTCGCGCAGAACTTTATTGCAGGCGACGCCGCCCGCCACAATCAAAGTTTGCGGTCGGTGTTCTTCCATCAGTTTTTCGAGCGTTACCATTAACTGACGGACAACCGAAAACTGAAAGCTCGCCGCCAAATCGCGGATTTCCTGATTCGGCGTTTCTCCCGCTTCGAGGGCTTTGATGTCGTTTTCGCGGACGTATTTTGAAACTGCGGTTTTTAAACCGGAAAAGCTGAAATCAGGTCGCCCGTCGCTGATTTTCGGCAAGCTGAATTTGATTTTCTTTGAGTCGCCGGTGAGCGCGAGTTTTTCAATCACGGGACCGCCCGGATAACTGAGTCCGAGCATTTTCGCCACTTTGTCAAACGCTTCGCCCGCAGCGTCGTCGCGAGTGCGCGCTATATTTTTGTATTTGCCTTCTTCCGGCACAAAGAAAACGTTCGTGTGACCGCCGGAAACAATCAGCGCCAGCGCCGGATATTGAATTGGCGGATTTTCAAAGGCAATCGAATAAACGTGACCTTCGATGTGATTCACGCCGACAATCGGTTTATCGAGCGCAAACGCCAGAGCTTTCGCATACGAAACGCCGACCAGCAAAGAGCCGATTAATCCCGGACCCGTGGTGACGGCAATCCCGTCCATTTCTTCGAGCGAAACGTTTGCCCGTTTCAAAGCCTCATCAACAATCGGCTCGATTTTTTCGAGATGCTCGCGCGAAGCGATTTCCGGCACGACGCCGCCGTATTTGCGGTGAATTTCAATCTGCGAGGAAATAACCGAAGACAAAATTTCGCGCCCGTCACGCACAACCGCAGCGGCAGTTTCGTCGCACGAACTTTCAATTCCTAAAACCAACATATTTTGATTATAAACTTTCACCTGAAGTCCTGTCTTTCCGCTAAAAAGCCTTTGTTTTTAAATTAACGTTGACGATTCGAGCGTCAAACGGCAATATAAAGTTATGCAAAATAGCGTCGGCGCTCGAAAGCCCGAAGAGAACCGGATGAGCGGCTCCGGCGCGTTTTTTTGTTTGATAAAGGGGAAATTATTATGGCAACAGCAACAATGCATAGAACGAAAAACGATTTACCGGAAGAATTAAGAGCACAGGTTATCGAGATTTTGAACAAGCGTCTGGCGGACTCGATTGATCTTCAATACCAAGCCAAACAAGCGCACTGGAACGTCAAAGGCGAGCAATTTCGCGCGCTTCACGAGCTTTTCGATGAAGTTGCGACAGCGGCGGGAGCATACACGGATTTAATTGCCGAGCGTGTTACGCAGCTCGGCGGTACGGCTTACGGAACGATTCGCGCCGCATCGAGCAATTCGTCTTTGATGGAATATCCGCTTGAAATTTTCGACGGTCATTCGCACGTCGAAGCCGTTTCAAACGCGCTTTCGACTTACGCGGCAAACATTCGCCGCGATATTGACCAAACGACCGAATTGCAGGACGCCGGAACAGCGGATTTGTTCACGGAAATCGTCCGCGGCGTTGACAAAAACTTATGGTTTGTCGAAGCGCACAATCAAATTCGCAACGATTAAACAGACGATTTTAACAAACAAAAACGCCGCCCGGATTTTTAATTTCCGGCGGCGTTTTTTGTTTGCGCGTTTTGTGATTTGATTGTTTCGGCTAATTCAACCAGAAATCTGGCGGGCGATTTTCCGGTCGAGCGCGGCGCGCTCGTGTTAAACTGCACTGCAAGCGCCATTTTCTGTTCGGGGAAATACATCATCTCAGTCAAATAACCGGGGAAAAATCCGCTGTGACCGTAAGCGATTCCGGCTTGCGTCGGGCGAATAATCACGCCCAAACCGTATTTTGTTTCTCGTCCGAGCATCGGCGCGGAAACGCCTTCGAGCATTTGAGGAAGCAGCGACGCGTCAAAAGCCTTTCCTTCATACATCGCTTTCGCCCAACGCGCCAAATCTTCGGTCGTCGAAGCGTAACCGCCGCCCGTCCATTCAAATTGCGGATTGATGATAAATTTGCCGTTTTCCAAAACCGCGTCTTTTCCACCAAACGGATTTCCTTGACCGGCGTAACCTTGAATTAATCCGCGAATTTGACGCGAATCGGAAGGAACTGTGTTTTTCAATTTCAGAGGTTTTAAAATCCGCTTTTCGACCAAATCGTAAAAACGTTTGCCCGTGACTTTTTCGATAATCATTCCGAGAACGATGTAATTCGTGTCGGAATAATCCCAGCCTTTTCCGGCTTCAAACGGCGGCTTTTCGTCGAGAAGATATGCCAGCAATTCCTCCGGTCGCCAAACTTTGTCGGGCTGCGCGGTCAAATCTTTGGTGAATTGGTCTTTGAATTCATAACGCACCAAGCCGCTCGTGTGATTCATCAACTGCCTGACGATAATCTGACGCGCGTTCGGGAGTCTGGAAAACCACGTTTCTTTGCCGAGATACTTTTCGATTTTATCGTCAAGATTTATTTTTCCTTCTTTGACCAATTGCAACGCGAGCGCCGCCGCGTAAGTTTTGCCGACGCTGCCCGAAAGCATTAAATGCGACGCCCGCATCGGTGTTTTGGCTTCGCGTTCGGAAAAACCGGCGGCTAAACCGAAACAGTTTCCGTCCGCCAAACAAACGCCTACGGTCGCGCCGGGAAATTTGCCCGCTTTGTGCAGCTCGTTAAGCTGCGATTGCAGCTTTTCCGAAAGTTTTGCAATGCCGCTTTTCTGCGCCGTCGCGGAAATGCACAGCGCCAGCAAAATTGCAGAGGTGAAGAAATTTAAGCAAAACCTGCTCAACAAAATTTTCATAACTAAAATTTAACTCTATTTCTTTCGCAAAAACTCTTTTGGAATCGGATTTTCCGGGCGTTCATCGTCCCAACTAACGGCGGAAATCCACCAGCGTTTTCCGTCGTTGTAAAGCTCGATGCTGTTAATGCCGCGCGCTTTTTGCTTTTTCTCGCCGCTCGTTTCCCATTCGTAAGCCGAAAAAACGTGAGCGATATTTCCGAATTGTCTGACCGTGCGCCCGATTTCGCGTTCTACGAATCCTTCCTTAACGAAAAACTCGTTTGACGAATTTACGTATTGCTCGTGTTTCATAATCCCGGCTCGAATTTTTCCATTTTCCGCGCTCATTGCCACAAAACGCACGTCGGGCGCATACAAAGTTTTGTCTCGTCCCCACTGACGCGGCTCGCCTATTTTGCCTGAAATGACTTCGTAAAATGCTTTGACGATACCGTCAATTGTGGAAACGTCCGCCGGATTTGCTTCGACTTTTGGAATCTTTACCATTTGCAAATCTCTCTCGCATTGAAATTCGAGCGTCGAAGCGGCGTTGGCGATTTTCCAGCCCGTTTCTGTGCGGACGAGATTAAAAGTGTTCGCGCCGCAATGCGAAAATTTGTCGCCGACGTGGAAAGTGTAGCGACCGTAAACCGTCGCCAAATCGCCGAAAACGTTGATTTGCGGCTGCGGCATTCGCTCGGCAAATTCGGGCGCTTTCGATTCGGAAATCAGTTTGGCGAAAGCCTCGCCGCTCAGAACGCGAGTTTTTGACAAACCGTTTCCGTCGCGCGGTTTATCAATCGCAACGAGCTGACCTTCGGGCGTAAACAGAGCTTTGATGGCGTCTGCATTTTTCGTTCGCATCGCTTCCCATAATCGGTCAATCACGGCGATTGCGTCCTGCTTCGCGGTTTCGTTCGCAGACATTTGCGCCTGTATTGAAACGCAAAATGCGAGAGTTAAAATCAGTAATAAAATCTGTCTCATATTTTTATCGCTCGTGAAACGCACGAAAGACACGAAAAATATTATTGTTTTTTCTTTTCGCGTCTTTCGTGCGTTTCACGGGCAGAGAATATATTATTTTTTCTCGATGTGCGAGCTTTGAATTTTCGGAGCTATTTCATCGAGCCAGCGGTTCAATTCTTCCTGAGCGAAATATTTGCCTTTGAGCATTACGCCCGCGCGGTTTTCGGTGTTGGAAATATTTTCCAATGGATTGGCGTTGAGCAAAATCAGATCGGCGCGCCTTCCTTTTTCAATCGTTCCGACCTTTTCCAATGTGCCGAAAAACATCGAAGGATTTTTCGTCGCCGCTTCGAGAACGGCATAATTTGAAAGCCCGGCATCGCTCAAAGCTTTCATCTCGCGGTGCATCGTAAAACCGTAAAGCCAGAGAAATTCGGGCGTGTCAGAGCCGGTCATTATCTTTCCGCCCGCGTCGTAAATCGCCTTAATGATTTTGTTGCGGACTGCTACCCAACGGGCGCGTTTTTCCGCCGGAATCTGAAACAGTCTGTGCTTTTTATGAAAATTTATAAAACCTTCCTGAACTTTTGCCGGGTAGAATTTGAAATCCGGTTGGGCGCGAATTGATTCTTCGCTGCGCGGCAAGCCGAAAGTGTTCTTCATAAAATGCTGCGTCGGATCAACATAAGGATTTGACGTAACCGTCTGTTTGGCGATTTCGGCGATTTTCTTTTCGTCAACGTAATCGAGGCTTTCCCAATTTTTCGGGTCATAAATATAAAGGTCGGAAACCGAATTCTTGTTCGGCGCGTTATCCGCTATGACCGCTTCGAGATAGCCGTCGAGATGCTCGATTTGCTGCCTGGCTTTTAAGGCGCGCGCTAAAGTGACAAAACGGGCGTCGGCGTGACCGACGACGCGGATGTTTTGTCTGGCGGCTTCGTCAACCGCCGCCTCATAAACTTCGGGTTTGATAAAAGTCGTGATCTTGATGAAATCGTAACCCGCCGCCTTCGATTTGCGAACGGCTTCGCGCGCTTCTTCCGTAGTATTGACGACGAAATTGTTGCCTTGTTCTTTTCCCGTCAAATGCGGGCTTGCCGAATAAATCGTCGGCGCGATGATTTCGCCTTTTGCCGATTTGGCGCGCAAAACAAGCTGTTCGGGTGTGCCGATCATAAAGCGAATCGTCGTTACGCCGTTGGCTACCATCACGCGCAATTCGTCTTCGGCAATGGAATCGGGATAATCGTCGCCGTCCGAAAGCAGATGCGTGTGCATATCAACCAGACCGGGAATCAAAAACCTGCCTTTTCCGTCAATAACAACCGCGTCTTTCGGTACTTTGATTTTTTTCGTGTCGCCGATTTCCGCAATCGAGCCGTTTTTGACAATCACGGTTTGATTTTGCAGGACGCGCTCTTTGTCCATCGGAATCACATTGACGCCGACAAACGCCGTGGTTTTTGAATCGAGCGGGTTGGATTGTCCGACCACAGCCGAAACTGCCAGCAAAATCAACGAGAAAATTATCCTTTTCATTTTTCCGTGCCTCCTAATACGCTTTCAAAAAAGGCTTCTTATTTCAACTGCTTACGCGGCAGTTTGCCGTCCATCATTGCAGTTTGATAAACGAAAGCCGCCATTATCGTCGCCGCCTGTTTCATATCTTCGGGTTGCAGACGATCATAATTGTCCTGATTCGAGTGATGCGTGCGAGTGCCGTATTCGATTTCGTCCTGAATAAACTGAAATCCGGGCAGACCGATGGCGTCAAACGGCAAATGGTCTGTGCCGCCCGTGTTGGAAATCGTCAAAGTCGCCGCGCCTAAATCGGTAAAAGGCGCGAGCCACGCTTCAAAAATCGGCTTTACTGCGCTGTTCCCCTGTAAATAAATGCCGCGAATTTTGCCCGTCCCATTGTCAAGGTTGTAATAAGCCGAAAGTTTTTCGTAAGCCGCGCCTTTTGAGAGAGAGCCGTTTTTCATTTCGCCGAAATGTTTTTTCACGTATTCGGTCGAACCGTAAAGTCCCTGTTCTTCGCCGCTCCAGAGAGCGACTCTGATTGTGCGGCGCGGTTTCAAACCCGATGCCATAATTATGCGAGCGGCTTCCATCACTACGCCGCAACCGGCTGCATTATCGGTTGCGCCGGTCGAAGCGTGCCACGAATCGAGATGTCCGCCGAGCATCACGATCTCGTCTTTCAAATTCGGGTCGGTGCCGGGAATTTCGGCGATTGTGTTGTAGCCCATCTGATCCTGATCGTGATATTGCGCGTCAATTTTAACGGTCATTTGCGGTTTGACCCCCTGCTGAATCATTCGTACGAGCCGGTTGTAATCTTCCGAAGCCATTGTCACCTGCGGCATCATGTTCGCTTCAAATTCTTTGCGCTGCGGCTGGAAAGCCGGTGAGCTGAAAAGGTCTTCAATCGTTTTGAGTTCTTTTGTAACCTCAATTGCGAGATTCGCACCCTGCACGAAAACCGTTCCGCCGCTTCCCTGCGGACTGTTGTCTATCATCACTGCCGCGCCTTCATCCATCAAAAATTTCATCGTGCGGGCTGGCTTATTAATATAATTTTCGACGATGTTTTTCAGCACATCAGGCGTAAACTGGTCGGAATCTTTCGCCGGCGCATTCGCCAGTTTCGCCAGAGTTTCTTCGGACATTCGGCTTGAGAAAGCTTTTTCTTCAGCTTTCAGCGGTCGGATTGGCGATGCCAAAACGATTTTGCCTTTTAACTGACCTTTGTATTTCGCCAAATCTGCATCGGTTTTCGCGTCGAGCCAAACGACTTCGCTCGTCACTGCGCCTTTTGTCGAAGGCGACCACGCTTTTGGGTATGCAATCACGGAAAACGATTGCGGCGCGACGACCTCGGCATCAAAATCTTTGAGCGACCAGCCGCGCCCGAATGGTCCCCAGGCTTCGAGACGCGCGTTTTGCATTCCCCATTTCGCCATTGTGTCTCGCGTCCACTCATTTGCCCGCTTCATCCCCGGTGAATTAGTTAAACGAGGTCCGATTACATCGGTCATATAGGAAAGCGTTTGCATCACCTGCGAATTTTTGCCCATTCCTTCTTCGCGGATTCGGTCAATCGTTTCCTTCGGCGCTGTATAAACGGACGGCGCGGTTTTGACGCCCGCTCCGCTGCCGACCGACTGCCCGTAAGCTGCGCCGGGAAGCAAAAAAGTAAAGATTAAAATTGTGCTGATAAATTTGTGTCTAAGCATTAGAAAATCTCCTTGAAAATTCTTTTTGTGTTAATCGTTAAAAATCAGATTAAACGGCGGGTGAAAGCAAAAGGCAAGTGTGAATTGCGTAAATTTCATTTCGTTATTTTCCAACAAAAGCCAGACCATCCGGCGCTTGTCCCGTTTCGGCGCGACCGGCGACTGCCATTTTTTCCAAATCAATTTTCAACACAGCGTCCGGCTCCACGACGGAAACAAAAGCGGTTTTTCCGTCAGCCGAAAAAACAACGCCGAGCGGCGCGCTTTCGAGCTTTAGGCGCCGCGTTTCTTTGCGCGCTGCGCGGTCGTAAACGATGATTTCTTTTGTGTTCGGCATCGTAAAAAGAACCTGTTTGCCATCAGGCGAAAACTTAACGCGATAAGGTCGCTCGCCAAGCTTGATCCTTTCGACGGTTTTGAGTGTCGCGGCGTCAACAATATCAACTCCGAGGTCTGCGTTTAATCCAACCCAGATTTCTTTGCCGTCGGGCGCGAGATCAATCGCTTCGGGCTGTTTGCCCACCGGAATTTGCGTTATTTTCGATGCGGCGGGCGGAACATTGTTAAATTCAAACGCCGTTACCGAATCCGAACCGATGTTCGCCGTGTAAATTCGTTTTTGATCAGCCGAAACCACAACCATATGGCTGCCGTTTTGTCCCGTTCCCATCAGCCAGTCAACTTTATTCGTCGCCGGATCGTAACGCGCGACACTGCGGTTGACTTCCGCCGTGAAATAAATCTTGCCGCCGATTTCGACTAATCCGTGCGGGCGCAGGAGCGGCGTTAAATCTACGCGGCGCGTTTCTTTGAGCGTCGTTAAATCAATCACCGAAAGCGAGTTGCCGGGCTTTTGCGCGCCGTAATTGGCGACGAAAGCGGTTTTGCCGTCGGCTGAAGCGACGACCTCGTGCGGATTGTCGCCGGTCGGGACTTTTCCGACGACTTTCATCGTCACCGGATCAATCACGGCAAGCGTGCTTTCATCTTTGTTAAGTGCGAGCAGCAAAGGTTTTGCCTGCGCGAAACTGTAGCCGATGCAGGCACCGACGACAAAAGCCAAAAGACTCAAGCGTAGAAAAAGGGATTTCGGGTTTAAACGAAACAATTCTGCAATATTTGTCATAACGGGCTATCTTTTGAACAGAAAAATTGAAGAGAATCTCTATTGCCATAATTTAATGGAAAGCGTCAAAACACAACAGAATTGTGATGAGAAGAGAGTGGAAAGTGATGAAACGTTATATTTTTAAGAAGAACAATTTTTAACGCAGAAATTTCAGAATTTTGAGTTTTATGTTGAGTTTTGAATTTTGAATAATCAGTTTGATTCAAATTACCTGTCGCGTGCCTCGCCGAATCGGTTAAAAATTCTCTTTTTGCAGATCGCGAATAAACCGCACCATATTGCGGATTTGCTGTTCGGTGAGTTGATATTTAAACGGCGGCATTCCGTTTTTCCCGTTGGCAATCTGCTCATAAAGCTCCGCGTCCGTTTTTTGCAGGGCTTCGCCGCTTCGCAAAGACGGCACGGCTTTTCCGGCTAGCTCGCCGCCGTCGGCTTCTTTGCCGTGACAGACGACGCAGTTCGAGCGAAAAAACGACGCTTCGACGCGAATGCTCTGCTGCACCGAAAGCTGTTTCGGCTCTTTTTTAGCGCAGGAAAAAACGAAAGTTAGAATAAAAAGACAAACGACGGCAATTTTAAAACTAATTTTTAAATCCACAATTTAAATTATCAAGGTGATTTGATGAATAATTTAACAGATTTTATTGTTTAACCTGCGCGAGCCGAACGGCGCTTTTAGCATCGGTTTTAACATAAACCGCAAACAACTTTCCCTTTGAATTCGCCGCCGCGAAATAACTAGCCGAAGCGACGTGTGGAACTGCCTTTCCAACTGTTTCGGGCGTTGCGGTTTCGGCAAAAAAGACTTGTTTTTCTCCGTTCGCCCAAGCGATGTGAGAAACATTAGACTCGCCGACGACAAACTGCGGCGAGATCGGTGAAAAGCCTTCGTTGACGAGAACGCGAGGCGCGAAAGTCTTGCCGCCGTCGGTTGAATACGTTTGATAAACTCCGGGAGCGCCCGCCGCGCCCGCCGAAAACCACGCCACGCGAACATTGTTGTCTTTGCCAGAAATGAGCGACGCCCCGGAAACAGGACAGCCCATAATTTGCCAGCGGTCGTCGCTGATAATCACCGGAGCGGAAAATTGTTCGCCGCCGTCTGAGGAAGAAGCCACGGCTATGTGACGAAAATTATCTCCGACGACTTGCCGCCACGCGACATATATTTTTCCGTCCGTCGAGGCTAAAACCGCAGTTTTACAGCACGGGCAAACTTCGCTGGAAAGTTTTTTATTCGGAGAAAACGATTTTCCGCCATCGGTTGAAACCGCGAAAAAAACTTCGCTGTTCGGTTCGGCTTGTTCGTCAGCTTGTTTAGGCGACGGAGTATGCAGCGCTTTCACAAAAGCGAAATTATTCGACGTTTCGTTTTGAGCGTGTGCGGGCTTTTTGATGTTTCGCTCATCGAGCCAAGCGGCGTAGATTTTGCCGCTTTTATCAATTGTCAAAGAATGCATTCCATGCGAAGCCGGCGCAGCGTCGTCATTGACTTTAGCGTTTGATTGAAACGTCTTTCCGCCGTCCCGCGAGACGGAAACGTAAAAATCCGTGCCGCTCGCCGTTTCCGTTTTCACGCGCTTTGTCCAACCGATGTAAATTGCGCCGTCTGCGCCGACATTAATTGTCGGCGGATCGCCGCGCCAAGCGGTTGCTTCACCCGCGTTCGGGTTAATTTGGGTTTTCACACTTTCAGGTTTTCCTTCGGCGTCAAATTTTTGCAGAAAAATATCCGCCGTTTTATTCGCTCCGTGTTCCACCCAAACAACAAAAACGCCGCCATCAGGCGCGGCTGCAACAGCAGGCTCTGCCGCGTCAATTTCCGGCGCGCTGATTTGAATTGAATGCTGCGAGTCAACTTCAGCATTCGTCTGCGGCGGTAAATTTTCACTCGTACAACCCGCCAGGAAAAATGGCGAGACAAACAGAATCAATGCGGACGGAAGAATAAAATTTCTCATCTTTTTTAAACTACTAAACAACAATTTCGCCCGCTTTTCAACAGGGGATTTCACATCTTCGCTTGTGTTATACTTTGCGCCGATACGACTTCTCAAACCTAAAGTTTCTCGAAAAACAATGGACGCAAAAACCACAGACATTTTAACCGGCACGGTCAAAGGACCCGGCGAGCTGCCGCACGAATATCTTTTCATCACCACTGACAACGCGCGCACCAGAATCGGCGAATTTGTTTATTACACGGCGCGCGATGTTGATAAAGAATTAAACATTATCGGCACAATTTCCTCGCGTAAATTAATCCGCAATTTGCCCGACGCATTTCTCGCCGACCCAAACACGCCGCCCGCGCTCGTTTCTTCGCTCATCGGTCTGGACGAATGCTGCGAGATTTACGAAATCACGGTCGAGACAATCGGTTTTTATCACGAAGGAATCAAAGATTTTATCAACCCGCGCATTCCGCCAAATCCCGGCGACGCCGTATTTCTGGCTTCTTCGGAAACTTTGGCGAAAGTTTTAAGCTCGAAAAAGGAAAGCGAAATCGGCTCGGCGCATATCGGCAGCCTTTTGACCAGAAGCGACGGCGAAGTTCCGGTAGTATTGTCAGTGAAAGACGTTGTTTCGACTCATCTTGCAATTCTGGCTTCGACAGGTTCGGGAAAATCTTACACGGCTGGCGTTTTGATCGAAGAACTGATGCTCCCGCACAACCGCGCCGCCGTTTTGATTATTGACCCGCACGGCGAATATCACACGCTAAAAGCAATCGAAGCGAGCGAAGCCTTTCGCGGCGCGGACGGTTATCGCCCGGAAGTTAAAATCTTTCAGCACGAACAAATCAAGGTGCGTTTTTCGACTCTCACCGAAGCCGACATCAAATATTTATTACCCGAAGGCACGTCGGAAAAAATGCTCCATTTTCTGCATCTCGCGTGGAACAAATTGCTGGAAACCAGAAAAAACGGTCTGTTCGCTTATCACGATTTGCGCGACGAAGTTTCGGCGCAAAAATACGGCAGCGACAACAACAAAAATGACGGCGGAAATGTCAGCTCAATCGAAGGTCTTTTGTGGCGAATGGATTCGCGTTTCGACAAACGCGATGCAATTTTTCACGACGCTGATCACATTGATTTGAATGATTTGTTTCGCCCCGGTCGCGTCACGATTTTAAATCTCTCGGACATCGAACAAAACGAACAGCAAGTCGTCGTCGGCACACTTTTGCGGCGAGTTAACAAAGCCCGAATGATGACCGTGCGCGGCGAAGTTTCGAGCGGCGAGAACTTTTTGGATTATCCGGTTTTCACCCTATTGGAAGAATCGCACCGTTTCGCGCCCGCCGGTGTGAGCGTCGTTTCGACCAACATTTTGAAACAAATCCTGAGCGAAGGCAGAAAATTTGGCGTCGGAATCGGTTTGATAACGCAGCGACCGGGAAAACTGGATCAGGACGTTCTCTCGCAATGTATGACGCAAATCATTATGCGTATCGTCAACCCGATTGACCAGCAAACCGTCGCCCAATCGGTCGAAGGCGCGGGACGCGAGCAATTAAACGAGCTTCCCGCCTTAACCAAAGGTCAAGCCGTCATCTCCGGCGTCGGCGTCAACACGCCCGTAATGTGCCGCATCCGCCAAAGATTAACCGTCCACGGCGGCGAAACCTTCGACGCTCCGGCGGAATGGGCGAAATGGCATTCTTCCGCCTCAAAAGAACACCGCGAGCAGGACACAGCGATTTACGCGCGCCCATCAAACAGCAAAAAGGAAGAAAAAATCGGCGGCATTCGGATTTAATTGGTAAAATAGTAAGAGTTATAACAAGGCAATGCCTCTTGAGCGATTCTTTTGATTGTGATTCAGCTCAAGTCGAATACGATAAATTATACGAAAACAAAATTTGCTAACTAAATTATTTTGGACGGCGAGATTTGTTGGTTGCATCACTCGCCCTATATCAGTTTCCAATCTTATGAGTTTGGCACCGGAATAATTGCAAATCGGCTTTCCTTTGAATCTTCGATAATCAGCAAATGAGCAGTGTTGCCGATCATGACTCGACAAATTGCTTCCGGGTAACTTATTTTTTTTGCATCGCCCAGCTCGGTCATTTTTTTCGGCGGATTTTTCTCGTCCCAAAACCATAAAGCCCAATCATTTTGCACATCATAATTGGGATCGGGTGAAAGTCCGGTTATGATCCAGGAGCCTTTTCGTTCGAGATCGTAATGCATTGCCCGAATCCCTTTGCCTTCAAGATCCAAAGCCTGCTCTTCTATTTGCAGTTGTTCTGAAGAAAAAAGAGCTTTGGGATTTTTAATCCGCAAAACAATTGCGTCTTCGTATAGTTTGTTTTGGCGTTCAATGTTTTCAACAGTTAGCGTCGGCGAGCGCAAGCCGAGCAAGAGTTGTCCTTGATTGTTCCAAGCCGCGCCTTCTATATTAAAGCCGCTTTGAGCGGGCGTGCGTTCCATTGCGATTTTCAATGTCGTCGAGAGAAGACCTTTTAGTTTTAGCGATTCCAAGGCAATCGGCTCTTTCGGCTTTCCATCGCCATCCAATTGCAAAACGGCGATTTTGTACCTTTTATCGGGGTTTTTACCGCGGCGACTACGACTGTGAGAGGTAATAAAATAAACTTCCGAATCGGTCGTTAAAGCAATATCCTCAATATCGTCCAGCCCAGCTTGCGTTATCGGCTTAAAAGAATCCGGTTTAAAATCATTGTTTTTCAAGCGTTCCGCCGCTCCTTCCAGCAATAAAATTTTGCCTTCATCGGAAGCCAGCAGTAAGCGATTTCCGGGCAGCATCGTCGCTGCGGAAATTTCTTCTAAATTAAATTGCTTGACATTGATTGATTCGTTAAGCGAAGCATTTTCGGTAACTCCAACACAGGCAATAAAAGTCAGAACGATTGAAACCAAGCCAACAACTCTTTTCATGGGTAATCTCCTTTTTGTTAAACCGGAACACGACATTGAATTTTAAATAAATTCGTTATTTGACGCGTCATATTTTTTATGACCGAGACCGTTTGGAATATTTTTTAATTCGCCGATAATATCTTTCAAATCGGCTTGACGACCGGCATAAGCAGCGGCAGAGCTGATATTTAACAACGCTTTTTCGGGATCGTTTGCATTCAAAGCGGTGATGACTTTCGTTTTTTTGGCGCGTCCCTGGTGATGAATGTCAGCAATCAAAGCGCAAATTGTGTCGGGCTTTCCATCTAGGTTGTACCAGTTGTTGTAAATTTTCGCCATTTTTCTTTGCAGAATCTCGCTTGCGATAATCACTTGTAGTTCTCTGAATGCCGGGTCGTTAACCGTCCAATGCATCAAACGGGCAACTTGCAAAACTTCCTGTTCCTCAATTGACCTTCTGTTCGGATTGAGATAATTCATAAACAACTGAAGCTGGTCGGCATTGTTCGGACCGGTTTGCATTACCTCTTCAAGATTGATCGAACTGCCGTCACTATCAACTCGGTGCAATTTTCCGTTAACAAGCTTTAATTCGGGAAAATACTGTTTGGCTTTGGCGAGATTGACTAGTTGTCTGAACATAAGAATCAAATTGTCATTCGGCGTGTGAGCGGCGAGCTGATAAAATCCGTAAGTGAATTTCGCCCGGTCGTATGTATTATGCAAGTTAAAATGATTCTTGCTTTCGCAGTATCCGGTAGCGTGAAGCAAATACGCCCAATGATCTAATTTATGCAGGTAATCCGCATAGTTGAATTTCGGTCCGTAGTATTCACTCGTTTTCTGAAAAATACCGTAGAATTCCTGAGCGTCATTTTTTATTTCGCGCCCCACATAAAACCAATCATCATCGGCGTCGTTGATTGCCCGCGCGAGCCATCTTTTGTCGTTTTCTCTTTTTAACTCAAATGCAATGCCGTCCGTCACCGTCGTGCCGCTCGGATCAACGTTCAGAATTATGTCGGAAGCCGGAAAAGTGCCGAAAAACAGATTTTGGATTCCAGCGTAAATTTCCTGAAAAGTCGAAAGAAATTTTTCCGGCGCCCATTTGACGACTTTTTCCTGTGTGTTTGAGTAATGATAAACGTTTCCATCAATCAAAATGCCGATGTGCTTCTGCGGAATGTTGAGCATTTTTTTGTTTTCCAAATCAACGACATCACGCCTGGTTACAAAGACCAAAACCGGAGAATCCGCCGGACGGTTTTCAAATTTTCCGACGCGCGGGCATTTTGAAAAAACTTCGTGGACGCGGATATTCGCGCCCTTTTCATTGCCGCCCGCCAATTCCTTGCAATTAAAGGAAAACTCCATCTTCAACAAATGGCTGACAAAATGCGCGCAATGGTTTTTGCTAAAGTCATGGAAACGATTCGGACAAATTCTGTCTATTGATTTTCCGAGTGCATCTTCTAATTGTTGTTTTAAAGTCATAAAAATTATTTGTAAGCTTTGTAATTTTTGAAGGAAAAGTCGCAAAACGGTTTATTTTTTTTAATAAACGCCGATTACTTCTCGTTTAATACCAGCATTTGCACAAAACCAATTGATTTTTTAACGTAAAGCAAAAAGATTTAAGCCCTAAAGCGCAAAAGAATAGGGCAAATTTTGGTTTGTGCCGGAAATAGCGACCAGCTTGAAAAACCGAAATTGCTTTCTATATTGGTATGATAAAAACTGACGAAATATTACATGACTTTCCAAGAAAATCAAGCGTAATTTTCGATAACAAAAAAACAAAGAAAAAGCGCGAAGCAAATAAGCCTCGCGCTTTTGTTTTTACATTTGACCAAACTTTAATAGGATTTGGATTTACCGCTAGAGTTGATATGCACGCCGCCGTTTGTCGTGATCAGGCGAACTGGCGCGCCGCCGCCGTTTAACGCTTTGTTTAAGCGTCCGCCCGGTCTGTGGCGATTGTTTTCTGTTCTTTCAACCTGCAATTCGGCAAAGTTGCTGTGCCAGCCGCCGTTGACGGTTCCGGTTTCGATGTTGGCGGCGAAAGTTTCGGGAATTGAGAGATGAACGCCGCCGTTTGTCGTTTGGACATCGAGACCTGAGCCTTTCCAGCCGTTGCCGGACAATTCGACGTGAAGTCCGCCGTTGGCGGTTCTGCCGCGAACGTCTCCGGCAATGTTGCTCAGATGAAGCCCGCCGTTGACGGTTTCAAACTCCATATTTCCTTCGACGCCGCTGATTCCGATGCCGCCATTTTTAGCGGTCAGTTTAAGATTCGTATTGCGCGGGACGTGGATTTCATAGGAAACCGACAAATTTTCTTCCGGTCCTTCGGCGCGAATTACTGAACCGGTTTCGATGCGGACGCTGTTGGCGAGCGAGCGAGCGGCTTCGTCGTTCGCGGCGCGGGCTTGGATGCAGGCGCGAACCAAAACGTCCGGGCGATTTGCGCCTTTAACCCAAATGCCGCCATTGCGCTGCCCGTCAACCGTCAAAAGGCTTCCGGCGGGCATCGTGATTTCGCGAACTTCGTTGAACGAAGCTTTTTCTCCGTTGTGATAACTATTGCCATTGCAAAATCCGTCGGATTTCGTTTTAACTTCCTGGGCAAAAGCGGTAATGCCGAGCGAGACGAATGCGAGCAGCAAAGTAAAGCAGTAAAAGCGGGTATTTCCTAATTTCATCTTTCCAAATTCCTCCAAAAGTTTTTTAAGTATCAGGGTTTCTGTAATGAGAACACCGCGCGAAAAAAGTTTGTGACAGGAAATTTGAGATAAAATTGAAAAATGAATTTTTCGCTTTTAAAAATATTCGGATTCCTGGGATTTTTGTTAGCTTTAAACGCAGCAATTTATTCCCAGACAATGCAGAACGAAACTAAAACTGCGCGCCCGCGCGTCCGCGAAATCGGACTAAAAATCGGCGTTTTGCCGACCGGACAGCTTAACGCGATAACGGATGTAGCGGGTGTCCGCGTCGGACATCAGACGATTATTCGAGGCGAAAACATTCGCACCGGCGTCACGGCGATTTTGCCGCACGGCGGAAATCTGTTTCAGGAGAAAGTGCCGGGCGCGGTTTTTGTCGGAAACGGTTTCGGGAAATTGGCGGGTTCGACGCAAATCGAAGAGCTTGGCGAGATTGAAACGCCGATTCTTTTGACTTCGACTCTAAGCGTGCCGCGCGTCAGCGATTTTTTGCTCGATTATCTGCTCGCGCTGCCCGGAAATGAAAACGTGCAGTCAATCAATCCGCTTGTCGCTGAAACAAACGACGGTTTTTTAAACGACATTCGCGGTCGTCACATCGCCAAACAAGACGTTTTCGCGGCAATCGAAACGGCTAGAACCGGCGCAATCGAAGAAGGCGCGGTCGGCGCGGGAACGGGAACAGTCGCGTTCGGCTGGAAAGGCGGAATCGGCACGGCTTCGAGAAAATTTCCCGCCGCATTCGGCGGCTACACCGTCGGTGTTTTGGTGCAGACAAATTTCGGCGGTGTTCTAACCGTTGACGGAGCGCCGGTCGGCGTCGAGCTGGGAAAATATTATTTGAAAGAAACACTCGAAAAAAGCGCGGCAGTTTCAACGAAAAAGGATTTGAACGATTCGGCGGACGGTTCAATAATTATTGTCATTGCTACGGATGCGCCAGTTGACGCGAGAAATTTAAAAAGAATGGCGGGGCGCGCAATGATGGGATTGGCGCGAACAGGCGCAGCCGGAACAAACGGCAGCGGCGATTACGCGATTGCTTTTTCAACCGCTCCCGAATTGCGAATAAAACCCGCAAATTCAAATGCTCCTCGCGACGTGAAAGCGCTGCCGAACGATGCGATGTCGCCGCTTTTTCTCGCCGTCATCGAAGCAACCGAAGAAGCGATTTTAAACTCGTTGTTTCGTGCGACAACCGTCACAGGAAAAGATAAAAGAATAGTTGAGGCTTTGCCGCTCGAACAAACTCTTAAAATTTTGCGTAAATACAATAAAATTAAATAATTTGAACTCTGGATAAGGATTGAACCGCTGAGACGCAGAGACGCCGAGTTAGGAAAACAAAGAAAAGGGGCAAAGATAAAAACAAATCCTTTTTCTCTCTTTTTGTTTTTCAATCTCTCGGCGTCTCTGCGTCTCGGCGGTAAAAAAACTGTAAAAAAAGCGAGGCGTAAATAATGCCTCGCTTTTTTAATCAATTGATAACTTTTGTTTAAAAATTATCGTCGTCTTCGTCAAAGCCCGCGCCGATTTCGTCAATTCCGACTTCGGACATTGCAAATTCGTCGAGTTCTTCCGGCTGCGGCTCAACGTTATCCGGTTCGATTCCGGTTGCTTCCTCCATTACGACTGCAGTCGTCGCTTGCTGGCGGCGTCCGCTTCCCGGAACCAGGCTGGTAAATTCGTCATCGAATTCGGGTTCGTTGCGGCTGCGCGCCGTCGGGTCGTCGTCAACCTTGACGTTGCGGTAATGTTTCATACCGGTTCCGGCAGGAATCAGGCGTCCCATAATCACGTTTTCTTTCAAGCCGCGCAGATAATCAACGCGACCGGAAATCGCCGCCTCGGTCAACACGCGAGTCGTTTCCTGGAACGAAGCCGCCGAGATAAACGAATCGGTCGAAAGCGAGGCTTTCGTGATTCCCAAAAGAAGGGGATCGGCTTTCGATGGATCGCCGTCTTCGTCGCGGACGCGGCGGTTTTCGTCTTCAAAGCGGAAGCGGTCAACCTGTTCTTCGAGCAGGAAGCTGGAATCGCCGACATCTTTGATTTTCACCCAGCGCAACATCTGACGAACAATCACTTCGATATGTTTGTCGTTGATGAGAACGCCCTGCAAACGATAAACCTCCTGGATTTCGTTAACGAGATATTCCTGAAGTCGCTCGACGCCGAGAACTTTCAGAATATCGTGCGGATTCAAAGGTCCTTCCATCAAAGCCTCGCCGGCTTTAACGCGGTCGCCTTCCTGCACGTTGATGTGCGTTCCGCGCGGAATATCGTATTCGCGTTCCTCGCCGTCGTCGCCGGCAATGACGAGCTTGCGTTTACCTTTAGACACCGCGCCGTAACGAACCGTTCCGTTGATTTCGGACATAACGGCGGGTTCACCCGGTTTGCGAGCTTCAAACAATTCGACGACGCGCGGCAGACCGCCGACGATGTCTTTTGTTTTCGTCGTTTCGCGCGGGATTTTCGCGACGATGTCGCCCGCTTCGATCTGGTCGCCGTCGTTAATCATCAAGTTGGCGCGAACCGGCATTTGATACGTTTTCAAAACCCGGTTGCCGTCGCGAATTTCGATACGCGGTTGGCGTTTTTCGTCCGAAGAATCTTTGACGACGAGACGGCGCTGTCCGGTCACGTTGTCAACTTCCTCGTCAACCGTTAAGCCTTCGCGCAAATCCTGATAGCGAATCGTGCCCGAAACTTCGGTCAAAATCGCGTTTGTGAACGGATCCCAAATCGCAATCGGTTTATCTTCTTTAACAGCCTCGCCGTCGGCGACTTGAACGTGCGCTCCATAGACGATTTTGTAACGGGCGATTTCGCGTCCGCGTTCATCCAGCAAACCGACTTCGCCGTTGCGGTTAATAGCAATGCGCTCGCCTTTGCGGTTGGTAATCGTGTTCAAATCGTGATAGACGATTGTTCCGTCCGCGACGGCTTCGTGTTTCGATTGTTCTTCGAGACGCGCCGTGCCGCCGACGTGGAACGTGCGCATTGTAAGCTGCGTTCCCGGTTCGCCAATTGATTGCGCCGCGATAACGCCGACCGCTTCGCCGATATCAACCGTCATGCCGGTCGCCAGATTGCGCCCGTAGCATTTGATACAAACGCCGCGACGCGCTTCGCAGGTTAAAACCGAACGGATTTTGACATTCTGCAAACCGGCAAGCTGTACTTTCGCCGCCAAATCTTCGTTGATTTCCTGATTCGATTCGACAATCGCCGTGCCGTCAATCGGATCAACAATGTCGTCGAGCGAAGCCCGTCCGACAATTCGGTCGCGCAAAGATTCGATTTCTTCACCGTTGCGAACAATCGCTTCGGCTCCGATTCCGCGAAGCGTTCCGCAATCCGGTTCGGTGATGATAACGTCCTGCGCCACGTCAACGAGTCGGCGAGTCAAATAGCCGGAGTCGGCGGTTTTCAAAGCCGTATCCGCCAGACCTTTGCGCGCGCCGTGCGTCGAAATAAAGTATTGCAGCACGTTTAAGCCTTCGCGGAAGTTGGCGCGAATCGGCGTTTCGATAATCGAACCATCCGGTCTCGCCATCAAACCGCGCATACCCGCGAGCTGTTTAATCTGCGCCGCCGAACCTCTCGCGCCCGAATCCGCCATAATCAAAATCGGATTCAGCTCGTTGCGTTCGGTTTCGCGTTTGTCCATCGCCGCGAACATTTCTTTGGCGACTCGCTCGGTCACGTCGTTCCAGATTGAAATAACTTTGTTATAACGTTCCTGGTTCGACATCGCGCCGGCTTTGTACTGATCGTCAATCTCGATCACGTCTCTCTCAGCCTGTTCGACAAGCTCCTGCTTGTTCGGCGGCGTGACGAGATCGTCAATTCCGATTGAAACACCGGCTCGCATCGCGTAATAAAACCCGAGATTTTTCATATCGTCGAGCAATTTGACGGTGCGGTCATGTCCCATTCTCAAGTGCGCGTACGAAACGAGCGAGCTTAAGCCCTTTTTCTTCAACACGCCGTTGATAAACGGCAAGCCGCGAAACAGCCGATCGTTGAAGAGAACGCGACCTACGCTGGTTTCGATAACCATCGTTTTGCTCGCTTTGAGCCGTTCTTCAGCGGTTTGAATACGCGCCCGGATAATATCCTGCGGGCTGTGTTCTTTTTCAAGATCAACCAAATCGCCGTTCCAACGCAGGCGAATACGGGTTTGCGTTTGAACTTCCTGAGCGTCAAGAGCCAGCAAAACTTCCTCGACCGAACCGAAAGCGCGGTTGTCGCCTTTTAAGCCGAGACGCTTGCGCGTCAAATAATAACAACCGAGAACGATGTCCTGCGACGGAACCGCAATCGGCTGTCCCGATGCGGGCGACAAAATGTTGTTTGACGCGAGCATCAAAACTGCAGCTTCGATTTGCGCTTCGGGCGAAAGGGGAATGTGAACCGCCATCTGGTCGCCGTCAAAGTCGGCGTTAAACGCCGTGCAGACAAGCGGATGCAGACGAATGGCTTTACCTTCGACCAGAACCGGCTCAAAAGCCTGAATTCCGAGACGGTGAAGCGTCGGCGCGCGGTTCAAGAGAACCGGATGCTCGCGAATCACGTCTTCCAAAATGTCCCAGACAATCGGGTCCTGGCGGTCAACCATTTCGCGCGCCTGTTTAATCGTCGCGGCGTATTCCTGTTTTTCAAGCTGATTGTAAATAAACGGCTTGAACAGTTCGAGCGCCATTTTCTTCGGCAAACCGCATTGATGAAGTTTCAAATCCGGTCCGACGACGATCACGGAACGTCCCGAATAGTCAACGCGCTTGCCCAAAAGGTTTTGGCGGAAACGTCCCTGTTTTCCTTTGAGCGTTCCGCTCAAAGATTTCAAAGGACGATTGTTCGCGCCGCGCAGAACTCTGCCGCGTCTGCCGTTGTCAAACAAAGCGTCAACGGCTTCCTGCAACATTCGTTTTTCGTTGCGGACGATAACCTCCGGCGCGCGCAGCTCAATCAGTTTTTTCAAACGATTGTTGCGGTTGATAACGCGGCGATAAAGATCGTTCAAATCCGAAGTCGCGAAACGTCCGCCGTCGAGCGGCACAAGAGGGCGCAATTCGGGCGGAATCACCGGAATCACATCCAAAATCATCCATTCGGGGCGATTGCCGGAACGTAAGAAAGAGTTCGCAACTTTCAAGCGTTTTGAATATTTCAGCTTTTTCTGCTGCGAAGTTTCCTCTTTCATCCTAATGCGAAGCTCGTCAACGAGCGACGGAACATCAACTTTGTTGAGCAATTCCTTGATCGCTTCAGCGCCCATTCGCGCCACAAACTGACCGGGAAATTCCCGATACAATTCGCGGTAACGCTCATCCGTCAAAAGCTCGCGCTCGCGGATTCCGGCAACTTCGCCGGGTTCGATGACGATGTAGTTCTCGAAATAAAGAACTTTTTCCAGCTCGCGAAGCGGAATATCGAGAAGATGTCCGATGCGCGACGGCAAGCCTTTGAAAAACCAGACGTGCGAACACGGACTTGCGAGTTCAATATGCCCTAATCTTTCGCGGCGCACTTTTGCCTGCGTCACTTCGACGCCGCATTTATCGCAAATAACGCCGCGATGCTTCATTCTTTTGTATTTTCCGCAGAGACATTCCCAGTCGGCAATCGGACCGAAAATTCTGGCGCAGAAAAGCCCGTCGCGTTCGGGTTTGAAAGTTCTGTAATTGATTGTTTCCGGTTTCGTGACTTCGCCGTGCGACCATTCGCGGATTTTTTCAGGCGAAGCAAGACGAATCCGAATCGCTTCAAAATCCGGTATTGCTTGAGTTTTATTATTTTGCAGTCTAAACATTTAGCTTTCTCCGAAAGCG
>DASVUH010000062.1:0-146715 GCA_036387135.1 Pyrinomonadaceae bacterium | reverse complement strand
AAAAATAAAAGCGAAGGCTGAAATTTCAGCCTTCGCTTTTATTTTTAGGCAATTTTTCGGCGCTAGAGCAAATTTCAGAATTATGCAATACAAACAGAAGCCCGCGCGTCAGCAAGGGCGGAACTCACAGGTCAACTATTTCGCCCTTGCTGACGCGCGGGCTTCTGTATTTGTCCTCAATTAACTGAAATCTGCTCTAATCTTCAAGCTGTCGGGCTAATTCGCTCGCTTCGTTAACAGGCTGCTGGCAGGCAAAGTTTTCGCAAACATAAGCGGTCGCTTTGCCCTTAATTTTGCTTCTTTCCTCTAACAGAGGAATCAACACGGACTGTGCGGTTTCAGATTCCTCTGCGGTCACGACGACTTTGTTCGGAATAAATCGCGTCCACACTTCGCGCAGCAGCAAGCACGTGTCTTCGGCTTCCCGCTCGCCGACAATCACAATTTCTTTCGGGGCGTTGAGGAAAAAATCCAGAGCGCACAACGCGCGACCGAAAGCCGCCGGATAACGCCTAATCGAGCTTGAAACGCGACGGAAAATCGTAGCAGCAAAGCGCGTGTATTTTTCATCGCCCGTTAACACCGACAATTTGAGCAACACTTCAGCCGCCACGGAATTGCCGGAAGGAATCGCGTTATCGAAATAATCTTTCGAGCGGACGATCAATTCTTCGTGTGTTTTTCCGGTAAAGAAAAATCCGCCTTCGTCTTCATCCCAAAATTCTTCAATCATCCGGTCGGTCAAAGATTTTGCTTCCGCCAGCCAGCGCGCGTTTCCGGTCGCTTGAAACAATTCGATCAAACCGGCGGCGTAAAAAGCGTAATCTTCGAGATAACCGTTGAGCTTTGCCCGATTGTCTTTGTAAGTTCTCAAAAGAAAGCCGTCGGCGTTTTTTAAATTGTGAACAACGAAATCCGCATTTTTTTCCGCGACCGCCAGAAAATCTTCGCGCTCAAAAACGGCTGACGCTTCGGCAAAAGCCGCGAGCATCAAACCGTTCCACGCGGTTAAAATTTTCTCGTCCTGAAACGGCTTGACGCGCCGTTCGCGCTCGTCGAAAAGCAGCTTTTTGCCCCGCTCCAAGACTTCGTTTAATTTTTCGATGGAAATTCCCAACTCGCCCGCCGCGTCTTCGCGGCTTTGTTGAACGCGCAGAATCGAATGTCTTTCAAAATTTCCGGTTTCGGAAACGTCATAATAAAAATTGAAAATCCGCGCGTCTTCTTCGCCCAAAATGCTACTGGTTTCCGCAGGCGTCCAGATAAAAAATTTGCCTTCTTCGCCTTCCGAATCTGCGTCGGTCGCCGAATAAAAGCCACCGTTTTCATCCGTCATCTCGCGCCGGATGTATTCCAGAGTTTCAACGGCGACGTTTTTAAAAAACTCGTCTTTCGTCGCCTGAAAAGCGTGCAGATAAATTTGGGCAAGCTGGGCGTTGTCGTAAAGCATTTTCTCGAAATGCGGCGTCAGCCAAATGGCGTCAACCGTGTAGCGGTGAAATCCGCCGCCGAGCTGATCGTAAATTCCGCCCGTTGCCATTTTGCTGCAAGTATTGCTGACAATTTCGAGAGCTTTTTCGTCTTTCGTTCGGTGCCAGTAACGCAGACAAAATTCCAGCGACATCGGCGGCGGAAATTTCGGCGCGCCGCCGAAACCGCCGTTTTTGGCGTCATAATTTTTGGCAATTCCGCGATAAGCCGTGTCCAATTGTTCGTTAGAAAGCGAAAGACCCGATGCTTCCGTTAAACCCACGAGCCGCAATTGTCCCAAAATTTCGGTCGCTGATTGCAAAATCTCGTCGCGTCGCGTGTGATAGGCGTCCGCCACCGAAAGCAAAACGCGCGAAAACGAAGGCATCCCGTGACGATCTTCCGGCGGAAAATAAGTTCCGGCATAAAACGGCACCCCTTCGGGCGTCAAAAACGCCGTTAACGGATGCCCGCCGTGCCCGCTCGTCAGTTGAACGAAATTCATATAAATCTGGTCAACGTCCGGGCGTTCTTCCTTATCAACCTTGATGTTGACGAAATTTTCGTTCATTAAACGAGCCGTTTCTTCCGATTCAAACGACTCTTTTTCCATTACGTGACACCAATGACACGAACTGTAACCGATGCTCAAAAGAATCGGCTTGTCTTCGGCTTTGGCTTTTTGAAACGCTTCATCGTTCCAGGCGTGCCATTCGACCGGATTGTGCGCGTGCTGCAATAAATACGGGCTGGTTTCCTCTGCCAGACGATTGGTGAATTTATGCTCTGTCATCGAAGTTTCTCCCAAAAACGAAACCACAGATTAACATACGAAAATTCATCTTTGTGTTCGATAGCATGCATCCGGTTGTTAGATCAAAGTGAGGAAACCGACAATCAGCGCGGGAATAAATTGAAAAAGAGCCGTTCGACTATCAACTATAAACTATCAACTATCAACTGTTTTTCAATGAGTAATAGTTGATAGTTGATAGTTTATAGTTGATAGTTTTCTCTTTATCAGCGAGCTATTTCTGTGCGTCGCACGATTCGTCTTTAAACCAGTAAGGCGTTTTCTTTGCCCATTCGGAACGCGCGAAACGAGCCTTTAAAATGTCGTGCGCTTGTTTTGACCATTTTCCGGTTTCGCAATCCTGACAGCCGTAACGCGTGGCGCGAACGGCGAGATGCAGCGATTCCGGTACGCGGGCGTCTGAAGGCGCTTTTTGGGCGAATTCGACCGCGCGGCGCGACAGATAAGTAGAACTGCCGCCGAGTTTTTTGATTTGTTCGCGTTCGGTTTTTGCTTCCCGGATTTGTTCTTCGGTTAAAAATGCCGGAGCGACGCGCGCGACTTTTTCGCCGCTGGTGTCGTGTTGATAATCAACCGGCGCGCACCACCAATTGTCCCGGTAACTGTCAATTTCCGTGATTGGATTCAATCTGCCGTAACCGCTTTCGGCGACGGGGCGCAAAGCCGGAAGCTTGAGCAGAATATAGGTCACTGCGTTTTGTCTTTCGGGCAAAGTCTTCGCCGATAAATACGAATTGAAAAACGGTTGAAATTCCGGCGCGACGCGCACGAGCTGACCGGCAAGCTCGATTGCCGCCGCCTCGTTTCCCAAAATCGCGGCGCGAGTCCAAGCCGCAATCAGCAGATTTCGCCGCAAATAATCGGGCAATTTCGGATTGACGGCGGCTTGTTTTAAAACCGCAAGCGGAATTTGTTCGTTGAAAACTCGTTCTGCGTCCGTGTCGAACATCGCGCGGTTTTGCCAGGGGGCGATGTTTGAATCGGAATTTTCCGCAATGTTGAAATCTTCAATAATGCCCGGATCGCCGTCGAGCGCAAAAGCTGCGGCGCGGCGTTGAGCAAACAGCAGAAACTCGTCCAGATTCTGGGCTAAAAACATTCGCTGGCTCGAAAATTGATTTCGCGCCGAAATTGGAAGATTTAAAGTTTTGTCGTTTAAAATCGCGTCGAGATTCCGTCGCGCATCCGAGCGCAAGCCTTTTTCGATCAGCAAACGATTACGGTGAAAAGCGATGGTCGCAAATTCCGGCGCGCCTTTTTCGATTCGTTCGGCTGCGGTTAAAAGCTGCGCGATTTCGGGCGAGTCTTTTTCGGCTTTGCTGATTGCGGCGACAAACCACGCCGGATTGTTTGTTTCTCTCCATTTTGCCAGCGAATGCTTGAAAGCCGATGCCCCGGTTGATTGAAAGGTAAAAATCCAATCGGTTAAATCGTCCTGGCGCGCGTTTGCCGGAAAATCTTCCAGCTTCGGTTTTACGTTGTAATCAATGTCGCGGTTTTCACGTTTGGCTCGTTCTTCTTCGGCTTTTTCGGCTGCGGCATCGGCGGTTTCGGCGTATCTGTCAATCAGCCAGCGATAATCAATCAAATCCTGCCGCAGATTTTCGTTCGGCGTGTTTTGGGAAAGAATCGAAGCCAATTCGTGAACTCGTTCCGCCGGGCGCAGGCGGTATTTGACGAGATTGACGAGCTTTGCCGCCGCCGAATGAAATTCTTTTTGCGATGCGTCCGTCAAAATCTTTTGCAAATGCGCTTCGGCTTGCTCGTAAAACGGGCGGCGTTTTTCCCGCAAACGCTCGTAATTATAATCTGCGTCTTCCGTTGTGCTTGCCTGACGAATTAAGGTTCTGGCGACGAGATAATTCGCAGTCGTCCGCCACACGGAATCTTTGTTTGCCGCGATTCGTTCAAAACGAGTTTTGGCTTCTTCAAAATTTGTCGCGTAAAACTGCGCGGCGGCGATTTGATAATCGCGGTCGTTCTTGAGCCAGGCGGGCGCAGCGACTTCCGCAGGAATTTGTTTGCCTTCGGAGCAGTTGGTAAAAACCTGATCCTGCGCCCGCGCCCAATTTTTGACGTTTTCTTCCAAGCCGTGTTCCGCAATACGGCTTTCCAGAGTTTTCGCCGCTGTTTCAAACGCTGAGGCGGTGCAGTTCGGGAAAAAGTTATAACCGCCGTCATAATTGCGGTCGGTATAAATCTTCAATTCCGGCTCGCTGCCTAAAACTTTTTTTCTTGCCCCCAGCCAGATTTTGACCGCTTCGTTTGTTCCCGTTTCGTTGTCGTCCTCGCGGTAAAGCTCGGCTTTCCAAGCTGAAATTAAATCTTTTTCCTCATTGGCGGTGAAATTCAAACGGTTGAAACGGCGATAAGCCGCGAATAGAAATGTGCGATTGTAATCGGACTGAATAACTCCGAGATTTCCGCGCGCGTAATCGTCCAGCTTTTCGTCCGGGCGAGTCTCGAAAGAGAACACCGGAACAACAAAAGAGGGACCGCAGGCGTAAGCAATCGAAACCGGATTAAAAGTCAAAATCGAGAGCAAAAGCATCGCAAACAAAGGGGAAAATCTTTTCATAACTTTTCATCGAAGGGCGAAGGAATTTTATGCGCGGACAGTTTAGCACAACAAAAATCGAGCGTTAAATCATCAGCCGATTCCGGCAATATCCAAATTTCGCGGGATAAGGCAAAATATAAAAAAGCTGCGCGAAAGGTAGGAGAAATGAGCGAACAAATCGAAACAAAACGTTTGTTGATAAACGGAAACTGGCGCGAATCAAGCGAGAATTTTGAAGTGCGCTCGCCTTTTTCGGGAGAAACGCTGGCGCGTGTTTGCAAAGCCGGCGAGAACGAAATCGAAGAAACGATTGCGTCGGCAGCGCGTGGGGCTGCGGAAATGCGGGAGCTTGGCAGATTTGAAGTTTACGAAGGCTTGAGCCGGATTGCCGCCGGAATCAAAGAGCGGCGCGATGAATTTGCCCGCACAATCGCTTTGGAAGCGGCGAAACCGATTACGGCGGCGCGCGGCGAAGTCGAGCGCTCAATCGGGACTTTTGAAATGGCTGCCGCCGAAGCCAGAACTTTCGCAGGCGAAGTCGTTCCGGTTGACGCGCAGGCACTCGGCAAAAATCGTTTTGCGTGGACTGAGCGAGTGCCGCGCGGAATTATATTTGGAATTACGCCGTTTAATTTTCCGCTCAATCTCGTCGCGCACAAAGTCGCGCCCGCACTTGCAGCTAAAAACGCAATTATCATCAAACCGAGTCCGCGAACGCCGCTGACTTCGATTTTGCTGGGCGAAGTTTTTCTCGAATCAGGTTTGCCGCCAGCCGCTTTGCAAATCGTTAATATGGATGTGGAATTAATTGACGGAGTTTTAAAAGACGAGCGAATTGGGATGATTTCGTTTACCGGGAGCGCCGAAGTCGGCTGGAAAATCAGAGAAAAAGCGGCGAAAAAAGCGGTCGCGCTTGAGCTTGGCGGAAACGCGCCGGTGATTGTTGACGAAACCGCCGATTTTGATTTTTCATTGGAACGCTCCGTAATGGGCGCGTTCGTTTATGCCGGTCAGGTTTGCATTTCAGCGCAGCGTTTTTTGATTCACGAACAAATTTTCGACCGCTGGACAAATCAATTTGCTCGGAAAGCTATGAATTTTAAAAAAGGAAATCCGCTCGATGAATCAACCGAGCTTTCGGTGATGATTGACGAAGCGGCGGCGCGGCGAGCGGAAAGCTGGATTAAAGAAGCGACTGACAACGGGGCGCAACTTTTATGTGGCGGCAAGCGCGACGGCGCTTTTTTGGAAGCGACGGTTTTGACCGGAACGCAGCCGGAAATGCGAGTTGTCGCGGAAGAAGTATTTGCGCCGGTTGCGGTGGTCGAAAAATTTTCCGATTTTCAGGACGCAATCGGCGCGGCGAATCAAACAAAATATGGGCTTCAAGCCGGAGTTTTTACCAAAGATTTGCAAAGAGCGCGGCAAGCCGGAGAAAAACTTGAGTTCGGCGGAGTAATAATCAACGATGTGCCCGCGTTTCGCGTGGACAATATGCCTTACGGCGGGGTCAAAGCGTCCGGTTTTGGGCGCGAAGGCGTGCGCTATGCGATGGAGGAAATGACCGAAACTAAAATAATTATTGTAAATTCATAAAACTATGCAAAATTACATCGAAAAAGCGATGACGTTTGACGAATACGACAGCTTGATTGACCGGGTTGTCGCCGAAGGCAAAACAACGGGACCGAATCAAAGCGAGGAATTAGCCCAATACACGAAATTAAATCAGGCGAGAATGCGGCGGCTTTTTAAAACGAGCGAATTAAACGGATCTTTGCTTGAAACCGCCCGGAACGTAAAAGCGAATTGGATTTGGCTGATTTTAACCGAAGCCTGGTGCGGCGACGCGGCGCAAAATATTCCGCCGATTGAAAAAATCGCTCGTGAAAACGACCGCATCAAAACGCTGTATCTTTTGCGCGATGAAAACCTCGAATTGATGGACAAATATTTAACGGGCGGCGCGCAGGCGATTCCGAAATTGATTTGTCTTGACGCCGAAACTTTTGAAGAAATCGGCACTTGGGGTTCGCGCCCGCAAGCGGCTTACGATTTGTTTTACAGTCTGAAAGAACAGGGTTTGGAAAAAACCGAAATTATTGAGAAAATCCACCGCTGGTACATCGAAGACAATACCGAATCTCTCCAGGCGGAATTTGAAAAACTCATTCAAAATTGGGCGAATAAGAATGCATAAAAAATCTATTTTGTTTTTGGCGCTACTGCTAACGCTTTCGTTAAATTGGGCTTGTTGGGCGCAGGAGCCGAACGTGCCGACGACCGAATTAAAAATCTCCGGTTTAAAAGATAAAGTTACCGTTCGCCGCGACGAGCGCGGCATTCCGTACATCGAAGCCCGCAACGAAGCGGATTTATATTTCGCGCAAGGTTACGTTACGGCGCAAGACCGACTTTGGCAGATGGATTTGTATAACCGCGTCGGACGCGGCGAATCTGCCGAAATTTTCGGAAACACGGTTCTCGAAGAAGACAAGCGCTGGCGAAAATTCGGCATTGCCCGCGTTGCGGAAGAAACCGTCAAAGCGCTCCCGCAGGAAACACGTTCGGTTTTGGAAAATTACGCGCGCGGCGTCAACGCTTTTATCGTTGCGCTCGACGACAAGACTTTGCCAATCGAGTTTCGGATTTTGCAGTATCGCCCGCGCGAATGGCGACCGGAAAATTCAATCGTCATCGGTAAAATTCTGTCGGACGCGCTCAGCACGACCTGGCAGTTAGATTTGCAGCGCGCCGCTTTGCAGTCTTTACCCGCCGAAAAACGCGATTGGCTGTTAAATCCGACTACGAAAGATGACGTTTTGCTCATCGGCAAAGACGCCGCTAGCGTAAGTCAAAAGGCAAAAGTCAAAAGTCAAAAATCCGAATTCTCCTCTGCGACTTTTGCCGCTTTAGAGAGAGAAGAAAAGTTACGAGAAAATTCGCTCGCGCGAATCGGTTTTCACGCCGAAGAATTGGCGGCGAGTAACAATTGGGTGGTTTCGGGCAAGCGAACGGCGGACGGAAAACCTCTGCTCGCCAACGATCCGCATCTTCGCGCCGCGCAGCCGCCGATTTGGTATCTGGTCAATCTTTCCGCGCCTGATTTGCGCGTCGCCGGAGTGGCGCTTCCGGGATCGCCCGGCGTGATTCTCGGACACAACGACCGAATCGCCTGGGGCGCGACAAATGTCGGACCCGACGTGCAGGATTTGTACCTCGAAACTTTCGACGCCGCCGGAAAATATAAAACTCCGACCGGCTGGGAAACGCCGATTGTGCGCCGCGAAGAAATAAGGGTGCGCAAAAATCCGCTTTCGCCGGAAACCGAAAGCACTTTTCTCGACGTGACAACGACGCGAAACGGCGTCGTCTTTTTTGAAGAAGCAGGGAAGCGCTACGCTTTGCGCTGGACGGCATTCGATCCGAAAAACGATGAATTAAGGGCGTTTAATGCGCTCAACCGCGCCAAAAACTGGAGCGATTTTAAAAACGCCCTAAAACTTTACGGCGGTCCGATGCAGAATTTTGTTTTTGCCGACACCGCCGGAAACATCGGCTGGTACGCCGCCGGACGAGTTCCGAAACGCAAAACCGGCGACGGCTCTCTGCCTTATGACGGAGCAACGGACGACGGCGCGTGGACGGGAACAATCCCGTTTGAAGAATTGCCGCAGCTTTACAACCCGCCCGACGGAATCATCGTCACGGCAAATCAAAGAATTGTCGGCAAATCTTATCCGCATCAGGAAATTGTCAGAGCTTACGATTCGCCTTACCGCGCGCGGCGAATTTATGAGCTGCTGGCGGCAAATCCGAAATTAACGCCGGATAATTTCCGCGATGTTCAGTACGACACGCTCAGCATTCCGCTCTCGCGTTTCGCCCGCGAAATCGTCAATTTAAAAGCGGCTTCGGATGAAACTTTAAAATTGCTGGCGGGTTGGGACGGGCGTTTAACCTCCGATTCAAAAGCGGCTCTGGTGGCGAATGAAATCCGATTTTTCTTCCGGCAGAAAATTTTTGCCGGAAACTTCGGCGCGCCCGGTTCGAGTTATCGCGGTTTGATGGAAAGCGCGCTGCTCGACCGTTTGATAACGGAAAAACCGAAAAGCTGGCTGCCGAAAGAATTCGCCGATTACGCGGCTTTATTGAAAGCCGCTGAAACCGAAGCGCAAAGCAGTCTGGCAAACCGTTTGAAAACGGACAGCACGAAATGGAATTTGGGCGAAGCCAACAAAATCCGTTTTCCGCATCCGCTCGCAATCGCGCCGCTTATCGGCAGCCAGTTTGCGATTGACGCTCTGCCGCAAAACGGCGGGCGCGACGTGCCGAACGTCGGCGCGGGAGTTTCGATGCGTTTGATTGCGACGCCGGGAAATTGGGATTTGACCAGACAAGTTATCACCACCGGCGAAAGCGGAAATCCGGCGTCGCCGCATTGGAAAAATCAGCTCGACGCCTGGTACAAAGGCAACACGCCGGTTTTCCCGTTCACCGATGCGGCGGTCAAAGCTGCCGCGAAAGAAAAATTGATTCTTTCACCGCAAAATTAATGAGAGCTTTTATCGCCGTTGATATTTCCGAAGAAGCGCGCCGCCTCGTCGCCGAACGAATCAACTTTTTGCGGGCGCGATTTTCGGATTTGCGCGTCGGTTGGGACAAACCGGAAAAACTGCATCTGACGCTAAAATTCTTGGGCGAAATTCTGCCGGAAAAGTTACCGCAGGTAATTGCTGCGGTTGAAAACGCGGCAAAAGAAATTGAACCGTTTTCTCTTGTTTTGGAAGGCGCAGGGGCTTTTCCCCCGCGCGGAGCGGCGAGAGTTTTGTGGCTCGGCGTTAACGACGAATCTCAAAATTTGAGCGAGTTGCAAAAGCGGCTTGAAACGGGAACTGAGCGAATCGGTTTTGAGCGAGAGCGTCGAGCTTTTAAACCACATTTGACGATTGCGCGTTTAAAAGAGCCGGAAAAATCGCGAAGTTTAACCGATTTGCATGTTCAAACCGAATTTCCCGCCGTGAATTTTCCGGTTTCGGAAATCGTTGTTTACAAAAGCGACTTGCGCCCGACCGGCTCGATTTATACGCCGCTTGTAAAAATTGATTTGATTGGAGACCGCTTGAGATGACGCGAGGGCAAAACGCCACACTAGCTAACAAACGATACAGCGTCCGTGTTTTGCCCTCTCGCCCATTGAATTCAGCAGCGAACTGTTTTCTCCAGTTCGCTAAGCCCCACCACGCTGGCAATTCCGCCATCTAAGTAATCTAAAGTTATCTCGTGGTGTGTCAAGTCTTTCGATGCCACACAATCACGGACTATAATTACTTGAAAATCTCTTTGATAAGCATCTATTGCCGCCGTGCGAATGCAAGCGTGAGTATTCACGCCGGCAAGAATCAACGGGTCTGCTTCCAGCTCCTGAAGCAGCGACTCCAACGCTGTCCCGTAGAACATACTATATCTCTTTTTGACTATCTCGATGTCCGAATCATCACGCACCAACTCATCGAGAATACGTGCGCCCGGAGTATCCTTGATGAACATTCGGATATTCTCCCGTTTCATATCCAAAAACGCATCGCTTAAATCTGACTCAAACTCCTGACGAACCCATATTACGGGGAAGCCGCCAGCACGGGCGAAAGCTGTTAATTGGTTTATGAATGAACATAATTCTACGCGGATTCGGTCAAGCTCGACATGACCGAAACAATCGTTAAGCATATCTATTACGAAAAAGGCAGGTCGTTTCATAATCCTCCAAAATGTGAGAGCTGTATAACGATTAAGATTTGAATTCTACTGAATTGTAGATCTCTTATATGGAACTTTTATACATTTACTTTAACTCGGAAGTTAAACAAAAAGTTTATTTTATCGGTGCTTTGCCGTATCTTTCCGGCTATCGCAGAAATTCCTATGAAATTTTTCATAGGAATTTCTCTGATTAAATAGTCGGACAAAATTATATGGCAGTTTATTTGGCTGCGCGCCTTGACCGCATTGCCCCGAAAGATTGCTAAGGCGCGCCGCCAAACGGTTATTAACATAATTCTATCGGCTGTTTAAAGATTCACTTTTTCATTTTCGCCCGGATGAAACGGTGTGCCGGTAACTGCGGCTTTCGCCATTCCGATTAAATGAACGACGACGCTGTTCGGGCTGTCCCAATATTCGGCTTGCGAAATTTTGATGTTGAGCAAACAGATTTGCGGATCGTCGAGTCCTTCAGGAAACCAGGCTGTGTAAGCCGGATTCCACAATTCTTCCATTTTTTGGCGGTCACGGCTGACAACAGCCGCGCCGGACATCGAAATGTAATGCTGTTTGTCCGGGCGCGCGAACGAGACGCAAACTTGATGTTCCTGCTCAATCTCGTCAACTTTCGGCGAATCTTTTTTCGTAAAAAACCACAGCTCGCCGTCAAATTCGTTTTTCGGCACAGCCATCGGACGAGCGCGCAGGCTGCCGTCTTCGTGCAGCGTAGTCAGCATCGCAAATTCAATGTCTGCGACTAATTCTGCGAGCTTTTTGATATTTTCTTCTCGTGTCGGCATAAAAACTCCCCTTGTCTAAAATTTTGCACGATTAAAATACAAATCGCGCTTTTTCGAGTTATTTATTCAATTCGAGTGCCAGAAGGTTTTCCGCCGCTTGATTGCCGTGCCGCGCCGCGTCCGGCAAGCCGACGCCGTCAATTGCGGTCGTCGCAACCTGCAAAAACGGGACTTCTGCGAGAAGTTTTTTGATTTTTCGGGCTTTTTCCAAATGCCCGACCTGGTATTGCGGCATTGAGTTGCGCCAGCGCGCGATTTCCGCGAAAAGCGGTTCGCCCTTTAAACCCAATAAATCTCTCAAATCGTTCAAAACGCCGCGAAGCATTTCGTCATCCGCCAAATCAAACATTTCCGGCTGCAGCGCCCCGCCGACAAAAGCGCGGAGCAAAACAGAATTTTCCGGCGCTCGCTCGCCGAATTTAACGCTCGAAAATGTGCAAGCCATCAGAGTTCGCCGTTCGACAAAAGGCACTACAAAACCGAAACCGTCAAGCGCGTGCGCGATTTGGTCGCGCTGAAAGCCGAGATTTACGGTTGCCGACGAAGCGTGTTCGATTTCCGCCAATTCATTTGAAAGAGCGGGGAATTGATTTTTTAATAATTTGGCAATTAAGTGTGCAGGCAAAGCCAAAATCAACGCTTCGGCTGAAAACGTTTCTTGTTCGGTTTCAATTTTCCAAAGACGTTGAGATTCGTCGAATTTCAACATTTGTGCGTTCGTTCCAAGTCGAACCGAATTTTCGGGAATTTGTTTTTCAAGCGCATCTATCAAAGTTTGCATTCCGTTTCTAAAAGACAAAAACAAACTGTAACGCGCGCCGCTCGTGCCGATTTTGGATTTTGGATTTTGGATTTTGGATTTTTCCTGCAACCCTTTAATTACACTTCCAAATTGTCGTTCGAGTTCGAGAAAACGCGGCTGCGTCGCACGAAGCGATAGTTTTTCGGGATCGGCGGTGTAAATTCCGCCGATCATCGGTTGCGCTATGCGCGTGAGAGCTTCTTCACCAAATCTGCGTCGAACGAAATCCGCCAGTGATTCGTCGTCTTTCGGAGATTTGGGCGGCAAAAAACGTTCATTTGCGAGCCGCGCTTTTCCGCGCAAACTCAAAATTTCAGATTTAAAAAACGCTTCAATATTTGCCGGCGCAATTAAATGAAAACCTTCCGGCACGGCTCGAAGTTTGTTTTCGCGCACTAAAAAGCTGCGGCGGTTCAGATCGTTCGTCGGTAAAAGCTGATTTTCGATTCCGAGTTTTTTTGCCAATTCCAAAACTTCCGGTTTTTCCGACAAAAAAGCGTCCGGTCCGGCTTCGAGCAAGAAACCATCGCGCTTTATCGTTTTTACGATTCCGCCTAAACGATTTCCGGCTTCGAGCAAAACAAAATCACCGTTGAATTTGCCTTCTTTTTTGAGTTCGATAAGACGAAAAGCTGCTGAAAGACCGCTAATTCCCCCACCGATAATTATGATTTTCTTCATCTTAAAATGAGGCAGCAATCCACCGGGCAAAAATCTTCTTTCGCGCCGATCGTTCCCGAAAATCTGCGTTCACGGTTTTCGATTCTTTCCAAAATCAATTCTCGAATCATTTCGATGAATTTCGGATTTGTCCCGACGGTTTCCGAACGCTCGAAATTAATTCCCAAATTTGCGGCTGTTTCGCGCGCCTGTGTGTCCAAATCGAAAACGACTTCCTGATGATCCGAGAGAAAACCGATTGGATGAACAACGACCGACGCGGGCTTGCGCTCGCGCAGAAAATCGTTGATGTCAGGTTCGAGCCACGGAACGTGCGGCGCTCCGCTGCGGCTTTGAAAAGCAAGACACCAATCTTCGCGCCCGACTTTTCCGGCGACAAGTCGGCAGGTTTCTTTCAACTGATTAACGTAATCGCAACCGTTTGCCATCGAAAGCGGCAAGCTGTGAGCAGTGAAAACGATTTCGGCGTTTTCAAGTTTGTCTAATTTTTTTTTCAGATTTTCGGCGTTGGCTTCGATGAAAAGCGGATGATTATAAAACGGGCGAATTTTATGGATTTCGATTTCCGTTGATTCCGCCTCGTTTTTCGCCGCTTCGATATTTTCGCGGTATTGCCGGCAGCCCGAATAAGAGCTGTAAGCCGAAGTGACAAAAGCCAGCGCGCGTTTTACGCCGTCGCGTTTCATTTCGCCGATTGCTTCGGTCAAAAACGGATGCCAGTTGCGGTTTCCCCAATAAATCGGCAAATTTAAATTGATTTCCGCCAGAGATTTTTCGAGCGCGGTGATTATCGCTTTGTTTTGCTCGTTCAAAGGCGAGCGCCCGCCGAACATTTGATAATTTTCGGCGACTTCCATCAGTCGTTCGTCCGGCACGCCGCGCCCGCGCACGACGTTTCGCAAAAACGGCAAAACTTCTTCCGGCTTTTCCGGCGCACCGAATGAGACAAATAAGATTGCTTCGTAATTCACGTAAAATTGAACCGCCGAGACGCAGAGACGCCGAGTTTAGAAAAAGAATTTGAGACAATAGAATAAAAACTTTCGTTTCTTTCTCTGCGTCTCTGCGTCTCGGCGGTGAAGATCATCTCGTACTAAATTCGTGAACGAAATCAACCAATGCTATTACGTTATTCATTGGCGTTTCGGGCAAAATTCCATGTCCGAGATTGAAAATGTGACCGTTTCTGCCAGCCGCCTGTTCCAAAATTCTGCGGGCTTTTTCCAGCAAAACTTCGCGCGGCGCGAAAAGTTGAACAGGGTCTAAATTTCCCATTGCGGCTTTGTCAAAACCGATTGTCTGCCACGCATCGGCGAGATTTGAATGCCAGTCAACGCCGATTACATCGCCGCAATCTCGCATCATTTTCAAAAGCGTCGCCGTTCCCGTTCCGAAATGAATTATCGGCACTGATTTTTCGACGTTTTCGACCACGAATTTTGTGTGCGGCAAAACATATTCGCGGTAATCGTCGGGCGAGAGACAGCCGACCCACGAATCGAAAATCTGAACGGCGTTTGCGCCCGCAGCGATTTGAGCGTTTAAATATTTAACTAATGCTCGCGACAATTTCGACAACAGCTCATTCCAAGCTCCACTGTCCGAATACATCAGCGATTTGGTCAATACATAATTTTTCGAGCCGCCGCCTTCGATTAAATACGACGCGAGCGTAAAAGGCGCTCCGCAAAAACCGATCAGCGGAATGTTTCCGGGCAAAGCGCGGCGCGTTTGCCGCAAAGCCTCGTAAACGTAATTTAGTTCTTCGACTGTTTCAAGCTCGCGCAAATTCTCAATATCCGTCGTGGTACGAACCGGATTGTGAATCTGCGGTTTGCTCCCGCCGACGTATTCGAGCGACGCGCCCATCGGTTCTAAAATCGGCAAAATATCGGAAAAAATAATCGCCGCATCAACTCCGGTCTGCTCGACCGCTTCGACCGTGACTTTTGTGGCGAGTTCGGGCGTTTTGCAAAGCTCTAAAAAGCTGATTTTTTGCCGCAATTCGCGGTATGATGCTTGGTAACGCCCGGCTTGGCGCATCAGCCAGATGGGCGTATGCGGGACAGGCTCGCGGCGACAGGCGCGCAGGAACGCGCTGTTGTATAATTCATCGGAAATTGCTTCTGCTGAGTTCATCGGCATAATTTCTAAATTTCAGGATAAAACAAAAACTTTGAATCGGAAACTTAATAAAAATCGTTTGAAATATTTGTCACAAATTCTAACTTAGCGGTGTTCTTATAGTGACGAGCGGCAAACGAGTCGAACGGAGAAATGCACGGAGAGGCGAAAATATTGTCCGGCGTAATGGCACAAACGGCGGCGCAAACGGCAAGTGAAAAGATCGAGTTTGACGAGGCTTTCACGCTTCATCATCGCACGGTTTTTCGCGTCGCGCGCGGCGTCGTGCAGGACGCTTCGCTCGCCGAAGACGTGACGCAGGAAGTTTTCATCCGGCTTTATAAAAATCTCGACTCGGTGCCGACTGATGATTTATTGAAAGCGTGGCTGATCAGAGTGACGATGAATGTAGCGCGAAACGCGCTGCGCGGAAACTTTAGGGCAACGGCAAGGGACGATGCGTTCTTCAAAGAAGCAGAAGCAAATTACACTGCCGAACCGGAACTCGATTACGAGCGAAAAACCGAAATCGAGGAAGTTCGGAAAGCGTTGGCAAAAGTGAAAGAGCCGATGCGTAGTTGCTTGATGCTCAAAGAACAGGGAATGTCTTACAAGGAAATCGCCGTCACCCTCGGATTAAACGAAACCAGCATCGGAACTTTTGTCGCTCGCGCCCGCAAAGAGTTTTTGCGGTTTTACGGGAAAATTGGGATAAAACAATGAAACACATAGACATTGGGACAATTCACGCATTTTTGGACGGTGAGCTTTCGGGCGAGCGGTTAGAATTTGCAGCTTCGCATTTTTCGATTTGCGACGCCTGTTCAAATCTAATGCTCGAAGCCGAAAGCGAAAACGACGCCGTGATGCAGGCATTTTCCATCGAAAACGCTTACGCCGTGCCGACGCAGCGAATCTGGGCGCGAATCAACAACGAAATAGATCAGCTCGATTCAATTCCGGCATCGGCAATGCAGCCGGTTTCGATTTGGCAAACCGCATTTGGTTTGCTGGGCTTGAGCCGCTTGCCGCAATTTGCCGCGCCGACCGCCGGTTTGGCGCTGGGCGCGGCGCTCATCGCTTTCTTTTCGTTTTCAGGCATTTTCCGACAAGCAAATCCCGAAAATAATTCCCCAATAATTGCTCAAAATGAAAATCCGCCGTCAACCGTTGTTAATGTTAAACCGCCCGATTCGAATCCTTCGGTTGAAGCACAGACGACTGCGCCTTCAATCACAATAAAAAATGCAACGCAGAAACGACCTGACGGTTTTGAAGCGGTAAAAGCAAATTATCGTGTCGAGGCAAAACCGAAAGTTGTTACTCCGAAAACGATCAAAAATTCTCCGGTCAGAAATGTTGATTTAAACGCGCCTTTGGTTGAGGAAAGATTGTATTTGGAAGCGATTAACGGTTTATCCGAAACGGTCGCTTCGACCGATGAAGCCGTGATGCGTCCGAGCTTTCGCGTCGAATATGAGCAGAACGTGGCGATGATAGACAAAGCGATTGAAAAAATGCAGCGACAGGTGCGCCGCAATCCGAATGACGAAAACGCGAAACGCATTTTGTTCGCTTCGTACCAGAATAAAATTGATTTGCTCAACACCGTTGCTGAAAAATCGCAATTAATGGCGACGATACGGTGAAAACTAGAATGAAAGCTTACTTGAACAAAATGGTTTTGCTTCTGGCTCTTGCGGGCGCGGTGAATTTCGCCATTCTCGCGCAGGCAAAAGCAAAGACCCACTGCCCGGAAGAAACCGCCAAGCTGGCTAAGTTTGTCGAAGCCAAAGTCGAAGCGATTCCGCCGGTCGAAAAAGCCATTGCTTCGGACGCGCGACCGACGATTACGTTTTGCGTTTCGGAAGGCAACGTCAGCGTGCGCGGTTGGCGGCGTAATGAAGTCCGCGCGCTGGTTGAAGACGGAAAGCTCGGTTTTAAAGTTCTCAAACGCAATGCCGACAAAGCCGCAAGCTGGTTGACAATTGTGGGTTTCGACCCGAAAGAGCCTGTTAAGCCCGGTCAGTATAGAAGAAACGAATGTCTGAGCGGTTCAAACATTGAAATCGAAGTGCCGCAGGGAGCCGTTGTTGATATTACAAGTCGTAACGCCAATTTTAAAGTAGAATCAGTTGCTAAAATCAAAGTTGTAAACGTTAACGGCGACGTTTTAATCAGAGATGTCCGAGAGGAAGCCGAAATTTCAAGTTTAGCCGGAAATGTCGTCGCAGAAGATTCAATCGGTAAAATAAAACTGAAATCCACCACCGGAAACGTCTTTGGGATTAGATTAAAGCCGCTTAATGATACCGATTCGCTTAGCGCTAATAGCGATAGCGGGAACGTCACGCTGCAGGATGTCGCGCACGCCCGGATCGTAGGCGGTTCTTCAAACAGCAATCTGAATTATTTTGGCTCGGTCGTTGCGGGCGGAGTTTACGATTTCAAAACAGTAACCGGCGCGGTTACGTTGTTTTTGCCGTTAAAATCATCGTTTCAATTGAGCGCGACGACAAACTCGACTTTACAAACAAACCTTCCGTCATTTAAACCGACTCTTCAAAGTAAACCGGGACAGACGCCGCGCCGAATCGTCGGAGTTTACGGCGACGGCGACGCGACGATTAATTTGGTCTCGTTCGGCGGCGCGCTCAGACTTCAAAAACAACAGATACAATAAGTCCCTTTCACAACAGCAATTCCTTCAATTCAACGGCAAGGCGAGTTTCAAATATTGAAATCTGCTTTGAGCTTGCGCTTTCTTTTTCATTTTTGGCAATCTTAGAAAAATGAAAATCGCCGCCGAATCGCGCCGAAAAATCGAAGAATTTTTCCGCATTTACTTTAAAGACGAGAATTTGATTTTGCCCGAATTCAGCATTTACTGTGGTTTTTGGGCGAGCGTGGTTTGCCGCACATTCAAAATCAGCGGCATCACGCTCGGAAGGCGCGTATTTATTGACCCGGCTTTTGTCACAATTAATCTTGCCGAAGGAAAAATTTATGCTCCGTTTGAATTAATCGTCCACGAAGCGACGCACGTTTTGCAGTACGCGAGAGAAGGTTTTTTCGGGTTTTTAACGGGTTATCTGAAAGAATGGCTCGCTTTTCTGCGCGAGCAGGGGAAACGCGATGTGCAAACTAGATGGCAAGCGTATTACGCCATCAAACACGAGGCGGAAGCGCGTGAGGCGGCAACAGCTTACGTCGAATGGAAAACCGAGCTTGCCAAAACAAAAAAGGAAAGCCCGGAGATTGAGCAAATCTGATTCGGCTTTCCTTTTTCCGTCAAAAATTCTTTACTCTTCCGTGATTTCAAAATTAACCATCTCTTTTCTTACTTCTTCGAGCGCAATTCTGGTCGGTTTGTGTTTGGCGGCGTCCATTCCGACGCGCGGGCGGGCGTTGCGCTGAAGCTGCTTACTGCGCTGCGCTGCGACTAGAATCATTCGGTATTTTGAATCCATCACCGGCGGTCGTTTTTGTTCGTTTCCATCAAGATTTTCGTTTTCTTCCATAATCATCATCTCCAATAATCAAATTTTAAATTAAGCTCAAAACATAACGTTTAATCGTTTTTCGGAAAAGTATCCAAAACTTCCTGCGCCGCTACTGTCATCCGTCCGGCGCGTGCGCGTTCGGCGTAAAAAATCGCGGCAAGCTGCGCAAAGGCGCGTTCTTTTTCATCGTTGACAATCATATAATCGAATTCGGTAAAACGCCTGATTTCGTCCGGCGCGTTTTTCAACCTGACGGCTAAAACTTCCGGCGCGTCCGTTCCGCGCCTGATTAAACGCTCGCGCAAAGTTTCAAAATCCGGCGGCAAAATAAAAACCGAAACCGATTCGGGCATCAAACGTTTGATGCTCTCTGCGCCCTGCACATCAATTTCCAAAATCACATCGCGCCCGAGCAGCAATTCTTTTTCCACTTCGCCGCGCGAAGTCCCGTAAAAATTGCCGTGAACGTTTGCATATTCGAGAAATTCGCCCGCCGCAATCAAATTTTCAAATTCTTGAACACCAACAAAATAATAATGCTGCCCCTGTATTTCACCCAGCCGCGGCTGCCTGGTAGTGAACGAAATAGAATAACCGACATCAGGCACTCTGTTCAAGATTTCACGAATCAAAGTGCCTTTGCCGCCGCCGGAAGGCGAGCTGATTATGAATAAATTACCCTTCATTAAATCAGTAGAAAGTAATCAGTAATTAGTAATCAGTTTAAAAGCTGATTACTAATTACTGATTACTAATTACTATTTATTCAACGTTTTGCACCTGCTCGCGAATTTTCTCGATTTCGGCTTTGACGACGAGCGCGGCTTCTTTGATTACGATGTCGGTGGCTTTGGACAAAATCGTGTTTCCCTCGCGGTTTAATTCCTGCGTTAAAAAATCGAGCCGCTTGCCGATCTCGCCCTCTGATTCGCAGATTTCACGAAATTGCGAGATATGGCTTTTCAGCCGCGCCAATTCTTCTGAAACATCGCTCCGCTCGGCTAAATATGCTACTTCCTGCGCCAGACGCGCTTGATCCAATTCGATTTGCGAGTCGGATTTGGCGAGCAAATCGGTGATTTTTTTCTGCAAACGGGCGCGGTAGTTTTCCGTGATGCTGGCGGCGTTCGGTTCAATGACGGCGATCTGCCGCTCGATTTCCGCAAGACGCGAAAACATTTCGATTTTTAACGCTTCGCCTTCGATTTCGCGCATTTGTTCAAGCTCGGTCAAAGCCAATTCGAGCGCGGCTTCGATTCCGTTTTGCGTTTCGGTGTCAAGCTCATCTTTCGCCGTTTGCAAAACGCCCGGCAGCCGCGCGATGACGTTTAAATCCGGCTCGCCCGAAAGCGAAAATTCCTGCCGCAATTGACTCAAAGCCTGCAAATATCCGGCAATCAGCGGGCGGTTTAATTCGTAAGCGATTTCGCTGGTGCGTTCGAGCGAGAGCGTTACATCAACGCGCCCGCGCGAAAGTCTGGAAGAAATTTGCCGCTTTAAAACGGCTTCGAGCGATTGCAGCTCTGATGCGAGCCGCAGATGAACGTCGAGAAAACGATTGTTTACAGTTTTTAATTCAACGGACGCCGCGTAATTCTCGCCTGAAGACGCGCCGCGCCCGAATCCGGTCATTGATTTCATTTTTTTTCAGTTATCAGTCAACAGTCAACAGTTATCAGTCTTTGTTAACTGCTAACTGTTGACTGATAACTGTTTCAAATTGCAATTCATACAGCCTACGATAAATACCGTTTTTCACCAAAAGTTCTTCGTGTGATCCGGTTTCAGCGATTCTGCCGCGTTCCATGACGACGATTTTATCTGCGCGGCGAATTGTCGAAAGCCGGTGCGCGATGACGATTGCCGTGCGGTTTTCCAGCAAATTTTCGAGAGCTTTTTGCACCAGACGTTCGCTTTCCGAATCGAGAGCCGAAGTCGCTTCGTCCAGAATCAAAACCGGAGCATCTGACAAAACGGCTCTGGCGATTGCCAATCTTTGTCTCTGCCCGCCGGAAAGAAAAATGCCGCGCTCGCCGACGATTGTGTCATAACCGTCGGGCAAATCGGCGATAAATTCGTGCGCGAAAGCGACTTTTGCCGCGCGTTCGATTTCCGTCTCGGTCGCGTCCGGTTTTCCGTAAGAAATGTTGTAGCGAACCGTGTCGTTAAAAAGCACGGTCTCCTGCGTGACGACGGCGATTTGTTTTCGTAAGCTGTCGAGCTTTGCGTCTCGAATGTCGGTTTTGTCCCATAAAATCGCGCCTTCCGAAACGTCGTAAAAACGCGGAATCAATTTGGTCAGAGTTGATTTCCCGCCGCCCGATTCGCCGACGAGCGCGACGATTTTTCCGGCTTCGATTTCCAGATTGACATCGCGCAAAATCGTTTTGTGTTCTTCTTTGTAGTTGAAAGAGACGTTTTTCCACTCGATTTTTTCGCGCAAAGGCTTTAGCTCGACAGCATTCGGTTTTTCAGGAAGCGCGAGATTTTCGTCCATTACTTCCCAAACGTGACGCGCGGCGGCGAAACCTTGTTCGAGCGAATTGTGCAGCCGCGACAATTTCCGCAACGGGTCGTAGCAGCTAAAAAGATACAGCAGAAACGTGAGAAACTGAGTCGAATCGAGTCTGCCGGCAAAAACTTCGCGCTGCCCGAAATAAAGCAGCGCGACAAAGCTCAAAACGCCGACAAGTTCGATTGTTTGCGGCGACAGAGAAGCAATTTTTGCCGAACGCAAATTTGCCCGTTTAATCAGTTCGGCAACGGCGGAAAATCTTTGTTTTTCGCGTTCTTCGGCGCGAAACGCTTTGACGACCGTGTGATTGGAGAGCGATTCCTGCGCCGTGTCGGTCAGTATTTTGCTGCCTTCAAGCGATTCGTGCGCCAGATTTCTTAAAGCTTTCGAGAATTTTGCGGTTAAAATGCCAATGACCGGCGCGACGAGCATTGCGCCCAAAGTTAAACGCCAATTAAAAAAAAGCGCCGCGCCGAGAAAGCAAAAGAATTGAATTCCTTCGCGCAGCATATCGCGAATTGTCGCCGAAACCGTCAATTCAATCGCCGCCGCGCTCGTCACGAGCCGCGAAACGAGAAAATTCGTCCGGTGTTTTTCAAAAAACGAAGCGGACTGTTTGAGCAGGTGCGAGTATAAATCCAGCCGGAGCTGCAAAACGGCGGTTTGCCCGATGCGAGCCATCAAATACTGCGCGAAAAAATCAGCCACCGCTTTGAAAATCGAGAAAGCCAACAGAAAACCGGCAATCGTCGCCCAAGCCTCAATGCCGGATTCGGGAATATAATCTTGCAGATTAAACAGCGTCTCGGAGCGTTTGGCGGTTTCTCCGCCGACCGCCAGCGCTTGATTAAAAACCGGAACAATCAGCGCCAGCCGCGCGCTTTCGAGCAAACCGACCGCCGCCATCGCCGCAAAAGCGACAATGAAAATGCCCAGATGCGGTTTTAAATATTTTAATAAGCGGCGAAAATCCTGCATTTGTAGAAAACTAAACTTTAACGAGCGCGGGAAGATAGCGTCAAGGCAGGCGGAAAATTAAGGTTTGAAATTCTTTTGTGAAACCGTAATGTGAAATAATATTTCAATGAGGCTACAGACAAAGTGAAACAATTTATTTTATTTCTCACCGTTTTACTGACGGCTCAAATTGCTTACGCGCAAAATACGTTTAAGGCAGTTATCAAAAACGAAGAGACGAAAGAAGCGGTCGCCGGCGCAAGAGTTTCCGTCAAAGACACGGAAATTTCTGCGACTACGGACGCAAACGGCAAAACCGAATTAACAAACGTTCCCGATGGCGAACAAATCATCGAGATATTTTCCGCCGGTTACGAAACCAAAGAATTGAAATTCGCTTTTCCGCTCGCCGATCAAAGCGAAAGAACGATTTTTATCCGTGTCACGAATGAAATCGGCGAAGTCGTCATTACGACAACCCGAACCGGGAGGGAGATTGATGATGTGCCGACGCGCGTCGAGGCGATTGACGAAGAAGAAGTGGACGAAAAAAGCAGTATGCGTTCCTCGAACGTTTCGATGATTCTCAACGAAAGCACCGGAATCAAAGTGCAACAAACGTCCGCCACTTCCTACACGCAAACGATTCGCATTCAAGGGCTTGACGGCAGATACACGCAAATTTTGAAAGACGGTTTTCCCGCATTCGGCGGTTTTTCCGGCAGCCTGAGTTTGTTGGATATTCCGCCGCTCGATTTGAAACAGGTGGAAATTATCAAAGGTCCGGCAGCGACTTTCTATGGCGGCGGAGCAATTGCCGGAGTGGTGAATTTTGTCAGCAAAGAACCTGAAAACGAGCCTGTTGCGTCAATGATTTTTAATCAAACGTCGGCGCTCGGAACGGATTTTTCAATATTCAATTCCCGAAAATTCAGCCGTTTCGGTTATACGTTTTTAGGTTCAATTAATTATCAAAAAGAATACGACGTTGATGACGACGATTTCACCGAGCTGCCGAGAACAAGCTCGTTTAATATCAATCCGCGAGCGTTCTTTTATCTCGACGAAAAGACTCGGTTGATGATCGGAAATTCGACGACTTATCAAAACCGCAAAGGCGGCGATGTTTTCGTTATTCGCAATCGTGCGGACAATTTTCATCAATATTTTGAAAACAACAATTCGCTCCGCAACATTACGACTTTGCAATTTGATCGCGATTTTTCGGGCGGCAAACGATTCGTCGCCAAACAAAGCGTCGCATTTTTCAACCGGGAAATCGAAATTCCCGATTATCGGTTCAAAGGTCGTCAATTCAATTCATACACTGACGTTTCATATTTTCATCCGATTAAAAATCACGCGCTCGTTTTCGGCTTTAACGCGGTTTACGACCAATTTAAGGAAAAACAAACGGGGTTGAATTTAAATCCGCGCGATGAAACGCGCACGACATTCGGCGGATACGTTCAGGATAATTTCAACATCACCGATAAACTTTCCGTCGAGGCGGGATTCCGCCTCGATGCGGTCAAGGATTACGGCGCGTTTGCGCTCCCGCGCGTGTCGTTGCTTTACAGGTTTACCGACAATTTGAGCAGCCGTTTGAGCTTCGGTTTGGGCTACAAAACGCCGAGCATTTTTACCGAAGAAGCCGAAACGCTGCTTTTTCAAAACGTCCTGCCGATTGGCAATCGCTTGAAAGCCGAGCGCAGTCTGGGCGGAACTTTCGACGTAAATTACCGCAACACGATTGGCGAAAAGTTTTTTTATTCGCTCAATCAAATGTTTTTCTACACGGAAATTGATAATCCGCTCGTTTTGTTGGGATTCGGTAATGGAGCATTCAGCTTTGATAACTCAGATCGGAGCGTTAAAAGCTCCGGTTTTGAAACAAACGCCCGGCTTTCTTACGACATTGTAAAGTTATTTGCCGGTTACACTTTTACCAATGCGAAAGCTGGTTATCTTGCGGGCAATCAATTTCTGCCGCTAACGCCGAAAAGCAAACTGAATTCGGCGCTGCTGTTTGAAAAAGAGGAGAATTTCAAAATCGGATTTGAAGCGTATTACACGGGCAGCCAGTTTTTGAGCAATCGTTTTAAGACGAAACCTTATTGGGTTTCAGGCATTTTCGGCGAAAAGAATTTCGGCAAATTCAGTCTTTTCGTCAACGCCGAAAACATCACCGACACGCGCCAGAGCCGATTTGGAACGGTCGTTTTCCCGCCGCATCAAAAACCGACTTTCAGCGAGATTTATACACACACCGAAGGGCGAATTTTTAACGGCGGAATTAAAATCAGACTTTAAAAGCGAAAAAATGCCGATTGACATTGCCAGAGAAACAAAGTCATCGCATACTTATTTTGTCGGCTGATTTTGTTGAGCGTTGCGAATCCGAAATAGTGATTGAAAATTAAGAATCAAACCTTCTTCGCGTCCTTTGCGTAAAACCTTTGCGTTCTTTGCGGTTTAATTCTGAAGAAAAACTTAACCGCAAAGAGCGCTAGGATTATCGCAAAGGACGCAAAAAGAGATGCTACTCTTGAATCGCATAAGCGCGGTAATTCGGGCAGCGGGCAACAGTCCGACTTGTAAAACGCATCAAGGGATGTAGTCACTCTCTCGGTCGAATAATCCAAAACAAAAGGCATCGCAATTATGAAAACAAGCAGTAAACTTGAATTTCGCAAAGCTCATTCGGTATTTTGCATTTTTTGCACGCTTCTCGCCGCGCTCGTGATGGCGGCTTTGTTAAGCGTTTCGGTCGCGGCGCAATCGGATGTTCCGCGCAAAACCGTCGCGGTCACTTATCCGCTCGGCGAGGAAATCAACGTGCAGTTTCGCGGCACAACCCGTTTTCCGCGTCTGCGCGGCTCGGCTTCGGTCAAACGAATGAACAAAAGCGGGACGAAAGTCGAATTATCGCTCGACAATATGCCGCGACCTTACGAGCTTGGCGCAGCCTACACGACTTTTGTCGTCTGGGCGATAACGCCCGAAGGCAGAGTTGATAATCTCGCCGAAATCAAACGCCGGACGGGAACTATCTTTGACACTCGAATTGTCGCCACGACGCCTTTGCAGACTTTTGCTTTAATCGTCACAGCCGAGCCGCATTATCTCGTCAAAGAACCTTCAAAAGCGGTGATTTTGGAAAACATCTCGCCAGCCGGAAACATCGCTTCGGTCGTTAACGTGCAGTATTTCGGCAATTCGTCGGATTATTTCCGCGATCCGCGCGTACCGGAAATCGCCGAAACCGATTATGTCCGAACGCCGGTTTCGCTTTTGGGCGCGCGCCAAGCGATAAATCTGGCGAAATACTCCGGCGCGGAGCGCGATGCGACCGTCGAGTTTGAATACGCGCAAAAATCTCTCGAACAAGCCGAAAACGCCTGGCGCGGCAATCAGCCGGAAGATCAGGTTGACATTCTATCCAGACAGGCAATCGCGGCTGGCGCGAGAGCCGAGGAAACCGCCGTCATTCGCAAAGACGCGCGCGAGAAACGCAATGAAGCGCAGCGCCGCGACGCCGAAGTTCGCAAAGCGGAAGATAAAGCCGACTCTGCCCAGCGTCAATTGCAGGAATTGCAGGACGAGCTTAACCGCGAACGCCGGGCGCGTGAATTGTCGGAACGCGACGCCGGAAATTATTCAAAAGTGATTACGGATTTGCGCTCGGAAAATCAACGCCTGCGCGATGAAATTTCCAAATTGCGCGGCGAATCGGAAGACGCTAAATTGCGGCTCGCCCGAATGGAAGGCGAGCGCCAGGCGGTGGAAGCGCAGCGCCAAACCGAAGAACGCCTTCAGCGAATCCGCGACGCGCAACCGGTTTTAAAACAATCGCTCAAACAGTTCGGCGCTGTGCGCGACAATGGGCGCGGAATCGTTTTAACAATTCCCGAACTCGCTTTTACCAATCCGCGCGAAGCCAATCTGACCGCCGCAGCCGACGGCAAATTGCAGCAGCTCGCGCAGCTTTTAGTCAACAACCCGGATTATCGAATGGTTATCGAATCGCACACCGACGATAAAGGAAACCCGGACGAACTGATGACTTTAACGCAGGAGCGCGCCAAAACGTTTGCCGATAAGCTGGTTTCATTCGGCATTCCGCAATCGCGTCTCCAAGCCAACGGCGCGGGCGCGACTTTCCCGCTCGTTCCGAACACGACTGCTGCCAACCGCGCAAAAAATCGCCGCCTTGAAATCACGTTGTTTATAATTGAAAATTCAAACACGGACACGCAGGCTAGCCAGTAAAAGTCAACGCAGAGACGCAGAGGCACAGAGAATTATTTATGTTTTCTCTGTGCCTCTGCGTCTCTGCGTTGAGATAATTGTATGAAACTCGGATTTGACAGAATCTTACAACCTGAACAAGCCGTTTATCTCGACAAGTTATTGCCCGCGAGCGAAGGCGTTTTGGCGGAAATGGAACAATTTGCGGCGGAGCAAGACGTGCCGATTTCCGATAAAGAAACCGCTCTTTTTCTGGAAACGACGGTGCGCGCAATCAAAGCAGAAAAATGTCTGGAAATCGGGATGGCAATCGGTTACGGAGCGTTTTTTCTTTTGCGCGGAATGCCGGAAAACGGGACGGTGACGGCGATTGAGTTGAACGGCGAAAGAATCAATCAGGCTGAGGATTTTTTAATGCGAGCCGGTTTGCGAGAACGAGTCGAAATCAAGCGTGGAGCGGCTCTGGAAGTTTTGCCGGAACTCACAGCCGAAACCTACGATTTGATTTATCTCGACGCCGTTAAAGAAGAATATTCGGAATATCTCGAAAAATCGCTGCTGCTTTTAAAAACCGGCGGCGTCATTTTAGCCGACAACGTTTTGTGGGGCGGGCAAGTCGCCGGAAAAGTTCGCGAGGAAAGATACAAAAATTCGACCTGGGCTTTGCGCGAATTCAACGAAAAATTTGTCAATCATCCGCAGCTTTGTGGGCAGATTTTACCAATCGGCGACGGTCTGGCTTACGGCGTCAAAATTGAATAGAACGGACAGCTTAATTTTGCTAAACAAATAAATTGTATTTCAATTTATTGAAATACAAAGAATTAACAGGGATGAAAGGGAAAAGGGATATTTCCTGTTTTTGGTTTATCTCTTTTATCCCTGTTAATTTTCTTCTTTTGTATTTCGACAAATTGAAATTTGCTCTAAGAAAAGAGGCGAATTTTGATTCGCCTCTTTTCTAAATTAGAAATTAATTCTAGTTTGATTTTACGCCGGTAAAAGAAATCGGCGGCAATCCCGGACCGGCTAATGTTCCGGTTATTTTATTGCCGTCAATCACGCCTTCGATTTTGAGTTCCATTGATTGTCCCTGCACCTCTACGCGCGCCGTTCCGACGATGTTTTTACCGCTGACTTTTCCGCTTTCGATTTTGCCGCCGCCCATCATTGAGTTCAGCGAACCCGAAAAATCGCCGCCGGTTTGCGTCAAATCCATCGTGATCGGGAGTTCCTGACCGCCCGCATTCGCCGTTAGATTCCATTTGCCGGAGACGCTAACCGCCGGAGCAGAGTTCATTTCGGCTTTTTGCGCCAGCGTGACGGTTTTCGGATCAACCGTGATTTCCTCCAAACGCCTGGCGACTTCCGGCGTCATTGATTCCTGAAAACGCCCGCCGAGATATTTCGCCAGAAACTTTTCGGCTTTGGCAAACATCGCCATATTGTTGACGGGACGTGCAAAACCGTGTCCTTCGTCCGGCGCGACCATATATTCGACCGGGAATCCGCGCTCGCGCAGGGCGATAACGATTTGGTCGCTTTCGCGTTTGTTAACGCGCGGGTCGTTTGCGCCCTGGACGACGAGCAGCGGCGTTTTAATTTTCGCGACGTGCGACAGAGGCGATTGGCGTTCGATTTGCGCTTTGCCTTCAGGCGTGTTCGGGTCGCCCATTCGTTTGTAAAAAATGGTTCGTCCGGCTTCCCAATACGGCGGAATCGTTTCGAGCAAAGTTCTCAAATTCGATGGCGCGACAATAGCCACCGCCGCCGCGTAAAGTTCCGGCGTGAACGTAACGCCGGCGAGCGTCGCGTATCCGCCGTAACTTCCGCCCATAATTCCGACACGTTTCGGATCGGCAATGCCTTGCTCGACCAAATATCTGACGCCATAGGTCAAATCGTCCTGCATTTTTTGACCCCATTCGTTGTTTCCGGCGTTGAGGAATTTTTTGCCGTATCCTGTCGAAGCGCGGAAATTCGGCTGCAAAACTGCGTAGCCGCGATTTGCCAGAAACTGCGCCATCGAGTTGTAGCCCCAAAAATCTCGCGCCCAGGGTCCGCCGTGCGGAACGATAATGGCAGGCAGGTTTTTCGCCGCCGCGCCTTTCGGCAAAGTCAAAAACGCCGGAATTTCCATTCCGTCCGACGATTTATAGCGGACGGCTTTCATCGGCGAGAGAGCTTCGCGCGGAAGTTTTTCGCGCGATTTGTACTGAAGCGTCAATTTTTTATTTCTGCGGTCGAACAGATAAACTTCGCCCGGTTCGACATCGCTGTTGGCGGCAACGAGCCACAGATTTTCGTCTTTCGTCGAAGAAACGAAATTGATGTCTCTGTTTGGCAGCTTGCCCTGGATGAATTTGTAAGCGTCCTCAAAATCTTTGTTTTTGAAGTAATAACGCACACGCTCGTCGTTGTAAGTCGTGGCGACGATCTCGTCGGTTACGTCGGAAAATGCCGCTCCGCCAAAGTCAACGCGCTTCATCGGATCGGTTTCCACCAATTCTTCTTTTCCTGTGGCGACATCGAGCAAAACAAGCTGCGCCAAATCGGGATTGCCTTTATTCGTCGTCAGATAAACTCGTTTGTTGTCTTTGTGAAAACGCACGGGCGAGCAGCTTTCAAACACGCTGCAAGTATAAATTACGCGCGGCTTCTCGCCGTCGAGAAGAAGAATCTCCGTATCGCCGCTTTGCGGAACGCGCATCGCCAGCCGCATCTTGTCGGTGTTGTCGAAAATTACCCCCTGCAAGCGGTCTTTGTTTTCCATCACGAGAGTTCGCTCGCCGGTCGAGATTTTTACTTTATAAACGTCGTGCCACGCTTTGTCGCGCTCGTTTATTCCGACATAGATAACATCCGGGTCGGTTTCCGGCACACCGTAAATAAAGGCTCGCACGTTTTTAGCATCGGTTAGATTACGCGCTGCGGGAACTTCCGAGCCTGACGCCGGAGCTTCCGCCGGATTAACGGCATAAACGTTAAAATTTTCGTCGCCGCCTTTGTCCTGCACAAACAAAATATATTTGCCGTCTTCCGACCAGAAATAATTTGAAATCGGGCGGTCGGTGCGGTTTGTGAGCGGGCGGGCTTTATCAAAAGGCTCGTCTGCTCTTTTTACCCAGATGTTCATCGTGCCTTTGAGCGGTTTGCGAAAAGCGATGAATTTGCCGTCGGGCGAGATTTGCGCTCCGGCGATTTCCGGGTTATCGAAGAAAATCTCGCGGTCAATCAGCGGCGGCATTTGAGCCTGCGCATTGTTGTTCGGAATTGTCAGAAACACGGCGCAGAAAATAACGCCGAGAACAAAAAACTTTAGATATTGATGCATTTTAAACTCCTGTGTTGTTGAGAACTGTAGGCTATTTTAAATTACGGCAGGCTGAGTGTAAATGTTCGTTGTCGGATTGTAAAATTTCCAGGAAGTTGGAATTTTTCGATTTTTCAGCAAATTTAATCGGCGAAAATCATTCCCGACCAAGAGCGTTTGCGAAATTTGCTTTCAGTCCAAAAATTTTCGAGCAGATTTATTTTCGGTTTGCTTTTTTCATCCGGCAAAACGATGCCGACGACATCGTAACGAAACGCTCCTTCGATTCGGAAAATGCGGCGATAAGCGCGCGCCGCACGCGTAATCTGGCGCTGCTTACGCAAATCTACGGCTCGTTCCGGCGCGGCAAAATCGTCCGAGCGGCGCGTTTTTACTTCGATGAAAACAAGCGTTTCGCCGTCGTAAGCAATCAAATCAATTTCAGTGTTGATCAAAACCCCGAGACGATTTCTGCCGACCGGAACGACGAAATTTGCCGCGACCAGCCGAAAGCCTTTGCGCGTTAAAAATTCCGCCGCCAGTTGTTCGCCCAAATTTCCGAGTTTTTTGGAGGCGTTTTCCTGCGGAGTTGATTCGTCTGTAAAATCAAAAATACGAAACATCTTGCAAGGCGAAATTTAGTGCCGTTTTTCTTTAACACCAAGCCGTTATTTCTGATTATTTTGCTGCAAAAAAACGTGAGCTTTCAAAATCAAAGTCGCGCTCGGCGCGTGCGTTATTTCGCCGCGCAAAACTTTTTCGACCGCTTCTTTTAACGATACTTTTATGCCTTTGATATTTTCCGAACCTTCCTGTTCGGGTTCTTTGAATTTTAATTTGCGCGCGAGAAATTGATGCGCCTGCGAGTTTACAATCGAAGTGTCAACATCCATTATGCCGAATTCGTGCCATTCTTCGGCTTCGATGCCCAATTCTTCGTGCGCTTCTTTTTTAGCGGATTGGAGCGGCGTTTCGCCTTTCTCAATTCCGCCCGCGATAACTTCGACGCATTCCTGTTCGAGAGCGTATCTGTACTGCGTCGTTAAATAAACGTTGCCGTCTTCATCGAGCGGCAAAACATTAACGCCCGGTTTCATTTTAATTGTCTGGTAAGAACCGTCCGAACCGTCAGGTTTGATAACTAAGTCCTCAATCACCTCAAAAAACTCGCACTCGAATTTTTGAGCGGTTTCTTTTATCGTCCACTCGCCTTTTTTCTTCATAATTTCAAATTAAAAAACAGCATTCCGCCGTCCCTAGCGGCTGTTATGAGAATAATAGTATAAGATTTCGCTTGCGTCTGACTGTCCGGTAATGGACTGAACTGCCGAAATTTCTGTTTCCAACCCGGGTAGGTTAATTTTACTCTTAAAGAGATTGCTGGCTTAATTTATACACTTTAACGTGCGATATAATGCTATATAACCAGCCCGAGCGAGAGATTTCTGAGAACTTACGCTCTGGCGAGATGAGCTTTGACGAGTTTTTAGATTTACTATTGAAATTTTAAATTTGCGAAAAACAGGAGTCTTTATGGCAAAAGCGAATCAAACAGAAAAGAAAGAAGCCACTGACGAAAAAACTGCTGAGGAAAACATCTGTTTTGTAATTACGCCAATAGGAGATAATAATTCTCCTACAAGGCGCGCAACTGACGGAATGATTCGATCAGTAATTAGACCAGTTCTACAGGAATTTGATTTTAAGGTAGTTGTTGCTCACGAGATTGATGCTCCCGGCTCAATTACCAGACAAGTTATCCAGCATTTACTTTATGACAAGCTCGTAATTGCTAATTTAACAGGCTTAAATCCAAACGTAATGTACGAATTGGCGGTAAGACACGCTGTCAGGCTTCCGACGATTATTTTAGCCGAATTAGGCACCAAACTTCCGTTCGACGTTTCTGATGAAAGAACAATATTTTTCACTAATGATATGGAGGGAGTTATTGAACTGCGCGAAGCATTGAATCGAGCAGTTGATGAAGCTATTTCAGAAAGTGAGTCTGACAATCCTATTTATCGAGTTGCTGAAGCTAAAGTTATGCGAGAAGTTGTTGCTAAAAATGATACCGAGAAGTATTTTCTTGAACGTCTTGATAATATTCAAGAAGTCATAAGTAGGATTGAGGCTTCAAGCAATAGAAGATCAGAAGCTAAAAAGCCGGATGCTTGGGCACTACGTTCTTTAACTTATAAAATAACTATCAATCATATTCCTCAAAGTAGATTAAGCGAAGTAATGAAATTTCTTGAAGAAAATGAAAAAGTGATTGGTGTATATCAATTTAATGATAAGAGTGAACTAACAGTAGCCCTCATACAAGAACTAACGCCTAAACAAATGCTTGATATGTTAAAACCGCTTGGACTAACAGACTTCTCCGTTACACCTTTGTAGTTTTAATTTATCTCCAATCGTGTCCGTAACGTGACTAAAAAAGTAGAATTTTAGCCGCTTTGGATATTTTAGCCATTAATTTAGACACAAAAAAAGCCGATAATATCGAGTAAATATCGAATTATCGGCTTTTTATTTTATTAACAGTGGTGTCGAGGGCGGGAATCGAACCCGCACGCCCCTAAAGGCGCAAGATTTTCTTACCAACTACGGCTTTCGCCGCCAGCAAAATTGCTGTTTGTGGTCTGGACTTTACCTTCGCCTTTTACTGTAAAATCAGCAGTCAGGCGGGAGCCGTCAAGTCTCTACACTTTTTTGAAAACGAAAATGTTTTCAAACTTAGCTCGGTATTGCCAGATTAAAGGTTTCACCGAATTTGACTCCATTCATACAGAAGATTTCGCCTCTGATGCTCAAAGAACTAAGTCTTGTGCGTCTACCTATTCCGCCACCCCGACACAAGATAAGAAAATAGCACGACGCGCGCCGTTTTGTCCAAAATTGATATTTGCCGCGAAAATTTGTCTTTGAACGCGGTTTGTTATCAATTCTATTAAAAGTCCGGGATGGTGTTTTCCGGCTCTCGCTTCAGTATTTCAAAAGCTAAGTCAGCAAAATTGCTCGCTTTTGCTGTTTCTAAACCTCAAATTCGAGTTACAAAGCAGCATAACGGAGTTTTCAATAAATACCCGCTTGGAGATAATTGTTGTATTCGTTATTGATTGCTTCGTAACATTCACAAGTGAATTCTTCCAGACCCGCTCTGTTTTCAACAGTAATAATTCCTCTTTGATTGCTGATAAGTCCTGCGTCTTTGAGTGAAAAGATGGCAATTGTAACGCCGGGGCGGTGTACGCCCAACATTTGTGCAATAAATTCCTGTGTAATGTGTAATTCGTTTCCGTTTGTTCTGTCGTGGCACATCAACATCCATCTTGCCAGACGCTTCTCAATTCGATGGTGAGAGTTACAGGATACAACTTGAGCCACTTGTGCCAGATAAGCGAAAGTAAATCGCCGTATCAATTTATCTAAACCACTGTTCTGCTCCAATGCCGCTTTGAATTTATCTGCCTTTATCCGCAAGCTGTCGCCCGGCAGTTGAATATGTGTAGAACGAGGCGAAGTTTTATTTAAGAGCGCAATCTCGATTCCTGAACAACCTTCTCTGCCGATTACTCCGGCTTCGACACTGAATCCATCTTTAAGAGCTGTGACTTGTGAGATAACACAATTTATCGGGAAATAAATGTCTTTAATAATCTCGCCCGGCTCTTGAATAGGATCGCCGATCTGCATTTTTACTTGTTCGAGGTCAGGCAGTAATTGTTTGTATTCTTCTTCCGGTAAACGAGCTAAAAATTGATTGCCGATTTCTGACAGAGCAGTAGGCTGCATTGAATGTTCACCTTATTATTTAAAGTTTGTTGAATCGAACAATCGTCACAATGAAAAACTATTGGTTTTGACAGGCGACAATTGTGGAATCAGAAAAGGACGAATGGATAATATCACAAAAATGTGATGGCAATAAATATGTCGCTCAAAAGGTTATTCTGTTCTAAAGCGTATACTGTAATGTTAGTTTAGGTGCTTTAATATCTATCCAAAACCCGTAAATCTGATTTTTAAATAATTGGCGAGTGTTTCTCAGAGAACAGAAAATTAGTATTGTCTCTGGAGCTATTCAGAAAAATCATAGCTGGCAAAACAGATTAAAAAAGAAAACCCGCTCGGATTTTGACATCCAAGCGGGTGTTTTTTTCGTCGTGGTTGATTACTAACTAACTAAGTAGCTACCGAACTAACTAACTAACTAACTAAGCAACTAACTAAATAGCTACTGAACTAACTAACTAACTAATCAACTAACTATCTAACTAACTAACTAGCAACCACTGACTGTTTAGATAATACCAAAACGGGTTTTTGAATGCAAGAAGAAATCTGAATTTACTCCAAATTAAACACCAAAATTATTCATTCATTTTGCACTGATTCCAAACCCAGAAAGTTATCCGAAACTGTCTTGCAAGTTGATTTAGAAGCCGGAATCGAGCGTATTCCAAAGAACGGGCGTACAAAATGAAAGCCCTGAGGCTTATAAAATCCTCAGGGCTTTTGTTTTTATTTATGAGTAACTAAATTCTCTAAATTCTGTTTGTGGTTTGGTCATTGCGGACAGTTCTATTATCGTCTTGAACTACGACCGGGCGCTTTTTCGGTAGTAAGCCGGCTAAACCGAGCAGACCAAGCAAGCCGATCCATCCCCAATCCGTATCGTTATCGCGTTCAACTGTTCTGGTCTCAGTTCTTGTAGCTCCTGTTGCATTGCCGTTATTATTCTGAGCGGATGCGGAAACACCCGTCAAAATCATCAGACATAAAACCAATGCCGAGATACGAGCCAACCTAAATAAGTTAAATAGTTTCATAATCATTCTTCTCCCGTTTTTGAAATCGCTACACTCAAAATGAATGCAGCAACATTAATCCCCTTGCTCATTCGCAGTTCAAAGCGGATGCTTTCAGTGCATTCTTGTTGCTTTTCCATATACTCGCAACTTTAATGCCATCACAGGCTTTATTTAACCAATATTCATCAGCGTCGGTTAAAATAATCAAATAACTTTTCCAGCCAGCGCTTAAAACTCTCCAAAGCAACAACCCACATATTGCCCTCCAGATAACAAATTCTTTTATCAAATATTTTATTCAAGAGCGTATTTTCTGTCTGTTTGATAGATGACTTACAGATTGAATATTCAATAACGGATTAATAACAATCTTCCGAAACTTTCTTGTAAGCTGATTCTGAAGTCGGAAATAGGCAAATTAAAGAAGCTGTGTATCGAATGGATTTTTAGAAATTGCTTTGAAAATAGACGCGAAAATTTGCGTTTGAGGACAGTTTGCTGCAATATTTTCGGCAACGGGCGAAAGTGTAGCCGGTTTTCGGTTTATGGAAAATTGGGCGTGGATTTTGTGGACGATTCTCGGTGTTTTGCTGATTGTGGCGGAAGTTTTTACCGCCGGATTTGTTTTGTTCGGTTTCGGGATTGCGGCTCTGGCGGCGGCGTTTGCCGGGTTAATCGGTTTCGGTGTTTCTTTTCAATTCTTGATTTTCCTCATTGTTTCCGTTGTTTTGACCGCGCTTTCGAGAACGATTTTGGATAAATATTTTACTCATTCGCAGGAATTGAAATCCGGCGTTGACAGTTTGCCGGGTCAAATCGGGACGGTCGTTTCGGCGAGCAAAGGCGCGCTCAAGAGCGGCGAAGTCAAGGTTTACGGCTCGGTCTGGACGGCTTATCCGGCGGAAGGCGAAGAATCTTTAACCGAAGGCGAGCGAGTCGAAATCGTCCGCGTGCAAGGCGCTTCCGTTTATGTCAGAAGAATAGACGACCGTTTGCCCGAATGGAGAAAGCCTGCCGCTTTGCCTGGTGAAAATTCTCAAGAGATAAAATAGGGTTTAAAGGGTTAGAGCAAAGCGCATATAGCGGGGAATTAAAAAATCTACGCGCTTGCGACCGCACACCCTGTGCCCTAAATTAAGATTATTCAAACGATAGCGGTATGATTTCGACCGTTTCGGTTTCCGCTGCCGGCAAATCGTCGCCTTTGAAACGAGCGAGAATCACGGTGATGTTGTCTTCGCCGCCACGTGCATTGGCTTCGCGAACCAGCTCGTTGCAGGCTGCGGTTAAATCTTCGCCGGCGCGCTGCACGAATTCGAGCAAATCTGCCGCGTTCAGTTTATTTGAAAGACCGTCGCTGCACAGCAGCAAAACATCGTCGCGTCGCGGTTCAAAGCTGCACCCGACCGGATAAATCTCGCTCTGCGCGCCGAGGGCTTGCAAAATCACGTTTCTGAGAGCGTGGCGTTCCGCTTCTTCGGGCAAAATCTGATTTGAATCAATCAATTGCTGAACGAGAGATTGGTCTTTGGTAATTTGTTCGATTTTGCCGCCGCGAATTAGATAAGCGCGGCTGTCTCCGACTTGCAGCAGATAAACCGAATTGCCGACAGCGGCGGCGCAGGTCAAAGTCGCGCCCATTCCGTTAAACTGCGAGTCGGTGCGACCTTTGCGGTGTATGTGGCGATTGGCTTGCAGTACGGAAAAATAAAGTTGTTTGATAAGGGAATCTCTGGCGTCCGGCTGGAGCGTAATCTCCGAATCTTCGCCGAGCAGAATATCCCGGACGGTTTCGACCGCCATTTGACTGGCGACTTCGCCCGCAAGCGCCCCGCCCATTCCGTCGGAAACGGAGAGAACGATACCGGATTCGCCGAGCTTGATCGCCGGAAAATCTGCCGAAACCGAAGGACGCCCGCCGGTTTCAAAACGCGCGGAATCCAAATTAAGAAGTAAAAAATTATCCTCGTTGCCGCGCCGCACGCGCCCGACATCGGATTTTACGTGAATCTCAAGCTGCATTTTTTATTGAATTACGAATTACGAATTACGAATTACGAATTAGATTATCAAATAAATACGTAATTCGTAATTGTTAATTCGCAATTGAATCGAGGGCTTGATCTAAATCAGCCAAAATATCTTCAATGTCTTCCACGCCGACCGAAATTCGCACCAGCCCGTCAGTGATTCCGAGTTGATTGCGTTTTTCAACCGGAACCGAAGCGTGCGTCATTGTCGCCGGATGCGAAATTAAGCTTTCCACACCGCCAAGACTTTCCGCCAAAGCGCACAGCCGAACCGCCTCTAATACTTTACGCGCATTTTCGAGCGAACCCGTCTCAAAAGAAATCATCGCGCCGAAACCTTTTTGCTGACGTTTAGCCAATTCATGTTGCGGATGCGAAGTCAAACCCGGATAAAAAACTTTTTTTACTTTCGGATGTTCGGCTAAAAACGCTGCGACTTGTCTGCCGTTCGCGTCGTGCGCCTGCATTCGCAAAGCCAGCGTTTTCGTGCCCCGCAAAACAAGAAACGAATCGAAAGGCGAGAGAATCGCGCCGATTCCGTTTTGCACGAAAGCGAGCTTTTCCGCGTCCGCTTCATCGTTTAAACAGACGCAGCCGCCGATGCTGTCCGAATGTCCGTTTAAATATTTCGTCGTCGAATGCAAAACGATGTCAACTCCGTGTTCAATCGGGCGCTGCAACGCGGGCGACAGAAAAGTGTTGTCGCAAACCACGCGCGCTCCGTAAGAATGAGCTAAATCCGAAACCGCCCGCAAATCCGTGACGCTCATCACCGGATTGGTCGGTGTTTCGACGAAAACCATTTTTGTATTCGAGCGAAATTCGGCTTCGAGATTTGCGATGTCGGTCGTGTCAACATAAGAAAACTCGATTCCGTAATCAGAGAGAATACGGTTGAACAGCCGAAAAGTTCCGCCGTAAGTGTTGTCGGAAACGATTACGTGATCGCCCGCTTTGACCAATTTCAAAGTCGCGTCAATCGCCGACATTCCCGAAGCGAAAGCGAAACCGAAACGCGCGCCTTCGAGCGCGGCGAGGTTTTTTTCAACCGCAAGGCGCGTCGGATTTTGCGTTCTGGCGTATTCAAAGCCTTTGTGACGACCGAGTCCTTCCTGAACATAAGTCGAGGTTTGATAAATCGGAACGATTACCGCGCCGGTTGTCGGGTCGGGTTCTTGTCCGGCGTGAATTGCAGTGGTGGCAAAGCCCATATACAAAAGCGTCTGAGATCAAAAAAACGTCAGAATAAGACAGGCTAAAATGGTAACTTGCCCGTCAACCGCTGTCAAACCTGCCCGATTTCTGTAGTGGATCAATTTCAAAAATTAACAAAGATAGGACTCTATGTGTGTTTGCGTACAGACGCCTGCCCTTCGTATGTGACTTACTCGCTATTATTAAAAATATGACATGCGGCAAGAATCCCCATTCTCTCCTTGATGTCATATGTAGAGGAGATAACTTCTCTTTAATTGTTCAACACTGGACACAACTCGTTACCTTCTTTCGCGATAATTAAACGCTCTTCTGTGGCACGTTACTAAGGCGAAAGCTCCATAGCATGTCTCGATTCATTTCATAGGTAAATCTTCTTCTCGTTAGAACAACGCCTATACAAGCCTAACTTCCCAAGACAATAAAGAAGTGTAAAGGAGAAAAATGTTAGCTACTAAAAGTACACTGAAAGAGAGCCCTGTCATGCTCGATATGATTGACCATGCAAACGTTAGTCCAGCGACGGCAAAATTGCTCGCCAATGGGAATTTCCCTCCGTTCCCGACCATTGGAGGACTCATGTGGCGTCCTCCGCAACAGTCGGACTCTGTTGTGCAGGGGACGACGACGAACCGCCTGATGATCTTCGCTGCCGCCAACACCCACTCCTACACGCAATACGTGCCGGATACGCCGGGCGCAACCCTCCTGGACTACTGGGATGGGCAGGGCGCCGCGCAATACACACTGACGATGCGCTCATACTGGGTGTTGATTCCCGGATCATACACGCAGGTCATTCCGGGCGACAGTTACGAAAATAGTTACACAACAACCTCTGGTATCTCGACATCCGCTTCGCAGACGCTCACAGCGGAGCTTAATGCCGGCGTTGAAGGGTTGAGCGCCACGCTCACAGCGGAGTTCGCGTACACGGTCGATACGTCAGTAACGAACGAGCAGACGAGGACCTACACTGTTAGCGGACCGACGGATGGGTTAACGAAGGTCTGGATGCTCTGGCAGCTCATAGACGAGCTCGTTGCGCTCGACTCGAATGGACTTGTGGTTGCGAATCCGACCCGGATGGCTGATATAGATTGGGATGGGCATAATGCGTCCGGTGCATATGTACATTACACGGACCTGGATCAACACTTCCCGACGACGATCATCGTCCCGGTCCAGATGAACTTCCCGAGTGAGTCCTAGGTCCTCGCCCCCTCCGGCGCCTCGGTGTCCGGCGGCTTCGTCAGTGGCGCGAGAATATCCTGCCGCAAAGCAGTTCGCGACAGGATATTCTCGTACTCGGCGGTGGTATACCGGGGAAGATGCACCGGGCGGCGCTCTTCGGTTTCTTCGCCGCTAATAGCACCTGCCCTTTTTGCTGCCGCTCTGCGCTCCGGTTCAAATTCCAAATAACACCGGTAGCCGCGTCAAACGGTTGGCGATAATCCGCCGCAGGGATGCCGGAAATCCTAATGCCGTTCCCCTCTGATTCAGATTTCAAACTGAAATACTACCCCGATTTTTGGTTGCACCACAGCCGCCGCTTTGAAAATTTTGTTAGCAAAAATAAAAAAATCGGTTAGAATGAGCCGGGCAATGCCGCAAGCGCCCGCAAATTATTATATTTCGGCACAAAGCAATCGTTTATTCGCGTTTTACCCCAAATTTCCGGCGAAAGGTGTTTTAAGTAAAGTGACAGAAGAAAACATTCTAGAAATCGAAGAATCCTCAACCGACAACCGCAGACAATTTGACCGCCGCCCCGTTAACATCGAAATCCAATTCGACGGCGGCGATGCGCGCGGGCGCGCGACGAGCAGAGACATCGGAATCGGCGGTTTATATATGGCGACAGACGCCCGTTTACCCGAAGGAACACCGCTTCTGCTGCGAATGAACTTGGGCAATCAAGATTTGACGCTCGACGGCGTGGTCGCTTATTGCGATCCGGGACACGGCGTTGGGGTGCGATTTCACAATCTGACGCCTGAAATCGAAAATATTTTGAAGACCCAAGTACCTTCAACTTGAGCGAGCTATTCTATGGTTGACAGTTAATGGTAAATTAAAAGTCAGTAATTAAGATTTTGCCATTGACCTGACTCCGCAGGAGATATTTATGTTTGAACAATTTACGCTCGGAATCGAAGAAGAATTTCAAATTGTTGACCCGAAGACGCGCGAATTGCGCTCGCACGTTTCGGAGATTTTAGACGAAGGCAAGCTGCTTTTGGGAGAAAAGCTGAAACCGGAAATGATTCAATCAATGATTGAAGTCGGCACGGGCGTTTGCCATAACATTCAGGAAGCCCGGCAGGATATTTCGCAGCTTCGCTGCATTATTTCAAGTTTGGCGCGCAAAAAAGACTTGGAGATTGTCGCAGCTTCGACGCATCCTTTTTCGCATTGGGGCGATCAGAAAATTTTCGATGATTCGCGTTACGAATTTATCGTTGAAGAAATGCAGATGATCGCTCGCAGCCTGCTGATTTTCGGGCTGCACGTTCACGTCGGTATTCAAGACACGGAACGCCGGATTCAGATTATGAACGCGGCGCGTTATTTTCTGCCGCACGTAATGTGTCTGACCAATTCCAGTCCATTCTGGCTCGGTTTTAACACGGGTTTGAAATCTTATCGCACTGAGGTTTTCAAACGTTTTCCGCGCACGGACATCCCGGATCATTTTCACAATTACAGCGAATATGAAAGATACGTCAATTTGCTGATCAAGATGAATTGTATTGACAACGCGAAAAAGATTTACTGGGATTTGCGACCGCACCCGTTTTTCCCGACGCTCGAATTCCGCGTCTGCGACATTCCGACGCGCGTTGACGACACGGTAGCGATTGCCGCGCTGTTTCAGGCAATTGTCGCCAAGCTGCACAAATTGATTGACCAAAATTTAGGCTTCCGCGAATATCGCAAGATGCTGATTCAGGAAAACAAATGGCGCGCCATTCGCTGGGGCTTACAAGGTAAACTGCTCGATTTAGGGAAACAAAAAGAAGTTCCGGCTCGCGATTTGATTCTGGAGCTGCTCGATTTTGTTGACGAAGTAGTTGACGATTTAGGCTCGCGCAAAGAAATCGAACACATTCACACAATTCTTGAGCGCGGGACATCGGCTGACGAACAGCTTCGCGTGTGGGAAGAAAACGGGAAAGATTTCAAACCGGTCGTTGATATGCTCATCAAAAATACGATGGAAAGCGTGCCGGAAAAATGTTTTCCGTGAGTTAAAACAGTAATTTATTTCATAAAAAAGTCGGTTGGGAAAACTCTCAACCGACTTTTTTTGTCACTTATGGTCTGACAAAATATGTCAATTTAGCGGCTTTTTAGCCATTAGCCGCGCTTTAATAACACTTGAAATTACAATTCTCTCCCCAGGAACATTAATCAAAATGAAACTAATTCAATCAAACTGAATTAATTCAAAATAAGCGGATTCGATTCCAGACTTAATAACTTAAGAAACACACACATTAATCGCAATTATCTGCAAATCAATCAAATTGGCATATTGTTTGCACTATAAGATTGTCGAAGTTATTAACCCTCCCGTTTGAATTTGCTTTGTCTGAAGAGGAAAAAATGCAGCAAAATAATATGAGTAAGCAAAGCGGTTTTTCGCTGATTGAGTTGTTAATAGTTATTGTCCTGGTATTTATTGTAACAGCATTTGCATTGGCAAATTTTGACCGTTCAAAGCTGCAATTGCAAAGACAAAACGTTGCTCGTGAGTTGAAAATGTATCTTGACCGAGCGCGTTTCGATGCGGTCAAACGCCGCGCGGAAGGAAGCTCACGAACAATAGTATCAATCGAAAATGACCAATCTTTTAGCGTTACGACGGATTTAAATCAAGACGGAACGCTAAATACGGCAACAGAAAAACGAACTTTGAATTTTGCCGGCAGCAACGCCGGAAGATTTGTCGGCATAAGCACTTTTCCGGTCAATATCTACTTTGACCGTCACGGTCATGCAGTTGATGCTGATAACAATTTGACAAATCCCGGCTTTACGATTTGCAACGAAAATTGCACCAATAATCAGGGAGCGATTTCCTCAAATTCGACAAATTCTACCCTCGTCAGAATTTCGTCAACCGGAACGGTAGTAATCTCACCCGGAGGTTACGCTGCTACTGCTCCGGCAAATCCAACCGGTCTCACCAATGTTTCTGAAAACGCAAACATAAATCCTTTGGTCAGAGTCCCATCAGCGAATTGATATTAACTTCGATAAAGGGAGTTCCTATAGCAATGGGTGCAAACAATAAAATGATTAGTACAGATAGATTAATAATTGATTCGAGGAATAACAGTTTTTCAGAAACCAAAGAAACAATAGAAGGCGGATTTACGCTGATTGAAGCAATGATTGCGATGGTTATTTTAACGATTTGCTTACTCAGCGTAGTCACAATTTTTGCATACGCCGTCAGGTCTAACACCGGCAATAACACTCGCTCTCAAGCTGTAGCCGTTTTACAACGCGAAGTCGAGCAGCTTCGGTCTGCGAAGTTTACTCCGAGCGCTAATGGAACGGACGACTTACTAAAGGGAGGAACAAAACCTCTAAAAACTGTGCAAGCTGCTGACGGAAGCTCTTATCAAGTGCAAATAGTCGTAGATAATTTCCCATTCAACGATGGTATTCCGGGCAACGATGAGTCAACTACAACTTTAAAAGAAATTACTGTGACAGTCACTCCGCAAAATGCCAGCGCCACCTGGGTTACAGCCCTTCAGACCAGAGCCGTTTTCCGCCGCGTGCGAAGCAATTAAGAAGTTAAGCGTAAAGTGAAAATATATGAAGCATAAAAACAAATATCATCAAAGCGGTTTTTCGTTCATTGAATTGATAGTCGCAATGACCGTAATACTTGTTATGCTTGGCGCGGCTTCAACTCTGCTTTTCAGAGCATTCGGAACGCGGGCGCGAGAAAGTCAACGTACGGACGCGCTTATTTCGGCACAGGCTGCACTTGACGCGATGTCGAGAGAAATCGCCAACAGCGGCTACGGTTTAGAAACTAATGGAGTCGTTACCGCAGATTCAAACGCGCAAAGATTACATTTTCGCGCCAATGTGATAAATGACGAGATATATCAGCCAGGAAACTCAAACAATAGCAACTCAAGCAGCTCAATCATAACCCTGAAAACCGACGATCCCAACGAAGATATAACATATTATTTCGATAATTCCACTCAATCAATTCTGCGTTACGACCGCTTTGCAAATCCAGCAACAACCGTTATCGTCAACCAAATTAGTGATGTGAAGTTTGATTATTTTGATTATTCGGGAAGCACCTCAACCGCAACATCAAAAGTCGTTCCTACCAACGATACGGGGCGCGTCACAATTACTGTAGTAGTTCGACTTGACCCCACAGCCGGACAGCCTAATCAATTGACCAGCCGAACCGTTACTCTAAAATCGGATGTGACTCTTAGAAACTCCGAGTATATGCGCTATCAATACTAAGACTAATTTTGAGGAGTCGGATTATGGAAAACATTAGCGAACAAAAAAACAAAATCAAAAACCGGGAAAACGAGCGAGGAGCAGCCCTCGTCACGGTGTTGTTAATTTCTATGTTGCTGCTGGTTGCGGGAAGCGCTTTGCTTTTCGCGGCTACATTGAATACCGCCAACGTCACTGACGCGGTCGCCGATCAGCAGGCGTATTATGCCGCGGAAAGCGGTATTCAATCCGCGCTCGATGTTTTCCGAAACGATAGCAATGATAGCAGCCCTGTTAATCCATCGCCCTTGATTGATCCGAATAAATCCGAGGACGACACCGCCAATGAAATTGATTACCGCAAAGCCGTACAAGTCGGTACTTCAAACGCTGCCGGCGATACGGCTTTCCCGAGACTATCACGCTGGCTGGCTTATAATAATGACGGTCGCGTAGTAATCAATAATCTAACCGGGCAGGGTTTTAGCCTCCAAATTTTAGACCCCGATAACACAACCACCTTGCTTTCTTACAAAATTGAGAAATGGAAAATCGGTGGCTTACAGAATCAAACCTACAGCAACGGTAATCTCACCCTTTCATACAGCGCGCCCGCAGTCGCAGAAACTACAAATCTTAACGTCTCAACAAATTTGGGAGCAACTGCAAAACTTGGAAGCTTTACAGTGTTGGGAGTTGGGACACTTCCGTCGGACGGCGTCCGCTTTGAAATCATCTATAAGATGACTAAACCATACGAGGCTACGAAAGTGGTTCGGGGAACAGTAACCGGAGGCACGGCGACCGGGAATGTTAAGTTTACTTTCGATTCAGGAGTTTTGGAGCTAAAGGGCAGTCTTATTACTATTAAGAACTTGAATAACAGTAGAGAATTAACTGCGGGTTTGCCCACAACGGAAATTGAAGGAAATGTCACCGCCGTCGAACCGCAGCGCCTCGTCTTGCGTTCAACCGGTTTCGGACCGCGCGGTGCGCAAAAACAGCTTGAAGCTATTATTCGGAAAAACTTTTTCGATGGGTTGTCAGCGCCCGCCACTTTAACTTTGGTCGGTCGCACAAACGGATTTCATTTTAGCGCGGGCAATTCCAACGCTCAGAAAATTAAGGGTGACGACGTTGTTTCAAACATCAATCTTCCCCCAATCGGTGTGACCAACGACACAAATCTCACTAATGTCAACACGCAAGTTAATGACGGAAAACCCTGGCTCGACGGAAGAGCCTCCAATGTGGCAGATGAAATGCCCGACTGGTTGTATAATGCGACAAGCTTGCACAATACGCTTTTCAACGGTCCAGACAATCTATATACGGTCGCTTACAACTCAGGCAGATACTTTACTTCAACTCCTTCCGAAAGTGACGGCATCGGAGATTATTATACGGGAAAAGGCATTACGTTTATTGACGGCAATGCGACATTCGAACCTAATACGGACGGCGGAGGAATTTTGGTCTGCACCGGAAAGCTGGAATTTAAAGGTGCATTCCGTTTTAAAGGACTCATTATCGTCACCGGAGCAGCAGGATTTGAGCGAAGCGGCGGCGGCAGCGGAATCTTAGAAGGAAACATAGTGGTCGTACCGTATGATAAAAACAATTTAGGCGACTCGGCTGTTGCCCTAAGCGGATTCTTGGGTCCGAGATATGAGACTTCGGGCGGCGGAAACTCTGAAATCGTTTTCAATTCAAGCGCCGCCAACAACGGGCTTCTCGGTATCAGCAACTTTGTTATCGGCATTGCCGAGAAGTAATTGTCGCTAGCTTAAAATTTTAAAAGCGAAAACGCAGCTATTTGTTATTCAGCCAAAAGTAAAATTGTTTTACGCGCTCAGGATATGAAAAAGAATCTTCTGTTTTTGTCGATTTTATTTGCATTAATGATTTCCTCAGGTTGTTCCAGGTCTAAGAACAGCCAGGCTTCGGACATCCTCAAAAATAACAATGCGCCGCCGGCGGCAGGCTCGGATGTTTTACCCGGCACTGAGCAGGCTTCTTTCGCCTCCGAAAATTCCAGCCGGAAAAAAGAAACGAGAATTGGAGCTTATAATTCGCAAATCTCGGTTTCTTATGACGGGAGCGGAAATAAAATTGAGAACCGCGATTTCGAGAATCACTCGCGTTTGGCATTTGTGGTTGTAACAACGCCGGTCAAGGGAGAACCGGAAGTCCAGATTTTGGGTAAAAACGGTCAACTTCGCAAAATGCTGCTTAAGGAATTTAACGATGTTTTGAGCGCTTCGCCCGATGAGATTTCTGATAGAGCAGGAATCTTAGAGCCTTTAAAACCTGTTGCGCCTCCGCCTCAAATAGCAACGAAAATCGAGCCGATTCAAACCGAAACCTCGCTCGTTTCCACACCGCCCGTACAGCCGCTGCCGGGAGATACAACTGCTGTCGAAACAAACAAAACCGAATCCGCCGTGGAACCGGAGAAAAGTCCCGTTCAACAAGCCAAACAACCTGTCAACGAATCAGAAAATAAAAATAATCCCAATCAATTTTAACGAGTTTTCCGAATTTTTGGTTCAGTCAATTGCGGGCTTTTGCAAAACAGTATAGAAAAGGCGAAATAATTATTTCGCCTTTTCTATACTGCAATATTTAAATTGGCGGAAATCAAAAGCGTTTCGGAGCGTTTATTTGCTTCGTTGCGAAGGGCAATTAATTTTGCGCCTGAGGTAAAATGGCATCAATTTTTCCCTGTTCGCGTTTTGCCCAATCGCAAAGCGCTTTTTTGTCCGTATCGGTTAAATGCGCCGACGGATGCAGCAAAACGTAATTCCAAACCGGCATTTCGCCTGCGTTGACTTGTTCGCAAACTTCTTCGAGCTTGCGCGAAGCTCTGCCCTGCGAAAGCTTTCCCCATTCGGAAAAATTAAGCTCGATTCGCCCTTCTTCGACGTGATATGCCATAAACCACGATGCGGGCGCAACATTGCTGTACCAAACCCACTCGGTTCGGTTTGAATGACAATCGTTGCAAGAGCGCGCCAAAATCGAATCAATTTCCGGCGGTACATTCAGTTTGGCTTGAATTGTTTCGGTTTCGTCAATCGGCGGATTCATCCGCGCCGGGCGGACGAATTGAATTCCGACAAAAATCAGCGCCAGGACGATAGCCGACCATTTCAAGTATTTTTTCATTGGTTTAGCTCTGGAAAACAACTCTTTAAAATTATGCCTTTAAAAAAGTGATTGTCTATATTACGCCGATTTTTGTTATAGAATATACAGACAAATTCGCGATTTTGATTTAAGATGATTAAATTGAAGGTTTGAAGAAAAATGCTAAAAGACGACACCGGCTTAATCGAAAAAGAAGTTGATGCGCGCATCAAATATCCCTGTTACAAATCGTTTGACGAAATTATAGACCTCGAAGAATTAAAATCTCTGGACGGCTACATTACCGAAAGAATCGAGCGCCATATTCAAACGGAAAAAGATTCTTTTTTTTGGAATCAGTATCGTTTGGACAGCGCCGCGCCCGATAAACCGGGCGTTCGTGAAATCTGGCTGACGAAAACGAAACCCGACGTGCCTTACAACTATCAGGACCTCAACAAACCGGAATTATGGCAGCCGACCGAAGCCGCCGACGAATTTTCCGATGTGATGCAGTTTGTTTCCCGATTGCCATTCAAAGCGACCGGCAGAATCCTGATTATTTATGACAATACGGGCGCGGAAGTTCCCGCTCACCGCGACCATCTCCAAACCGACATTTGCCACGAGTTTCTCTGGTTTCGCACAAATAAAAACAAGCCTTTTTATATGCTCAATCACAAAACCGGCGAGAAATTATATGTTGATTCGTATTCCGCCTGGTTCGACTCGGTCAATCAGTTTCACGGCAGTAACGCGGGCAAAGGCTTGTCTTTCAGCTTTCGTGTTGACGGCGTTTTTTCGGACGAGCTGAGAAAACAAATCCCAAAACCGGAATTTAACCACGCTTCGATGCCCGCGCTGTGGAGCTACGTTTAATCAGGGCTTTCTTTCAAAAAAGGCAAACTATAAACTGTAAACTCTCAACTATAAACTGTTCTGCAGAAAAACTTTGTTTCTTTGCAAGACAGTTTATAGTTGAAAGTTGATAGTTTATAGTTGTGCTTATTCTCGTATAGTTGAATGAGTATCATTAACACAAAAGGCGGTCGTGAAACCGCCTTTTGATTGTTTATTGTTTCTGCTGCTTTTTATGCTCCAAAGCCAGCTCCAAAAAGTTTTCAAATAAAATACGCCCGTCGCGCGATTCGTTTTGATGTTCCCAGCGAGTGCGATTTTTGTTCCAATCTTCAAACGATTTTTCGAGATGGAACTGCACGGTGTAAATCAATTGTCCGTCGCTGCGTTTGACCATCATCTGATTTCTGCAAAGAACCGCCGTCGCCAGTAATTCAAAGCCTTCGGGGACGCCCATTACCTGCAAGCCGTGATTTTGCCAGACGCGCAATTTATCGGCTTCTTTGGTGTAATCCTGCCAGACGCCGCTCTCGTCATCAGCAATGCCTTTGAAAATCGGATCGGTTGGGTCTGTGATGCGCACAAAGCGATATTGATACTCGACAACCCGGTCGGCGCGTTTTTCCGCCGGCGTGAGATTGTCCAGAGTCGCCAGTCTTAATCCGAAACTTTGTCCGACAAGCTGGTGCGCGCCGCAAATCGCTAATATCGGAATCTTTGTCTTTTTGACGAATTTCGCAAATTTTTCGAGATGCCTGGGATTATAATAATCAAAATCCGTCAAAGTTCCGCTCATCACAATGGCTTCCGGGCTAAACGCTTTGGCGGCTTCGGCGACTTCCGAAAGATGTACTTGCAGCGTCTTCGGCTTTTTTACCAGCCGCCAGACGTTTTTCATAATATTTTCGCAAGCCATCGCCGAAATTTTGTTTTCGAGCTTGAGGCGCGACTTTAGAGTGCCGTTCCATTCTTTGCGCGCCAAGTCGGAAACATCCGATTCGTAACGGAGCAAATCATTAACGACCAGAACTCGTGCGGTTTCAATACGTTTTTCAATTGGCTCGTAGCGGCAAAATGCCCGCTGATTAAAAGGAAACGGGAGCGGCTCGGCTTCTTTTGAAGTAATATTTTTATTTAAAAATTCGGTTTTACCGACTGTATCTAACATAAACTTGTTTGCAATCTAATTTGTTGAATATAAAATGAATTTAGTTGTTCATCATTATCAGCAAACAGCGCGCCAGAAAAAATCCGTTCAGGTTTTTCGCTGTTTCGTATTTTGATTAAAATGAGGCATCAGCGAACCCGCGCCGATTTCCGCAATTTCGCGGCGCAGTTCTTTAACCAGAGCCGACCGCAGTCGCGAGCGAGCTTGCGGCGAAGCATTTTCGGTTGATTGTTCGAGAAAGAGCAACTGGCGCTGCCAGGCGGATTCGAGTTCATCCGCTAATACAGAGATTTTAGTGATGTCGTAAGGAATTGCAACCTCAGAAACACCGATTCGGGCAAAAACCTGCAAAAATCTGGCTGCCGCCAAATCCGGGCAAGTGATTCTTTGGTTTCCGATTTTTAATTCGACTCCGAGCAAAGTGTATTGAATTTCGGCTTTGTTTTCCTTTTCGGGAACATCGAGCCGGAAAGATCGGGTTCTGAGCGTGCGGACTTTATTTTGATAAATCGCGGGCAGCCAGTCGCCGCCCGCTTCATTTTTCAAAAAAACGATTTTGTCTGTCAGAGAAGAACGCGCGGAATTTTTATTTTCGCTTTTCGAGATTTCGGTAATTTTTTGCTGCCCGACGCTCATTAGTAAAATGTAGAATTAGAAAACTGATTCTTCTACATTTTACATTCTACATTCTACATTCTTCCAGCGCGCTATTTTTCGGCTTGAATGACAGCGGCAGCCGGATTTCTTTGAAAGGCTCTGATCGCCCCGTTGCTGAAAATGCCGAAACCGAGAACTCCTATAACAGCCAAAATCAAAACCACCGCCAAGCTTGCCGGAATTCGCGGCAAAGCCCAATCGGTCGTTCGCTCGCGGAAAAACATCACGACAATCAAACGCAAATAATAATAAGCCGAAATCGCAGTGTTGATAACCGCAACGATGACTAGCAGATAAAATCCGGCGTCGAGAGCAGGGCGGAAAACCAGGATTTTACCCGTAAAACCAGCCGTTAAAGGCAATCCAAAGAGGCTGAGCATAAAAAGGCTCAAAGTAAAAGCCAAAACGGGCGCGCGAAAACCGATTCCTGTGTAATCTTCAAATTCGGTGCGCCGGTCGCCTTTCTGCGCGAGCAGCGTGACGACGGCAAACGCTCCGAGCGAAGTAATTGCATAAGCCAGCATATAAAACGCGACTGCGGCAATCGCATTGTCGCGTTCGGCGGCGGTGCGAGCCGCGCCCGCGCCGACGAATCCGACCAGCGCGTAACCGGCGTGCGCGATTGAAGAATACGCGAGCATTCTTTTGATGTTGTTCTGCACAATCGCCGCGACGTTGCCGACAACCATTGTAATCATCGCCATCAAGCTCAAAGCCGAAAGCCAGGTTGTATGAAGATTTGCCGAGACATTATCCGAAGCGGCGGTTGCGATAAACGGAAACGCAAAAATGAAAACGCGCAAAAATGCCGCAAAACCGGCGGCTTTTGAACCCGTCGCCAGCAGGGAAGTAATTGGCGTCGGCGCGCCTTCGTAAACGTCCGGCGTCCAGACGTGAAAAGGCGCGGCAGCGATTTTAAATCCGAAACCGATCAGCATCATCGCCGCTCCGACGAGCAGCAAAGCCGGAAAAAACGCCGTGTCTAATCTCGAAGCGATAATCGTGATATTGGTTGAGCCGGTTGCGCCGTAAACGAGCGCCATTCCGTAAAGCAAAAACGCCGAAGAAAACGAACCCAGAATAAAATATTTGAGCGAAGATTCGTTTGAACGCAAATCAGTCCGCCTCAAACCAGCCAAAACGTAAGTCGCAATCGAAAGCGTTTCCAGACCTAAAAACAAAATCACGAGATCGTTTCCAGACGCCATCAACATCATCCCGACCGTAGCGAAAAGCAAAAGCGAATGATACTCACCCGCCGGAACGTTTTCGTTTGTCACCCAGATTTCGGAAATCAAAATCGTGCAAATTGAAACGAGCAAAAAAACGAGCGTAAAGCTCAAACGCAAGGCGTCGAGCGTCATCATCCCGTTAAAATCGTTTGGATTTCCCGCCAATCCCGGACTCATCCAGAGCCAAACGGTCGCTGCGCCCGCCGCAAGCAAACCGACAATCGAAAGCGCGCTCGTAACAAATCTTTGACGCGGCGCAAAGCAATCAATCAGCATTACGATTGCTGCTGCCGCAGCCACAATCGTTTCGGGCAAAATCAGCGGAAAATTGATTTCCGGGTTGGCGAGTTGTTGAAGAAAAATTGCGTTCATTCGTTTAAAAACTTATTTGTGCGTTTCGTTTGTTTCGGCAATTGTGCCGCCAGCCGGGCGATTTTCCAGACGCTGTTGGACGGCAACGATGGCATCTTTCGAGCGTTTCAAAAACGGTTTCGGATAAACGCCCATATAAACCATCAAAATCAGCAGCGGCACGAGCAAACCGATTTCGCGCCAGTTTAAATCCTTCAAATTTCGGTTTTTCGGATTCGTGACTTTGCCGAAAAACACGCGCTGAACCATCCAGAGCAGATAAACCGCCGCCAAAATCACGCCCGTTCCGGCTAACATCGTAGCGACCCAATTCCAGTTGACCGAATTTGTTATGGCAAGCGCGTTTGAATTCCACATTCCGAGCATCGTCAAAAATTCGCCGACGAAACCGTTTAAAAACGGCAAGCCGATTGAAGACATTGTGGTAATCACAAAAAACGTCGCATAAATCGGCATCACGTTTGCCAGACCGCCGAATTCTTTGATTTCGCGCGTGTGCCGACGGTCGTAAATCATTCCGACGAGAAGAAAGAGCGCGCCGGTCGAGACGCCGTGATTGAGCATTTGATAAAGCGCGCCCTGCATTCCGATTTCGTTAAAGGAAAACAAACCGAGCATCACAAAACCCATATGCGACACGGAGGAATAAGCCACGAGCCGTTTCATATCCGGCTGCACCATCGCCACCAGCGCGCCGTAGATAATTCCGATAACCGCCAGCGTAATAAAAGTTCCCGCGACATATTCATTTCGCGCCACTTCCGGGAAAAGCCCGAAACAAAACCGCAAAATGCCGTAAGTTCCCATTTTCAGAAGAACTGCGGCGAGAATGACGGAACCTGCGGTCGGCGCTTCGGTGTGCGCGTCCGGCAGCCAGGTGTGAAACGGAAACATCGGAACTTTGATCGAAAATGCCAGCGCGAACGCCAAAAACAGCCAAATCGCAATTCCGGCAGGCAAAACGAGCGCGCTCGTGCTCAAAGAATTAAGCAGCGTGACGTAATCGAATGTGCCGAATCCGGTCGCGGTCAAATGCAAATAATAAAGCGCGATGATTGCGACGAGCATCAACAGCGAACCGACCGCCGTATAAATAAAAAACTTTGTCGCCGCGTAGATGCGATTCGTGCTGCCCCAGATTCCAATCAGGAAAAACATCGGAACAAGCGACGCCTCGAAAAATAGATAAAAAACCAGCAAATCGAGCGAGCAGAAAACGCCGATCATCGCCGATTCGAGCAAAAGCAGAAAGGCGTAAAAAGCCGCCGGGCGTTTTTCGACCGAATTCCACGCCGACAGAATCGCAATCGGCATAATAAAAGTCGTCAAAATCACCAGCCAGATGCTCATTCCGTCAACGCCGACGTGATAATTCGAGCCGATTGCTTCGATCCAGGGCACGTTGCGGACGAAATAAAAACCGTCGCGCGGAGGCGGATTATTGCCTAGCAAAAAGAGCGAAACCAGAAACACAAGAACGGTCACGCCGAGCGCAATCCAGCGATATTGCGCCGCTTTGGCTTCGTCTGAAGCGTAATTGGCAAACATCGCGTGTCCGGCAATTGCCAGCGCGCCGAACGTCGGCAGCAAAATCAAAATCGTTAAAAGATTTTCAGTAATAAAATCCATTTTTAATTATCTGAGCGGAGCGGCGTTAATCAGCTTTGCGCCGTAATAAATAAAATAACCGATGACAATCAATGCGCCGAGCAGGATAACCGCAGCATACGAGCGCACAAAACCGACTTGAACGCGGCGCACAATGTCGCCGAAGTCAGCCATAAATCTGCCCAAACCATTGACGATTCCGTCAATGATTCCCACATCGAAAATCTTCCACAAACCTTCGCGCGAACCCGCTGCAATCGGATCAACAATGCCCCGGTTGTAAACCTCGTCAACATACCATTTGTTTTCAAAAAGAGAAGGCATTTTGAGCAAAGGGTTTTTGCGGAAAACAGCAATACCGATTCCGATTCCGGCGGCGGCTAATGCCAAAGAAAGCAAAGCGAGCAATCTTTCGGTTCTGATTTCTTCGGGCGAATGCGCTCCGGCGGCGTGTTCGCCTGCGGTTGAATGCTCGCTTGCGGCGGTCGTCGCATGCGAATCGGCTTTCGGCTCGGTCGTCGCAATGGGTGCGTGTCCGGGTTCGCTTGTCGGATGCGAAGAGTTTGCAGTTTCGCTGTGATCGCCTGCCGTCGAAACGGGCGATGTTACGCCGTGCGTCGTGGCTTTGTGCGGCACGCCGACTTTGGCAATTACGGGTTCGAGCGTATGCTCAAAAACATTTATGTCGCCTGCGCCGATCATCGAGCTAATCGCATAGGGAATTCCGACCAGACCGCCGACAGTCGAAAGAACAGCCAAAACCGCAAGCGGAACCCACATCACTGCGGGCGATTCGTGCGGTTTGAAATCGTGCGGCAGATGATGATGTTCTTCGTCTTCATCTTCGTCATCGTGATGCGGTAAATCAGCCGCGTCGTGCGCGTCGCCGCGTGCGTGCGCCAATTCTTCTGCATCCGCGCCTTCGTGTTTGTGGCTTCCGTCTGCAACCGCCGCGTCGCCGAAACGCTCGCCCGTCCAAAATGTCATCGCCATTAGGCGCGTCATATAAACGGCGGTTAAAACGGCGGTGAAAAGCCCGACGCCCCACAAAACGTAATTCCAGCCTGCGGGTAAACCGTGCGCGCTGAAAGTTTTATATAAAATCTCGTCTTTCGAGAAAAATCCAGCCCAGGGCGCGATTCCGCAAATCGCCAGCCAGCCCAAAAGCATCGTGATGTGCGTGATGGGCATATATTTTTTCAAATTGCCCATTCGCCGCATATCCTGTTCGTGGTGCATTCCGTGAATCACCGAACCCGAACCCAAAAACAAAAGAGCTTTGAAAAATGCGTGCGTCATTACGTGGAAAATCGCCGCGATAAACGCGCCGACGCCGCACGCCAGAAACATATAACCGAGCTGCGAAACCGTCGAATAAGCGAGGACTTTTTTAATGTCGTTTTGCGCCAAACCGATTGTCGCCGCAAAAATTGCCGTCGCAGCGCCGATAATGGCGACGATAAACATTGCCGTCGGCGCGTTTTGGAAAATCGCGTTGCAGCGGACGACCATATAAACGCCCGCCGTGACCATCGTCGCTGCATGAATCAAAGCCGAAACCGGAGTCGGACCAGCCATTGCATCCGGCAGCCACGTAAAAAGCGGAATCTGAGCCGATTTTCCCGTCGCGCCGATAAACAATAAAACTGCGATTGAAGTGATTCCGCCCGCGAAAATCGCGCCCCAAGTGAATGGATCGGCGGACATTGCGGCGATTTGACCGAGCGCGGAAGGCATTTCCGGTTTGTCAAAAAACGAGATCGAGCCGGTCATAAAAAAGACCAGCAAAACACCCATCAACACGCCCCAGTCGCCGATGCGGTTCATCACAAACGCTTTTTTTGCGGCGCGGCGCGCTTCGTCGCGTTTGAGGTAATAACCGATGAGCAGAAACGAACACAAACCGACGCCTTCCCAGCCGACGAACATCAGCAAAAAGTTGTCGCCTAAAACGAGCGTCAGCATTGAGAACATAAACAGGTTCAAATACGCGAAAAAGCGATAAAAACCTTTGTCGCCGTGCATATAGCCGGTGGCGAAAATGTGAATCAGCAGCGCGACGAATGTGATAAAACAAGCGTAAATGGCGCTCAAACGATCCATCGCCAAGCCGAAATCCGCGCGAAAACGCCCGACCTCAATCCACGTCCAAATCTGGTCAAAAACCGGCGTCGTCGAAATGAGCGCGCCCTGATGCGGCGTTCCGATGCCGAAAGCAGCCATAAACGCGACCACGCAGGAAACGCCGACGGCGGCGCAGGCGACCGTGCCGCTAAAGGCTTCGCTGTTCATTCGTTTCCCGAACAGCCAATTGATGACCGCGCCCAAAAGCGGCGCAAAAATAATCAGACTTAAATAATTGTTCTCAATCATTTCAAAGTGAATCGCGAACGGTGAATCGTGAATCGCGGCGAACAAAAAACTATTTACGATTGACGATTCACGATTTACTAATTTCTCAAAATGCTGGCTTCGTCAACGTCGAGCGATTCGCGGTTGCGGAAAATCGCAATGATAATACCGAGTCCGACTGCTGCCTCGGCTGCCGCGACGCACATCACGACGAAAACGAACATCTGTCCGGTCGTGTCGTTAAAAAAACGCGAAAACGCGACGAACGTCAGATTAACGGAATTGAGCATCAGCTCGATGCACATAAACATTCCGATGGCGTTGCGTTTGTAAACCACGCCGAACGCGCCGATGGCGAACAAAATGCCCGAAAGCGTTAAATAAAGTGCAAGACTTGGAACCATAAAAATTATTGCGCAAACAAACGAGCGAGCGCTTCTAAATTTGTCTTTTTATCAAAAACTGCGCGCACCGGGATTGAAAATTCCGGTAAAACAAAGCTGCTGAGCGCGCCGTCTTTAGTCTTTAATAAAAGCTCGTACTCGCCCGTTTGTAAAACGAATTGCTCGATTGTTTCTTTGTCCGGGTCAACAATCCAATATTCGGCGACTCCGTGCGCCGCATAATCCTGAAACTTCGTCTCGCGGTCGCGTTTCGCGGTTGAACCCGATAAAACCTCGACGATAAAATCCGGCGCGGGAAATTTCATCTGTCCTTTTTTGAATTTCGCCGCTTTCGATTTGCCGAAAAAACAAATGTCCGGTTCGTAATCGTTCCGCGTCAGCGAAATCAAAATCTTCTCAAAGCCGACGAAACCTAAATCATTTTTCAAAACGAATGTGTTCAAAAGCTGATAAATAAAACCCGTTGCCGTATTGTGTTCAATCTTAACGGGCGAATGAAAAATGATTTCGCCGTTAATGAACTCCATTTTTTTGTTTTCTTCGATGATTTCGTAAAAATGCCTTCGTTTAGCTTGTTCTGCTTCGAGCGCGGATTTTACCTGTTCCGCCAGAATTGCGGCGTTCGGCATTTGCAGAATTTGCTCAAGGGAAATCATCAGCAAAGTTTTTTAAACGTGTCAATTATCGTGATGGCGTTCTCTTTCCTCTTCCACAACTTCTTCTAATTTTTGTGTCTGCAAGCGTCGCGACAGCATCATCGCTCCGACAATCGCCATTAAAAGCAGCACGCCTGTTACTTCAAACGGCAGCAAATACGATGTGAACAGCGATTTGCCGATTTCAAACGGCAATCCCATTGTCGGATTATCGGTTGCGGCGGCATTGTTCGGCAGCCCGCGATTAACCGCGTAAAAAATAAAAAGAGCTTGCGCGGCGAGCGCCAAGCCCATTACAGCGCCGATTGCACCGAGCGATTTCAATCGTTTTGTCGAAAATACATCTTCTTCGACGTTTAAAAGCATAATGACGAAGACGACCAGAACCATAATCGCGCCGGCGTAAACTATAATTTGCACGGCGGCGATAAACGGCGACGCGAGCATCACGTAAAGCGAAGCGAGCGCGATGAAAACGCCGATTAGGGAAATCGCGCTGTAGAGCGGATTGCGCTGCAAAACGACTGCCAGCGCGCAGCCGATTGCCAATCCGGCAAAAACAATAAATGCAGCAGTTTCAAGCATCTTTAATTATCTCGAAGCGTTTAAAATGAAAACAAAGGTAATTGTCAAAACGACATTCAAAATAGCTGCGGGCAGCAGGAATTTCCACCCGAAATTCATCAACTGGTCAAAACGAAAACGCGGAAGGCTGCCGCGAACCCAAATGTAAAAGAAAAGAAAACCGAAAATTTTAGCGAAAAACGCTACCATGCTAATAATTGCATAGGGAATCGAGCCGTAAGCAACCAGATGCGAAAGACCGGGAACGTGCCAACCGCCTAAAAATAATGTCGTACACATCGCGGAAACCGTGAACATATTGACGTATTCCGCCATGAAAAACAGCGCAAATTTGAGCGCGCTGTATTCGGTGTGAAAACCCGCGACCAATTCGGTTTCGGCTTCGGGCAAATCAAACGGAACGCGGTTTGTTTCGGCGAAAGCGGAAATCAAAAACACGATGAATCCCAAAAACTGCGGGATGATGTACCAGCCCGGTAAAAAGCCGCCCCAACTTACGGTTTGCCTTTCGACAATCGTAAAAACGTCGAGCGAACCGGCTAAAATGACGACGCCGATCACGGACATCCCCATTGACAGTTCGTAAGAAATCATTTGAGCCGACGCGCGAAGTCCGCCCATCAAGCTGTATTTATTGTTTGAAGACCAACCCGCGAGGGCGATTCCATAAACGCCGATTGACGTAATCGCCAAAACATAAAGCAGCGAAACGTCGAAACGCGCGATGGCAAGCGGAAACGAGCTTAAATATTGTCCGGCGTAAGGAATATCCTTCAAACCGAGCGAGGTTAAATCAACGTTCGGTCCAAACGGATAAACTACCATCGGCAGCAGCGCGCAGATCAAAGCGATCAGCGGCGCGAGAAAATAAACAAAGCGCGTTGATTTGTCGGGAACAATGTCTTCTTTAAAAATGAATTTGAGGAGGTCTGCAAACGGCTGCATCATTCCCCAGGGTCCGACGCGATTAGGTCCGATGCGCCCTTGAATCCAGCCCAGAACTTTGCGTTCCGCCAAAACCGTGTAGGCAACAACCATCAAAACGGCGTTGAAAGCTAAAAAGCAAGCGGCAAATTTTATAAGAAAATAAACTGCGGCGCTGGTTAAATCCATAAAAGATTAATTTTAGTTTAAAGCGGGCATTTTACAGCCCGCTTTTGTACAAAACAACGTTTATTTGACGGGCATCGCGCCCATTCCGCTTTCCCGGTCGGCAATTTGCGACAGTTGATGCTCGCGTTTGCCTGTGCCGTTCCCGCGCTCGATTTGATAAAGCGGCGAAACCAGAACGTTTTCGGGTTTTTGGTTTCCGTCCCAGAGATATTGAAACTCCGGCGTTTTGCCGGTCATCGTTCCCGGTTTATGCAATTCCGAACCGATTGGCGGCTCTTCGTTGATTTTGCTCGGCGTCTCGCTCAAAGCCTCGACTCGCGAGCGCATCGTTTGAATTTCAGCCGCCAGATTTTGCTGTCCAACGGTTTGATGTTTGACCTGAACGGGCTTTGTTTCGTCTTTGAGCGCGGGATAACGAAGCCCGGCATACGCCGGAACTGTGTCTGCAAGCTCGCGGAAAACCGCAGTCGCAGCCATATTGAAACCGAAATCAACACCGAATTCGTATGAAAGCAGCGAGAGAATTGCCCAATCCTGTTTCGATTGATTAATCGGCGTCACCGATTGGCGAACGCGCTGAACGAGTCCGCCGCTATTGGTAAAAGTCCCGTCGTTTTCGGCAAAGCTCGCCGCCGGAAGGACTACATCAGCATATTGAGTTGTGTCTGTTTCAAAAAGCTCTTGAACGACAACGAATTCCATGTTGCCGAGCGCGGCTTCATCCAAATGCTGCGGCAATAAGCTGCCGCACACGTAAAGCGCGCGCGAATTATTTAAAACTTCGGCGACGGTTTTTCCGCCCGGAACCATATCCGCCGCGCCGACGCTGTTGTTGTAAAGCGGCAAAGGATGGAGCAAAACGCGCTTTTCGGGGAACTGAAGCGGCAATTGGGCGGCAACCGCGAGAGCTTCGGGGCTTAAATCGTCGCCCAAAAGTATTATAATATCGCCGCTCGATTGATTGATGACATCGCGAATTACCGTCAGTTCCGTAACGTCAATTCCAAGTTTCTGCGCCGCCGCCGAATCTTCGATTTCGCCCGCCAAAGCCAACACGAAAGCGTCGTACGAGTTTTGGTTGACGTGAACGAATTGCTGCGCAAGTCGCGCCGTGCGAATCGGCGTGTGATTGACGGCGATCAAATTCGCTTTGTTGTTGCGAACCGATTGTCGAATCTGTCTGTCCGCCAAAGGCTGGCGTTCTTTCGGGTTTCCGCCGATCAGCAAAAGCGTCGAAGCGTGGCGAATATCACGGTGCGTGGCAATCGGAGCGGATAAATTTTTGATAAATCCGCGCCAATCATTGGCATCGGCAATCGCATAATTTTCGGTTTCAATAACTTCAGCGGCAAATTTCCGCAGCGTGAACAAAGATTCGTTTGTCAGGCGCGGGCTGCCGATGACGCCGATTGAATTCGCGCCGTTTTCTTCGTAAATCGCGTTGAGCTTATCCGCGACAAAAGCAATCGCTTCGTCCCAGGTAGTCGGAATTAACCGCCCGCCTTTTTTGTAACGTATCATCGGCGTTTTAACGCGAGATTTATCATTGACAAAATGATGAGCGAAACGCCCTTTGATACAAAGAAACTCGCCGTTATGACCATTGACATAACGGTCGCGGGCAACGATTCGCAAAACGTCGTCGCCGCGCGAGCCGATTGACAATTGGCAGCCGTCCGAACAATAACCGCAGGTCGAAACCGTTTGATCCAATTCCCAAGGGCGGGCTTCGTGGCGATAAGTCCCGTCCAAAAGAGTTCCGGTCGGGCAGACTTCGATACAGTTTCCGCATTGCGAGCAATTGAGCCAGCCGGTGTAAGTCCCGATAACCGTGTTGACGCCGCGATTTCCGGCTTCGATAGCTTCTTCGCCCATCCACTCGTCGCAAACGCGCGTGCAGCGTTTGCAGAGAATGCAGCGCTGCTGATCGTTGGCGACAACGGGCGAGAGATATTTTTCGGGATAGCCGTTCTTGCGTTCGGTAAAGCGTTCTTCGAGACCGCCCCAATCGAACACCATTTCCTGCAATTCGCATTCGCCGCCGCGGTCGCAAATCGGACAATCGAGCGGGTGATTTGCCAGCAAAAATTCGAGCATCGAACGCTGCGCTTTTTCGATTTCCTCGCTTTGCGTCGTGACGATCATTCCGTCCGTGCAGGTGATTGTGCAGGAAGTTTGCAGCTTCGGCATTTTCTCGATTCGCACCAGACACATCCGGCACGAAGCCTGCAAAGCCAAATCCGAGTAATAGCAAAACGCCGGAATGCCGAATTCCTTTTCGCGGCAAACGTCAATTAAACGCGCGCCTTTTGCTACTTCGTACTCGTTTCCGTTAATTGTAACTTTTACTAATTCTTGAGACATTTAAATAATCTTTTCTAAAAGACTAAGCCTCTTTCGCCTCAGTCTTATCGTTTGCCGCCGTTTCGTTTGTCGCGGCTTTTTTAATGTTTTTCTTTTTCGGACGAGATTTGCCGAAGCTCCCGGCTACGATCTTGCCCTTCCGTGTTCTTTTATCGCCTTTTCCCATAATTCTCTCCTAATAAAATTTAATGATGAGTCACAGCCGGAGCCGCAAATCGGCTCGGATCAACTTCCCGTAGCACCCAAGCTCTAAAATCTTCGGGAAACCTTTTTATCGCACTTTGAATAGGCCACGCCGCAGCGTCGCCGAGACCGCAAAAGGATTTGCCTTCAATGTTGTCGCAAAGATCAATCAAAAGCTGCGCGTCTTCCGGTTTGCCTTTGCCCGCCTTGATGCGGTTGAAAATTTTAAGCATCCAATCCGTACCTTCGCGGCAGGGCGTACACCAGCCGCAGGATTCGTGTTTGTAAAACTCGGTCAGATTTTTCGTGGATTCAAAAACGTCAACCGTTTCGTCCATCACAATAAAACCGCCCGAACCGACCATCGAACCGGCGGTGACCAAGCCTTCGTAGTCCATCGCCACGTTTTTTCCGATCACATCGTCGGCGCGCATAATATAGACGGATGATCCGCCTGGAATCACGGCTTTTAATTTTTTGTCCGCTCTAATCATTCCCCCGCAGTCTTCCATAATGAACCGCTCCATATCCATGTAGCCCATCGGAAGCTCGTAAACGCCCGGATATTTTACGTGACCTGAAACTGACCAGAGCTTTGTTCCGCCCGATTTTTCCGTTCCCAAATCGCGCCAGGCAATCCCGCCCATTTCGATAATCTGCGGAACAGCCGTGAGAGTCTCGACGTTGTTGACGACGGTCGGACAAGCGTAAAGACCTTCGACGGCAGGAAACGGCGGCTTCATTCGCGGATGTCCGCGATAACCTTCCAGAGAAGTCAAAAGCGCGGTTTCTTCGCCGCAAATGTAAGCGCCCGCGCCGGTGTGCGTATAGACTTCGCACGAAAAATCGGAACCGAAAATATTTTCCCCGACCAGCCCGGCGGCGCGTGCTTCTTCGATGGCGACATCGCAAATATCAATCAAATATTTATATTCGCCGCGCGTGTAAATGTAGCAAGCCTGCGAACCGAGCGCGTAAGCCGCAATCAGCATTCCTTCAATCAAGGCGTGGGGGTCGCGCTCCATCAAATAGCGGTCTTTAAAAGTGCCGGGTTCTGATTCGTCGGCGTTGCAGACGATGTATTTCGGTTTCGGCGAAGTTCTCGGAACGAACGACCATTTCATTCCGGTCGGAAAACCCGCGCCGCCGCGACCGCGCAGAGCAGACGCTTTGACTTCGTTGATGATGTCGTCGGCAGACATATTCAACGCTTTCTTCAAACTTTGATAACCGCCGTTGTCCTGATAAACCTTGAGCGTGTGCGAGTCTTTCAAATGAACTCGCTTAAGCTGTAACGGCTCACATCCTATTGCTTCGATTCTCATAAAAGCTATTTTAACGAATCCAAAATTTGATCAACTTTTTCTGTCGTCAAATCCTCATAATAATCAAAACCGATCTGAAACATCGGCGCGGTGCCGCAAGAGCCGAGGCATTCAACGAGCGAAATCGTAAATTTACCGTCGGGCGTTGTTTCGCCGGGATTTATTCCCAATTTACTGCAAACGTGATCGGTGATTTCCGGCTCGCCCATAATTTTGCACGAGAGCGTTTTGCAAATCTGAATATGGTGACGCCCAATCTGTTTGAGATTGAACATCGAGTAAAACGTCGCGGTTTCCCACACGTCAACCATTTCCAAATCAAGCTTGTGCGCGACATAAGCCACGCCCGGCTCGTCAATATAACCGCGCTCGCGCTGCACGATAAAAAGCAGCGGCAATATCGCCGAACGCTTTCTTTCCGGCGGATATTTCGTAATGTGTTTTGCTACCTCAGCATCAACAGCAGGCGAAAAAGTCGCCATTTCTTTTGCTGCATCTTGCGGTGTTAAATTCATCGTTCCTTAAATTTTTATTACAGATTAAAGTTATAAACAATAATTCCTGTAACTCTAACAGGACTATTCTCCAACAAAGTCGGCTGAAATTTGGATTTTAATGCCGCTTTGACAGCAGCGGCGCGAAGCAACGGGTGACCGTCAACTACTAATGCAGAAACTATATTTCCATCTTCATCAATTGTTGCCTGAACGTTTACTATACCCGAAGCATTAACCGCTCTTGCCGCAGGCGGATAAGCAGGAGCAACTAAATCAATAGCCCCTTTGTTTAACTCACATTTATCTGAATTATTCGGACAATTTGCTTTGGAAAATTCTACTGTCGAATCACCCTGCACAAATTGCACGCCGCCCCTTTTATTATTGGAAAACTCTTTTATATCCTTACCCCACAAATAAATGTTTGTATGAGTAATACCGTTTTTGTCAGCTAAGTTACAATCAAGTTCAATAGTTTTTTCTCTTCGCTTAGCTCCGTCTTTAATTAATTCAACTTTATATTTTCCAGCAGTTAAATTCGTAAACTGCGGCATTTGAGAAAACGAAGACGCTTCAATAGCCTTTTTTGAATCTTCTTCCTTTAAAATCACTTTTACGTTATCGGCATTTTGAATTTGCTTGTCCAAATTAAATTCAAGAACATTTAACTGCAAAGAACATATATTGTTCTGACCTAAAACCGAAATTGAAGATACAATCCCGAAAATTAAGAACAGAGTAAATTTTGTTAAATGTGCTTTCATTTTGATCATTCGTAGTTATTCATCAGAGACGACCGTTTTGCACGAACTGTCATTGTTCGGCGTTTGCGTGAAAACCATTATGCCCTTAACTTTTACGGGCTGTTTGATAATTGACGAAACAGGAAACGTCGCTTTTCGCACGGTTTTTGCAGCAGCTTCACCAAATGCCGGATGACCGTCAAACGGCGCAGCGTAAACTACATTGCCTTTTTCGTCAATAATTACCTGAACTCTCGCCGTTACTGATTTAAGTCCGGCGGCTTTCGCGTCAGACGGGAAATTTGGAATTTCGCACGATTTTGCGTGCTCGTTTAAAATTCCCCCGTCAATCACCGTCGGTATTTCCGCTTCTTTATCGGCAACTTTGCACAAAATGTCATTTGCAGGCGTTTGAGTAAAATCAAGTATTCCCTGAATTCTCACCGGCTGACCCATAAAACTAGTTTCGCGGAATCTCAAACTTTGCAGCGATTTATAAACGGCGCTGCGAAATATCGGATCGCCTTCAATAACCTGCGCGTCCAAAACGCCGCCGTATTTTCCAATCGTCACCGAAATTCTTTGCCTAACTTGTTTTAGTTTGGCTCTTCGCGCATCGTCGGGAAACAGCGGCGATTCGCAAAACTCGATTTTTGAATTCAAATAACCTTTCGAGAGAAACAATAACGGCTCGTCATCGGCAATTTTTCTTTCTTCAATCGCCAGGTCGGCTTCTTCGTTAATCCAATCTTCCGGCGCAATCGGCTCGGCTACCACAGCAGGTACGGGCTTGCTGCGATTTCGATTTTGACTTAAAGCGGGCGCAGCCGGGGCTTGCTTTTTGGCTTTAATCACGCGCCTTCTTTCGTATCCTTTTACTCTTTGACCAATTCCATCTCTTGCCGCACTCTGAGAAGCGGCATCTCTCGGCAGATTTGAAGTTTTTTGAAAAACGAAGACAGATGCTCCATTACTTATATCTTCAAACTGATTTTGGGCAATTGCCGATAATTGACCGCAGAGAAATAGCATTGCAATAAAAAATAAATTCGTTTTTGCCCGAAATTTCATAAATTGCTTCTTTGCAATGCCGGTAAATTTAAAAAACTTTCGCTTTAAAAATTAGCGGTCAATTTCTCCCAACACAATATCAATCGAACCGATAATCGCCACCACGTCGGCAACCATTTCGCCTTCGCTCATAACGGGCAGAGCCTGCAGATTTATAAAACTCGGACCGCGGAAATGAACGCGCCACGGTTTCGGCGATCCGTCGGATTTCATATAACAGCCAAGCTCACCCTTCGAGCCTTCAATCGGCACGTAAACTTCGCCCGGCGGAACGTGAAAGCCTTCGGCGACAATCAAAAAGTGGTGAATCAGCGCGTCCATATGAACTTTCATATCTTCGCGGTCGGGCAGCACGACTTTCGGAGCGTCCGCTTTGACCGGCTTGCCCTTCATTTTTTCCACTCTTTCCAGGGCTTGGCGGCAAATCTTCCAGCTTTCTTTCAGCTCGCGCATTCTAACCATATAGCGCGACCAGACATCGCCGTCAGGTTCGGTCGGAATCTCAAAATCGTAAGTTTCGTAACTCGAATAAGGATTCGTCCGACGAACGTCAATATTAACTCCGCTCCCACGCAAACAAGGTCCCGTTAAACCCCAATCAATCGCGTCTTCGCCGTTGATTACGCCGACGCCCATCGTGCGGGTTTGGAAAATCTTATTTCCGGTGAGCAGCGTATTAAATTCAGCGAGCGCATCGGGAAAGCCATCCAAAAACTGTTTGCAGCGGCGTTCAAAACCCGCCGGCAAATCCATCATCACGCCGCCGATGCGGAAATAACTCGGCGTCATCCGCCCGCCCGAACACGCTTCGATCAAGTTCAAAATCTTTTCGCGCTGCCGGAAACAATAAAAGAAAACCGACATCGCACCGATGTCGAGCGCGTGCGTGCCGAGCCAAACCATATGCGAAGCGATACGCTGCAATTCGCACATCAAAACGCGAATCGTCTGGGCACGTTCGGGAATTTCGATTTGCAGCAGCTTTTCCGCCGCCATCACGTAAACAAGGTTGTTGCCGAGCGGATTTAAATAATCCATCCGGTCGGTGATAACGATGCCTTGCTGATATTTTTTATACTCGAACAGCTTTTCCATTCCCGTGTGCAGATAACCGATGTCGGGAATGTTTTTGACGATCAGTTCGCCGTCCAAAACCAGTTCGAGCCGCAAAACGCCGTGCGTCGAAGGATGCTGCGGACCGAACGAAAGCGTCATCTGCGACTCAAGCGGTCGGTCTAAAACTTCATATGGCGATTCTGTTCCAATTGTCGGAGTCATCTCGATTTTAGATTTTGGATTTGCGATTTTGGATTGAAGAAAAATCTAAAATCCAAAATCTAAAATCCAAAATTAGCTTAAGCTGTACGGTTCAAAACCGCGCAGCGGATAATCTTTTCGCAAAGCGTGTCCGTCGAAATCCGAAGGCAGCAAAATGCGCCGCAAATCGGGGTGTCCGTCGAAAATCACGCCGAACATATCGTATGTTTCGCGCTCGTGCCAGTCCGCCGTGCGCCAAACCGTCGTGACCGTGTTCACGTGCGGGTCCTCGTCCGAGAGCAAAACCTTCAAACGAATCCGCTGATAAGTTTTGGTCGAAAATAAATGATAAATGACTTCAAAACGCGGCTCTTCTTCCGCGCCGAGATCATTGCCGTTCAAATCCATGAGCATATCGAATTGATGCCGCGTTTTTAAAAACCAGCAAACATCAACAATATTTTCGCGCGGAACGAAAACCGTCACTTCATCGAGCGCGTTAACGATTCGCGTCACCCAAACCGGGTTTTCCTGTTTCAGCCCGTTTGCCAGCGCGATGAGCGCGGCTGTTTTCGGGTTTTGTTCGACAGCAACATTTTCAGCCATAAAATATTACAAATAAAAAGCGGCTAGCGTTTTAAAACTGCTCGCCGCTTTACGTTTACTGCTCGCTTTTAAGAAGTGCGGCGACGCTCATGGCGCGCGGCAATAGAATAGGGACGCGATATTCCCGTTCTCGGCGCATTTTCTTCATCTTGCGCGTTCATCGTCACAGGCAAAGTTCCGGGCGCAATCGCCGCACGCGCTTCTACTTCCGGCACATCGCGGCGGTCGCGCATTTTCTCCTTCATAATCTTTTCCTGCAACATCATAATTCCGTGAATCAACATTTCAGGTCGCGGCGGACATCCCGGCACGTAAACGTCAACCGGAACGATTTTGTCCACGCCCTGCACAATCGCGTAATTATCGAAAACGCCGCCCGTCGTCGCGCAAGCGCCCATTGAAATAACCCATTTCGGTTCCGGCATCTGGTCGTAAATTCGCCGCAAAACCGGAGCCATTTTTCTGGAAACTCGCCCCGAAACAATCATCACGTCAGCCTGGCGCGGGCTGGCGCGAAACGTTTCCGCGCCGAAACGCGAAAGATCGTGACGCGATGAAACAGTGTTCATCATTTCAATCGCGCAACAAGCCAAGCCAAACGTAGCCGGCCACAAAGAATTTTTGCGCGCCCAATTCACTACAGCGTCAAGCTGTACGGTTAAAACTTCCGGTAAGGATTCTGCAATTTTATTTTCTAAACCCATATTATTAAACCTCCCACATTATTTACCGGCTGAAACAAGAGTCGGATCGGAAACAACCGCCGGTACTCGGCTGCCCGGATTTGTCGGAGTTCCGAGCGGCAGCGGGCGGTCTTTCGGCATCGAGCGAAGTCGTTTTTTGCGTTCTGCTGCCATAGCCTTGCCTTCGGCGCGGGCTTCGGCGCGAGCCTGCAAGCTCCAATCGAATGTGCCTTTTTTCCAGGCGTAAATAAATCCGACGACGACCATAAATACGAAAATCATCACTGCCGTATAAGCCGGAACGCCGTAAACCCAAAATCCGGCGGCGAGTAGAGCTTTAAAGGCGACCGCAAACGGAATCAGGAACAAAACTTCCAAATCGAACAGCAGAAAATCAACGGCAACGCTGTAAAATTTGATCGAAAAGCGTTCTCGCGCCGAACCGACCGGGTCTTTGCCGCTCTCGTAAGGCATCAGCTTTGTCCGCGTTGATTTACGAGGACCGAAAAGCTGCGTCAGCAAAATATTCGTGACTGCAAAACCGCCTGCCACGATGAACATAATTACAATCGGAACGTAATCGCTCAGCCGGAACTCGTTCATTGAGCCTCCATAATTTATCTAAAAGTACACTTCTATTGTGCTAAAAATCGGCAGAAATTACAACTTTTAGAGTTTGAGAAACCTTGCACAAGGGCAATCGTAGTTTAACCCCGCAAAGCTGTCAAGCAAGAAAATTTTTGAAATAAATAATAGAAATACAAACTTTATTGACCGGCGTAAAAAGGCTGTGTAAACTTTGTCTGAAGGCTTTTTCCGCCTTCAGCGTCCCCGCAGGCAGCGCACCTCTTTAACCAAACGTGATAACCGGATTCAACACAGACATCGAATATGGCGGCGTGACTTATCACGTCCAGACCGAAGACAAAGGTCTGGACAGCCCTCTGATATTGTCGCTCGTTTATGCGGGCGGCGAGATTCTCGCCAGCAAGCGCTCGCCGTATGACGATCTTATCGCTACCGGTTTCGATGAAAAAACTTTAACCGACCGGCTTAACCGCCAGCACAAATTAATTTGCGCCGCCATCAGTCAAGGACGAGTTGACGATCTAAAGCGGATGAGCATTCGTGAACCGGCGGAGGAGAAAACTGGAAAAAACGGAAAAGCCGAGCAAAGCCAAAAAATTGAAAGACGCGGCGCGCGCAAAAAAGAAGTCTTTGAAACAATTGAATCAGTCGAAATCGTCACGGCGGTTGAGCCGCCGATCCCGTTTGCCGAGATTGTCACGACTCCGTTGATGATTGCGGAAGTGGTTGAAACAATCGAGCCGCTGCTGGAAATTCCGGTCGAAGTGGTTGACGCAACCGACGATGTTCAGCTTGAAACCGGGTTTGACGAGCCGGTCGAGATGCCGCAAACGCCGGCTTTGCTGCGCGCGCAGCTCGGCGAAATCGAACCGACGAAAGAAGATTTGGAGCCGAGCTTAATCAACATCCGGCTTTTTGAAGAACGCGAATATCGAGGCGGCGACCGCGTTGAATTAAAAATTCAAGTCACCAACGATATTTATATCCCGCTCGCGGGCGTCGAAATAATGGTTAAAGTTCTAGGCTCGTCATTTCGCCCGCTGATTTTTCACGCCAGAACCGGAAAAAAGGGAACGGCAGCGGTTACACTCCAGCTTCCGCATTTTCGTTCCGGGCGCGCCGCGCTGCTTGTGCGCGCGATAGTTGAGGATGAAGAAGTCGAACTGAGACGAATTATCAATCAAGGCTGAAAACAGTTATCAGTCATCAATCAACAATTATCAGATATTTGTCAAAATTAACTGTTAACTGTTAACTGTTAACTGATGACTGTAATTGTGAACGGCGAGACGCGACAAATTCCCGAAAACACGAATCTCGCGCGGCTCTTGGAAATTTTAGAGCTTGCGTCGGCGCGCGTCGCCGTCGAGCTAAATCAATCCGTCGTCCGGCGCGCCGAATGGGGAAATATTGTTTTGCGGGAAAACGACCGCATCGAAATTGTTCATTTCGTCGGCGGCGGTTGATTTAATAACAAATTGTGGATTGCGGAATGCGGATTGGACTCATTTCAATCCGCATTTTTTCTGTTTGCGGTTTTGTTGTAAATTCAAAACATAATTTGAAATTTTAGTTTTAAATCTTTTATGAAGCAGGACACTTTTCAATTAGCCGGGAAAACTTTTAACTCACGCTTAATTATCGGCACGGGAAAATATCGCTCTTTCACCGAGATGCAAGCCGCGCACAAAGCGTCGGGCGCGGAAATGGTGACGGTTGCGGTCAATCGTGTCCCGCTCGACCGCAAAAGCGAATCGTTTCTCGATTATCTCTCGCCGGAAATGATGATTTTGCCGAACACCGCCGGATGCTACGACGCAGAACACGCAGTCCGCACCGCCAGACTTGCCCGCGAAGCGCTCGAAACCGATTGGGTAAAGCTCGAAGTCATCGGCGACAAAACAACGCTTTTTCCCGACAATGAACAAACGCTCGCCGCCGCGAAAATTCTGGTCAAAGAAGGTTTCATCGTGCTGCCGTATTTTACGGACGATTTGATTATGGCGAAAAAACTGCTCGACGCGGGCTGTCCGGCAGTGATGCCGCTCGCCGCGCCGATTGGTTCGGGTTTGGGAGTGCAAAATCCGGCGAATCTGCGGATTATGCGCGAACAGTTGCCGGACGCGGTGATTATCGTTGACGCCGGAGTCGGCACGGCTTCGGACGCCGCAATCGCAATGGAACTCGGCGCTGACGCGATTTTGATGAACACGGCAATCGCCGAAGCAACGGACGCCGCGCAAATGGCTGAAGCGATGAAATTAGCCGTCCAAGCCGGACGACTCGCGTATCTCGCGGGCAGAATGCCGAAACGACTTTACGCCTCGGCTTCAAGCCCAATTCAAGGAGCAATCAAGTAGTTCAAGGTTCAAAGTTCAAGGTTCAAAACTTTGAACCTTGAACTTTGAACCTTGAACTTTGAACTAATGAAATTTTTAGTTTCAGGCGCAACAGGTCTTGTCGGTCGGCATCTCGTTCCGTTTTTGCGGGAAAACAGTCACGAAGTTTTTTCGCTTGTTCGGCAAGCTCCAAACAATGAACATGAGATTCAGTGGAATGCGGAAACGGGAATTGCTGAAAGCGAGCTGAGAAAAATCGAAAATTTCGATGCTGTTGTCCATCTGGCGGGCGCGGGAATTGCCGATGAGCGTTGGACGAAAGAGCGCAAGCGGATTATTCGGGACAGCCGCGTTGTCGGGACGAGAGTTTTAATTGATTCGCTCCAAAAACTCGAAAATCCGCCGCGCGCTTTTATTTCGGCTTCGGCAATCGGTTATTACGGCGACCGGAAAGACGAGATTTTGAACGAAGATTCGCCGCCGGGAAAAGATTTTCTGTCGGGCGTAGGCGTCGAATGGGAAGCGGAAGCAAACAAAGCCGCAGATTTCGGCGCGCGTGTCGTTCGTTTGCGAATCGGAATCGTGCTTTCGACCGAAGGCGGCGCGCTCAAGGAAATGCTGACGCCTTTTAAAATGGGCGTCGGCGGCGCGGTCGGAAAAGGTCAGCAGTTCGTCAGTTGGATTCATTTGAGAGATTTGATTCGAGTGATTCAATTCGCGCTCGAAAATGAAAATTTAAACGCCGCGGTCAACGCAACCGCGCCGAATCCGGTCAGAAACGCCGAATTTGCCGAAAAACTCGGCGTCGCGCTCCATCGTCCGTCGCTTGTTCCCGTTCCGGCGTTCGCTTTGCGTTTGATGTTCGGCGAATTAGCCGACGCGCTGTTGCTTTCGAGTGCGCGAGTTGTTCCCGAAAAACTTTTGGCGAATAATTTTCAGTTCGAATTTGAGCGAATCGAGGACGCTCTGCAAGATTTGCTGAAATAGTAATAGACGGCTTCACAGAAATTTATCTTGACATTTCAAAGTATCTGTAACTATATTTGTTACAGATGGCGAGCAACAGATTTTCAATTGCGATTCACGCTTTAGGTTTGCTGGCGCGAGCCGAGGACAAGCCTTTGAAATCCGAGCAAATCGCTTGTCTGGTCAAGACAAATCCGGTTGTGATTCGACGGATTTTGAGCGAACTCCGACGCGCGCAGATTGTCGTTTCGCAGGCGGGCGCGGCTGGTGGAACTCGTCTCGCGCGAAAGCCGGAAGAAATTTTGCTGGTTGAAATTTATCGCGTGATTGAAAGCCGACAGATTTTCGCTCTTCACCGGAGAAAGCCGGACGAAGGGTGCGAAATCGGGCAGAGCATCGAAGTCGTTTTGCTCCAAATTCAAAATAAATTAGACCGCGCGATTGAAGACGGCTTAGGGAAAATGACGCTCGCAGAAGTTTTGCGAATGGTCGAAGACGAAAACGAAAGATGCCGCGCTAGGACAAGGGGGAATGAGTGAAAGCGTTTGAAATTCAACAATTCGGAATCGAAAATCTCGCGCTTGTCGAGCGCGACGAATCTCAGCCGCAAGCTAATCAGGTTGTCGTCAAATTTCACGCCGCATCGCTCAATTACCGCGATTTGATGATGGTCAAAGGCGCTTATAATCCGCGCGCGAAATTGCCCGCCGTGCCGTTTTCCGACGGCGCGGGCGAAATAACTGCAATTGGTGAAAATGTCCAAAAATGGAAAATCGGCGATCGCGTTTGCCCGATTTTTACGCAGAGCTGGATTGAAGGCGAGCCTTCCGCCGCAAAAAACAGAACGACTCTCGGCGGCGGAGATTTGGACGGAGTTTTACGCGAATTCGGCGCTTTTGACGAACAAAGTCTGGTCAAAATTCCCGAACATCTTTCTTACGAAGAAGCCGCGACGCTGCCCTGCACGGGCGTGACGGCTTGGAATGCGCTCGTCGTGTCGGGAAAACTCAAAGCCGGAGAAACTGTTTTGACATTAGGTACGGGCGGCGTTTCGATCTTCGCCGTGCAGTTTGCCAAAACCCTCGGCGCAAAAACCATTGCGACTTCAAGCTCGGATGAAAAGCTCGAAAAACTCAAATCGCTCGGCGCGAGCGAAACGATCAACTACAAGCTAACGCCCGATTGGGATAAAGAAGTTTTGCGTTTGACTGAAAAAACCGGTGTTGATCACGTCGTTGAAGTCGGCGGAGCGGGCACTTTGGCTAAATCCATTAATTCCGTAAAAATCGGCGGTCACGTTGCGGTTATCGGCGCTTTGTCGGGTGCGGGCGAAGTCAATCCGATTCCGATTTTGATGAGATCAATCAAACTGCAAGGCATTTTCGTGGGCTCGCGCGCGATGTTTGAAGCGATGAACCGCGCGATTGAAACAAATCGAATTAAACCTGTCATTGACCGGACATTCGCTTTTGAAGAAACGCCCGCCGCACTAAAATATATGGAATCGGGCGCGCATTTCGGGAAAATAGTTATCAAAGTGAGCGGTGAGCGGTAAGCAGTGAGCAGAAAGAAGCAGGTTTTACTGCTCACTGCTTACCGCTCACTTTTTAAAATGGAAAAAAGAAAATTTGGAAAAACCGAATTGGAAACGACTGTTCTAGGTTTCGGCGGCGCTGAAATCGGCAATGAAGGAGCAACGCAGGAAACAGTCACGCAGCTTTTAAACGAGGCTTTGGATGCCGGTTTGAATACGATTGACACGGCGGCGGCTTATTGGACGAGCGAGCAGATGATCGGCAACGCGGTCGGACATCGACGCAAAGAGTTTAATTTATTTACCAAATGCGGGGCGCTCGAAGGATTTTCCCGTTATGACTGGTCGAAAAACGGCGTGTTGGAAACCGTTCGACAGAGCTTGAAAAATTTAAAAACCGATTATCTCGATTTAGTTCAGCTTCATAGTTGCGACGAGGAGATTTTGAGACGCGGCGAAGCGGTCGAAGGCTTGCAGCGCGCCGTAGAACTCGGTTACACGCGCTATATCGGTTATTCGGGCGATTCACAGGACGCGAAATTTGCAATTGAAATGAATGTTTTCGACGCTTTGCAAACTTCCGTTAGCATTGCCGACCAGGAAGCAATTGAATTAACGATTCCTCTGGCGGCGGAAAGACAGATGGGCATTATTGCCAAACGCCCGGTTGCCAACGCAGCCTGGAAACACTCCGAATTGCCACCGAGCACTTATCATCACGAATACTGGAAACGTCTGCAAAAACTGCAATATGAATTTATTAAAGAGCAGGATTTAACCAATTCAATAGGCACGGCGCTTAGATTTACACTTTCAATTCCGGGCGTTTCGACTGCAATCGTCGGGACAACCAAACCCGGTCGCTGGCAGGAAAACGCGGCGCAAGCGGCAAAAGGGAGTTTAACGACCGAAGAGTTTGAAGCGATTCGCAACCGCTGGCGCGAAGCCGCCGATGAAAGCTGGACGGGACAAACTTAAACGAATCAAAAACGAACAAGGGAAGTATGAGCAAATTATTTGAGCCTCTCAAATTAAGAGAAATCACGTTTCGCAACCGCATCTGGGTTTCGCCGATGTGCCAGTATTCGAGCGAAGACGGAATGCCGACCGATTGGCATCTGGTTCATCTAGGCAGCCGCGCGGTCGGCGGCGCAGGTTTGGTGATTATGGAAGCGACCGCCGTTTCGCCTGAAGGCAGAATTTCGCCGTCTGATGCCGGAATTTGGTCTGATGCGCATTCCGATACCTATTCGCGAATTACAAAATTTATTAAAAGCCAGTGTGCAATTGCCGGAATTCAAATCGCCCACGCCGGGCGGAAAGCTTCAACGGCAGAACCTTGGAACGGCGGCAAAGGCGTGGATGAAAATAATCGCGGCTGGCAGACAGTTGCTCCAAGCGCGCTTGCTTTTGCCGGAGATTATCCGCATCCGCGCGAGATGACGAAAGCTGATATTGAAAAAGCCGCGAGCGATTTTGTCGCGGCGGCAAAGCGCTCGGTTGAAGCGGGTTTTGAAGTAATTGAAATTCACGCCGCGCACGGTTATCTTTTTCACGAATTTTTATCGCCGCTTTCAAACAAGCGCACGGACGAATATGGCGGAAATTTTGAAAACCGCGTCCGGTTTCCGCTCGAAACCGCGCGGCAGGTGCGCGAAGCCGTGCCGGAAAACTTGCCGGTTTTTGTTCGCATTTCGGCGACAGATTGGACAGAAGGCGGCTGGGATTTGGAACAATCAATTGAGTTTTCAAAACTTCTCAAGACAATCGGAATTGATTTGATTGACGTTTCGACGGGCGGAAATGTTCCGCGGGCGATAATTCCGGTTGCGCCGGGTTATCAAGTTCCGTTTGCCCGCGAAATCCGCCGCCAAACCGAAATTGCAACCGCCGCGGTCGGAATGATAACCGAACCGCGTCAAGCCGAAGAAATTTTGCTAAACGGCGAGGCGGACGCGGTTTTGCTGGCGCGTGAGTTTCTGCGCGACCCGCATTTTCCGTTTCGCGCGGCGAAGGAACTCGGTGCGGCGATTGATTACGTGCCGAAACAATACGGGCGAGCGATTGAAATCTCCGAGCCGCAAAGCGCGCATCAAGTGGAAAGATTAAAAGCCGCTAAATAAAAGAGGATTTATGAGCAGTTTTGAAGACGTTTCCTTTTCGGTTTTGGATTTAGCGCCGATTGTCGCGGGCGCAAAGCCCGCTGACGCGCTGCATAATTCGCTAGATTTGGCGCGACACGCCGAAAAACTCGGCTATAAGCGGTTCTGGCTGGCTGAGCACCATAATATGACCGGAATTGCGAGCGCGGCGGCTGCGGTTGTGATTGGTTACGTGGCAAACGGGACTTCAAATATCCGCGTCGGCGCGGGCGGAATTATGCTGCCGAATCACGCTCCGCTCGTAATCGCGGAACAATTCGGCACGCTCGAATCGCTGTTTCCCGGACGAATTGATTTGGGTTTGGGGCGCGCGCCGGGAACAGACCAACCGACAATGCGCGCTTTGCGCCGAAAATTGGACGGCGCGGATGATTTTCCAGAACAGCTTGAAGAATTGCGGTTTTTTTTCCGTGAGCCGATTGAAGGACAAAGAGTCAGAGCCGTTCCGGGCGCGGGTTTGAAAATCCCGATTTGGCTGCTCGGTTCGAGCGATTTCAGCGCGCGCCTTGCCGGAGAATCGGGTTTGCCATTCGCATTTGCCGGGCATTTTTCGCCCGAATACATTTTGCCTGCCCTAGGGATTTATCGAAACGCCTTCAAGCCCTCGGAGGAACTCCAAAATCCTTTGGCAATGCTCGCAATCAATGTTATCGCTGCCGAAACCGACGAAGAAGCGTGGTTTTTGGCAAGCTCGCAATTTCAATCTTTTCTGCGGCTGATTCGCGGGACGCCCGGACAGCTTCAACCGCCGATAGAAAATATGGAAGAATTATGGTCGCCGCAGGAAAAAGCGATTGTCGAATCAAGGCTCGGCGGTTCGATCATAGGGAGTCCCACGACGGTTAATGCCCAATTGGAAAGAATTTTAGAAGCGACGCAAGCAGATGAATTGATGATTAACGCGATGATTTTTGATCATCAAGCGCGCCTGCGTTCTTATGAAATCGTTGCGGACGTTTGGAAAAATAAAGCTGCAAAAGTTGCGGCTTAAAAACGGAAACTGATTAAGCCCGATATTTCAAGAATCAGGAGACAAAAATGAAAGCTGTCAGAATTCAACAATTCGGTGCGCCGGAAAATTTGCGGGTTGACGAAATCGAAACGCCGCAGCCGGGCGCAGGCGAAGTTTTAATCAAAACCGCCGTCGCCGGAATCAATTATGCGGACATTATGCTGCGCGAGGGAAAATATTTCTTTCGCCCGCCACTGCCGTTCATTCCCGGTTTTGAAGTCGCCGGAGCGATTGAAGCCGTCGGCAGCGGAGTCGAAAATCTGCGAACCGGGCAGCGCGTTTTGGGGATGATAAGCGGCGGCGGTTACGCAGAATATGTCGTTGCGCCCGCCGCACGGGTTTTTCCGATTCCAGATGATTTGGAGTTTGGCGCGGCGACCGCGTTGCTCGTTCAGGGCTTAACGGCGCTGGGATTGCTTGAGGATTTGCGCGCAGGGCAGTCAATCTTGATTCACGCGGCGGCGGGAGGTGTTGGTTCGCTGCTCGTTCAATTAGCGAAAGGGCGCGGCGCGCGGGTTTTAGGAACGGCTTCATCGCCGGAAAAACTCGAAAAAGTCGTTAGTCTCGGTGCCGACGCCGGAATCAATTACACCGAAGCGGATTGGACGAAACAGGTTTTAGAAGCGACCGGCGGCAAGGGCGCGGATTTGATTATCGAAATGGTCGGCGGCGAAGTCGGCAAGCGCAATTTCGAGTGTTTGGCGACGAAAGGAACAATGATTGTTTATGGCGCGGCTAGCGGCGAGGATTTCCAAATATCAGCAGTAAGTCTGATGGCGAAAATGCACATCGTTAAAGGTTACAACTTAAATCTTGAAACGCCCGAAAACATTGCTCGATTCAGCAGCGAGCTGGTGCAGAACTTTTTGGGCGGAAACTTAAAAGTTTCGGTTACGGAATTTCCGCTCGAACAAGCAGCAGAAGCGCACCGCGCCGTCGAAGGCAGAAAAACGACCGGCAAAGTCGTTTTGACAAGTTGATTTTAATTAAGGAAGCAATTATGAAGTACAGAAAACTTGGAAAGAGCGAATTAAATGTTTCGGCAGTCGGTTTGGGTTGCATGGGAATGTCTGATTTTTACGCCGGACGCGACGATAACGAATCAATCGCTACGATTCATCGCGCGCTCGAATTAGGCGTCAATTTTCTCGACACAGCCGATATGTACGGACCTTTTACGAATGAAGAACTGGTCGGCAAAGCAATTCGGGGAAAACGCGAGCAAGTCGTTTTGGCGACCAAATTCGGAATCGTCCGCGATCCGAACAATCCAATGGTTCGAGGTATCAGCGGCAAGCCGGATTACGTGAAAAACGCCTGCGAAGCGAGCTTGAAACGATTAAACGTTGAAACGATTGATTTGTATTATCAGCACCGCGTTGATCCTGAAACGCCGATTGAAGAAACCGTCGGCGCGATGGCTGAATTAGTCAAAGAAGGAAAAGTGCGTTATCTCGGTTTGTCCGAGGCGAGTGCGGAAACAATTCGCCGCGCGAATGCCGTTCATCCGATTACGGCTTTGCAATCGGAATATTCTTTGTGGACGCGCGACCCGGAGGACAACGGCGTTTTGCAGACAACGCGAGAACTCGGAATTTCACTTGTCGCTTATTCGCCTTTGGGGCGCGGATTTTTGACCGGCGAGATCAAGCGTTTTGAAGATTTGGCGGAAGACGATTATCGCCGCCACTCGCCGCGTTTTCAGGGCGAAAACTTTGAGAAAAATCTTGAACTAGTCGGGAAAATCGAAGAAGTCGCGGCGCGTAAAAATTGCTCGGCTGCGCAGCTTGCGCTCGCCTGGACATTAGCGCAGGGCGAAGACATTGTGCCGATTCCGGGAACGAAAAAACGACATCGTTTGGAAGAAAATGTCGGCGCAATTAATGTCGAATTAACGTCGGAAGATTTGCGGGAAATCGCGGATATTGCGCCGAATGTCGCAGGTTTGCGTTATCCGGCGGAAATGATGAAAACAGTTAATGCTTAAAACAGGAAAGGAAAAATAAATTTTTATGGCAGTTAGAAAAGCGGACGCCACTTGGAACGGCGGAATTATGGATGGGAGCGGGAGTTTAAAACTCGAAAGCGGCGCGTTTGAAGGCGCGTATTCTTTTAATTCGCGTTTTGGCGACGACACAACAAAAACCAACCCGGAAGAGTTGATCGCCGCCGCCGAAGCCGGTTGTTATACAATGGCACTATCGGGAAATCTCGGCAGAGCCGGTTATCAGCCGACAACAATCAACACAACCGCGAGCGTGAAAATCGAAAAGAAAGATAACGGTTTTCACATTCCGAGCATCGCAGTCGAAACCGTCGCCGAAGTTCCGAATATTTCGGACGATGAATTTCAGCAAATCGCCGAAAAAACCAAACAAACCTGTCCGGTTTCGCAGGTTTTGGCTGGCGCGGAAATTACTTTAAAAGCGACTCTAAAATCCTAAGGTTTGCAAAAAGGAATCGGAGATTATTTCTCACGATTCCTTTTTTATTGAGATTTACGCCGCTGCGCCGCGTCCGGTTTTTTGCTGCAATTCGTCAATCCGCTTTGAGGCTTCGGCTTTTGAGAGGTTTTCGTCAAATTCCTCTTTGGCTTCTTCGCTCAAAGTTTTTAAATACGAACGCTGCGCTCCGGTCATCGGCTCATCGCCCGTAGTCCAATCATCGGGGTTTTTGATTGTGTTGCTTTCGTCCGCGCGAGATTGCGTTTCTTTGTCGGTCATTGAAATTTCTCCTTGTATGATTTTGTTTCAGTGATTAAACACGAGCCAATCTGTTGCACGCGGCGTGCCAGTGGCAACTTTTATTTTGGTTCTGTAATCAAAAAAGTTACAATTAAGATTATGACAAGCAGGGTTGAATTTTTAACAAACGATGATTTTGAAATTCCGGTGACGCGGGATTTTAAAACGGAAAATTTCGATGACGTGCTCGTTTCCGAAGACGAGATTCTCGACGCTTATTCAAACGCCGTTGTTTCAGTGGCGGAAAAGGTCAGCCCATCGGTGGTAAGAATCGAGGTCGAACAAGTCGGAAACTTTCGCGGGCGACAGCAAACTCAAGGCGGAAGCGGCTCGGGATTTATTTTTACGCCCGACGGTTTTATTTTGACCAACAGCCACGTCGTCCACAAAGCGAAAAAGCTGACCGTAATATTGCACGACGGAAATCGCTGTGAGGCAAATCTTGTCGGCGAAGACCCGGATACGGATTTAGCCGTTATTCGCATTAACGCGCCGAATCTTCGAGCGCTTCCGCTCGGTTCTTCGAGCAGTCTGAAAGTCGGTCAAATGGCAATCGCGGTCGGAAATCCTTACGGGTTTCAAAGCACGGTGACGGCGGGAATCGTCAGCGCGCTCGGTCGCAGTTTGCGCTCAAATTCAGGTCGTTTGATTGACGATATTATTCAAACCGACGCAGCTTTAAATCCGGGAAATTCCGGCGGTCCGCTCGTTAATTCGCGCGGAGCGGTGATCGGTGTCAATACGGCGATTATTCTTCCGGCGCAGGGAATTTGTTTTGCGGTGGCGGTTGACACCGCGAAGTTTGTCGCGGCGCGGCTGATTCGTGACGGCAGAATCAGGAGAAGTTACATCGGTTTTGCGGGACAAAATGTGCCGATTCCGCGCAAGCTTTTTAAGCATTACAATTTGCCAAACGAAACGGGAATTTTGGTCGTTTCGTTTGAAAAAGACAGCCCGGCTTATCAAGCCGGATTGAAAGAAGGCGATATAATCGTCGAATTTGCCGAAACTCCGGTTGCCGGAATTGACGAGCTGCATCGTCTTTTAACCGAAGATCGAGTCGGAAAACGCGAATGGCTGACGGTTCTGCGCGGGGCGGAAAAAATGAACATCTCAATTGTTCCGCAGGAACGGCAATTTTTGAATTAAAATGAATTTATCGCCGTTTGGCGGTAAAAAATCTAAAGGATTAATTTTTAAAGGAGAAAGAGTAAAAATGGCAGGATTTGTTAATGAAGTAAACGATACGGAATTCCAAAGCAATGTGTTGTCGTCAGACCAGCCGGTTTTGGTTGATTTTTGGGCGGCTTGGTGCGGACCTTGCCGGATGATTGCGCCATCGGTCGAAGCAGTCGCCGAGCAATTTAACGGCAAAGCCAAAGTTTTCAAAATGGACGTGGACAACAATATGGACACGCCCTCGCGCTTCGGAATCAAAGGCATTCCGACCTTGATTCTGTTCAAAGGCGGGCAGGAACAAGAGCGCGTTGTCGGCGCGGTCAGCCGCGATGCAATCGCCCGCTTGATTGAAAAATACGTTTAATGGTTTGTTCGTCGTTCGTTGTTCGTTGCAAAAAGCAATTATCAACGAACGACGAACAACGAACAAACCAATGAAAGCAATCAGGGTTCACGAATTTGGCGAGCCGTATGTGATGCGGCTGGAAGACGTTGGCGTTTTGAAGCCGTCAGCCGGACAAGTCCTGGTGCGTGTGAAAGCCGCAGGAGTAAATCCCGTTGACACTTACATTCGCGCCGGAGTTTACGCCCGAAAACCTGATTTGCCTTACACACCGGGTTCAGATGCTGCCGGAATTGTTGAAGCGATTGGCGTAACGGTTGAAAAAGTCAAAATCGGCGACCAGGTTTATGTTGCCGGAACTTCAACGGGCGCTTACGCCGAATTTTGTCTTTCCGAGGCAAATCAGATTTTTCCGCTCCCGGAAAACGTTTCGTTTGAACAAGGCGCGGGCGTTTTCGTGCCTTACGCGACTGCTTTTCGCGGACTTTTTCAACGTGCAAACGCGCGAGCCGGAGAAACGGTTTTGATTCACGGCGCTTCGGGCGGAGTCGGAATTGCGGCAGTGCAGTTGGCGAGACACGCGGGTTTGAAAATCATCGGCACAGCGGGAAGCGAAGCGGGAAGAAATCTCGTGATGAATGAAGGCGCGGATTTTGTTTTCGACCACAAAGCCGAAAATTATCTCGAAGAAATTTTAAAAATAACCGACGGGCGCGGCGTCAACATCATTTTGGAAATGCTCGCTAACGTTAATCTGCAAAAAGATTTCGACGTTTTGGCAATGTACGGTCGAATAGTCGTGATCGGAAATCGAGGCGCTCTGGAATTTAATCCGCGCGCGGCGATGAGCAAAGACGCCGGAATTTTCGGAATGTCGCTTTTTAACGCGCCGCCCGCGCAAATGGCGGAAATTCACGCCGGAATCGAACGAGGTTTAGCCGAAGGTTATCTTAAACCCGTTGTCGCCGAAACGTTTCCGCTCGCCGAAGCCGCCAAAGCGCATCGAGCCGTTCTGGAAAACAATCATCTCGGAAAAATTGTTTTAATTCCATAATCTGCGATGAAAATCAGAACAATTCAATCGGAAGATTTGAGCGATTGGTCTGCGCTGCGAAAAAAATTGTGGTCGCACGTAACGGATGACGAAATTAGCGGCGAACTCGAACACGTTTTAGCCAACACGGACAAATTGCAAATCTTTCTGGCGGAAACGAATGACGGAGAAATAATCGGTTTTCTCGAAGCCAGTCTGCGATACGAATACGTCGAGAGCTGTAAAAACGCGCCTGTCGGTTACATCGAAGGCTGGTTTGTCGAGGAAAATCATCGGCGCGGCGCTGTCGGTCGGCAGCTTGTCGAAGCGGCGGAAATTTGGGCGCGTCGGCTTGGCTGTCTCGAAATGGCTTCGGATTGCGAGCTGGAAAATTCAGTCAGTCGTTCGGCGCATCTCGGCATCGGGTATGAAGAAGTCGGACGCATAATTCATTTCAAAAAAAATCTTTAAGGCAGAAACGCTCCGCGTCCGTTTCTGCCGATACGCATATTTACGAGCCAATCCAGAGGACGCCATCCCAAACTGCGCGGCGCTAGATGTTCGGTGATTCCGACGGTTTTGTGTTTTTCCCCTTCGCCCAAATCAAGCTCCATTTCGCTTAAAAATCTGAGGTAAAAAAAACTGGCGTCAATCACCCGGCTTTGTTTGACCGAAAACAAAACGTCTTTTTCCGTTAAAAAGTCCAATTGTTTCGGATATTTCACGCCGAAAACGTTTCTGCGTTTGGCGTTTTCGGCGTAAGACGGCGAAAACACGGTGAAATCGTTTTCACGAATCAAAAATAATTTCGTTAAGCTCTCGGCGCAATTTTTTTCGCAATAACGATAAAAAACGGCGGTCGCCTCGGCAAAATGCGCGCGTCCCCATTGCCATTGAGAAACTGTCGAGGGCAGCCAGCGGGCGTCCTGATTATGGTCGTGATAGCCTGTGCCGCGAAATTGAATTTGATTTTGGCGGTTTCCGTTTTTGGCGAAAACGCTGATTTTGCCGGTCACATCGGCGCGCGGCGCAGCCAGATTCCAGAAATGCGACGGTTGAGTTTCCGGCGTCGGCGGCAAAAAATCGCGCTCGATGACGAGCCATTCGAGCGAAGCCGAAAGCCGACGATTGCCGCGCAAAACCGCTTCGATGTTGACGAGATAACGAACCCCGTAAGGCGTCGCTTCAAAATCGAAACGGCTCTCGCCGATCTGACAGGCGGGAAAATCCGTCCGCGCGGAAAAATCTTTCCCGGAGAATTCGTTAATCGCGCGATACAAAATCTTGCCGTCGCGATAATAGGTGAAAGCGATTGCGGGGAATTTGTTCGTTGTTCGTTGTTCGTTGTTCGTCGGTTTTTTGGCGCAGAACTTGTTGTAGCGAGGCGAAAAGATAAAATTGTCGAGGAAAATGATTGTCAGAGCGTCACGTCCGTCGTCGCCTACGGCGTCGAAATACCACCATTCGTAAGCCGAAGATTCGTCTGACGGATGCCAAACGTCGTCGGAGATGCTCGAACAAAAACGAAAATTTGATTGTTGTTCCAAAGGTTTTTTGAAATTCGACATTGGAAAATGAGAAAACGATTCGTCGCTCAACGGCGACAGTCTTGCAAATTTCGCCTGCAAAGGCAAACTTTTTTATAAAAAACGAATCTTCTACAGCGAAAAGCTCTCCCGGCAAAAAATAAAACACAGGAGAAAGTTGAAATGAAAATAAGAGCCGGATTACTCGGATTGATTTTAAGCGTCGCTTTTCTGGCGGCTGCGTGCGAAGAGGCTTCAATCAGCAAGATTCAAAACAATCCTTCCAAATATTACAATAAGGAAGTCGGATTCGTCGGAACAGTCAGCGACAGCTACGGGTTCAGCGTACTCGGACAGGGCGGCGGAATTTATAAAGTTGACGACGGAAGCGGCACAATTTGGGTTGTTTCGCAAAACGGCGGCATTCCGACAAAAGGCGCGCGAGTCGGCGTCAAAGGTCGCGTTCAAAACGGCGTCAATTGGAACGGCAAAAATTACGGGCTGGGCGTGATTGAAACCGGGCGCAAAGTAAAGTAAATTAACCGCTCAAGCGCTGCAAAAAAGATGCGCGGCGGTTAATTTTATGAATCAATTAACGGAAATTTTAAAAGAGCGGTTTGTGTATCTGCACAACCGCTCTTGCGCTTTCGTCCAAAAAATTCCGCCCGAAAAGCTTTACTGGCAGCCGCGCGAGACAAACGATTTGTTTCCGGTTTCATCGTGCGGCGAATACATTTTGCGAAGCGCCGGCGCGGTCGAACAAATTTTTAACGGTTTGACGACGAAATTATGGGACGATCCGTTTGAGTGGACTCTGCCCGAAGCTCTTTTCGACAACGACAAAATAATTGAATATCTGGGCGAAGTTGAGGCGATTAGAAATCGCGGCTTTTCTTTGCTCGTCGCCGATACTGATTTATTAAAAGAAATTCCCGCACCTGTTCGGCTTAAAACGATTTTTGAATTGTTATTGGAAACTCTCGCTCAAGCCGAAAACTTTCAAGGGCGCGCATTTGCGACTTTTCGATTTTTCTCGGATGAAAAACTGCCGCGCTGATTTTTTAGTAAAAGACTTTTCCGCGATTTGCGCTTATAATCAGAACTTCTCGCCGCCCGGTTTCGTAAGCGGAAAAGGCTTGAATCTAAAATTTCGGAGTTTTAACGAATGTTTTGTCCCAATTGCGGTCAGCAGCAAGCGACCGAGCAGATGAGATTTTGCTCTAGATGCGGTTTTCCTCTCGGTCTTGTTTCCGAGATTCTGGCAAACGGCGGATTTCTCCCGCAGCTTGCGGCAATCAACGATAAAAAAAGGTTTTTTACGCGGCGCAAAGTTTTTCTCTTTGGTCTGATTTGGTTTTTACTTTTTTTAGTTATCATTATTCCGATTACCGCCATTATTTTCAACGATGACCGCGCAGGTGAAGTGATTATTCCTTTCGTCGCTATTATCGGAACGATGGGCGGACTTTTGATGATGCTGTTTTCGCTGCTTTTTGAAAGCGAAAAGAACAGAACGAAATTGCCGGTTCAACAGCAACAAAATTTTATTCCGCAAAATCAGGTCGGAGCGCAACCGGTACAAAACGCGCTTCCGCCGCAAGCCGCGAATTTTACGCCGACCAGCGCCGCATACCAGCCGCCCGTCGGAGGATGGCGAGAAGCCAAAACCGGCGAGCTTGTTCCGCCAAGCATTACCGAAGGAACAACCAGATTATTAGAAAAGGACAAATAAAGAAGGTAAAAGTAAAAAGTAAAAAGGCAAAAGTTCTGAATATTTTAAAGATTTAATTCCGAACTTTTGCCTTTTTACTTTTTACTTTTTACTTAGAACCCAATGGCTTCTCCGTCGCTTCGCGAATCAATCGCGCCTAAGCGCACGCCGGTTTTTTCTTCAATCATAATTCCGGTCGCCGAAGCGATATTGCCGGGTTTTTCGGCAAATTCGTGTCCCATTCGTTCGAGATTACGGCGCGTGTCGGCGGAAAGCCCGAACTGTTCAAAAGCGATTTCGTCCGGCAGCCATTGATGGTGAACGCGCGGAGCGTCAATCGCATGTTGAATGTTCATTTCGTGGTCAATCACATTAATCACGATTTGCGTTACCGAAGTTATAATTCTCGGACCGCCGCGCGCTCCCACTGCGAACCAGAGCGAGCCGTCCCGTCGCAAAACAATCGTCGGCGTCATCGAAGAAAGCGGGCGCTTAGCGGGCTGAACCGAATTGTTTTCGCCCTGCACAAGCCCGAACATATTCGGTTTTCCGGGACGCGCCGCAAAATCGTCCATTTCATCGTTTAATAAAACGCCGGTGCCTTTCGCCGTCACGCGCGAGCCGTACAAATCATTGATTGTATAAGTGTTTGAAACCGCGTTTCCTTGCCCGTCAACAACCGTAAAATGCGTAGTTTCCGTTCCTTCGTTAGCGGCGAGCGAACCGGCTTTGATGTTCGAGCTTTTCGAAGCCTTTTCCAGACTGATTGTTTGGCGCAGACGGTCGGCGTAATTTTTGGCAATCAAACGGGCGACCGGAACATCGGCAAAATCCGGGTCGCCGAGATATTCTGCGCGGTCTGCAAAGGCACGGCGCATCGCTTCGATTAAAAGATGATATTTTTCCGACGAAGACCAACCGGCTTGTCTGACGTTGTAGCCTTCAAGAATGTTCAAAACCGATAGCATTGCAATTCCGCCGGACGAAGGCGGAGGCATTGAAATTATTTCGTGTCCGCGATAATTGCCGCGTAGAGGCACACGCTCTTTGGCGCGATAATTTTTCAAATCCGCAAGCGTCATCAAACCGTTGTGACGCCGCATATCCTCAGCAATCAGACGCGCCGTTTCGCCTTCGTAAAAACCTTTTGCGCCCGCGCGTTGAATGCGAGCCAGCGTCGCCGCCAAATCGGTTTGAATCAAACGGTCGCCTTCTTTGTAAAACTTGCCGTTGTTTAAGAAAATGCGGCGGCTGTCTTCGTATTTTTCGAGATTTTCTTTGTAACTTATAAACAAATCCGCCAGCCGTTTGCTCAAAACATAACCATTTGCGGCAAGCCGTCTGGATGGCTCAATCAATTGCGCCCAGGTCAGTTTCCCCGAACCGTATTTTTTGAAAGCAAGCTCCAAACCTGCCGGAGTACCCGGAACTCCGGCGGCGCGATAACCGATTGTCGAAGAGCCTTCGCCTTTGATTAAATTTCCGTTTCCGTCAACAAAAATGTTCCGGCTCGCCGCCGCCGGAGCCATTTCTCGATAATCAATCGCGGCTGTCCGACCGTCGGCAAAACGAATCAGCATAAAACCGCCGCCGCCCAAATTTCCGGCTTCCGGGTAAACGACTGCGAGCGCAAACGCCGTCGCAATAGCCGCGTCAACAGCGTTTCCGCCTTTTTTCATTACTTCCGATCCGATTTCCGAAGCGAGCTGATGCTGCGAAGCGACCATCGCGCGCGGCGCGCGAACCGGGTCGCGCCACGCGGCATTGAGCGTCTGAAAGTTACAAAAAACAAATAAAACCAACGCGAGCATTACGCTGAAGCTGCGAAACATTAGAATTTCTTTTGCCATTTTCTTATGGTTAATTCCTTTGGAAAAGTTAATCAAAACAGTCTAAATATATCTCAAAAAACGATTGAAGAATTCAAAAAATTAAGTTGTTAAAAAATGATTAAAATTGATAAAGAATCGTTGACACTTTCCGAGCGAGCGTGATAGCTTGGAAATACCAATTGCGCGGCACTTGGGCGGCTGCACAAAGCATCACAAGTTTTAAAAATCGCAAACCTCAAATCCACGCCGCACACCGCACAGTTTCAACGATTTACTTCAACCACAAAACCAGTTTTAAACGTTCCGATGAGCTTCGATAAAGAGAAATTACGACGAGCGGCGGAGAAAAATCTCGCCCAGGGGAAAATTCAAGCCGCAATCCGAGACTACACTCAATTAGCCGAACGCGACCCGCGTGATTACAACACGCTAAACACGCTCGGCGATTTATACGTTCGCGTTTCGGCGAAAAACGAGGCAATCAAATGTTTCGAGCGAATCGCCGAATATTACGACACGCAAGGTTTTACTCATAAAGCGATTGCGATGTACAAGAAAATCGCGCGTCTCAAACCCGACGACATAAAGATTTCGGCACGCCTCGCGCCGCTTTATCAAACTCTCGGTTTGATTGCCGAAGCCCGCACGCATTTTCTCTCGGTGGCGGATTTTTACCAGCAAAAAGGCGACCGTTTGCCCGCGCTGGAAATCTGGCATCAGATTGCCGATCTTGATCCCGGTGATGTGCAGACGCGGCTGAATCTCGCCGAAAACTATGTCAAAGAAAATCAGCTTGAAAAAGCGGTTGAAGCCTTTACGGAGTCTGCCGCGAGCTTGCTTGCCAAAAAACGCTTTGACGAATCGCTTGCTGCATTTTCTCAGGCTTTGAGAATCAACCCGGATTATTTACCGGCTCTCGCGGGCGCGACCGACGCTCATATCGCGCTCGGTTTCCCGGACGAAGCAATCGAAAAACTGGAAAACGCGCAGGGCGAAGCCAGAGGCGAAGCGCAATATTATTCGTTGCTTGGAAGATGTCATCTGGAATTGGAAAACGCCGCAGCAGCCGAAAACGCCTTTCTTTCTTTGATTGAAAAAGACCATTCGGGTTATAAGAAACTGCTTGACGTAACCAGGATTTACGTGAAAAACGGCGAGCTTGCGGCGGCGCTCCGCACTCTTGAGTTTTGCACGGAATTTCTCCTGACCGGAAATCAGGAAGCGGATTTGGAATTTTGGCTGACCGAAATTTTAACGCGCGACCCGGAACAAATAAAAGCCTTGCATTTGCTGGCGCGGCTGCATAGCTGGAATCGCAACGAGCTTCAATTGAAAGAGGTTTTGGAGCGCACCGTCGAAGCCGCGCGTTTAAACGAGCTTGAAGATGAAGAAAAAAACGCGCTTTCCGAATTGCGTTTGCTATTTCCGAACGAAACCAAATACGCCGAGCGTTTGCGCGAATTGGGAGTGGAAATAGCGGAAGACGCGGCGGCAGTGACGCCCGAATTCCACGCAGACCAAACTGTTCCCTCATTTGAGTCATTCTCAGGCTTCGACGAAGAAAACGATCAACACAGTTTTCAAATTCTTTCGTCATCTGAAGAAACCGGCAATTCGCCGTGGAATTTTTCGGAACAGGCGGTTCAAATCGAAAACTCCGAATCTCCGGCGCAATACGAAGATTTTCAAGTACAAAACAATTTTACAACCCAAGCCGAAGTCGAAGAAGCGTTTGATTTTGGACAAGTTGCGATAGAATTCGAGGAGAAACCGGATCCGACAAATTATCTCGCGCAGGAACTGGAAAGCATTGATTTTTATATTTCGCAAGGTTACAACGAGTTAGCGCTCGAATCTCTGCTGCAAGTCGAAGCTCAATTCGGGCAGCATTCCGAGATTAATGCCAGACGCGAAAAATTGCAGCCGCCGGTAGTCGAACAGAAAACCCCGACAGTCGGTTTTTCTCCGCCGGTCGGCGAGCAAAACGGCGCAAATCATTATGATGAAACCGCCGCTCATTTAAACGGTAATTCGAAGCAAAAACCGGCGAACACAAACGGCAATGTGCTTGGGGTCAATCCTAATTTCGCCGATTTGTTTGAAGAATTCGGCGAAGATTTGGAAGTCAGCGGATTGGAAACACAGCAAACCGCTGATTTTGAAACGCACTACAATCTCGGTTTGGCTTACAAAGAAATGGGATTGTTTGACGATGCGGTCGAAGAGTTTCAAAACGCCGCCAAAATGGTCGCCGCCAGCGACGGCACGCCGCGTTATCTGCAATGCTGCAATTTAATCGGACATTGTTTCGTCGAAAAAGGAATGCCCGAATTGGCAATCAAATGGTATCAACGCGGACTCGACGCGCCCGGTCATTCCGATGAAGAATATCAGGCTCTGCGTTTCGAGCTTGGTATGGCTTACGAAAAAGCCGGTGAAAAAGATAAAGCGATTGCTCAATTTACCGAGATTTACGCCGTCAACGTCGCTTATCGCGGCGTCGGGGAAAAGCTCAAAAATCTTCAATTAATCGGTTAAATTTTTCAAAACATAATAAAAAACGCTGAGTTTAAATAAAACTCAGCGTTTTTTTATTATGTCTATTTTGCGCCAAAAATTAATGTTTGAAATGGCGAATTCCGGTAAAGATCATCGCCAGATTATGCGCGTCGGCGGCGTCAATGGTTTCTTCGTCGCGCATTGAACCGCCGGGCTGAATAATCGCCGTGATGCCGTTTTTCGCCGCTTCGTCAATTCCGTCGCGGAACGGGAAAAATGCGTCCGAAGCCAAAACCGTTCCCTGCAAAGACAAGACTGCGCGCTGCGCGCCGATTTTCACCGAATCAACGCGGGACATTTGACCCGCGCCGACTCCTACGGTTTGAAACTCATTGGCATAAACAATCGCGTTTGATTTGACGTGCTTGGCGACTCGCCACGCAAATTGCAGCGCACGGATTTCGTTTTCGGTCGGCTGTCTTTTCGTCACGACTTTTAACTGTTCGTGCGTTAAAACGTCTCTGTCACGGGTTTGCACCAAAAATCCGCCGGAAATTTGCCGGAACTCAAAATCTTCCTCAAAATCCTCGCGCGCGCCAACCGCCAGAATCCGCAAATTTTTCTTCGCCCGCAGAATTTCGAGCGCGTCCGTTTCAAATTCGGGCGCGATGACGACTTCGGTAAAAATCTCGGTCAAAGCTCGCGCGACATCCGCATTAACCGGGCGATTAAAAGCGACGATTCCGCCGAAAGCCGAAACCGGATCAGTCGCCAGAGCGCGCGCGTAGGCTTCTTCAAGCGATTCTCCGATTCCGACGCCCGACGGATTCGTGTGTTTGATAATCGCGCAGGCGGTTTCGTCAAAATCCGAAACCAGATTGAATGCGGCGTCCGCGTCCAGGTAATTGTTAAAAGACATTTCTTTGCCGCCCAAAAGCTCGCCCTGCGCCACGCCGCCTTCAAACTCGGATTCGTAAACCGCGGCTTTCTGATGCGGGTTTTCGCCGTAACGCAAATCCTGAATTTTCGTCAAATAAAGCAATTCGTCGGCGGCAAAAAGCGGTTCTTCTTCGTCTTCAAAATATCCTGCGTCGGAATCTTCGTCTTCATCAAAAACCGCATCGAGAACGTGACCGTTTGTATCGGAAAGCTCGCTCCGGCTGGTGATTTCCGCCCACGCCTCTTCGACCACATCGTCCAGATTTTGCTGCTGCGCCGCGCCTTCTTCCGTCAAAATCCAATTCAGATAATTCACAGCGTCGGCGGATTCGCCGAAAGGATGATTTTCGACGACAAAATCGTAATCTTCATCCGAAAGCTGATCTTCGAGATAGCTGAAAATCGCCAGATCATAGCGTGAAGTGTTCATAAACGCTAAAACGGCGAGACGCTGGCGAGTCGAATGCGAAAGCGCGCCGCTCGATTCTCTTAATTCTCGCAAAACCGAATCGTAAAGCTTTGGATCGGTGACAACCGCAACTGATTGCCAGTTTTTCGACGCCGAGCGAATCATTGCCGGACCACCGATGTCAATTTGTTCGACCGCTTCGGCGAGCGAGGCGTTTTCGCGCTTAACTGTTTCCTCAAATGGGTAAAGATTAACGACGACCAGATCAATTGGCTCGATTCCGTGTTCTCGCATCGCCGTCTGATGTTCATCCTTGTCTCTTAATCCGAGCAGCGCGCCGTGAATTTTCGGATGCAGAGTTTTAACGCGCCCGTCCATCAATTCGGGAAATCCGGTCACGTCGGAAACTTCGCGAACAGAGATTCCGTTTTCTTGCAGCGCGCGCGCTGTTCCGCCCGTGCTGATGATTTCGACGCCTAATTTTTCCAGCTCGCGGGCAAATTCGACGATTCCTTCTTTGTCGGAAACGCTGATTAAAGCTCGTTTGATTTTTACTAAATTTTCGCTCGACATAAATAAAAAAACTGCAACCGAAGTGCAGGCAATTGTGACATATTCGCAGCCCGAAAGTGAAAAACAAACGGGCGGACTCGAATTTTTAGACGAGTCCGCCCGAAATTTTATTTCGCTCAAATGAATTGCCGGTAAATCAGGGAAAACGTCTTAAACGAAAATGAAAAAACGCCCCAAAAACAGCAAACTTAAAAGGAACAGCATTGTCACGACTATTACTTTTATCAGGCTCATATTTTTTATCTCAAAATTTTTGTTGCAGGAAAATCGAATCAACAAACCGCGATTGATGACAAACTAAATTTAAAATTTTAGTTTTCTTGTCTGAACGGCGTCAATTTCGTCAATCAAGACAGGCAACGAAGCCGACACCGAAAAAGTTCCGTTTAATTTTCAAACTTTGGATGTGTTAAATTTAATGCAAGTTGCAGCGCCGGGCAGCGGCGCTTTTCCGATCAATGTTTTATTCGCTCACGATAAATATTTTTAGCCGAAAATTTTTCGCTCTTTTATTTTTGTGTTTTTGCGCGACAATTTTAAATGCCGAAAATACGCAAGCCGAAACGCTCGATTTGCGTTTGGAAGTATCGGCGGCGCGTTTGATTGTGAGCGGCAAATTTTCATCCGCGCAAAACTCGGCTAAATCATTGCAGACGCGATGGCTTTTTTCCGACCAATACGCCGACGCCGTTAATCTCAGCCGAAGATTTGCAAAGCCGGAGTTTTTCGATGTTTCCGGCGCAGCGATAACGAGCCGGACAAAAGCCTCAAACGAATTCATCGCGGCGCATCCAATTGATAGTTGGAAATATGAAGTCAATTTGGAAATGCCTGCGGACGCGATGACCGCCGCGCACGTTTCCTGGCTCAAAGATACGGGCGGTTTGCTGATGCTGGCTGATTTGCTGCCGCAGCTAGACGGCAAAGAATCTGTCTCGGCGCGCGTCAAAATCGCGCTTCCGGCTGGCTGGAAAATCGCCGCGGTTGAAAATAAAATCGGTGAAAACGAGTTTTCAGTTACCGATGTTGAAAAAGCCGTTTTTCTCGTCGGCAAAGATTTTACCGAACGAACGGGCTGGATCGGCAAAACCGAGTTTCGCATTGCCAGCGCGGGCATTTGGACTTTTTCGAGCGATGACATCGTGACGATGGCGAGCCAGATTTTGGAAGAGCATCGGCGAACATTCGGCGAAACGAGCGTCAACCGTTTTCAATTGATTTTGCTGCCGCTGCCGTCGAACGTAAACGCAGATCGCTGGCGCGCCGAGACTCGCGGCGCGAGCATCGTTTTGCTGTCGGGCGCGATTCCTTTTAAATCAATCGCTTTGAATCGCCTGCACGAACAATTGCGGCACGAGATTTTTCATTTCTGGATTCCGAACGGATTGAATTTGAGCGGCAGCTACGATTGGTTTTACGAAGGCTTTACGCTTTATCAGGCTTTGAAAACCGGCGTGCGGCTGGATTACATCCGGTTTGAAGATTTTCTCGACACTTTGAGCCGCGCGGTTGATGTGGCTCGCAGAGCGCAAAATACCAATCAAATTTCTTTGCTTGACGCTTCGCGCGAGCGTTGGCGCGGCAGCGCGAATCTGATTTACGCCAAAGGAATGGTCGTCGCGTTTTTGTGCGACGCCGCGCTTTTAAATCAAACCGGCGGCAAAGATTCTTTGTCCGACGTTTTCCGCGAGCTTTATCGAAAACATAATCTTACAGCCGCGCGGGGCGAAGGAAACGCGGCTTCGCTGGCGATTTTAAAGAAATATCCGCAGCTTGCGGGAATCATTCAAAAATACGTCGAGCAATCAAATGTAATAGAGCCGAAAACTTTTGAGGATTTGAGCGGCTTGGTCAACCTTTCAAACGCAAATTTCACCAAACTTGCAATCGGTTCGAGCTTGAACGGACGACAGAAAAAAGTTTTGGAGAAATTAGGCTACAAGCGCAGCTAAATTCGGTCGAATCAACAGAGATTGGCTTTCAACTACATTTATCACGCACAGTTTAGTAAAATTCAAATTCGGTTTGAATAAATTCGATTTTATGAAATCAAAACTGCTTTTATTTTTTATCGTCACTTTCGGCGTTGCTGTTTTAAACGGCTGTACGTCGGTTGCCGGTCTGGTCGGAATGAATCAAAAATGCGTCGTGATTGCGGAACGCGCGCAAATTCGCAGTTCCGGTGCCGTGGTCGCGGCTGATCTGATGGAAGTTAAACGCGGGCAATCGCTCGAAGTTTTGGACGAGACGACGTTTGAAAATGAAAAATGGTTCAATGTCCGCGCGTCGGATGAAGAACAAACCGAAGGCTGGATTGAAGCGCGTTATGTGATGACGCAGACTCTGCTCGAAAAATCGCAAAAAATCGCCGACGAAGACCGCGAAACTCCGGTGCAAGCCGCCGGACAATTGCGTGCGGCTTCAAATCTGCGGCTTTCGCCCGACCGCACATCGGACGACAATATTCTGTTTAAGCTGCTCGGCGGCGATACATTTGAAATTGTCGGCTGGAAGCGCGTTCCGAAAACCAGTGAAGCCGAAAAAGACGACGCGCCGAAAGGCGGCGCCAACAACCAGGCGGGAAAAAACGGTGATCGTCAGCAAAAACAGAAAGACCATAACGCTCCGCTGCAATTGGACGATAAGTATGAGACCTGGTACAAGGTTCGGCTCGATCCGTCCGTTTCGCCCGCACCGGCTGGTTGGATTTACGGCAAACAAGTAGAATTGGCGGTTCCGGCGGATATTATTTTTTACCGAACGGGGCGCGAGTTCGTCGCCTGGCGGCGGCTCGACGGTGATGAGTCGGCAAGCTCGTCGTTTTTAAAACGCGGCAAAGATATGGCGCGCGAAGAAAAACCGGGAAGCTGGGTAATTTTGGAGAAAAGCAACACGCTGCAAGAACCGGATGGCGAAGAACCGGATTTCGACCGCATTTTGGTTTTAGGCTACGACAAATACAACCAGGATCATTACAAAGTTTATCGCAGCGGAAATGTCAAAGGATTCTTGCCATTGCGCGTAACGGGAACCGGCGACAGCCGCGTCTTTTCAGTCAGGCTGAAAGACGGGCAAGGGCAGTTTATTGACGTGCAATTCCAGGTGTTCAAAGACGCTCGCGGAAATCTCAAAGTCAAAGTACCGGATAATATTCCAAAAGACGAAAAACGCGGAGATTAAAAATGGAAGAAAATGATTATTTTCCCGAAACGGTCGAGATTGAAATAACAGATTCGTTTGATTTACATTCTTTCGCGCCAAAAGACATTCCGCGAATTGTCGAAGAATATTTAATGCTCGCGCGTGAAAAAGGTTTTCGCGTAGTCAGAATTATTCACGGCAAGGGAATCGGCGTGCAGCGCGAGATTGTGCGCTCGATTTTGGCTAAAACTCCGTTCGTCGAATCTTTTAAGGACGCGCCCGCTTTTTCCGGTCATTGGGGCGCGACTGTGGTTCAGTTTAAATAAATAAAAAAGCGGCGTAGAATTTCACGCCGCTTTTTCTTTTCCGCTAAAAAATATTTTAATCTTCAATAATTTCCGACCAAACTTCTTCGTCTTCGATTATTTCTTCGGCTTCGAGCGCTTGATAACTGGAAATCTGCTGCTCGGCTTCCTGCCAGCGATGATAAAGCACGGCGTTTTGGCGTTCAAGCTCGTGAATCCGGCGTTTTAATTGATTGCTCATCCGCTCCAAATAAGCGAGATAAAAAAACTGCAAACCCGCGACGCCCGCCATTGCCAAAGCAACACAAATTACAACGTAATAATAATTATACATCTCCGCAAACCTCTCGCTTAAAATTCCACGCCGAAGGTGAAGCGATTAAAAAACTCTACGCCGATTGGCGTCAAAAGGTTTTCAATCCTGTTTCAGGAATTATACTCTTGGCGCGTGGGGAAGTGAAGGTAAAATTCAACGAAAAATTTTCAAGGAAAACTAATAACCGTATGATGACGGATGAAAATTTGACGGCTCGGCATTTAAATACAAACCGGGCTGCCGAATATTTATTTCTTTCGTCCGAATTTGCGCGCAAAAGCATTGTAAGCGGATTCTAATTCAGAGACGCGGAGCAGCTTGGCGACTACGATAAAACAAATTCCGCCGAGCGCAATCGGAATCAAAACTTCAATTAATTTGAAAATCAGATTAGCCGCGCCGAATGTTTGGTGCAGAAAAAAGTAGGCAAACCAGCTTACGGCACTCATTATCGCCGCAGCGATTGCGATTTTGACGAACGAAGCGAGAATTTTCCCGCCTTCGATACCGTTTATTCTGCCGCGCATCAAAAAAGCGAGAGCAAAAAAATTAACCAAAGCAACCGACGAAGTGGCAAGCGCGACGCCGACGTGACCGAAACCAAACGGCATCAAAGCTTCGCGGAAAACGTAGCTGGCAATTCCGTTAACGGCAATCGAGCAAAGGCTGATTATCATCGGCGTTTTCGCGTCGTCAAGCGCATAAAAGGCGGGAGATAAAATTTTAATCGCCGCGTAGCCGGTCAAACCGATTGTATAACCCGTCAAAGCCCAGGCGGTCATCGTGGTATCGGACGCCGTGAATAATCCGCGCTCGTAAATCAGACGAATTATCGGCTCGCCCAATACGACCAACCCGCACGCCGAGGGAAGCGTCAGCAAAAATACGAGATTGATTGATGAAGAAATCGTTTCCCGAAATTTTTTAAAATCGTTTTGCGCGGCGAAACGCGAAAGCGTCGGAATCGCAGCCGTGCCGATTGCAACGCCGAAAACGCCAATCGGAAATTGCATAAGTCGAAACGAATACGACAGCCACGATTGCCCGCCGTCAATATCGGAAACGAAATAAGTGTTGATTAAAACGTTGATTTGCACCGCGCTTGTGCCTAAAATCGCGGGTGCCATCAGCCGCATTACGCGGCGCACTCCTTCGTCGGCGAAGCTGACTCTTGGCGAAAACCGAAAGCCGACTGCAAAAAGCGACGGAATTTGAATCACAAACTGCGCCGCGCCGCCGATTAAAGTCCCGATTGCCATTCCAATAATCGCCCATTGCGCGGCGACGCTCGGAATCAGATTTTCGTCCGTTGATTTTTCCCAGCCGCCACCGCTCAAAAAGTAAGCAAAACCGAGTCCCGCAACGAGCGAAACGATGTTAAAAGCGGTCGAAGCCGAAGCCGGAACGCCGAATCTGCCTTTCGTATTTAAAACGCCCATCGCCACCGCCGCCATTGCCACGAGCAAAATAAACGGAAACATTATTTGCGTCAGCGTCGTCGCCAGAGCAGCTTTTTCGGGCGAAAATCCGCCGGCAATTAAACCGACGAGCTGCCGCGACAAGACGATTCCCAAAATTGTGACAAGACTTAAGACAATAGCCAGAGCATTTAAAACGAGCGAAGCCAATTGCCAAGCCTCCGCCTCGCTTTTTTTTAGCTGGTAATCTGTGAAAACTTTGACAAATGCGGCAGACAAAGCGCCTTCGGCGAAAAGGTCGCGCAAAATATTCGGAATGCGGAAGCCGACGAGATAAGCGTCGTACAAAAACCCCGCCCCGAAATAATTGGCGAAAATCATTTCGCGCGCCAAACCCATCACGCGCGAACCCATCACGGCAATCGAAACGATTCCCGCAGAACGCGCCACGCTTTTTTGCGGTTCGATTTTTTTTTCTTCAACACTTGCTTCGACTAATTGCGGCTGTTCTGCCTCGGTCGGCGCGGGCAAGGCGGATTCCGCCGCTTCCACATCGGGCGAAATTGATTTTTCGATTTCAACGGCAAAGCTCGATTCGGGTTTTTTCCATTCGAAAACGGTTTCAATGTTGCCGAATCGAACCGAAGCATTTTCGGGCAGCTCGATTGTTTCGCCGACCGCGAGACGTTTTCCGTTGACGAAAGTTCCGGCTGTCGAATCCAAATCGGCAATCAACAGCCGCCCGTCCGGTTTCATCAAAAGCGAAGCGTGAAATCGCGAAATTGATTCGTAATCAATCCAAATCTCGTTTTGCCGTTCGCGCCCGACTTGCAGGCGATTGTGTTTGGGCGTTAGCTTGAACCCGGTTTTTTCAGGTTTTGAGTTTGGCAAATTAACGGTGACGGAAACAGTGATTTCCGATTGATTGTCAGCTTTTGTCGAGCTTTTATTTATCTCCGATTCCATTTTGAAAAGCCGCCAAACCTGTTTGTTTTGCGGCTACTCGATTTCCAGTTCCTTAATTTTCGTCAGCAATATTTTGTTGTTTGCGCGCAAAGCTAAAGTTTCGGTTATTTTCTTTTTTTCGACAAGCCGCGCAAACGGAAACTGCGGAAAAATCTTTGGATGGCGGCAGATATTCGGATTCAAGCCGATTCGTGCGAGACCAAAAAAAGAGCGTCACGAATCAAAGGAATTTTATTCGTGACGCTTCTTTTTTATTTTAAAAAACAGTTTATTCGGGCTTCGCGGTCTGCGAATTTCCAAAAGATTTATCAATCGAAATGCGGCTATTTGAAAGCAGCGTGTCGAAATCTTTCGGAACGTACGAGAACGTTGCCGCTCCGCCGCGCATATTTTGCACGTAGTTGACGAAATCGTTTTGATAATCGCGGAACCGGCTGACGTTGCCGCGCTGGTTGAAAATCACGAAATAGAGAATCTCGCCTTTAGCGGTCGCCATTTGACCGACCAGACTGCTTACTCCGCTGTCGGTTTGGGGCAAAGTTCCGGTTTTGCCGATGACGCTGCCGCGCGAACGATAATCGGTAAAACGATTTTTCAACGTGCCTTCGTCAATTCCCGCGACCGGCATAATGTCGGTCGGCGAAAGTTTGTTTTTGACTAATTCGTTTTGCAGAGCGCGGAAAATTTTCATCATCGCGCGGGGCGTTACGCGGTTGGTTCCGAGACCGCTCGTCGAAGCGATTTGAAATTCTTCAAACGGAATTTTCGCTTCGCGGATAACTATATTCTGGACGCCGTAAGTGCCGCCGACCGAATCGCCGAGGCGTTCCGCAAGAAAATTATTTGAATACGACAAACACGCTTTCAGAATGTCTTTGAGCGGGCTGGATTCGTGTGTTGCAAGCAGGCGCAGATTCGTCGGCAAAACATCGGCTGTGACGGCTCCCATCACGGCGACGCTCGGAATCGGTCGCGGCTGGTTCGGGCTGTTAGTTTTTAGATAATTGTGCCAGGCGTTGACCGCCGCCGCCGAACGTCGCGTCGCGTCCATAGTATCGTAAAAGACCACGCCGGAACGTAAAGCGGACGGATTGTAATTAATTGTGAACTGTGACGCAACCATCAAATCGCCGGTCACTTTTTGAATGCCGATTTTGTTGAGCGCGTCGGCAACAACCATTGCGTGTTCGTATTGCAGCGACGGGTCGCTGCCGGTGACAATCAAATTGCCGGTAATCGTGCCTGTCGTCGTGTCAATAATGCCGTCGGTGTAAATCTGTGTTTTAAACCGATAATTCGCTTTCAAAGTGCTCAAAACCGCCAAAGCCGTGGCGAGCTTGATGTTCGATGCTGGATTAAACGCCATGTCCACCGAGTTTTCCATCAAAACCTGACCTTGCACGGTTTCGACCAGCAAGCCGCGCATTCCGCCGATAACAGGTTCGAGCGACGGCGCGGCAACGTCCGGCGCAAGCGTGTTCGGCGCGGCGGAATTATTTGTCGTTCCGGCGGGCGGGGTCGTGCGGGGAAGCGAAGGCTGCGTCACCAGGGCGGGCGATTGTTTGACAATCGGTTTGACCAGAGGCGACGAGCCGGGCTGCGGCGAACCCGACGGGCGAGTGTAAACGTCTTGCGCGAGAGCGGGATTTCCCGCCGCAAACGCGGAAAAGACGAACAAAAGCGCGAAACTGAAACGAAAACTTTTTAATACAGGGCTTATAATCATTTTTCTTTAAAATCTTTTCCAAATCCAATTCAGACTCGGTCGGCAGGCTGCCAGCGCGCCGTCAGGTTTCAACGGCTGACAACATCATAACACAACTTTCAGCCGGGAAGTCTAGCGATTTGCTGCAAACCATAAGAAAATCTGTTCGCAATCATTAGACGCGATATTCGATGCAAAAGGTTAATTTTCGGATGTCGGCTTTTTCAGAAAATGTTACAAAATGCGTACGAATCGTTGACAAGTAATTTCGCGTAACTCTAAAATTAAAGCGAAAAACTCGTGGTTTCGCGCGGCGTGTCAATTAAACAACCTGTCACAATCGAATCGGTTTTACAAATTCATCGGGAGCGCGGCGCGGAAATCAGGAAACGACTCGCCGAGTTTGAAAACATCTGGCAAACGGGATCGGACGAGCAGCTTTTTGAAGAACTGGTTTTCTGCATTTTTACCGCCAACGCTTCGGCGCGAATGGGATTGCGTTCGGTCGCGGCGGTTAAAAATCTGCTGCCGGAAAACGCTCCGGCGGAGGCGCTCGCGCAGGCTTTAACGGGCGTTCATCGTTTTCCGAACGCGCGCGCCGGTTACATTGCCGTAACGCGAGAGTTTTTGCGGCAGGATTGCCAAATGCAATTGCGCGAGCGACTGATGAATTTCCCCGATTCGATTGCCCGGCGCGATTGGCTCGTTCGCGAAAAGGGAATTAAAGGCTTGGGATTTAAAGAAGCCAGTCATTTCTTGAGAAACATCGGATTTCGCGGTCTGGCGATTTTGGACAAACATATTTTGAACAGCCTGGCTGATTTGGGCGAAATAAATAATTCTAAACCGCCTGCAACCAGAACGCGCTATTTGGAGATCGAAAATATATTAAAAAAGTTCGCCCAAAAACACGGTATTAATTTCGATGAATTGGATTTAGTTTTATGGTCGCTTAAAACCGGAGAGATTTTGAAATGAAAATCGCCGGATTAAGGAGAATACAAAAATGTTTGCCTTTAGCTTTAACTTTCTCCCGCAAAGATTCGCTTTCGACGCCCGAAAATCTTCTTTTGCTTTGCTTTTCCTTGCCGCTTTTCTTGCGCTGTCCGCCGCGCCGAATTTTGCTCAAGCCGAGACTGACGGAACGCTCCGCAAACAAGCCGCAAGAGCGATGCGAAAAGGCGAATTTGCGGAAGCCGAGAAAATCTGGCGAGTGTTGCTCGACGGCGAGCCGGATAATTATAAATATCGTCTCGCTCTAAGTCATTCTCTTTACAAACAGCGTTTCCTGATCGAAAGCTATAACGAAGCCAGAAAAGTCGCAGATGCGGAGCCGAAAAACGCGCGCGCTTATGCTTTGATCGGATCAAGTTTGTTGAGCGCGGGTAACTTTAAGCAAGCGAAAGAGGCTTTTTACACCGCTTTAAGTCTTAACGAGGAAGAGCCGCTTGCGCTGGCGGGAGCGGCGATGCTCGATTTTCACGAAAACCGCGCCGCCTGGGGATTTGCACGCATTCATCAGGCTATTCAACTCGAACCGCGAGAACCGGATTTTGTATATTATCTGGCGCAGGTCGCTGTGCGAACCGAAAAATATAACGAAGCCGCCCAGGCGTATGAAAAATTTCTGCAAATTGCGCCGAACACGGATGTTGACCGGCGCGAAAGAATTAAGGGATTGATTAACTTTCTGCGTTATCTCGGCGCGCAAAGCAAACTGTTCGCAATCGAAGGAAAACGACAAACGGCGATTAAAATGGACATAGTTAATAACCGTCCGATAATAACGGTCAAAGTAAACGAACGAGATGAACCGCTGCGTTTTGTGCTTGATTCCGGCTCGGCGGTGACGGTTCTTTCCGATACGACGGCGAAACGTCTCGGAATCAAAGAAGTCGCTCGCGGCGGAAAAGCGCGAGCCATCGGCGGCGAAGGCAAATTTAATATTGTTTACGGATTTTTGAATTCGCTTCACATCGGCGATGTTAAAATCAACAAAGTTCCGGTTTACATTCGCAAATTTCATAATTATAGCGAGGTAATTGACGGCTACATCGGTATTTCGCTGATTTCAAAATTTATGACCACGCTTGATTACGGAAATCAAGTTTTTTCCCTCGTCAGACAAGAGAAAAATAAAAAAACTGAGACGGATGCGATTCCGTCAAGCGCGGATGGATTGAGTATTCCCTTGCGAATTACGACGAGCGGTTTTTTGAGCGGCGAAGTGAAAATTGATTCGGTGCCGGAAGCGTTAAATTTTATTATTGATACGGGCGCGAGCGTTTCGGTCGTCAGCTCCGTGACAACGAAATATTACCAGCTTAATCGTTTCGTCGAACCGACAATTCTGAGAGTGTTCGGCGCAGCCGGAATTACGGAAAACGTGACTGCTTTAAATTTGCCGCGCCTCGATTTCGGGCTGCATTCGCAGGAGAAAATTCAAGCCGCCGTTTTGGATTTGGATGCGATCAATGAGACTTCCGGTTTTGAGCAATCGGGGATTTTGGGTGGAAATTTTTTCAAAAATTACCGTCTGACGTTCGATTTCGTCAACGTTAAAATCGTGCTTGAACCGTCTCTGCCGCAAAAATTTAAAAATGCGACCGACGCAATCGTCTCCGAAAACATCAAACCCCGCGAATGACCGCGAATAAAATCGATAACTTCGGTTTAATTTAAAATTTCGGGTTTGGGACGATTTGTGAAGCAGAGCATTTATTTGGAAACTTCGGTGATCGGCGCTTATCTGGACAACGGCGATGCGTTTCGGCGAGATTTGACGATTTACTGGTGGGAACACGAGCTTTTCGATTATCAGCCGTTCGTTTCTCTCCTGGTCGAACGCGAGCTTGAACGCACGCAGGAACCGCACCGGACAAGCTATTTAAATTTAATTAAGCCGCTGACCAGACTTGAGCTGGTCGAGGAAGCGGCGATTTTAGCCGAAGGCTATGTCGCGCGCGGAATCATTCACCGCAAATATTTGGCAGACGCTCTGCACGTCGCGCTCTGTTCGGTTCATAAAATTGATTATCTAGTCACCTGGAATTTCGGTTTTCTGGCAAACGTCAAACGTCAGGCACGGATTCGAGTTTTTAACACCGCCGCCGGATTTTTTGTGCCTTCGATTGTCACGCCCGAATTTTTAGTGGAAAAATAATTTTTGTGTACAGACGTTCAAAATTTTTAGAAATACTTCACGAAATCCGCGAACAAATGTCGCGCGAAGCCGATTATGACATTGATTTATTCGCCGAGATGGTTCGCTCCGGCGCGCGCCCGCGACACGGCAAAATCCGCTATATTCGCGGCGTGCCGACAGCCGCTCCGATAAATAAAGGTTCAGATTCGGAAAAAGAAAAATAAAAAAAACTTTAGCCGTCGCTTTCGAGATTTGCCGTAATCAATTATTCTTTTGCCGGTGCGCCGTTTTTTGCCGATTATTGTGTTGGTTTTCGCCGTTTTCGCGGCGGTCGGCGCTTATTTTTTTAATCAATACTGGATTCACCGTTTCGACGACATTATCGAGCGGCAGGCGGCGATTTACCGGCTCGATCCAAAGCTCGTCTGGAGCGTTATTTATCAGGAAACTTATTTCCGCCCGTGGATGACCGGCGAAGACGGCGAAGTCGGTTTGATGCAGATTATGCCGGGAACCGCGCGCGAATGGGCGAGCGAAACCGGTTTGCAGGATTTGGAAAAACAAATTGCCATTAACCACGCCGCAGTTTTGAGCGAACCGGAACGAAACATTCAAATCGGCTGCTGGTATCTCGAAAAACTGCAAGAACGCTTTAGAGATACATCTTCGCCCGAAGCCCGCGCCATCGCCGCTTACAACGCCGGAGCAAGCCGCGTCAATGAATGGGACAAGCAAGGGGAAAGCTCCGCGCCTTTAACCGAAGAAGAGTTTATTCGCCGCATCGGCATTCCTTCAACCCAAAATTACGTTTCCGAAATTCTCCGGCGTTATCGTAAGCTGAAAAAATGAACGCCGAATCAACGGTTAAAATCTTGTGTGCCGATTGGGTTTTGCCGATTTCTTCGGCTCCCCTCAAAAGCGGCGCTGTCGCCGTCAAAGCCGATAAAATCATCGCCGTCGGCGGACGGCAAGAAATTTTGCCGCTTTTTCCCGAAGCTGGAATTGAAGATTTCGGCGCTGCTGCGATTTTGCCCGGTTTCGTCAACGCGCACACGCATCTCGAATTAACCGCGATGCGCGGATTTTTGGACGACGTTGAACACGATTTTTTTTCGTGGCTCAAGAAATTAACCGTCGCCCGCGCGGAAAAAATGACGGCGGAAGATTTGCGATTCTCGGCAACGGGCGGCGCAATCGAAGCAGCTCGCGCCGGAATAACCTGTCTCGCTGATATTGCCACTCAAGCCCGTGAAAGCATTACCGCAATTCAAACCGTCGGTTTACGCGGAATTGTTTTTCAGGAAATCACAGGTCCCGATGAAAATCAGGCGGAGCAGAGAATTGCGCGTCTGCGCGAACAAATCGCGTCTTGCCGCGAGATCGAAAACCGCCCGGTGAAAGCCGGAATTTCGCCGCACGCGCCGTATTCTGTCAGCCCGAAATTATTTCGACTCGCAACCGATTTCGCTTTGTCCGAAAATCTGCCGGTTTCGATTCACGCCGCCGAATCTCTCAACGAAGATGAATTTTTGATGCGCGGAACTGGGCTTTTTTCCGGTTTTTATGAATCGCAGGGAATAAAATGGAACACGCCCGGTGTTTCGCCGATCAAATATTTAAAATCAATCGGCGCGCTTCGCACAGCGCCGCTTCTGGCGCACTGCGTTCGAGTTTCGGATGAAGATTTGGAAATCGTCGCCGAAACCGATTCGCGCATAGCGCATTGCCCGAAATCAAACGCCAAATTCGCGCACGGTATCGCGCCGCTCCAAAAATTTTTAGAAAAGCCGATCAAAACAGGTTTGGGCAGCGATTCGGTGGCGAGCAACAACGTCGCAGACATTTTGGAAGAAGCGCGTTTTGCCGCACTTTTGTCGCGCGCAAACGGAAATTTCGTTTCCGCCGAAGCTATTTTGCATCTGGCAACTTTGGGCGGAGCGCAGGCGCTCGGAATGGAAAATGAAATCGGGTCGCTAGAATCTGGCAAGCAAGCCGATTTAATCGTCATCAAGTTTGACCGGATTCCGCCCGAACCTGTTCACTCGCCGGTTGCCGCGCTGGTTTTTGCAAGCTCGTCGCGTGATGTCATTCTGACGATGGTTGCGGGTTTTCCCGTTTTTAAACAGGGCAAAATCATTCAAACCGACGAACAGGATTGGCGGGAAAAGCTGAAAGAAACTGCACGAAAACTTTCCGCTTAAATTTGGATTTTTCTCAACGTCCTTTGCGAAAATCCTTTGCTTCCTTTGCGGTTTAATTCTGATAAAAGTAACGCAGTTGGAGGCAGAAACACTTTCTGTCAGGGAGTGTGCTTTATTTTTACACACTCCCTCACGGTCGTGTTTCCGCCATTTTTTTCTTGAAAATTGTGCTGAGCATCTCTGTCCCGGCGTCGTCTTCAAGGACGAAATCAACTTTGTCGCCGATCTTTAAATCCTGCATTAATTCATCATATTTAACTATAAATTTCGTTTTCGCAGCGGGCATTTTGCCTTTGATTTCTTCGTGATTTATTTCCACTTCGCCGGTTTTTTTGTTGATTTGGGCGAGCACGCCGGTTCCCGGATAATATTTGGCTTGCACGACATTGTTGCCGGCGGCTGATTTCCGCATTTCGGCGATTTGTTTATCAACTTTGGAGACATTTGTGACAACATGCGTTTGATTTGCGTTTTTGCCGCGCGCAGTTTGATTCGATTGACAAGCGCTAACGCCGAAAACGGCTAAAACAATCAACAAATATTTCGTTTTCATTTCTGTTTTAAAGATTCTTCGCATTTGAGTTTAAATTTTGAATTTCTTTCAGCACGTCAGCCGGACGCCATTCGTTGCCTGCATAAAGTTTAACGATTTTACCATCGGGCGCGACGATTGCGGTTCGCAAATTGTGAGCGAGCCGCTCGCTTTCCTTAATCGTGTTGAGATTGAAAAAGCCGGTGACTTGCTGCACTTCCGCCTCAGTTCCGGTTGCTAATTGCCAGATGTCAAAGCTCGGATTTTCGGGATTTCCCAAATAACCGACGCCGTATTTGCGCAAAACTTCGGGCGTGTCTTTTTGCGGATCAAACGAAATGCTCAAGAGCCGGGCTTTGTCTTTGAGTTCCGCATTTTGGCGAATCATTTTCTCCAAATCCGTCATATTCAAGCTCATCAACGGGCAAAATTCGGGGTCTGGACAAGTCGTGAAAATAAAAGTCAGAACCAGAATCTTGCCGCGAAAATCCGTTGCCGTAATTGTTTTTCCGTCCTGATTTTTGAGCTTGAAATTGATGATTTCCTTGCCGATTTTGTCCGTCGGCGCTTCACGCAGAGGCTCTTTGACATCAACGTTGTCGAGCGGCGAAGCCGAGATTGCGACGTTTTCAAGAAAGTACTCGCTGTTTGGCTCGACCACCAAATCGCCGGAAACTTTGTTGCCCGGTTTTATTTCGCGCAAAACCCAATCCTGCTTGATCGGAAAGTTCATCTCCATCGCAGGCATATAACCTTCGATAGCTTCGTGGGCGATTTTTGCTTTTTTGCCCGCGGCGTCAACCGAAACGACTTTGCCGGTCAACGGGTATCTTTTCGACTCGCTCGAAGCCGCCGATTTTTGCTCGGCGCTCCGGCAAGCCGAAAACGTCAGGATTGATAGAGAAACAAGTAATAATAAAAATGTGCGAATCATATTTTAAAATCGTAAAGATTAATTTGATGATGCCGCAACCGAAGATTCAAGCGCAAATCAGCGACGGCGCAGATTTTCATCGTAAAGCGTTTGATAAACACGGTAATTCGCCAAAACTTTGTAAACGTAATCTTTTGACTGCGAAAATTGAATTTCCGGCACATAACGGTCGGCTTCCGTCGAGCGCGCGCGGACAATCCAGCGCGTCACATTCGCTTCGCCGCCGTTGTAAGCCGCCGCCACAGCCTGCGGCTGGCGCGGAAATTCTTTAAAAATATTCGATAAATACTGCGAGCCGAAAAGAATCGAAGTCGGTGGGTTGTATAAATCGTCCTGTCGAAAATCGGGCAAATTCAGTTGCTGCGCGATCTGATTTGAAGTTGTCGAAATAAATTGCATCAAACCGCGCGCGGCGGCATAAGATTTCACGTCGGCGCGAAAACGCGATTCCTGCCGCATAATCGAAAGCGCGAAACGCGGATCAATCTCGCGCGGCGGCGCAAATTCGAGCAAAGATTCGGCGTAAGGCGTCGGATAAAGCAGCTCGACCGATTCGCGCGGCGCAAGCTCAATCAAGTAATCAGCCGGAACAGAGCGCCATAACGGTTCGGCAAATGCAACCGATTTGTGCGCCAAATCTCCGCGTTTGTAAAAAACGGCAAGCGTAAAATTGTTCGTTGTTCGTTGTTCGTTGTTCGTTGCGGTTTCTTGTTTGGTCGCCGCGTTGCGTCGCCGCGCTGCCGCTTCCATTTCAGGTGCGGCTTCGTCATAGAGACGCAGAAACAAAAGCTCGTCGGTTAATTTTTGATGGGGATTTTTCGCAGCGTCCGCTGCCGGTTTTCCAGTTAAAAATTTTTGTCTGCCGAGTTCGAGAATTTTAAAGTTTGGCGTTTGGTAAGTCGGCAGTTTTTCGTAAGAGCGGCGAGCGACATCGAGCATTTCGCGGCGAATTGATTCGTCAACGGTCAAGCGCAGAGCGTTTTGCGCGGCTTGCCGGGCGCGCTCGAAATCGTTTGCCGCAATCGCTTGATTTGCCGTTTGGCGGTAAAGATTCAAACGGGCGGCGATAAAATCCCTCGTTTTTTCGGTTTTTCCCAGAGCGATTAAACGTTCAGTCGCGCGCCAGCCGTAATAATCGCCGCGCCCGTCCGGGATTGCGAGATAAGCGTTAAAGGCTTCCGCCGTGCGGTTGAGCTGTTCGAGGCAAAAGGCTTTTAAAAAAGCGATTTCCGCGCGCGTAGTGCTGCCCGCCAAGCGCATTCCGCCCAAATCCGGCGCGTTTTCAAGCTCGGATAAATCTTTTAAAGCCGAATTCCAATTGCCTTGCGATAAATGAATCCGGGCTTGCGAAAAAAGCGCCAGCGTGGCGGGCGTTTTTCCGGCGAATTTTTGACGCGTTTTGTTTATCCACTCCAAAGCCTCAGAGTCGCGCCCTGCGTCTCGCAGAGCGTCAATGATGTTCAAAAACGGGCGTTCGGGATTTTCAACGGCTTCAACCGAGCCTGATTCGACGTATTTTTGAATAAATTTTTCATAACGCTGAATCGCTTCGTTCGCGTTGCCGAGCCGCGCGTAAGCCGAAGCCTCGAAACTGAGCGCGTCGCGCGTCAACGGATGTTCTGGAAATTGGGCTTGCAGGCGTTCAAAAAGCGGAATCGCGTCGGGAAAACGGTTTTCGAGACTGGCAATTCTGCCGAGCTGTAAAAATGCGTCCGGCGTATTGGGACTGTTCGGGTAACGGTCAACGATGGCTTGATAATGAAGTTTCGCGCCCGAAAAATCGCGGTTAAATTGATAAACCAGCGCGCGTCGAAGATGCTCGAAATCTGGAAGCTGGGGCGCTTGTTTGCCGGCATCTTCGGGTTTTGCCGAATCAATCTCATCCAGTCCGCGAGCCGCCGCGAGCGCGAAATCGTCCGGCTGCGCCGGATTCGGCAAATTTGAAATCAGACGAGTGAAAACGTCTCTCGCTTCCGCCTTTTTATCGCTTTTTTGTAAAGATTGACCGAGCAAAACCAGCTTTTCTCTGTCTTCGTTTCTCGGCTTTTGAATTGGTTGATTTTCCGTTTGATTTGAGATGTTCGATTTGAGATTTGAAATTGTCGCCGCATAATCGCCGCTTTCAAAATAGCTGCGCGAGAGCCGCGCGGTTGCGGCTTCGCGGAGAAGGCTTTCGGGCGCTAAGGTCAAAAGCTGCTGCAAATAAATTCTCTCCAAATTGAGGCTGCCGTTTCCGCGCATCAATTGCGCGAGATGCCAGAGCGCAAATTCCTTTAAAATCGAATCGCGTTTGACGACGGATTGATAACTCGCCGCAGCCGTCGCAAAATCGCCTTGTTTTTCCGCAATTCGTCCGAGCAGATAATCGTAATTATTGAGCGTGAAAACCTGCGCGTTTTCGCGGCGCAAATTCTGTAATTCCTGCAAAGCGGCTGAATAATTTTTTTCTTCCGATGCGGCGCGAATTTTCTGGTGTCTTTCTTCCGGCGTTTGGGCGGCGATTTGCGAGAAAAACAAAGCTAACAAAAGGAAAATAGATTTATGCATAAAATCCGAATCGTCTTTGAATAAATATTGTAAAATCGTTGTAATCTGACACCGACGATTTTTTCAGATTCCCAAATGATGATAGCAGAAACCAGCCGGCAAAGAGCCGAATTGCTCGGCGGCGCGCCCGTCGCAGAGGCAATTAAAACCGAAGTCGCGGCGGAAGTCGAGCGGCTTTTTCAAACTTACAATTTCCGCCCGTGTTTGGCGGCGGTTCGCGTCGGCACAGACCCGGCGTCGGAAGTTTACGTCAGCAACAAAATCAAAACTTCGCGCGAGATTGGTTTGATTTCCGAGCATCACGCTTTGCCGGAAACCGCGAGCCACGAAGAAGTTCTGCGGCTCGTTGAGGATTTGAACCGGCGCGAGGACGTTGACGGAATTTTGGTGCAGTTGCCGCTTCCGCCGCAAATTAATGCGAACGAGATTCTCGAATCAATCGCGCCCGAAAAAGATGTTGACGGTTTTCATCCAATAAATGTCGGTCGTCTTGCATCGGGCTTGGACGGACTTACGCCCTGTACTCCGGCGGGCGTCATCGAACTGCTCAAACGCAGCAGCATCGAAATTCGCGGAAGCCGCGCGGTCGTCGTCGGGCGCAGCAACATCGTCGGACGCCCGATGGCGCAAATGCTTTTGAAAGAAGACGCGACGGTGACAATTTGCCACAGTCGAACCGGAAATCTGCGGGAAGTTACCCGGCAAGCCGATATTCTCGTCGCCGCAATCGGCAAACCCGCGTTCGTGCGCGGCGAGCATATCAAACCCGGCGCGACGGTGATTGATGTCGGCATCAACCGCATCTCGGATGTGGATTTGGCGCGAGATTATTTCGACGAAACCGAAATTGAGAAAAGATTGGCGGCAATCGAAAAACGCGGCTCGACAATAGTCGGCGACGTGCATCCGCGCGAAGCGATGGCGATTGCCGGAAAATTCACGCCCGTTCCCGGTGGCGTCGGGCTTTTGACGGTCGCAATGTTGATGAAAAACACTCTTGTCGCCGCGAAGCGACGGCGTAATTTTGGATTTTAGATTTTGGATTTTGGATTGCAAATCTGATTTCAACGCTTATCGGACAAAGACCAAATCTAAAATCCAAAATCCAAAATCCAAAATGTTAAAGGTTGGCTTGACAGGTTCAATCGCAGTCGGTAAAACATTTGTCACCGAGGTTTTCCGCGAGCTTGGCTGTTTTGTGTCGGACGCCGACCGAACTGCACGCGAAGTTGTCTCGCCCGGCACAATCGGTTGGCGGCAAATCGTTGAAAATTTCGGCGCGAGCTTTTTAGCTTCCGACGGACAGATTGACCGGGCAAAGCTCGGAGCGATTGTTTTCGCCGACGAGGAAAAACGTTTGCTGCTGAATTCAATCGTTCATCCGTTGGTTTTTGACAGGCAAAACGAATGGCTCGCGCAGATTGAAGCCGAAAATTCGCGGGCGATTGCGATTATTGACGCGGCTTTGATGATCGAATCGGGCGGTTACAAAAGATTTGATAAAATAATTGTCGTCTGGTGCCAGCCGGAAATTCAAATCGAGCGTCTGATGAAAAGAAATAATTTTTCGCGCGCCGAAGCCGAACAAAGAATCGCGGCGCAAATGCCGCAGGAAGAAAAGAAGCGATACGCCGATTTTTTGATTGACTCTTCCGACGGTTTTGACGAAACCAAGCGACAAATTGAAGATGTTTTTAAAAAATTGGCGGCTTTGGCGAATTAAACATTTTTAATGTTGGATAAAATGAACTCTCCCGCAATCAAAAAAAGAATATTGATTTTGCTGTGCATCTGCGGCGCGGGATTGATTCTTTTGTCAGGTTGCGGTGAAATTCTCCAAAAACCTCAGCCCGAACCGTTTGTCGGACAAAACGCGCCGCCGCCGCCGAAAGAATTTCGGTGGAGCAACGGCGATTTACCAAAAACTTTTGATCCCGCAAGAGCCGTCGCCTCGCCCGAAACAGATTTTGTCCGCGCGATGTTTGACGGATTGACCGATTTGGACGCGAAGACTTTAAAACCGGTTCCGGCAATTGCCGCGCAGTGGGAAGCGAGCGAAGATTTTCGCACCTGGACTTTTCGCCTCCGACAATCGGCGCGGTGGACGAACGGCAAACCTGTCGTAGCCGGCGATTTCGTCCGTTCGTGGCGGCGAGTCGCCGAAATGGGCGACCGAACCGAAAACGCAAAGCTCTTTCGTAACATTGTCGGAGCAAGCGGAATGCGGAATGCGGAATGCGGAATGCGGAATGAAAATCTCAGTTCCGCCGCGAAGAATACAATTTCTCCTGTAATAGAATCTGAAACAAAGGAAACTGAAAGGCAAAAAAAAGAACAAATCCGCAATCCGCAATCCGCAATCCGCATTTCCTGCTGGTTTGGCGCGGAAGCACCCGAAGATTTTGTTTTGCGCGTGTGGCTGATTGAGCCGGACAAAGATTTTCCGGCTTTGGCGGCGCATCCGGCGTTTCGTCCGGTTTTTGACGCGGAGGCGGAATTTGAAAATCTCGAATCGGCTGCAAAAATCGTGACGAGCGGCGCTTTTCGAGTGATTTCGGCTGATAAAACCGGCGTCGCGCTCGAAAGCAGCAAAAATTATTGGAACGCGCAAGCGGTTAATCTAGAACGAGTCAAAATCGTGCCTATGAAAGACGCGGACGCCGCGCTTGCGGCATATCGCGCGGGCGAATTGGATGCGGTTACGAACGCCAAATTCGAGCCGCTTGCGGTTAAATTGCTGGCTTCGTATCAGGATTTTCGCCGTTCCGCTTTTAATGCCGTTACTTTTTACGAGTTTAATCCGAAACGCGCGCATTTAGCAGACCGCCGCGTTCGTCAGGCGCTTTCGCTCGCCGTTGACCGCGAGCGTTTGACCGCCGATGAATTGGATGGCGCTTTCGCTCCCGCGCGTTCTTTGCTGCCGCACTTAGAGGGCGGCGATTTTCGTTTCGACGCGGAACAAGCCCGCCGATTATTGGCGGAAGCGGGTTTTAAAGACGGCAAAGATTTTCCCAAAATCAAACTGCTGATTAGCCGCAACGACGTGCAGCGCCGCGTCGCCCGCGCCGTAGCGGCGCAATGGAAACGCAATCTCGGAATCGAAACCGAAATCGTAACGAGCAGTTTTGAAGAACTTGAACAAACTTTTGACGCCGGAGATTTCGATCTTATCCGCCGCGCGCGGGTTTTGCCGACAACCGACGAGACCGCGAATTTGCAGTTAATGTTTGAAACCGAATCGGACATCAACGAGCAGCTTCATATTTCGCCTGAGACCGCGACGAACGAGCCTCAGCCCGATTCAACTGAACAAACGGTCGCGCCGAAAATCGGCGGAATCGAAATGCCGCGTCTTGTTCCGAACGAAAAAGATTCTAACGTCGGATTTGAGTCGGGCAGACCGAAAATTGAAAGAGTTAAAATTTTAAACGAAGAAATCGCCGTCAAAGAATTTCCCGCCATTCCGCTTTTTTACCCGATGACATACGCGCTCGTTAAGCCGTATGTCAAAAATTTCGAGACCAATATGCTCGACGCGCCGCAATTAAAAGCCGTCGAAATCGAGAGCAATTGGCAACGGTAAAGCCCCAGCCGAATGTCTAAGCATTCAATTAGAGAACAGGAAATCGAATTACGAAATTTAAAAGATAGATTGACATTCGATTAAAAAATGTTAATTTAACCGTACTTTTGCTTGTTCGACGCCCTTCCCCGGAAACCGAAACTTGTTTTTTACGTAAAAGCGCCGCACTGTGCGAAGGAGTAGATTTGGAAATGAAAAATTTTAGAAAAATCGCTTTGGGTTTTTTGTCGTTCGGATTGTCGGCTGTTCTCGCAGGCTGCGCGACATCTGCGGAAAGCAGCGGCAGCAACCGTTATTTTGGCAAAACCGCCGCGCCGAGCCGCAACGTTTTGCGCTATATTTCCGGTTCCGAAATCGAAACGCTCGATCCGCAGGTTTCTTCCGGTCAGCCCGAAGCGCGCGTTTATATGGCTTTGTTTGACGGTCTGGTCGAATACGACCCGAAAACGATGCAGCCGATTCCGGCAATCGCCGAACGCTGGGAAACAAGCCCGAACGTTGACGAATTCATTTTCCATCTCCGCCAAAACGCCCGCTGGTCGGACGGTAAACCGATTACCGCCCACGATTTTGTTTATACGATGCGGCGCGGTTTTCGTCCCGACGTGCTGTCGCGGACGGCTTATCTCGGTTATTACATCAAAAACGCCGAAGCCTTTAACAGCGGCGGCGTGTTTGTTCGCAAAAACAATCAATTTCTGCTCGAAAAAGACGTAAACGGCGATGCGGCTGAAAATTCAAAACCGGCGGAATATAAAATTTTCGGAGCGGAAACCGAATTTAATAAAACTCTGAAATCCGGCGACCGCCTCGTTTTAAAAGGCTCGGAAAAAGACCGCGCGAAACAATTTGAAAAAGACCCGAAACTGAAAGCCGCCGTCGAAGGCGCGGAATTTGTCCCGGTTAAAGAAGAGGACATCGGCGTCGAAGCGATTGACGATCACACGGTTCGCATCACTTTGTCGCAGCCCGCGCCGTTTTTTGTCGGACTGCTCGCCCATCAGTTTTTCCGCTTTGTGCCGCAGCAGGCGATTGAAAAACACGGTCGCATCGGTTGGACGAAACCCGAAAACTATGTGACCAGCGGACCGTTTAAATTAAAATCGTATCAGCCTTATCATCAATTAACCGTTGAAAAAGACCCGATGTATTGGGACGCGGCAAACGTCAAGCTCGAAGGCATCGAGTTTTACCCGCTCGACGAGCAAAACACGATGATGAATCTTTATAAAGCGGGCGATGTTGATGCGACTTATAATCACACGATTCCGTCTCCCTGGATTGACGAAATGCGGGTCTTCAAAGATGAATATATGGATCACCCGGAAGTGGCGATTGAGTATCACGTTTTAAACGTCAAAAAGCCGCCGCTCGATAACGTTAAAGTCCGCAAGGCTTTGAGCTATGCGGTTGATCGCGTGTCTCTGGCGAAATTTCGCAGAACCGTCAAACCTCTTTCGTATTTTTCCCCCGAAGGGATTTTCCCCGAATACGAAGCCGCGAAAGCGCGCGTCGCCGAAGAGCTTCAAAAAGAGCAGGGAATTTCCAAAGAAGATTGGGAAGGACGAAATAAGCTTAATCCGGCAAAGGCTTGCCAATTGATGCAGGAAGCCGGTTATAAAACGACGCCGACCGAAGGCGGTCGCTGCCGCGTGGAAAACTTCCCGATTGATAAAGTCAGCATTCTTTACAACACCACTGAAAACAATAAAGCCGTCCAGGAATTTATTCAGGCGCAATGGAAGCAGAATCTTGGCTTGACGTTTTCGCTCAAAAATCAGGAATGGAAAACGTTTCTCGTGACGCGCAACAGTCTCGAATACGACAGCAACGCGCGCGGCGCGTGGGTTGGCGATTATATGGACCCGTTTGCATTTTTAAGCCTTCATTACGGCGAGAAAAACGAGGGCGCGACCGGCTGGCACGACCCGAAATTCGACGCGATGTGCGACGAAGCCAACCGCACGCCCGATCCGCAAAAACGTTATGAACTGCTGGCGCGAGCCGAGTTTTATATGCTCGACAACCAGCCGATCATCCCGCTCGTCACGCAGGCGACAAACTGGATTAAAAAGCCTTATGTCAAAGGTTTGTACCCGAATCCGGGAACGCTTCACGCCTGGAAATACGTTTACATCGAACGCGATCCGGCGAAATGGGACACAAACGTCGAAAATATAATGAAGCAGTAAAAGAAGATGGAAAGCGATAAAGTTAAAAGAGCCGTTGAGCTGATTGTTCGCAATCAAGCCGAATTTTCGCTTGAAATGCGGCAATTGCTCGAAGCGCGAAAAGACGCTGAAAATCGTTTAAGTGTTTTGGAACAAGCGGCAATAAATCTGATAGCTTCAGTAACTGAAACAAATCAGAGCGTTCGGCAGCTAACGGCTGAAGTTAGTCAGCTTGTTTCGCTGCAAAAAGAAACTAACGAGCGTTTAAACGCCCTGATTTTAATGGCTGAGCGTTATTTGAGCCGGGAAAACGGAAAATCCTAATTTTAAGGAAATAAGATGCTTCGATTTATTTTAAGAAGATTGCTGATTATTATTCCGATGGCGCTCGTCGTCGTTTCGATCACTTGGGGATTGATTCGCGTTGCGCCGGGAAATTTTTATACGGCGGAAAAGAAACTGCCAGCCGCGATTGAAAAGAATATTCGGGAAAAATATTGTCTCGATTGCCCCTGGTATCAGCAATACGGGCGAATGATCTGGAACGTCGTGCGCGGCGATTTCGGCACTTCGCTCAAATACGAAGGGCAAACCGTCAACGACATCTTGCGCCGCACGGTTCCGGTTTCGGCGACCATCGGAATTCTGGCTTATTTGCTGGCTTTAATTGTCGGTTTAACAGCGGGAACTCTCGCGGCTTTAAAACAAAATTCCGGTTTCGATTACGGCTCGATGGCGTTTTCGATGCTCGGCATTTCCGTCCCGAACTTCGTTTTAGGTCCGATTTTAGTTTTGGTTTTCTCGCTCTGGCTGTATTGGCTGCCGCCCGCGCGTTGGGGCGGACCGCTTAATTTGATTCTGCCCGTCGTCACGCTGTCGGCAATTTATATGGCTTACATCGCGCGTCTGACGCGCGCCGGAATGCTAGAAGTTTTGCGCTCGGATTACATCCGCACGGCGCGCGCCAAAGGCTTGAGCGAGCGAGCCGTCATTTTCCGTCACGCTCTGCGCGGCGGTTTGATGCCGGTTATTTCCTACACTGGACCGGCGCTCGCATCTTTGCTTGCCGGAGCCGTAGTCGTTGAGCGCGTTTTCGCGTTGCCCGGTTTAGGCAACGTTTTTCTTCAATCGGCATTTAATCGCGACGAGCCTTTGACTCTTGGTATCGTCGGTTTCGTGTCGATTTTGGTGATGATTTTCAATTTGCTGGTTGATATTGCCTACGCATTTTTAGACCCGCGTATTCGTTACGAATAAAATTTTATGGAACAGGAAACAAGCCGTACAGTTAAAGGAACTTCGCTCTGGAAAGACGCTTGGCGGCGTCTTTTGAAAAACAAACTCGCCGTTTTTGGTATGGTCGTCGTCGCTTTGATGATCGTGGCTGTAATTGTCGGACCTTGGATTATTCAAGCGACAACCGGATTTACCGCCGATTATATTCCTTCGGACAAAGGTGGCGAGTTCGTCAAATCTTTTCCGCCTTCTTTGCAGCATCCGATGGGAACTGATGATTCCGGTCGCGACATTCTAGCGCGAGTTTTGCAAGGCGGGCGAATTTCTCTGGCGGTCGGAATTATTTCTACTATCGTCTCGCTCATTATTGGGGTTTCGTACGGAGCAATCTCAGGCTATCTCGGCGGGCGGATTGATAACTTTATGATGCGCGTCGTGGATGTTCTCTACTCGATTCCTTATATTCTGATTGTTATTGTTCTGCTCAGTGTTTTCAAAGCCGGCGACGCTTTGAGCCAAATCTTTTTGCTCTTTTTAGCGCTTGGCGCAGTGTCCTGGCTAACGATGGCTAGAGTTGTGCGCGGGCAGGTTTTATCGCTCAAAAATCAGGAATTCGTTATGGCGGCGAAAGCAACCGGCGTTTCGACTTTGGGAATTATTTTCCGGCACATCGTTCCGAACACGCTCGGTCCCGTCATCGTTTACGCCACGCTGACAATTCCGCAAGTAATGCTCGCCGAAGCGTTTTTATCGTTTTTAGGCTTGGGCGTTCAAGCGCCCTACGCTTCGTGGGGAAGTCTGGCGGCGGACGGCATCAAAAATATTGCAATTTACCCGTGGCAATTGATTTTTCCGGGCGTCACGATGGCTCTGACTTTGTTTTCTTTGAATTTCTTTGGGGACGGTTTGCGTGATGCACTCGATCCACAGCAACGCAAGTTTTAGCAGAAATTTATGACTCCAACCATAATTTCAAATTTGGAAGAAATTTTAGACGCCGTGAAACCAGGTGATGAACCGCTGGTTTTGTACGGTGTGTCCTGGAACGACTACATAAATTTGTTGGATGAAACGCCCGAGCAGCGTTACCCCAAGTTTACTTACTACAACGGCGTTCTGAAAGTTATGGGAAAACAAGGAACTCTGCACGAAAATATTTCTCGTTTTTTGTATGATTTAATTCGATTGACCAGTTTAATCTTACGCATCAAAACTGTTCCCGTCGGCTCGATGTCTTTGGTTTCAAAACGCCGCAGCAAAGGTGTTGACCCGGATGAGTCTTTTTATATTCAGAATGCCGACAAAGTGACTTTTAAAACCGCTCTTTTCGATGATGAAAAAGATACGCCGCCCGATTTAGTGATTGAAGTTGACGAAACCAGCAAATCAACCGAGAAGTTTACGATTTATGCAGATTTCGGAATTCGAGAATTTTGGCGATTCGACAAAAAATCTTTAAAAATTTATGAGCTGGATGAGTTCGGCTCGTATCGTGAGGTTGACCGAAGCGTTGCTTTTCCGATTTTATCGGTTGAAATTCTCAATGAATTTCTCGCGCGCCGCGCAAACGGCGATCAATTCAACGCTTTACTTGATTTTGAAAATTGGTTACGGGAGCAAACGCAGCAACAAAATTGATGAATGAACAAAACGGCAGCATACTTTCTGTCAAAGATTTAAAAACTTATTTTCAAACCGAAGACGGCGTAGTCAAAGCCGTTGACGGAATATCTTTTGAATTGAAAAAAGGCGAAACTCTCGGAATAGTCGGCGAATCCGGCAGCGGGAAATCCGTCACAAACCTCTCGATTATTCGTTTGATCCCGACTCCGCCGGGCAAAATCGTGTCCGGCGAAGTCGTGTTTGACGGGCGCGATATTCTCAAACAAACGCCGGAAGAAGTGCGGAAAATTCGCGGGCGGCGGATAGCGATGATTTTTCAGGACCCGATGACATCGCTCAATCCGTTTTTGAAAATCTCCCGGCAAATCGGCGAAATCACCGAACTGCATCTCGGTCACACGAGGCAGCAATCGCGCGAACACGCCATTAAGATGTTAACGCTCGTCGGAATTCCAGACCCGGAAAGCCGCGTTGACAATTATCCGCACGAGTTTTCGGGCGGAATGCGCCAGCGCGTGATGATTGCGATGGCGCTCTCGTGCGAGCCGGAGGTTTTGATTGCGGATGAGCCGACAACCGCCCTCGATGTGACGATTCAGGCGCAGATTCTCGAACTCATCAAAAAACTACGAGAAGAAACCGGCACGAGCGTGGTTTTAATCACTCACGATCTCGGAGTTGTCGCGGGAATGACCGACAAAATTATCGTAATGTACGCCGGAAAAGTTTTCGAGCAAGCGCCGACCCGCGAATTGTTTGCGACTCCGGCGAATCCCTACACCAAAGGTCTTTTAAAAAGCGTACCTGACCCGGCGCACGAAGCGGGCGAGCCGCTTTATCAAATTCCGGGTTTGCCGCCTGATTTAGCGCATCTGCCGCCGGGGTGTCCGTTTGAGCCGCGCTGCAATTACGCACAGGCAATTTGCCGCGAGCAGTTTCCGCCGTTTGTGCAAATCAACGAAAATCATCATTCGCTCTGTCATTTTGCGGAACAGGTTTACGCGGAATCGCAGGCTGAAGGAGGTGTTAAATAATGGCGGAAACAACGAACGGCGTTAATAATTTAATTTCGATTCGAGATTTAAAAGTTCATTACAAACTCGGAGGCGGCGGGCTATTGGGCAAAATCACCGGCAAAGGTTCGGTGAAAAAAGTCGTTAAAGCCGTTGACGGCGTTTCGTTCGATATAAAAGCGGGCGAGACTTTAGGTTTGGTCGGCGAATCGGGCTGCGGTAAATCAACGCTCGGCAAGGCGATTTTGCGTTTGACCGAACCCACCGGCGGTAAAGTCTTGTACAACAACAATGATTTAGCGCATTTGGGGCAATCGGCAATGCGCGAGCAGCGCAAAAATCTGCAAATGATTTTCCAGGACCCGTATGCGAGCCTCAATCCGCGAATGACAGTCGGGCAGATTATCGGCGAGCCGATTCGCACTTTCGGTCTGGCAAAAGGAAATGTCGAGCAGAAAGTGCAGGATTTGATGGAAACGGTCGGTTTGAGTCGCCGTTTCGTCAAACGCTACCCGCACGAATTTTCCGGCGGTCAGCGACAACGCATAGGAATTGCGCGCGCGCTGTCGGTCGAGCCGGAATTTATCGTCGCCGATGAGCCGATTTCCGCGCTGGACGTTTCGATTCAAGCTCAAATTATGAACTTGATGGAAAAGCTCCAGAAGGAACGCAATCTCACATATTTATTTATCTCTCACGATTTGCGGGCGATTCGCCACGTCGCAGACCGCGTTGCGGTGATGTATCTCGGAGTGATTGTCGAGCTTGGCGATGCGAGAGAAGTTTACGCCGAACCGCTGATGCCTTACACCAAAGCCTTGATTTCAGCCGTTCCGATTCCAGACCCGGAAATCGAGGCAAAGCGCGAGCGGATAATTTTAAAAGGCGATGTTCCGTCGCCGATCAATCCGCCGCAAGGCTGCCGTTTTCACACGCGCTGTCCTTACGCAATCGAAAAGTGCAGGGAAGTCGTGCCGAAACTGGTTGAAATCAAGCCGAAACATTTCGCCGCCTGCATCCGCATTTCGCCCGAACAGCCGCACATCGAACAAGTTCCGCCGGGCGCTGCGCCCGGACTCGAATACAATCAATAAGCGAAAGGCGAAGACGAAAATCTTCGCCTTTTAAATTTAAAGTGAATTTAGGTTAGGGATTTATTCACCACAGATAAATCATTAAACTAAGCGTCAATCAGGACAAATTGCCGGACGGGTTGTACTACCTATTTAACCAGTGAAACCGAAAAAAATAAGCAGAGACTTTTCCCTGTCTTCGCTAATTTTTGTTTTCGCCCAATATCCATCGCGGTTTTACGAAATAAAATAAATTATACGGAACTATCTATTTAGATAGTGATTCTGTTTTGACGGCAGCGTATTTTTGTTTGTGTGATTTAGGAAATCACAAGTTTGGAGGAAAAAGGGAAAACAAAATATGCTGAGCCAATTCATAAATAAATTTCGCAATACTAGCAAATCTTTAATTTCTGCGGCGGAAAAATCAGGACGCCGGTTCATCGCGTGCGCCGCGCTATGCGGATTGTCGGTTTTTGCGGCTGCGGCTGCTCCGGCGGATTTAGACCGCACGTTCGGAACAAACGGCGTCGTTCTCAAATCAATCGGTGATTCGAGCCATTTCAATGATGTCGCCGTGCAAACCGACGGCAAAATTGTCGCTGTCGGAGCAAGCTCAATCAACGGAAATATGGGCTATCTCGCCGCTCGCTTCAACCCGGACGGAACGCCCGATGCGACGTTCGGCGGCGGAAGCGGTTACATCTCGCTTAATCCCGGCGGCGCTAACAGTTATGTTAAAACGGTGATGATTCTGCCCGACGGCAAAATCCTTCTCGTCGCGCACAACGACGCGACAAAAGACATTGACGTTTTGCGCCGTCTGCCGAACGGCGACGCGGACGTTTCTTTTAACGGCACGGGCAGTTTGACATTTGCAATCGGAAGCGGCGACGACGTTCCGGCAGACGCTCTGGTGCAGCCGGACGGAAAAATCCTGATTGCCGGGAATTGCGTTGACAGTTCCGGCGGCACTCCGCAGCCTAAATTATGCTTCGCGCGTTTAAACCCGAACGGCACTTTCGACAACACTTTCGGTTCCCAAAACAGCGCGCCCGGCAGAAATATGATTCAAGGAGCTGCCGGAATGAATTCGCCGACAATTAAATCAATAGCCCTGCTGCCGGACGGAAAGATCATAGCTGCGGGTGATTTTTTCTACCCTGTCTTTCCCCAATATTTTTTGATGCGGCTCGGCGCAAACGGCGTCATTGACACAAATTTCGGCAGTCAGGGATTCGTATTTCCGCCGACTGTTAATTCCAATCGAGTGGAAAAGATTATCGTGACGCCGCACGGAAGATTATTGGTCGGCGGGACGAGCACCTCCGACGTTGTAGTTAACGGGCAGTCAGCCAGCAATTTTTTCGTCGCCATGTTTAACTTTGACGGCACGGCGGATCCCGCTTTCGGCGGCGTTCGTTATGTTGATTTCGACAATCGCACCGACGTTTTACGCGATCTGGCACTACAGCCGAACGGGACAATCATCGCCGTCGGATTTTCGCAAAGCACCGTTGACGCTCCCGCAGATTTTGCGACGGCGCGACTTTTGCTCAACGGAAATCCCGATCCGTTTTACGGCAGCGCGGGCAAGCATATTCACTCGATGAACGGCAGCGAAGAGCTTTACGCGGTCGCCGTCCAGCCGAACGGCAGAATTGTCGGTGCAGGCAAAGCCACTGTTAACGGCAGTTCGCAAACCGCGCTGATTCGATATTTGGGACGCAACACAATCGGCGATTTTGACGGCGACGGAAAAGCCGACATCGCGGTTTTCCGTTCGTCAAACGCTAGCTGGTACGTTCTCCGTTCGTCAAACAATCAAATGCAAGCCGCGCAGTTCGGCATTCCGACCGACAAGCCCGTCGCAGCCGATTACGACGGGGACGGCAAAACGGACATTGCCGTTTATCGCAGCGGAAATTGGTACGTTTTACAAAGCTCGAACAACGCTTTTCGCGCGTTCCAATGGGGCACAGCCGCAGACACGCCCGTGCCGATGAATTTCTACGGATCGGGACGCGCGGATTTTGCGGTGTTCAGTCAAAACGGTTTTTGGCATTACTTGAGCAACCCGGATTCGTCGCCCGGCTTGGGCGGCGCGGCGTCCAGTTTTATGTTCGGACAAAACGGCGATATTCCCGTTCCCGGATTTTATGACAACGACGCGTCAACGGATTTTGCGGTTTTCCGCCCGTCAAACGGCACGTGGTATATCAAGCCGGGAAATGGCAGCCAGATGCAATCCATGCATTGGGGAACAAACGGCGACATTCCGCAAGCTGCGGATTTCGACGGTGATTTGAAAACCGATTTCGCAGTGTACCGACCTTCAAACGGCACCTGGTATGTTCTACGCAGTTCGGACAATCAATTTCAAGCTGCAAGGTGGGGAGCAAGCGAGGACATTCCTGCCGCCAGAGATTACGACGGCGACGGGCGAGCCGACTTTGGCGTTTTTCGCCCCTCAAACGGCACCTGGTATTTGCTGCAAACGACAAAAGGTTTCGCCGCCACGCAGTTTGGCACAAACGGCGACTCTCCGAGCAATTAACGCAAAAACACTACCAAAACGAATGTAGCCCACTTTAATTGGTGGGCTACATTCGTTTTGACTGCCGATTGTATCTGCCTGCTAATCTGTTAGTCTTATCTATTGTATCGGATTCAAACTGGAAAGCGATTTCAGATATGGAACTTCATGGGCAAGCAATGCTCGATTATCTGAAAGGGGAAGAAGATGCTTACTGCATTCTTCGCCGCGATGACGGCGTTGCCTATCCGCCGATTTATGCGAGACAATTCTTTTATCCGTGTGGACTTCCCGAACTGGATAAAATTGCGATTGAGCGTTGTACGGGAAGAGTGCTTGATATTGGCGCGGGCGCGGGTTCTCATTCGTTAGCCGTTCAGGACAGAGGGCTTGATGTTACGTCCGTTGACATTTCCGAAAAAGCAATTCAAGTGATGTCCCGACGCGGTTGTAAAAAAGCAAAAGCAGGAGATGTTTTTGATTCTTATTCCGAGCCGTTCGACACGATATTGGTGATTCTAAATATCGGGATTGTGCGAAATCTCGACGGTCTGGCGAGATTTCTTAAACATCTCGATACAATTATGACCGACGGCGGGCGGCTCATTACGGATTCGATAGATCCGCTCGGTTCTACAGATGAAAGTTACAGGAAATACACGCAGGACAAAATTGCGAAAGGTCGCTATTTGGGCGAGCGGACATTGCGATTTGAATATAAAAACCAGGTTAGCGATTGGTTTGAGTGGATGCACATTGACCCTGAAACTCTCAAGCAATATGTTGAAGCGGCGGGATATTCGATGGAGCATCTCGGAAACGACGGAAAAAGGTATTTGGTTTCGATTGTTAAAGGTTCTGTTTCTTCGCAATGAGATTAAAGCCGGGAATTCAATCTTGATTAACCGCGCCGAGCGCGGCGATACTTCTTTCGATTTGGCTGGCGATTTCCGGCGCGGTTTGATTCGCGTCGAACGCAACGGGCTGTCCGAAGATAATCGTGACCGCTCCGGCGGGCGCATAGCCTCTTTGACCGCGCGCTCGGAGTTCATAAAGCCCGGCAAGGTAAATGGGGACAATCGTCGTTTCCAATCCGTTTGCGAGCAATCCGAAGCCGGTTTGAAGTTTTTGCAGCTCGCCGGTTTTCGTTAGCTCTCCTTCGGGAAAAATCAAAATGTTGTAGCCTTTGTCCATCGCCTCGCCCGCATAATCGAAGCTCCGGCGAAAGCCGCTGCGTTTTGGGAGCGGAAAGACGTTGAAAACAAAAATCAGCGCCCAGTATTGAAAAAAATACCAGGCTCTCTGGTAAAAAGGCGCGTTTTTCGGCTGATAACGATAGCCTTCGAGCCGTTCGCCGTCCATTGCAATCGCCAAACGGCGGCGAAATCGGTGCGGCAGCGCCGCAACAATCAACGCCGGATCGAGATACGTGACGTGATTTGAGGCGAAAATGACCGGCGATTTTAAATTTTCGAGATGCTCGCGCCCGCGCACGTTCATCCGACCTAAAATCCACGTAATCGGAAAAGGCACGACGTAATAAAACAAGATTCTGAGCCGCGCCGTCAGCGGGCGCAGAGACCAGCGCGGATAGGAAAATCGCGGCGCGTCCGATTTTGATTTTCCCGTTTGAATCATCGTTTCGATGTCAGCGACGGTCGTCGCGGCGGTGAAAGTCCGCTCGTCCAGATCAACTTGATAGCGTTCTTCAAGCACGCTCAAAAGCTCTACGCGAGCGAGCGAATCGAGATTCAAATCTTCGCTCAAACGCATTTTCGATTCGATTGCCGCGCTTTTTTCGCCTTTCACGCGGGCGAGAACATCGCCCAGAATCGAAGAGTTTTTCGCAGTTTCCGCCGAGGTTTGCCGTAGATTTCGACGGACAAAATCTACAATTTCATTTTTGCGGATTTTTGCGTCGCGGTTCGCGGAAAATCGGCTTCAGTCCAAACGACAAAGCGGCGGATTTGCTGATGCGGGGCGAGCGATTCGTTGGCTCTGGCGACGGCTTTTGCGGCGTCGCCGGATTGCAAAATGAGCGCGGCGACCGCTTCCGTTCCATTCTCGCCTTCGATTCCGACAACCGCGCTGTCTTTGATTTCCGGCTGGCGCGCGAGCGCGGCTTCCAAATCTTCGGGATAGACGTTCAAACCGGCGGCTGTGACAATCACGTCTTTTTTGCGCCCTTTGAAATAAAGCCTTCCGGTTTCGTCCATCGCGCCGATGTCGCCGGTTCGCAGCCAGCCGTCATCATTCGATTTCTGCTCCGCGCCGAAATATCCGGGCGAAATGTTTTTGCCGCGCACGAGAATTTCGCCAGATTCGTCAATCTTGATTTCCTGACCGCGCATAACCTCGCCGAGCGAGCCGCGCCGCGATTTAAAAGGATTGTTCAAGGAAACGAGCGCAGCGGTTTCGGTCATTCCATAGCCTTGCGCGACCGCGTAGCCGAGTCTTCGCCAAAAAATTTCGGTTTCCGCATTGAGCGGCGCGCCGCCCGTAACGAAAGTCAGAAAACGAAAACCGAATTGCCGGCGGATGCGGCGAAATCGAAGCCATTTTCCCAAAATACTCGAACGCTCGGCTTCGGCAAGCTGTTTCTGGAAAGATTCGAGCTTACCCGCCGATTCAAAATCAAGCTCGATTTTGCGCCGCAGCGTTTCCAGCACGCGCGGAACCGTCGCTAAAACCGAAACACGCTCGCGTTTGATAGTTTCGATGATTTCCGAAGGATTAAAACGATTGAGAAAAACGACTTCGGCGCGCAGCAAAGGCGGCACGAAAATTCCCATCACCTGACCGAAAACGTGGCTCAGCGGCAGCAAATTCAAAATCCTGAGCGGATGCGCGAGAAACTGATATTTTCGATATTTTTTGATCGCCGATTCCAGCACTTCGACGTTCGCCAAAATGTTTTCGTGCGTCAAACAAACGCCTTTCGGCACGGCGGTCGTGCCGGAAGTGAACACGATTTCGGCAAGGTCGCTGCGGCTAATGTCATTCGCCGGATAAAAATCTTTTGAATGAACGGCAACAACGCGGCTCAAATCTTCGAGCCTGATTTCGGGCAAATTCAAATCATCAGAATCAATCTGCGTTCCGCGCAATAACAATTTCGGCTTGCTTTGCTCGCAAACTCTTTGGACAAAATCCTTTGCGCTCTGATCGTCAAGCGGAACGACGACAACTCCGCGAAGTAGTGCGCCGTAAAACGCCGCCACCCATTCGGGACGATTTTCGCCCCAGACGACAACCGAATCGTTTTTACCGATGCCTCTTCGTTCAAGCTCGCGCGCAAACTGAAATGCCGTCGCCGCCACGCGCGCATAGCTCCAACGCTCGCCGCGCAATTTGCGTTTGGAGGCAAAAGCAACGTCGGTTTCGTTTTCCGCGTTCTCGTAAAGAAAACTGAGCAGCGATTCTCGCATAAACGATTTCCCGTTTATTTTGAAGCGCCAAAATCAAAATCGGTTTCACCTGACGCTCCCGCAATAACAAACAAGCCGTCAAAGCCCACAACATATTCCAGGCTTCACCACCCGAAACTAAAGCCAAAACGGAAGTATTTTTTTCTCCATATAACAATACTTCCCGCAACCACGAGCAATCAGTTGCTGTCATTTGCTTCTTAAAGAATGTCCACTATTCGACGCAGCGAGATTCAATTAAACGAGCAACATCAAAACAGGTATTGACATCTATATTTCTGATTTGTAAAAAACCCCTTCCCCTTTCAACCTGGATGCGGATAAAACCGCGTGATAATCGGCAAATATTGGTTTTTATAGGTAAATACAAATGGTTAAATATTTTCTTGTTATTTGTAGCTTATTTGCAATGAGCATTTCCGTTTTCGGGCAGGAAAAGTTGGAAAATGATTTGAAGAAATCATTTAAAAACTATGATTTAGTCAAACTGGATAACGAAGCTGTTCTGGAAAAAGCGAAATCCGACCAACCGATAGCAATTCAGGCTTACGGACGCTATTTTGAGTTTGTTTTGATTCCGAACGATATAAGAGCCAGAAATTACAAAGCCGTTGAAAGCTCGGAATCCGGCGACCGCGAGCTGCCGCGCTCTGAGGTTGTAACTTTTAAAGGAAAATTAATAGACGACTTTGCTTCCGAAGTTCGTGTTTCTGTAACCGAAAACGGTATCGAAGGCTTGATTTACACCAGCGATAATAAAAAATTCTTCTTGACAAAAGCCGAAAGATTTTCAAAACACGCCCGAAAAGACGATGCAGTTGTTTTTAGCGAAGACGATTTGCTTCAAACGGTTGACCTCTCCAACGACGCTGTCGCTTTACCCGATGATGTCGAAGCAAAGAGGGATTCGAGTTTTGAAATCTTGAAATCATACATTTTCGGCTCGCCTGAAAAGTCTGAGACACATGGTGCTGAAACGGCTGAATCGAGCGCGGCATTGATGGCTGACCTGAGAGTGCTGGAAATAGCTACCGAAGCCGATTATCAGTGGGTGACGCAGGCGGGCGGCGCGGCTCAGGCAAATAGTGAAATCCTGAGCATTTTAAATCTGGTTGACGGCATTTATAAACGCGATTTGAATTTGACGATTAGCGTAGTTTATCAACATGCGTGGTCAATTCCCGATCCATACTCGGCGGCAACAACAATGTCGCAGCAACTTGATTTATTTCGAAATTATTGGAATACAACTCCTCCGTATTCACAGCAGCCTCGCGACACGGCGCATCTTTTCACCAATAAATTCAACAATCAGGGACTTGCTTTTATCGGTGAAGTCTGCCGCGGAACGAGCTATGCTTACGGGATAACGGGAAAAAGCGGAAGCTTGACCCATCTGATAACCGCGCACGAAATCGGTCACAACCTTAATGCCGCTCATGTGGATAATTCCGGGAGCTGTACAAACTCGATCATGATTCCGTCCCTGAATCCATCTGTGACCAGCTTTTGCGACGTATCAAAATCTCAGATTTCGAGTTATGTGGCGACTAATGGAACTTGCTTAACTACGGGCGGACCGGCACCGACTCCGACACCAACGCCGACTCCGACACCGACTCCGCCGCTGACTTACAGCATCTCTGGAAATGTTTATTACGGCACTCCGTCGGCAAATCAAGCGAAACCTGTTCCCAACGTGTTGTTATCCGTTACGGGTCCTACTTCACCTTATACTTATACGGATACGACCGGCTCTTACACGATCAGAAACTTAACTGCCGGTGGATACTATACCGTTACTCCCTATAAAACCGGGGGCGTGAACGGCATTTCTACATTTGACGCGACTCTTGTCCTGCGCCACGTAGCTGCGAACGGACAAGGTGCCAACGCCTTAAACGCAAATCAACGAATTGCCGCCGACGCAAACGGCGATGGAAACATTTCTACGTTCGACGCAACGGTTATCTTGCGTTATGTCGCCGCCAACGGAGCAAATGCAGACACCGGGCAGGTCGGCACCTGGAAGTTTGTTCCTCCGCAGCGAACATATTTCCCGCTTTTAAGCTCGCAGACGAACCAAAACTATGAAGCCATCTTAGTCGGAGAAATCAACGGCACTTGGACTCCTTCAGGTTAGATTGCCGCGGCTGAAGATGCTCAATCCGAGCAGTAGATGGAAAGCCGCTCAGTGACGATTGTTGTTAAAGCGTTTGTTAATGAATTGCCGGGGCGCGCGTTTTACACTTAGTCTGCGATTTCTTTTTTCCAAATGATGGAATATCGCCAGAATAAATGTCTGTTTACTCGCGCGCCCGGCAAGATGTCCGCGCAAATCTGCTCAATCTGTGACAATGTGAGATATGTATCTGTTTTTCCGTGTTCGGCGTATGCCTCACGCACTTCTCTGGGCGGTCTCGGCTTTCCGGTTTTTATCAACATCAGAAATAAATTTGCAGAATAAGCAGTGCCATCAAAAAGCAAATCGCTCAAATTAGAGCGTTGATAAAGATCGAGGCAAACGAATATACCTCCGGGTTTCAAAGCCTTTCTTATTTTTCTCAGGATGCTTTCGGTTGGTAAATGATGAATGGTCGTCAGCGTTGCAATGCAATCGAACCCATTATCCGGTAATTGATACGTCATCGCATCGCCCTCGATGAAATCAATGTTCGGATAAGATTTTGAGCGCACTTTCGCAAGGCGAACCATCTGCGGAGATAAGTCAATGGCGAGAACTCTTTCGCCGCGCTGCGCCAGCAAACGAGAGAATTCTCCAGTGCCGCAGCCTATTTCAAGAATGTGTCGGCATTGTTCGGGAATCTGATTTATCAAATATCTGTGATAATGCGCGTTATGATTCCAGTTTTGATCGGAAAGCAAGGCAATCCGATCAAAATCGGACTGAATTGACTCCAGCGTTTGTCTTGCTTGGCTCATTGTCTGGTCAATTTTTCAACAAAATTGTTTGGACGTCAAACGTTCGGTTGATTAAAAGCGTTATAAATCCGCCTTGAGATCAGTAATTCATCCTGCTGCTAGACTCGCATTTGCCTGCCGTGATACAAAAATCATTTCACTTATTTCAAAATTTTAATTGAGGAAGGAATAGAAAATGAGAAGAAATAAAATTACGGTTGTCGGCGCGGGAAATATCGGCGCGACAGCAGCGCACTGGATTGCGGCGAAAGAGCTGGCTGATGTTGTTTTGGTGGACATCGTCGAAGGCGTGCCGCAGGGCAAATCGCTTGACTTGATGCAAGCAGCGCCGATTGACGGTTTTGACGTAAAGCTCGTCGGCGCAAATTCATACGAAGAAACAGCGGGTTCGGACATTATCATTATCACCGCAGGCTTGCCGCGCAAACCCGGAATGAGCCGCGATGATCTTTTGAAAGTCAACGCCGATATTGTCGGCAAAGTCACGGATGAAGCAGCCAGATATTCGCCCGATTCAATAATTATCGTTGTTTCAAATCCGCTCGACGCGATGGCGCAATTGGCTTTCCGTCGTTCGGGCTTTCCGAAAAGCCGCGTTCTCGGAATGGCTGGCGTGCTGGATTCGGCGAGAATGCGTTGCTTTTTAGCGGAAGCGCTCGATGTTTCAGTCGAAGACGTGACGGCGTTTGTTTTGGGCGGTCACGGCGACACAATGGTTCCGCTGCCGCGTTATTCGACCTGCGCCGGAATTCCGATCACCGAATTGCTTCCCGCAGAACAAATCGAAGCCATTAACAAACGCACCGCAAACGGCGGCGCTGAAATTGTCGGACTTTTGAAAACCGGCTCGGCTTATTACGCTCCGTCGCTCGGCGCGGTCGAAATGGCGCAATCAATTTTGAAAGACAAAAAACGAATTTTGCCGTGCGCCGTTTTCCTCGAAGGCGAATACGGAATCAACAATTTGTTTGTCGGCGTGCCGGTTAAATTGGGCAGAAACGGCGTCGAGCAGATTATGGAAATCAGCTTAACCACTGAGGAACGCGCCGCTTTGCACAAATCCGCAGGAGCCGTGCAGGAATTGATTGACGTGCTGGGAATTTAGTTTTTTCCAGAAATTGAACGATAAAAAGCGAGCGCGGATTCGGCGTTCGCTTTTTATTTTTCAAAATATTGTTTCCGCGAATTTCCCCTGAAACAACGAAAATCCGAAATTATGATTCTTAATGCTTGACTTTAACGTTTCAGAAACATAAATTTTGAAACGAACATAAGCTCTCCCGCAGACAAGCGGAAATCAAAATTTACAAAATAAAAAAACGCTCTCTCGTTTTTTAGTCCATTTCAAACCAGTTTTAATGCCCAAAGGCTCGGAGGAGAAAATGCTAGCCAAATCAAGATTCATCTTATCGCTGTGCGCCGCCATTTTAGTTTTCGGTTTCAGTTTTACGGCTTTTGCCGACACGATTCGTTTAAAAGACGGAACGGTTGTCAAAGGCAAAGTCGTCGGATTTAAAGACCAGCAGTTTACGGTTTTAATCGGTGACGGCGCTCGCGGTCGCCGCAGCCAGCTTCAGGTTTTCATCGAAGATGTCGAATCAATCGAGTTTGACAACGCTGCGGATTCGGCAATCGCCGATGTCAACAACAACAGCCGGATTGTGTCGCAACCTCCGCAAACGACGCCGGAAAGAACAAATCAGCCGATTTCAAACAATCAAAAACCTAATCCGAACGTTACGACCAGCTCGACGCTTCCGTCGCCCGCGGATAAATCAGCAACCAACTCCGGCGGTTTATCTCAGGTGATTAATTCCGCCCCGATAAGCTCTCCGAAAACCGGCGATTCCGTTAGCCAGCCCGTAATTTCGACTCCAAAAACAAATACGACCAATTCCGGTTCGTCCGGCAAATTTATCACCGTTCGCGGCGAGAGCAATCCGCTTAAAGTACTCGCCGACGCGACCGCCAACGGTTGGACTAATTCGGGAGTCGTCGTGCGTAAAGGTCAGCGCGTCCGCATCTCTGCAAACGGTCGCGTTTCGCTCGGTCAGGGGCGTTTTGCGACACCCGCCGGCGTCGGTTCGATTGCCGATTCGCAGCGTTTGATGCAGACCGAACCGACCGGCGCTTTGATCGCCGTCATCGGCGACGACAACAATGATTTCGTTTTCATCGGCAGCAATCGCGAATTTGTCGCACAGCGCGACGGGATGCTCTTTTTGGGAATCAACGAAGGAAATTTGGAGGATAATTCCGGAGCTTTTGACGTTACAATCGAAGCCGAAGCCGTCAATAACACTGCCAAAAAATAAAAAGCGAAAGCCGATAAATTAGCTAAAAAGGAATGAAATCATTGAATTTGATTTCATTCCTTTTTTTCATTTTCGGCGGTTCGGCGGGCAAAATTTGGGTCGGAAACTGCATCGAAAACTTAAATCGTACTTGCAGCAGAATAATTTCCGCGTACAATCAGAAAGTAATTTTCAGGCAGTTTCAAAGGTGCTTTATGTTTAGCAATTTTCTCCGACAGTTTTTCGCTTTTTTCGCCTTCGCCGTTGTTTTATCCGGTTTCGTCGTTTTAGCAAATGCTCAATCACGGCGACAGCAGCCTCCCGCCGGGCAACCCAATCAAAAGAAAAACCAGCGTCCTGATCCAAACGCTCCGCAACCGGCACCGACTCCGCCCGAAGACGCCAATCCGATCAAAGACACCGAAGTTTTGACCATCAAAACCAATATCATCAACGTTGATTCGGTCGTTTATCACAAAAAAAGCAAGCAGATTATCACCGGCTTAAAACAAAAGAACTTTGAAATCTACGAAGACGGAGTAAAGCAGGAAATCAGCAACTTTGCCGAACCCGAATCGCCGATTACCGTTACGCTCGTCGTTGATTACAGCAAAACCGCTTCGGCGCTCGGTTATTACGGCTCGCGCGGTTACGATCCGGGCAAAATGGAAATGGTGCGCCCGGTGGCGATGTTTTTGTCGCGTTTTATCAAACCGCCGGACGATTACGCTTCGGTCATCGCCTTTGATATTCGCCCGACGCCGCTCACCGATTTCACCAATAATCCGGGACGAATTAACCAGGTTATCACCTTGCTGCTCAACAACAATCCGGCATTTACCGATAGCAATCTGTTCGATGCTTTGAAACTAACGCTCGTCGGCGGGCGCGCCGATTCGGTCGTGTTGGAAAACTCTAAAGATGAAAAAATGGATTACGCGGGGCTGGTCAACGTCAGCGCCAAACGCCGCGCGGTAATTTTAGTCGGCACCGGAATTGATTCGATGAGCAAAATCAATTACGACCAGACGCGCAAAATCGTGCAAGCTGCCGGAATTCCGATTTACGTGATCGGAACGGGTGAAATGTTTTTGAAAATGTACGACGCGCAGCTACAGCCGACCGATTCGATTACCGGTTTTCCCGGGCGTTTAACTCTTTTGCAGGCTAAAAACACGCTCGGCACATTCGCCAAAGAATCGGGCGGAATGTATTTTCCGGTAACTTTTGAATCGGAGCTTCCCAATGTTTTAAACAGCATCAACGCACTGCTTCGCAGTCAGTACAGTTTGGCTTACGACGCCGGAAACGAGCGTTTCGACGGCAAAAAACGAAAAATCGAAGTCAGAGTTGACGTAAACAACGACGGCAAGTTTGACGAAGCCGAGCAAAAACAATATGAAGTTCAGCATCGCCCGTTTTATACGCCGCCGAAAGGCGAGGACGCTAAGAAGTAACACATTTCAGCAGAAAAGGAGAAAGGAGTAGAGGAGAAAAGGAAACAAAATTCCAATTCCTCTACTCCTTTTCTCCTTTTCTCGTCTTGAATTTAATCTCAGATTCCGTAAAGCCTGATTCTGAATTCGTCGTTGCTGGTGTAAATTTCGGTTTTTTTGCCGGAAAAAAGCCTCGAATCGCGGAGCAGTTTGGGCAAATTGCCGTGGTGCGAATTAAACGCGCCGTAAGCCTCGCTCGAAAAAATGGCGGCGACCTGCGGGTTTAAGCGATGCGGAATGCCGTAGCGAATCGCGCGGTTTGCGGGCGGGACAAAACCCAAAGTGCGGCGCGCGTTGGCAATTTCAATCGAATGGTCAAAAATTGAAATACGAGTTCCGGTTTCACGAATCGCCAAATCTCTGTGAATGAGCGCGTTTGCGACGGCTTCGGAAATCGCGCCGAGATGATAATTGGCGCGCGCTTTGACGGGCGAATTGTTATTTGCGGCAAACGAGCGCGGGCGTTCCTCCCACAAATCGCAGTAGCGATGGACGAATTTCAAAACTCTTTCGTAAATCGTCAATAAATTGCCGCCGATTTCGATTTTTTCGACAATCGGACTGTCCGTTGAATCGCCGGAAAATCTGGCTGCAACGACGTTTGCGCGGGGCAGCAGAGTCGCAACGCGCTCGTTTTTGCCGAACAGCAAAACGGCGGCGACGGTCGGAGTAAACTCGTCCATCGTCCCGGAAGCGAGCAGCAAATCGCGTTTTAAAAATTCGCCGGTCGCGTAATTCGTCGGAATCTGCTTTTCGTCAAACGCATCGCCCGCAAATTCGCGCGCGAAAGTCCAGAGCAGCATATCGTCAATGTCCGATTCTTTCGCTGCGGGAACCGGCAAATTTTCAAAACCGAGCGGGCGGATTTCTTCGAGCCAGGCTGACAATTCTTCGCGCGTAGCTTCGCGCTTTTCCGAACCGATTCGCAAATAAAATTTGCCGTCGCGCGTCCGGTAAGGACGGCGTTTGCCTTCGATTTCGCAGACGACGACAACGCGCCCGCTATCGAAAGCCACGATGTCAATCAGCGGAGTCAGAGCGGGCGAAAGTTCTTCGCGGCAAATGCGAATCAATTCCTGCTGAACTTCCTGCGAGTCCAACACGCCTTCGATGCGAAGCTGGTCGGAAACTCCGAACACGATTGTGCCGCCGTCGGTGTTTGCCAGAGCGCAGATTTCCTGCGAGATTCTTTCCGAATTTGAAAGCCGGACTTTGAGTTCGAGATAAGTGTCTTCGCCACCGCGAATGAGGCGTAAAAGCTCTGTCCGCGAAGTTTGCGGCGCGGGCGCGTTCGAGAGATATTCTTGAAAAGAGCGGTCTGAATAATTATCAAAGCGCGAATTGTTGCGAAATTTTCTGCGTGCCATTTTTGTTAAGACGGCGCAACCCTAAAAAATGATGAACGATGAATAATGAATGATGAATTAAATTGTATTCACTTCATCATTCATTATTCATCGTTCATCATTTACTTTGCCGCCCGAATGCCTGTTTTCAGCCAGGCATTGCTGGAATATTTGAGCCACAGGCTCGCTTTAATTGAAACATTGAACTACCAAAAAAACAACCGTTAAGTTACAATCGGCGGCGATGAAAGTTGAAACCGTGACAGCTTATGTCGGAATCGGCTCGAATTTGGGCGACAGGGCGGGGAATTTGCTGCTCGCCGTGCGCGGTCTGCTCGAAGCGTCAGTGTGTCTGAAACGGCTTTCCGCAATTTATGAAACCGAGCCTGTCGCCGTTGATGACAAACAGCCCCGGTTTCTCAATATGATTGCCGAAGTCGAAATCAACAACATCACGCCCGAACAAATGCTCGCGCGAATGCTGCGAATCGAATATCTGTTGGGGAGAAAACGCGAAACGCCGAAAGCCGCGCGCACCGTTGATTTGGATTTAATTTTATTCGGCAAAAATGTTCATCAAACCGATTTCCTCACCGTTCCGCATCCGCAAATGTATCTGCGGCGGTTTGTTCTCGTGCCGTTAAACGAATTGTCGCCGGATTTGCGGCATCCGGTTTTGCAGAAAACCATTGCCCAATTGCTGGTCGAAACGCCGGATAAAGCACAGGTTCACCGCTGGAATCCGATTGACTCAAATCCCGCTTCTTCTCCGGCGGCGCAGTTTCCGATTGCAAAAGAGCCTGTCAAAATTTAAAATCGCTAACACGCGCCAAATGTCATCGCATCAAACACCGAAAATCGAAAAAATAAACGTGCCTTTTCTGCGCGCGGCAAAGGAGCGAGGGGAGCGCCTCGCCTGTCTGACGGCTTACGAGTATCCGACCGCTCGCGTAGTTGACGAAGCCGGTGTTGAGATAATTCTGGTCGGCGACAGCGCCGGAAATGTAGTTTTCGGTTACGACAACACGATTCCGGTGACGATGGACGAAATGCTGTTTGCTGCAAAAGCAGTCCGGCGCGGAGTAAAGCGCGCTTTGCTCGTTGCCGATATGCCGTACGGCTCGTATCATACGGGCGAACACGACGCCGTTAAAAACGCTTTCAGATTTATCAAAGAAGCCGGCGCGGAAGCCGTCAAGCTCGAAGGCGGGCGAAATCGTTTGGAAATTGTCAAAAGATTAGTCAATGAAGAAATTCCCGTGATGGGACATATCGGTTTGACACCGCAATCTTTTAATCGTCTCGGCGGTTATCGTTTGCAGGGCAAAACCGCCGACGCCGCGCAGGCACTAATTGACGACGCGCTCGCGCTCGAAGACGCGGGAGCTTTTTCGATTGTTCTGGAGCTGGTTCCGCGCGAGCTTGCCGCCGAAATTACTAAATCCGTAAACATTTCAACCGTCGGAATCGGCGCGGGAATTGATTGCGACATTCAGGTTTTGGTTTTGCACGACTTGCTCGGTTTAACTTTCGGGCGACAGCCTAAATTTGTCCGCAAATACGCCAATTTGCGCGAAACGATAACCGAAGCCGTGCAAAACTGGGCTAACGATGTCCGAAACGGAGATTATCCGAGCGAACAGGAATCTTATCCGATGCCCGAAGGGATTCAAGTGAAAAGTGAAAAGTAATTAGTAATTAGTAATAAGTAATCAGCTTTTTAAACTAATTACTTATTACTAATTACTTATTACTGATAGCTTCTATGGAAATTATTCACCGCCGCCAGCGAATGAGTTCGATTGCGCGCAAATTGAGGCGCGAACAGGACAAAACAATCGGATTGGTTCCGACAATGGGCGCGCTCCACGAAGGGCATCTGTCGCTTGTACGCGAAGCCCGGCAAATGTGCGATGTCGTCGTCGTCACTATTTTCGTCAACCCGATGCAGTTCGGCAGAAACGAAGATTTTGATAAATATCCGCGCGATTTAACCGGCGACGCGGCTTTGCTGACCGATTACAACGTTGATTATATTTTCGCGCCGACAGCCGAAGATATTTATCCGCCGGGATTTTCGAGCTATGTTTACGTCGAGGGCATTTCGGATGTTTTGGAAGGAGCGGCGCGTCCCGGTCATTTCCGGGGTGTGGCGACGGCTGTTGCGATTCTGCTCAACACGGTTCGCCCGGATTTCGCTTTTTTTGGACAAAAAGACGCCCAGCAAGTCGCCGTCGTCAAACGAATGGTGCGCGACCTCGCTTTTGATACGGAAGTGGTCGTAATGCCGATTGTGCGCGAAGAAACGGGTTTGGCGATGTCTTCGCGCAACGCTTATCTCAATCGCGAAGAACACGAAGCGGCGACGATTATTTATCGGGCTTTGCGCGAAGCGAAGCTCGCTTTTAAAAACGGAGAACGCAGCGCGCCGCGTCTTGTCGAATTAATCGCGCAAACGATAAACGCCGAGCCGCGCGCCCATCTCGAATACGTCGCGGCGGTTGACAACGAAACGATGCAGCCTGTCGAACGAATCGAAGACGATCCGGTTTTGCTCAACGTCGCCGTGCGTTTCGGCAAAACACGCTTGATTGACAATACCGTTTTGAACAAGCGATAAACTTTCCGAAAATCCAACTTCCGCCGGTTCATCGGCATCACAACAAGCGTTGAAAATTCGATTAAAACATTGATGACCAATGATTCAAAGCTGTCATTCAATGTCAATGAATATGAAAACCAAAAAACGATTAAATAAAAAAATGATTTTTGCCGGCGTCGCGGGCGCGGCAATTTTGCTGATCGGAGGCGCGAGCGTCGTTCGCGCTCAAAAGCAAACCAAACAAACGACGCCGACCGAAATCAATCTGCGCTCGCTCGACGGATCGAACGTTTTAATTTACGGTTTGAAAACTCCGGCGGTGTTGGCTGTCGGCGCGTCCTGGCTGCCGCTCTCGCGCGACCAGATTAAAATCATCAACGCTTTGCAGCAGAATTACGCCAAACGCGGCGTGACGCTTTATTTCATCAGCACCGATTCAGCCGACGCCAAATCAAATAACTACGCGACGGACGCGCAGTTGACGACCTTCGGCGAACGCGGCAAATTAGGTGTGAGAACTTTGCGCGATCCGCAAGGCGCTACTGTGAAAGCCTTCGGTTTAGACCAGATTCCGGCGTTCGTAGTTTTGAATAAAGACGGCAGCGTCGCCGCGAAATTTACCGGCATTGACCCGGAAACCGATATAACCGCGCAAATTTCGGCGGAAATTGACAAAATTCTCTAAAATAAATTTTAAACTCGATTGAAAAAGCGTTCGTTTTTGACGAACGCTTTTTCTTTTTAAAATCTTATCGGCTCAAATTCGTTTTCCGAATGTTCGCCCTCAAAATCGTGGAGCATAACGCGGTTGTTCGGCAATACGGTTTTAACTCGAAAGGTGCGTTTTTCAGTTTCCCGCCCCGGCATCAATTCGGCGCGAAAAGTCACGCTCATTCCAGGACGCGCCCAAACGTTTTGTTTCGGTGATTGATTGGAATTCCTTTTTATCATTCTCAAAATTCAAAAATGTTTCTGCATAAAACACACTCAAAAATTGTGTTTTTTAATTTTACATTATTCTGCATTCAAATTTTTGAAAATACCGTTTTGCGTTCTTTGCGTAAAACCTTTGCGATCTTTGCGGTTTAATTCTGAAGAACTTAAATGCTAAGGACATAAAGTGTTTTATTATGATTCGCACAGCTTTCAAAATTGCCGCGCAAGTTTATAAACAAGCTGAACGGGCAGCCCGACGACGTTCCAATAATCGCCCTCGATTCGTTCGATAAAAAGCGCCGCGACGCCTTGCACGGCATAAGCTCCGGCTTTGTCGAGCGGTTCTCCTCGTTCGACTAAATAATTTATTTCAGAATCGGAAAGCGGAAAAAATTTGACTTTTGTTCGTTCCAAATCGGCTTGAATTTCTGTTTTCCCGTTGTTTTTTTTGACTAAGGCGACGCCGGTTAAAACTTCGTGCCAGCGCCCGGATAATTTGCCGAGCATCTCGGCGGCGTCAGCCAAATCTTTCGGTTTTCCGATAATTTCATTTTCAATGACCACAGTTGTGTCAGCGCCCAAAATCAAGCCGTTTTCGATGTTTCCGCCAACTGCTAACGCTTTTTCACGCGCCAATCGCACGACGTAATCAGTCGGATTTTCATTTTCCAATTCGGTTTCGTCCAAATCGGCGGCTTGTTTTTCAAATTTCCAACCCACCGCATTCAAGATTTCCGAGCGGCGCGGGCTTGCGGAAGCAAGAATTAATTGAGGCAAATCAAGTGATTTCGCTTGTAGCAGAGATTCTTTTTCCATTAAACTCATTTCAATTTTAGATTTTAGATTTTAGATTTTAGATTGGCAAAACCGCTTTTTGAAAAAAATCTAAAATCTAAAATCTAAAATTCCCAAATCAAGATGAAAAGCATTTTTCACACGCTGCCGCAAATGCTCCGGCAGGAAGGACGAGCCGAAGAACTCAACGAATCGCTTGTTTTCATCGCGTGGCGGCGAATCTGCGGCGAAGAACTGCTGACGCGCGCCGTGCCGTTTCGGCTGTATCAAAAACATTTGATTGTCGCGGTCGAAGACGCGATGTGGAAACGACATCTGGAATCTCTGAGCGGGCAAATGCTGTTCAAATTAAACGCCACGCTCGGACGCCCGACCGTCACGTTTATCGAGTTTCGGATTGACGAAAAAACAGTTCAGGAAGAACGAGAACGGCGTTACAAAGAAGAAATGAGCCGGCTCGAACGCGAACGAATCGCAATGAAAAACGTGCCTGAAAATGTGGCAAAAGCGGCTGAGAATATCGAAGACGATGATTTAAGAAAAAACTTTTTGCTCGCAGCCGGAAGCTGTCTGGCGAGGAGAAAAGTAATCAGTAATAAGTAATCAGTAATAAGTTTTCGCTAAAATGCGTGATTTTCGACAAGTTAAAGTTTGGGAAAAATCCCACAGATTGACTGTTCAAGTCTATCTGGTGACGCGCAAATTCCCTAAAGAAGAGTTATTTGGTTTAACTAGTCAGATTCGACGATCTTGTGCATCCATTCCTGCTAATATTGCCGAAGGCTGCGGACGGGGCGGCAACAAAGAATATGCTCATTTCCTTCAAATCGCAATGGGTTCTGCAAACGAATTGGATTACCATTTTCTTCTGGCTCGTGATGTTGGTTATATTGACTCAAATGCTTATCAGGATATGAATAACCAAATATCTGAAATTAAACGAATGCTTGCAAGCCTTCACCAAAAAGTTAAAACTACGAGCTAATTACTGATTACTGATTACTAATTACTTTTATGGCAATCACGGCAGAAGATATTAGAAAAATCGCGCAATTGGCGCATCTCGAAATTTCGGACGAAGAAGTCGCGCTTTACACGCCGCAGATGGCGAGCATCGTCGAATACGTCGAGCAATTAAATGAACTGAACACAGAGTTGATTGAGACCGCAACCGGCGGTTTTACTGCGGAAGGCGAAACGACAAACACGCGGCGCGAAGACATACCGCACCAGTCTTTAGGACAAAAAGCCGCGCTCGCCGAAGCGCCCGATCCGGCGGAAGGGCATTTCCGCGTTCCGAAAGTTTTATAATCAGAATTTTAAAATCCGATGAATACAGCAGAAAACGGCATCCGCGCCGAAGTAGAAAAATCTGTTCGCGCGGCTGAAAAATTAAATCCGCAATTAAACGCATTTTTAACCATTGAGCGCGATTATGCTTTAAAACGCGCTGCGGAAATCGAAAATGCGAGCGAAAATTTGCCGCTTGCAGGTCTCCCGATTGCCGTCAAAGACAACATTTGCACCCGATTTTCGCAAACTTCTTGCGGCTCGCGGATTTTAGGCGATTACAATCCGCCCTATGATGCGACTGCCGTTGGGCGTCTGGAAAAAGCCGGAGCAATTATCGTCGGCAAAACAAATATGGACGAGTTTGCAATGGGTTCGTCAAACGAAAATTCGGCTTTCGGAGCGGTTCGCAATCCGTGGGACACGGAGCGCGTTCCGGGCGGTTCTTCGGGCGGTTCGGCGGCGGCTGTCGCGGCTGGAATTGTCCGCGTCGCGCTCGGTTCGGAAACCGGCGGCTCGGTTCGCCAGCCTGCTTCGTTTTGCGGCGTCGCAGGTTTGAAACCGACTTATGGGCGGATTTCGCGTTTCGGTTTGGTCGCTTTCGGTTCGAGTCTTGACCAAATCGGAATTTTCGGACGGACGAGCCGCGACATTGCGCCGGTTTTGCAGACAATCGCCGGGCGCGATTCTCACGATTCAACAACCGCGGATGCTCCCGTGCCGGATTATTTGTCGGAAATTGATTCTCCGATTGCCGGAATGCGGCTCGGCGTTCCGCGCGAGCTTTTTGGGGAAGGCTTGGACACGGAAGTGCGCGAAGCGGTTGAAACGGCGATTGAAAATTATCGGAAATTGGGCGCGGAAATCGTTGACGTTCAATTGCCGCACGCCAAATACAACATTGCGGTTTATTACATTATCGCCACGGCGGAAGCATCTTCAAATCTGGCTCGATACGACGGCGTACGCTATGGCTTTCGGGCGGAAAACGCGCCGGAATTGCGCCAGATGTATCGCAAAACAAGAGAAGAAGGCTTCGGCGCGGAAGTAAAACGCCGGATTATGCTTGGAACTTACGTTCTGTCTAGCGGTTATTACGAAGCTTATTACGCTAAGGCGCAAAAAGTGAGAACGCTGTTGAAACAGGATTTTCTCAACGCTTTTCAAATTTGCGACGCGATTATTACGCCGACAGCGCCTTCGACCGCGTTTAAAATCGGAGAAAAATCGGACGATCCGCTCGCAATGTATTTAAGCGACGTTTATACGGCTTCGGCAAATCTGGCGGGAATTCCCGGAATCTCGATTCCGTGCGGGCTTTCGAGCGAAAACTTGCCTATCGGAGTTCAGCTTTTGGGAACGCATTGGTCGGAAAACGCTTTGCTGCGTTTGGCTAATGCTTATGAAACAGAATTTCCGCTTCGCGCAAAACCGACGGTTTCTGTATAACGAGCAATTTCAAATTTAAAGTAAATTCATGGTAAGAAAATTTTTCAACGCAGAGACGCCGAGGTAGGAAAAAAGAGAAAGCATTCTTTTTATCTCTTTTGTTATAAAACTCAGCGTCTCTGCGTTTCGGCGGTTCAATAATCCTTAACGTCAAAACCAGTAAATTTAATCTTCGATTTTCGGATAATCAAACGGATGATTTGCCAGAACGCCGCGCATATTTACTTGTCCGAGCAAAGTTTCGAGATAAGCGCCGAAACGGTGTAAAACGTGCGTGATGTCTTGAAGGCGTTTGGTTTGCAGGATTTCTTCGATAAAACGCTCGGTCGGCTCGCAGTCTTTGAACATCAAAAAATAAAGTGAACTGTTTCGCAGATGTTCGAGCGATTTTCTCAGTTTTTCGGCGGAAAATGTGTCGGGCGACTTTTCGGCTCGCTGAACGTTTTGCAGCGCGTTCCAAAGGTCGAGGCGCAAAACGAGCGATTGTTCGAGCCGGGTTTGGTAATTCGGGAAAATCCGCCAGCCTTCGATTTCCGGGTCGAAAGCCTCTGCGAGCAGAATGATTGACTGTTGGAAACAATCCTGCAAAAGACCGTGCGAAGTTTCGACGCGGGCGACGACCTGCGGTGCCGGGCGCAAGTCGAGAACTCCTTTTAACTCGCGCGAGTAAACTTTTTTAAGCTCCAGAGAAATGATATAAATTGTTCCGTCGAGCAAATCGAAAAACTCGTTTTCCGGCGGCATCGAGCGCAACAGGCGCTGTTCGATAAAGCGCGTCAAATCTTTGGTTTCGCCGTGAATCAGAGAAAAAAATAAGAGCGAGTTTTTGAGCGGCAAATCATTTTCGAGCTTGTTTCCGATGATTCTCAAAATTTCGAGCAGGCGGTTTAAACGGGCAATCGTTTCCAAAACTTCTTTGCCGAACGGATGCCGAGCTTTTGCGGTTCGATTTAAGACGATTAGCGATTCGGGAAGTGCGGCGTAATCAGTCGAAATCAGCTTTAGCGGCAACGTCGTTTTATCGAGATTGTTTTTCAGCGAATCACAAAAATTCGACCAGCCGTAATAATCCAACGGCTGAACTGCCAGCAAGCGGTCGCAAACAATTGAAAACCGGCTGAGAATCAAATACAGCTCGGCAAATTCTTTTGCTTCGAGTTCAGCGGGCAGGACTTCAAATTCGGGCGTTTTAAATTTCGCAGCCAATTGCGACGTGAGAAGCGCGGCGCGCATTAACGAATAACGCAAGGCGCGCAGCTCGTTCGACCAATCCTGCCGCGCGGCGTTTTTGGCGTCCGCGTCTTTGAACGAGTAATTTTCCGGTTCGACGAATTTTGCAATTGCCGCCAGCCACAACGATAATTCCCGCCGTAGTGCGAGCAGCGGCGTATCAGCGCCGTCGAAATTCGCAACGGGCGAAGATTCTAAAGTTGGATTTATAACGGCTAAATTTGAGATGGGCGACGTTGGAACCAAAATATTTTCCTGTCGAAAACGACTTCGTGGTTTGGCGGGTTCGCAGCTTTTGCAGCGCGAATCCTGTCATAAAGAGTTTAAATGTTTGGGCTTTCAAGTTGCAAACAAAATTTTATAGAGTGAATTTGAGATGAACGTCGAAAAACCGGATAAAATTTTGATTGCAACCGGAAACGCAGGCAAAGTGCGCGAATTTGCGGAGCTTTTAAAAGAACTGCCGATTGAGATTTGCGGGCTAAAAGATTTTCATAATATTGGAGAAGTCGCGGAAACCGGAACGAGCTTTGAGGAAAACGCGAAATTAAAAGCCGCCGGTTACGCTCTGCAAACCGGACTTTGGACTTTGGCGGACGATTCCGGTTTGGAGGTCGAAGCGCTCAGGAATGCGCCCGGCGTTTTTTCGGCGCGTTATGGCGGAGAAACGGCTTCAAATGCGGAAAAGATTGAAAAACTGTTAGCGGAGCTGAAAAAAACCGGCGATTGTGAAAGAAAAGCCAGATTTGTCTGCGCGATTGCGCTCGCCGCGCCGGACGGCGAAATCATTCGCCTCGAAATCGGGATGTGCGAAGGATTGATTGCAGATAAGCCTCAGGGAAACAACGGTTTCGGTTATGATCCGATTTTTGTGCCGGAAAATTTCCGAAAGACTTTTGGCGAGCTGCCGGAAAATATAAAGCAGGAAATAAGCCATCGCGGGCGCGCAACACGCAAAATTATTCGATTTTTAGGCGATTTTTTCAAAATTTCCCTTGACCGTGCGGGTTTAACGGAATAAAATCCGCTATTTGTAAGCATCTTTTGAGTGCGATGAGGAATAACAGCCGAGAAATTTAGAGAAACGGGGCGTAGCGTAGCCCGGTATCGCGCTGGTTTTGGGAACCAGAGGTCGCAGGTTCGAATCCTGCCGCCCCGATTAATTTAAATTTTCCGGTGAACAAAACAATCAAAATCGTTGGATGCAAACGCGCGCCGGTTATGCTTTTCGAGTCAAACGGCTGATTCCTGCAGTTTTTGGCTTTTGCTTTTTCTCGAAGAAAGCGGCGATTAACTTAAAATCATTTCAAAACTTTTGGAGGTAGAATCCCTAAAATGGCAGCTAAAAAAGGTTCATCAGGTTCAGGAAAAGGCGGCGGTTCGTCAAAAGGCGGCGGCGGTGGAGCCGCGAAAAAACGAATGACGCAAACCGAAATCATCAATCACTTAGCGGACAAATCCGGTATGAAACGTGCCGCCGCTAAAGAGTTTGTAAACGAATTGGCTAACCTCGCAATGAGCGAAGTTAAGAAAAACGGCGAATTTACTCTGCCGGGCTTTGGCAAGCTGGTTCTTTCCGAGCGAAAGGCACGCGAAGGACGCAATCCGGCGACCGGCGACCCGATTAAAATTCCGGCTAAAACCACGCTGAAATTCCGCGTCGGTAAATCAATGAAAGACTCAATCGGCGGCGGCAGTTAAAGCGCTTCGATTGGAATTTTAAACAAGTTGAATTTTAAATTTGCCGAGAGTTGATGCGCGCTTAACGCATCGCTCTCGGCATTTGTTTTCAGATAAATGCAAAAAGCGCAAACCGCAGTCTTTAAATCTTCATCGAAAACAAATTGCAGACATCTCCCGTAAATACAGAATTTTTTGTCAGAGAATCAAAACAAAATGCGAAAGATTTTATTGTTGTGGCTATTTGCTTTCGTCGTTTCGGGCGCAATTTCAACCAAAGCGCAAATCAACGTCAAACCGCTAAATTTTAAAGAAAGAGCTTTGAAAAACGGTCTCAAAGTTATCTCTCTCGAAGACCATTCGAGTCCGACCGTTACGGTTCAGGTTTGGTATCGAGTCGGGAGCAAAGACGATCCCGCCGGTCGAAGCGGATTTGCACACCTTTTTGAACATCTGATGTTCAAATCAACCAAAAATATGAAAAGCGAGATGTTCGACCGTTTGACCGAAGATGTCGGCGGCTGGAACAACGCTTCGACCTACGATGATTTTACGAATTATTACGAAGTCGTTCCGTCTAATTATCTCGAAACGCTGCTCTGGGCGGAAGCCGAACGGATGGTAAATCTGAATGTTGTGGAGGAGAATTTTAAATCCGAGCGCGATGTCGTGAAGGAAGAATTTCGTTTCCGCGTTTTAAATCCGCCTTACGGCAGGCTTTATTATGAAATCGAGCGCAAATCTTTCGCCCTACATCCTTACAAACGTCCGGGAATCGGTTCGATTGAAGATTTGGACGCCGCTTCGCTCGAAGATGTTCGCTCGTTTTACGAGGTTTTTTATCGCCCGGATAATGCGATTTTGATTGTCGTCGGCGATTTTGAACAGAATCAGCTCAACCGTTTTGTTGATAAATATTTTGGGCGAATCGAAGGAAATGACACAAAGATTCAGCGCGTTGTAGTTGAAGAACCCACGCGCACTGAAGAAAAGCGTTTTACGGTAAACGCGCCGAACGTGCCGCTGCCGGCGATTGCGATTACGTATCTCGCGCCGAAAGCGAATGATGCGGATTTGCCCGCGCTCGAAATTGCCGAAAACATTTTATCGGGCGGCGAATCTTCGCGTCTTTATCAGGAATTGATTTACAAACAGCAAATTGCGCAGGAAGCCGCGTTTTATGTTGACGACCGCGCCGACAAAGGCTTGATGGTTTTTTATGCGATTGCCGCGAGCGGCAAGAAAATCGCGGATGTGGAAAAATCCTTGCTCGCGGAATTAAAGAAAATTCAAACTGCCGCGCCGACGGCTGCTGAAATCGAAAAAGCGAAAAATCAAATTATCACCAACACGTTCGCCGAACGCGAAACCAACGAAGGAAAAGCCGTCGCTTTGGGGCGCGCGGAGCTGATTCTCGGAAACGCCGCGGAAGCCAACAACGCGATTGAAAAACTTCGCCGCGTCACCGCCGCAGACGTGCAGCGCGTGATGCAAAAATATTTTACCGACACAAACCGCGTCGTCATTAATTATCAAAACGAACCGGCAAAAGGAGACGCCAAATAATGTTCAAGGTTCAAAGTTCAAAGTTCAAAGTTGGCTGTTTATTTCTTGAATTTGCTCTGTGTCTCTATGCCTCTATGGTTTTTTCCGGCGTTAATGTTTTCGCGCAGGAACAGGCGCCGAAACCGGGCGCGCCGCGTGAAGCGCAGATTCCGCAGCCGGTTGAAAAAACTCTGCGAAACGGTTTGCGCGTGATTGTCGTTCAGACGAAAAACGTGCCGCTTGTGACTGCCGAGCTGATGATTAAATCGGGCGGCGAAGTTGATCCGAAAACGCTGGCGGGCGCGGCTGATATGACCGCAGAGCTTTTAACCAAAGGCACGCGCACTCGTTCTGCATCAAAAATCGCCGAAGAAATAGAATTTCTCGGCGGCTCAATCGAATCCGGCGCGGATTGGGATTATTCGAGCGTGACCGTGCGCGCAATGTCCGACAAAATTGATAAAGCAATTGCGATTATGGCTGATGTTGCTTTAAATCCGGTTTTTTCGCCTGCTGAAATAAATCGCTACAAAACGCAATTGCTGGATGAATTAAGCGTGAATTTCAAGCAGCCCGCAACCCTCGCCAATCTTGTAGCTAATCGCGTAATACTTTACGGTGCTATTGGCGAACCTTATGCCTACCCGCTCACCGGAACGCCCGAAAGCATCAAGCGAATAGCGCGGGCAAATTTAGTCAATCTGCACAACAAACATTACAAAGCGGATAATGCCGTTCTTGTTATCGCGGGCGATATTGCGCCTGACACTGCTTTTGCATTGGCTAATAAATATTTCTCAGGTTGGGCGAAAACTCCGCCGGTACGAGTAGGAAAGTATCCGAATACTCCGCCAAAGGAGCCGGGAATTATTACCATGATTCAGGGGGCAGCCGCGTCTGAAACCAGAGAGCCAAAAGTTCAAAAGATTACTGTTGTGGATTTACCGGACGCCGGACAGGCTGCGGTTGCAGTCGGGCAGCCGAGCCTGCTCGCCAGACACGACAAAAATTATTATCAAGCCATTGTCGCCAACTCGGTTTTAGGCGGCGGTTACTCGGCGCGGCTGAATCAGGAAATACGCATCAGGCGAGGTTTGAGTTACGGCGCGGGAAGCGATTTATCAGCGCTTCTGGCGGGCGGCATTTTCTTAGCTCGAACGCAAACCAAAAACGAATCAGCGCCGGAAGTCGCTCAAATTATGGTCAATGAATTTGAACGACTGGCAAAAGAACAAATTACGGAATCCGAATTGACGCCGCGTAAGCTGGTTTTAATCGGTGAATTTTCTCGGGATTTGGAAACAACCAACGGATTGGTTCGACAAATCGGCGAACTGGCTTTGTACTATTTGGAGTTAGATGAAATTAACCGATTCGTTCAAAATGTCCAAAAGGTAAGCGACGCTTCGGCGCGCGAGTTTGTGCGGAATTTATTTAAAGAGACGACAATAAACATCGTTATCGCAGGCGATGCCAAAAAGTTTTTGCCCGATTTGCAAAAGCGTTTTCCGGCGATAAAAACCGAAGTTATTCCGGCGTCCGAGCTTGATTTAAACCGCGAAGATTTGCGAAAAGCGAAAACAGCGCGAGCGGCGAAATAGTTTTAAATCAGATGGTTGAATTACTCGAAATCAGCGATTTTCTTGACGTTGCGGCGCGGGAAAAGATTTTGGCGGAAATCCGTACCGGCGCAAACACCGCAGCAACGGTTTACGGCAAAGAGTCCGGCGGAACGGTTGAGCCTCTGGTGCGAAAAGTGTCGCGCGTTGACGTTCCTTCCGAGACGAGAAAGTTAGTCAGCGAGTTATTGCTTGATTGCCGGGAAAAGATCGAAAAGCAGTTCGATGTAACGCTCAACGAATGCGAAGAGCCGCAATTTCTGCGTTATCAAACCGGAGATTTTTTCGTCGCGCATCAGGACGGGAACACGCCGCTCATTTACGATGAGACGAGATTTCGTAAAATCTCAATCGTCATCTTTTTAAACGCTCAATCCGTGGAATCCCAACCGGGCACTTATCAAGGCGGAGAGCTTGTTTTTCACGGCGGCTTTCCGAATTATTCTTATCGCCGCGCCGCCGAGCCGCAGCCGGGAAATCTCGTTGCTTTTCGAGCCGAGACAACGCACGAAGTAACTCCGGTGAGCGGCGGCGAGCGTTATACGATTGTTTCGTGGTATCGCTGATGTTCGGCGGAATGAGTTTTGTCGGCGTTTTTACAGGTCTATCTCGCAAGTGAAAAAAGCGAACTATAAACTGTCAACTATCAACTATCAACTGTATTGCAGAAAACCATCGTTTCTTTGCAACTCAGTTTATAGTTCACAGTTTATAGTTGATAGTTTGCGGCTGATTTCCGCCTTTTATTTGAAATTTTCCTCGATTTTCGCCATATCTGCGGGCTTCCATTGCAACGGATTAAAAACATAGAGCCGCCGCGATTTATCGAAATTCATTCGTACCGCTTCATCGAGTGAGACGCCGTAGCTTTGCCGGCAAATTTTAACTTTGAAATCACCGCCGTTTGCCAGATAATTTTTCACGGCTTGATCATCCGCGCCCATCCGAAAAATCATGGGCACGGCTTCATCAACCGGAGCTTCAAAAAGCCAGCGGTCGCCGATGCAAAACGACGCCAGCGCCGTAACCGAAAGCGGCGTCGTTTCCGGCAGTTTGTTTCGCAAATCTTTTAACAGACTTTGATAAAAATCTCGCTGCGAGAGGGCTGCGTCAAAATCAATCTGCACGGCGCGCACGTTCTTTAATTCCAGCGTTTTTAGAACCGAACTGATGATTCCATTTTTCTGCTTGTCCGAAAGCGAGGGTGATTCGACAGATTCGACGCGCGTGACTGCAATCAAAACAATTTCAGGTGAAACACGCAGCGGCTGGCGGCGCGGATTTACGATGATTTCGTCGCTTTTCAACTCCAGAGTTTGCGCCAGAAAAGCCACGCCGTATTTTTTAGCATCGAGAAATTCGAGGTTTTCCTCTCGTTCCCATGCCCACAAAATAACGGGCGGAAAGTCGGAGAGACTGGATTTTTGAGTTGAAGTCCGTACGCAGGCTGTCAAATTTGACAGCAAAAGGGGCAAACAAACAAGGAAAAATAAAAGACTAATTTTTAAACGAAACTGTTTGAAATTCACAATCTTTAATTTTTCCGAATGGCGGTTAATTCAAACAAAGCGTTTTTATAAAACAGTTTTTTTAGTCCCGCGTCAAAATTGCGCATCTTTGCCTGCTTTTGATTTCGTTTTGTTTCGGCGACGTTGTTTTTCTGTTCCAAAATCTCAAGCGGCAATTCATTGAAAATCTTGCTCACCTTTTCGGGCGTCAAATGAACTGTGTGGTCGGCAAAAGCCGAAAGCTCAAGCGGAACACCGAGCGCGTTCCAAAAGCCGTGTAAATCAGAGGCAAAAGAATAAAACGGGTGATGCACGTTGACCGTGAAATACAACAAACCGCCGGGTTTTAAAACGCGCACCAGTTCATAAATGATTTCGATGGGCGCTTCGGCGTGGTCAATGACGTTATCGCTCAAAACAACGTCGAACGCGGCGTCCGCAAACGGAAGCTGCTCGCCGATTGCCGCAACGGTCGGCACGTTTTTTTGCCACGTCGGGAAAAGATTTTTGTAATGAACCGCAAGCGGATCAACGCCGACTCCGACGCATTCGCCGAAACCGAAAATCAAACCGTGCGCGCCGCTACCGACTTCGAGAACTTTGGATTCGGGCGTGATCGGGCGAATTTTCTGGAGCATTTGTCGTTTAAACTGCGACTTACTCCAAAAAGTCACGAAAGTTTTGCTTTCCTCGCCGCGCAAAGATTCGGCTTTTTTTCTTTGATATTCAAGCTGGCGTTCGAGCGC
>DASVUH010000061.1:0-44719 GCA_036387135.1 Pyrinomonadaceae bacterium | reverse complement strand
AGGCGCTTCCGCCTGAGAGCCAGCGAACTTGAGTTGATGTTTGGCATCTTTGTTTTTGTTAATGATGAGTTTGGTTTTTAATTGCGTCTGCCTAAAGCCTAACAGTTGCCGAAAGACAAAAATAGCGGGAAAAAGTTGCCTGTTCCGGCAACTTTCCCGCAACTTTTTAGCTCAAGAGTAGCTGGGTATAAGCACCCCTAACAATAATAAATTAAACCATCATTTGGGGAAATTGGATTTTGTATTCTAATCCAATATTGTTGAAGATGGCTTTAATCTTCCTTTTGAATTTGGCAAACGAGCCATAATCAGTTTGTCGTAACCATTCGTATTTCGCCTTTCGCCAGAAGGTTTCCGCTAAATTCAAATGCGGCGAATAACGCGGTAAAAAGAAAACATACAAATCTTTCTCCATCCATCGCTCGACGGCTGGGAGAAAACTTCTCCGAGAAAAATATAAAATCCTCACATTACTGCACAACTTGAATCAATCTACCCACAGTGAAAAAGCTATCTAATCGTAGAACTAAAAAAAATGGTTGTAATGTTCAACAGATGATAACTTTTAGCCAATTTTGGTGCGTTACTTTGTGAGGGATAATCAATAGAAAGAAAAACGCGTCTTGTTTAGCAGAGCAATTCCAAGTAATTAAAGTGAACTACTTTTTAAAACTTTAACAGATATGTAAGAGAAAGATTATGACTAAAATAATAAATAATGACCCGATTGAAGGTACAATCGACACATTTGGGGTCGAACTCAGAAAAATAGATTTTTTATTTCGCAAGTTTACTGATGTGATTAACCGTTATGGCTATGAACAGCTCGAAGTTCCTTTAATTGAGCGAGCTACTTCATTTTCAGAAGATATAGTTGGTCAGTCACCGTGGCCTGAGTGGGATAAAAGAGGCTGCTTTTATTTGAAAATTAATAATTATCTGCACTCTTTTGAAAATATTGATAATACTATAGATGCTTTATTAATTCCGGAAGGCACTATTCCTGTAACACGCTGGTTAGGAAAATATCTTGATAGCATTCCTGACACCACACTTCCTTTGAAAGTATTTTACAAACTTCCCTGTTTTCGTAATGAGTTGATTGATAGTCTTTCTGAGACTAAAAGAAGACAATTTAATCAATTTGGTATCGAAATATTAGGATCTAATAAATTAGCGTCTGATGTGGAAATTATCTACCTTATCAAACGGCTTCTTGTGGAAGTTGGCGTTCCATCCTCTCAAATTCGTATAAGGATAAGTAATGTTGGAATTTTTAATAAGTTGATAAGAGAATGCCAAATATCGAAGGACGATAGTATTTCCTTAAAGGAGGCTATGGATACTATTGCTGAGTGCAGGGCAGGTAAAAAACCGGAGAGAAAAACTGAAAATGAAATAAAGTTCAAAACTATTGTGGATAAATACAGTTTGACCAACGATCAAGAAAAAATGTGGTCAACAATACTAAATCATAAAGAGGGAATTATTACCTCATCGATTTACGAGACTTTTGAGGAGAGTTATAAACCATATTTAGATGAATTAACTTTACTTTGTAATGAGTTGATTACAAATGATGTCAATTCTATGCTTGATTTATGTGTAGTCCGATCTCATGAATATTATACCGGAATATCGTTTGAAGTTGATGTGAATACGCCAAATGCTCAATTCATTGAAATTGCAGGGGGTGGGAGATACGACAAATTAGTCGGAAGCTTTGTTAAGCAATATAAGCAGGATGTCATTCCTTCAACAGGCTTTGCTTTTGGTTTAGAGAGAGTCGTCGCATTGCTCGAAACAATTGGTATGTTTAACCAAACGGCTTCATTCATGTCAACAATTACGTTTGATAAATCAAACGCCGATACGGTAATTGTTTTAAATGAAATGTTGAATCCAGTAAATCAGTATTTTAAAGCAGTTGATATTATTGAATTATCTCCTAATAAAAGGTTTGATATTTATTTTGGAAATAACCAAAATGTCATCGAATATCAAATTCAAAGAGGAATAAAAAATCTGCTTAATATACAGTAAATGTTAGACTCATAATAAAAGGTATTTAGATAAATAAGAATAGGTTTATTTTGTACCCTAAGAAAATCTAAAATATTAAAAACAATTTTCAATGATTGCTTTGAAAAAAGCTAACTTTAACAATAGTGTGCGAATCATGTAAGCAAATGGCTGGCTCTTTAAATTACTTTTGCAGATGCTCTATTCTAAATTATGTTGGATCGTGATATTGGCAAACAGGCTTTTGAGCATTTAAGCCCTCTCATTTCGCAAATCCATTCTTCCTTTATACAAAGGATTCTTAAGGAGAATCCAGGTATAGAAGGGCTTTTGTCTGAATATCTTGAGTATAGTTCCAGAGATAGTTTATTCCCCAGACCGATTTTAACTTTTTTCGGTTATGTTTCAAATAAAACGGAATTTTCATGGGCATACTTAGATGATATTAAAGACCTTATTATATTATCCCAGTTGCTTAGAGACTTTTTTGCTATACATGACGATATTGTAGATGAAGATGAAATAAAATTTGGCAAACCAACACTTCCAATCGTTTACTCATCGTTTCCAGGGAAAGAAAACCGCCAATTAACGAAACAAGGCAAGGATTTGTCTTTATTCTTAGGTGACTTTTTAATTTTTATAATTAATGAGTTAATTTTATCCTCTAATAAGAGTAATGAAATCAAAATAGAGTTATTCAAATTATTGGGTGATACAATAAGGCAGACCCTAAGTGGTCAAATTAAAGAACTTCTCTTTCAGAAAAGTGATATAATGAAAATCAGTAATGATAATTTGTTGTCTATGTATTCGGAAAAAGCAGCAAATTATTGTTACGTGTTTCCTTTTGAATTAGGGCTTATTTTAAGTAATGCATCAATAGAATTGAAAGGGGCTTCTCGGAATATACTCTATAAAATTGGTATTGCTTCACAAATAATTGATGATATTGTTGGCGTTTTTCCTAATCTGTTAAATCAAGAAAAGATAACTTTGGGTGAAATTTTGAACCTTAGAAGAACAATACTGCTTGTCAATTTAGCACATCGGGTTCACGAAAATGACAACATTTTAGAAATAATTTCTAAAAGTAGTTGTAATATGGAAGAAGCGAATTTAGTTCTTAAAAAGATAGAAGAATACAAAATAATAGCGGTCTCGTTGGAGTTTGCCAGAAATATTGCTAGCAATTTAGAGGAAGACATAAACGTGCTTCAAATTGCCCCATCCTCAAAAATGTATTTAACATCATTGCTAAAATCAAGAGTGCTTGACAATCTAAATAGAATTCAATCTTCTCTTGAAGAAGATGAATAACGATCCGAGCTAATAACTTAATAACACTTTTTATAACTTATAAACTAATTTAGACACATGTATAAATGTAATCCTCCGGAAGGAATGAGAGACCTACTTCCCCAAGAAATGGTGCTACGAAATCACGTAACTAAAACTATACTTGAAATTTATAATCAATACGGTTTTATGCAAATAGAAACCCCCTGCGCTGAAAAAATAAATTTTCTTTCAAGCGGTGAGGGAGGAGAAAATGAAAAAATGCTCTTCAAAATCCTTAAAAGGGGGGAGAAATTGAATTTCTCTACAACGACAAAAGAGATTGATGTTGTGGATTTAGGATTGCGATATGATTTAACTGTGCCACTTAGCCGTTATTATGCCAGTAATCATGCAAAATTACCGAAAAACATCAAAGTGATACAAATCGGTAATGTTTGGCGAGCGGAGCGTCCGCAAAAAGGTCGTTATCGGCAATTTGTTCAGTGCGATATAGATATTATTGGTAGCTCAAACGTAATTGCAGAGGTTGAATTGATTTTGGCAACCTCGGAAGCTTTGAGAAACCTTGATTTTAGAAATTTTAGAGTGAGAATTAATGATAGGCGCATTCTTGTTTGCCTTGCCAGATATTGCGATTTTGAAGAAAACACCTTTGATAAGGTGTTCATTATCTTAGATAAATTAGATAAAATTAGCATTGGGGGAGTAAGAGAGGAACTGGAAAAGTCTAATTTTCCTACTGTCTCAGTTGATAAATTTATATCAATAATAACATTAGTATTAGAAAAGAAACTTATACTTGATAGTTTATTAAAGTTTTTACCTAATGTTCCAGAATCCGTTTTAGAAGATTTAAGATTTGTTATTAATACTGTTCAACAACAAGCAGAAAACGAATACTCAATTGAGTTTGATTTGTCATTAGTTAGAGGCATGGGGTATTACACAGGTCAAATATTTGAAATAGAAGTTGCAGGGTACAAATACTCAATAGCCGGTGGGGGCAGATATGATAAAATGATTGGGAAATTTTTACAAGGAAAAGAAGATATTCCTGCTTGTGGCTTTTCTATTGGTTTTGAGCGAGTAGTATCAATTTTAAAAGAACAAAATTTTATTGTGCCACAATCAAAAAAGAAAATTGCCTTGCTTTATAATGAAAACTTGACTTCATTTAATCATATTCTTAGTTTGGCTCGTGAGCTAAGAGAAAAAGGCAATTTTGTTTCATTAGAAGTACTCAAAAAGAAGAACACAAAAAAACAAATTGATGCTCTATCAGAGTATGGCTATACATCATTTGCAATTTTCCAAAATAACGAACCCCTAATCATAAAAGAGATAAATACTTCTAAAAATCATACAGAATAATGTCGTGGAGTAATAACCCGATAAGCCAAGCTTGACAATCCAAACAAATCCACAAAGATTCCTTTCTTTTGATTAAATTTGTTTGTCATATTAGTTTGTACGGGTCGTGACTTTCATAGTAGAGAAATTAGTTATCGATACGTTACAAAAAGTTAAACAGAAAAATTGAAAAGTTGAACTCTGAGTTCTTCGGTCATTGTCTGACAGATCAAATTTTGGTTTTTACAATTTATATTGTTAGACATTGAAGCTATCTCTGTAATTCGCACATATAAAACCAGTTTATGTAGTTGATGTAGTAGTTCGGCTTAAAGTTTCGAGTAATTCTTCCGTAGACTTTATTTGTTGCTTGCCTATAAATCTACCTAAAATCATCAATCCAGCTTCATGAACTTCATTTCCTGCGTGACTGGCACAAGCGTCGGCGACAACAATCGGTACAAGCCCTTTTTCAAAGGCGTCAACGGCAGTTTTCATTACGCAACTTTCAGTTGCAACACCGCATAGAATTATCGTTTTCCAATTGTTTGCATATGCCAGATGGCTGAACTCCTCCGTAAATGAGCTATAAAAATCCTTGTCTATAACAACTTCGATGAACGGTTGCAGTTCACATGTAATTTCAGTTTCAGAATTATCACGTAAGCGTTTCCAGCCAATCAAAGTTTCATACGGACTGCCCTCACGATTATGAAAACGGGTGAACACGATTGGAATTTCGCGTCTTCGGATCTCATTCACCAAGTCTCGCACTTTTGGAATGACATAACTCGATTTCGCCCCCAAAAAACCATTTTGCATATCAACCACGACAAGAACCGGATTTTGTATCGAATACATTATAGTTACTCCTAAAATGAAGAAAATATTGCGTTAATGATTAGCCTTACAATCGATTATATAGTTCAAGTGTATCTTCGACTAACTGTTCTAGGCGACTGGTTTTCAAGATTGCCTCGCGCATTGTTCTTTGAGCTGTTTGCTCTTTTGGTCCGATTGATTTGATTTTACCGTATTGTATGATAAGGGATTGCATATCGTGTGCAAGAGCTGCTTTAGTATCTGCGCTGTTAGCAAGGCACTTTTCCTTTAAGCAGTGACAGAACCACCAAGTTGCCTGTACCACAATCTCAAATTCAACCAATTGGCTAACGAGTCTCGAACGCCTTCCAATCGTTTGGTAATAAGAAACCCCAGCCCAGCTTGCATAACCGAGTTCGCAACCAGTTAATCCGTATTGTTCAATATCATTGCTGGGAAAGCCATTTTGGAAAAAGCTTCTTTCTAAACTAATTGTTTCTTCTCGTTCAATTTCTGATAACTCTTCACAATGAAGCGGTGTCGGGCAAGCAAGAAGCTTTAAAGCTGTTTCAATTTCCTCTGACGTTTTCCAGAGCGGCATTTTTAATTCATATAATGATAGAACATAACCGGGGTTTCCGAAAACGTCTTTCCACAACTCCAATGTTTGATTGCTTTTTGAGGAAGACAACTCTACGGCGTGAACGCTAATGAGATGCTCTCCTTCTATAATATTATGATATGTGCGTCTGCGCCATATAGCCAAGTCGGTAAGTGTGCTAAAATCAACGGTTTCGATTAAATGCCAAGTTCCAACGCCGAACGGTAATAAACAAAATCGTCCTACCGCAGTTGTGAACTCATGGTATTTCGCCCACTCATTTTCTTTCACCGTCCAATTATCCCGTTCATCAACGCAACTCGTCCCTAGAAACATCGGAACAAATTTATGCGATTCGACTTGAAAGCTTTCGGTTTTGGGAGTCATTGGAAGAGACAGCGAAGAATCGATAGGTTGACTCTTACCAGTCTCGGGAGCTGATACGGTATTTACTTTTGCCACGAATCGGTAGCCGTAACCGGTTACTGTTTCAATAAACCGAGGATTCTTTGCATCATCCTCCAGAACCTTTCTGATCTTTGCGATGCTTGTAACTACTCGTGCTTCTGTTTCCGCGTTAGTTCCTTGCCATACTTCTGAATCTAGACTCGTCTTACTCACAAGCCTCCCATACTTTTTCACTAGGCAAACCAAAACATCAAAATCTTTACCCTTTAAATTAATATTTTCACCGCCCTTAAGCAGTAAACGCTCGGAGGGTTTAAGTAAATAATTCTCGAATTCATATGAGTAAGGAACTTCTTGGGACATGGCTTTGAGAATTCTTTTATAAATTTTCAATAATTTTAAGACAATCTTTCCATAAAACTTCAATTTTTTTCACAAGTTTTCTCGATTTCTTTTCTCTTAAAATCTTAATAGTTCAAAGTTTAAAGTCAATGGCTGCGATTAATGGTAATAACACCAATATAACAAGAAAGGGAAAAAAACAAATGAAACGAAACAATTCTTTAATTGCCGCTTCCGCTAATGGAAACGGGATTAAAAACTTACCCGTAGAGGATGGAGAGCATTCGCATCAGCAGGGAGATGCGCGTCCGCCTTCCGGCAAACAGGTCGGCAAAGGTGTTGACATTTATTTCACAATGCAAACCGGGTTGAAGGACTTTGCAAAGGAACGAATTGTAAAAGGCGGTTACATTGACTTGGACGAAGCCGTTTTACAATTTCTTGAAGAACACGCCCGCGCCATTGCCGAGCAAACCTATCAACTCGCTTACGACCCGGAAAAATTACACCACGACAAGCTTCGTGACGATGAAAATAAGCGCAATCTCAAGGAAGTTGAGTTTGAACGCGAAGCGGTCAAACACGGTGAAATCGAATTAAATTTACGTGAAGACGCCTATGGGAAAGCCAAGGCGAAAGTACCGCCGCGTCCGGAATTTCCGGTTCTAACTGCGGTTTTTGGCACTCTCGTTATCACGACGGCGGTTGCCGTGACGCTTCACGATATAATTTTCTACCGCATGGGCGCTGTCTGGGGTTGGACCTTCAGTATTCTGGTCGGTCTGGCGTGGGGAGCGTTCGTTGTTTTTTCGATTTTAGACGGCGCCCATCATAGCGAAAACAATGAAAAGCCCGCTAACCAAAGCCGACTAGGATTAATCGGCGGTATCGGAATGAGCGTCGCGCTCGGTCTGCTCCGCTTGATGTACGCGTTAACCCTGTGGGGCGTCATTGGCGCAGTCGCATTTACGGCTCTCGAAATTTTCATCTGTTTCTTGCTTGAACACGTCAACCGGAATCACGCGGCGCGCGAACAAAAGTTTGCTGCAGAAAACGCCGCCGCTCAGGAAGCCGCCGAACTGGTTGAAGCCACACGAATCGGTCTAAAACGCAGGTACGAGCGTATTGCGGAGTTTGAAGGCGCGATTCGCAATCATTGCGAATACGTCGAAGAACGCCATCACCGCTCAACCCAGAAAGAGCAATTCATTGAATCTGCGATCAAAGCGGTTCGTGACGGTGCCGCCGAAGGTCTCGCCATAAATCGCGGCAAAATTCTAGGCTTAAAGTAAAAACAAGGAAAGGAGGCTAAAAATGAATCACAAACACAAAATTCTCTTGATTTTGGGAGCATTTGCGCTCATCACGCTCGGCATCGCAGTCTTCAGCACGATTTTCGCCGGAGAACAGGAAATCGCGCACGCTGTCGCTATTGATGACTGGTCGGAATCTACCCCTGGCGACTGCTTCAAAACGGTCGAACTCGGCAGGAAAGCGATCAATTCGCCGCAGATGGAACAAGGCTCGACGGTTACTTTCTTGCTTACGGGCGACGCGGCGACAGCTAACGAGCCGCGGAGTTTAGGTACTTTTCCTATTCCCGTTTCGGCGAAAGTGTTGGAAGGCGAGCAAACTTCCGCCAAAGAACAGGAAAAAATCTTAAGCACAATCAAAGCCAAATGTGAGCAAGCGCTTCCGGCTCAAACCTCTTCGATCTTTCTCGCCGTTAAAAGCGGTGCGGAACTGCTGCGGAACAAGGGCTGTAAGCCGAATTCCGCCAAGTGCCAAATGTTTGTCAAATCGGATTTGCAGGAAAATGTAGAGCCCCAGATCAAAGCTGCTCTAAACGGCAACGCGCAGGCTCTCAAAAAGCTGCCCGCGCCGATTGACAATCGCGGCATTCATTTGACTGTTTGCGGGATCGCCGAAACAAAAGGGACGGTGACCGAAAACAAAAAAGAGCGGAAATTAACACCGAACCGGACGGCGCAACAATCGGATTTAATCCGCCAAATCTGGAGCGGTTTGTTCTTGGAGCCTCAATCGGTCTCGTTTAACCCGTTTTGTTCCAACTAAGTCGCGGAAACGCTTTGTTGTCTAACGCCTAGATAACGGTATCAGGCAACAAAGCGTTTCTTTATTGAGAACTTATTTTAGAAAGGAAAGCAGTAAAATGAATAATAAAAATCAAAAAAGCGGAGCTTTGGCGAAGGTAGCTTGTTATTTCGATTTTGAAAACCTCCACGCCGCTCTCTACGATCTTAAGCACGGAGAATCGAGTTACCAAACCAATCGTTGGGCGACGCAGGACGCAATATTCAATCTCAAAGCCGTAATGAATTACGTTGCCGAATTCGGTGAAATAGTCATCAATCGCGCTTATGCCAACTGGCAATTTCTCTCGCGCTACAGGGACGATTTGAACGATTTGGGCGTTGACCTTGTGCAGCTTTTCCCGCGCGGCAAGTTTATGAAGAACGGTGCTGATATCCGGCTCGTTCTTGACGTGATGGAAGACATCGAGCGATTTCCTTTTTTGACTCACATCGTCATTAATTCGTCGGACAGCGACTTTATCAGCCTCGCTCAAAAAGTAAGGCAATCCGGACGCACTATCATCGGCGTCGGCGTGCGCGAGGCGACCAACGGTTTCTGGGTCAAATCCTGCAACGAATTCAAATTTTACCACGAACTAATAGAACAATCGGAAGCGCTCAGCAACGGTCAGGGGGTGGGTAAAAATACCTGTCCCGGCGAAGAATTGCTGCTCAGAGCATTAAAGCAATTAATTCGGAAAAAAGGCGAAAATCGCGTTTTCAAAGGAGTCTTGAAAAACACGATGCGACAAATAGATTCGTCGTTTGATGAAAACGATTTCGGTTTCCCGAATTTCGGCGCATTTCTTGATTCGTTTTCCGATCAAGTCAAAATCGTTGATTTTGAAAACGGCGGTTACGTTGGTTTGAGCAAGGAAATATTCGAGCGGGAATTTGCCGCAAACGATCTTGTGAAAGCGAATGAGGCGGCAGCTCAAATAAACGGCAAAGCTACTTTAGACCTGGCGGCATAAATAATGCTCGGCGGCGCTTACAAACGAAAATCGTGACGCGCCGGGTGAATTTTGCAGTAAACAACACTAAAGAAAGGAGCAACCGATGGTCGGCGGAATTTTACTTCTGGCAATCGCGGTTTTTGGGATTTTGATAATGTTCGGGAAGGCAAAACCCGAAACATTTTTCAAGTTCATCATTTTTCTGATTTTCGCGCCCGTCTTTTTGGCTGTCGGCGTTAATCATGTTCTCTGGCTCTGGTACGGTTTGCCGCTTTGGGGGCAAATCTTATGCATTTTGGTGCTTCCTTTTTTGTTTTCGGTTTCGTTACGGGTGTTGTTTCCGAAAGCGAAATGGCTTCAATCCTTACAAATGATTGTTTTTCAAACTCTGATTTATTTCGTCACATTTCCCTTTCGGTTTTTATGGCGGGCGGGTCAATTTTTCTTCCGGCGCGAGCACCAAACCCAACAGCTTAATCCATATCGCCCCGTCGTCGGGGGGAAACCGCCCGTGCAAAATGAGCGGCGCAAAGAAAGTCCAAGAGAAAAGATTTTAGACTGAGTAAGAGATGGCTATGGCAGAGGGAAACATTTTGGCTCGCTGGCAAACATCGCTTGAAACAAGCGCCTGTTCGCCGCTTGAATTTTACGACCGGGTTCGGTGCTCGCTCTCGGAACGCGAGCTGCCGGACTTACAGTTTTCGCACGTTACGCGCAATGAAAAAGGCTGGTTTTCATCGCGCAGAGTTTATCTCAGAATCCGTTATCAAAGATTGTATTTCGACGTTTATGCATTTGTTGCTGGTACGTCGTTGGTCATTGGTTGGTGGCTGCACATGGAGCAACCGGGCGTTGCGGATCTATTGGCGGAAATTCCCGGCTTCGGTTTTTTGATCGAGAAAACAGCTCGCGCCGCAACCTACTATCAAACGGACTTCCTCGAATTCATCCAACGAGCGGTTCATGATTCAATTTTGCGGGTAGTGGACGAATTATCCGAAGATGCCGATCTTGAATATTTGCCTGCCGAGGCGAGAGCTCCCGTTTGGGAAGAGGTTTGGTAAGCAATGCCGAATAATTCCGAGGAAAATGCTTATCTGCAAATTTTGCCAACCCGCCGAGAATTATTTATCGAAAGTTTTCGGCTCTGGGAGCAGGCGGGGCGCGGCTGGCAGGTCTTTGATTATGAAACAGCGCTTGAGCCTGCGGTTACGAAATTTATTCCGCCCTCCGAAATCTCCCGTCCCGCAGACGACGGCAGAAAGTTATCATTCTGGGAGCGGTTATTTTCAAACAGACAAAACGAAAATCTGCTTTCAAATCAAAATGTTTTTTCCGCCGAGAATTCAGAAAACAAACAACCCCGAATTACGGTAGCCGTTAAACCGGCTGCATTTCAAATTTATCTGCCCGCCGAGCTAAAGCTATCTTCCGAGCAAACGGAACAACTCATCCGCACTCTCGCCGCCACAGTTTCCTCATTTGTCGGCTTCGAGATTATTGGCACCGCGAGCGAAATCATATTACAAATTGTTTGCCCCGAAACTGAAAAAGCGGCAGTTTTTATGCAGCTTAAAGGTTACTTGCCGGAAGTCGATTTCAGAGAATCCGCAGAAGCGCTTTGCCAAAATTTATGTCTTGAGCGAGCAAACGAAACCGTGTTGGTTGATTTCGGACTGGGAAAAGAATGGTTTATCCCTCTGGCGCAGGCGAAAAATTTTGCCGCCGATACGCTGCTGCCCCTCGTCGCCGCGATAGAAGAATTATCGGAAGGAGAAACCCTCTGCTTGCAGGTTCTCTTTTGCCGCGCTCGCCGTGATTGGCAGCAGGCTGTACGGGAAGCGATTTTTGACCGTGCGGGAAAATTGGTTTTCGCCAATCTGCAAAATTATCTGCCGGGTATTAAAGAAAAGCTCGATCAATCATTCCTTGCCGTTTTGGTAAGGATGGCTGTGCAAAGCGAATCAAGAGAAAAATCAGTTCAGATCGCCCGCAGAGCGGGAGCGTTTTTCCGGCAGCTTTATTCACCCGCCGGAAATGAATTGATTCCGCTTCGCAATGATGGATTGAGCGAAGAAAACCATCTCCGCTCGTTTCTAAGTCGGACAAGTTATCGAACCGGGATGCTGCTTTCCGCCAGAGAACTTGCCGCAATCGTTCACTTGCCTTCTGATTCGGTCAAATCAGCAAAACTTCTGCGAGACAAGAATCTCACCAAAGCCGCGCCGGATTTCGCTTTCAAAGGTGAACTTGTCCTCGGCGAAAATTCACACGCCGGACGGGTAAGGGCAATCGCTCTCGGAACGAATCTAAGAGTGAAACATACGCATCTCGTTGGCGCGTCAGGCTCCGGCAAATCCACCCTGCTCTCAAACATGATGATTCAGGATTTGGATCAGGGAAACGGATTTGCCTGCTTTGACCCGCACGGCGATTTAATTGATGCTGTTCTTGAAAGAATCCCTCAGCATCGGTTGCAGGATTTCGTTATTTTTGATCCTTCCGATGACGGCTACCCAATAGGGTTTAACATCCTCTCGGCTCACTCCGAACTTGAAAAAACGCTGCTTGCTTCCGATCTGGTTTCAATCTTCCGCCGTTTTTCGACAAGCTGGGGCGATGTCATGAACTCGATTCTGGCTAATGCCGTCTTGGCTTTTCTTGAAAGCGAAAGAGGCGGAAATCTCCTTGACCTCAAGCGTTTTCTGATTGATAAAAATTTTCGCGAAAATTTTCTCACTACTGTCAAAGATGATGAAATCCGTTATTACTGGCTGACGGAATTCCATCAGCTGAAAGGCAAGCCTTTCGCTCCGCTGCTGACGAGACTCGACACTTTCCTGCGATCAAAACTTATCCGCCATATCGTTTCCGCAAAGGAAAACAGATTGGATTTCAGACGCATGATGGATGAGCGAAAAGTCCTGCTGGTCAGATTGTCGCTCGGTTCAATCGGCGAGGAAAACGCTTATCTTCTGGGAAGCCTTTTGGTTTCAAAACTGCATCAGGCGACTCTTAGCCGTCAGAACATTGCGGAAGAAAACCGCCAACCATTTTTTCTATATCTGGATGAAGCACATCATTTCGTCACTGAAAGCATGAATCAGATTTTAAGCGGTGTTCGCAAATATAAACTGGGATTAGTGCTCGCTCATCAGCAGCTCAGACAGTTTCAAACCGGTGAAAGCGATATTCTCGCAAGCGTCTTAGCAAATTGTTATACGCGGATTTGTTTCCGCCTTGATGATGCGGATGCCGAAAGATTAGCCAAAGGTTTTTCGTTTTTTACGGCAGATCATTTAAAAAATCTCGGTGTTGGAGAAGCCATCGTGCGTCTTGAGCAGAGCCGATATGATTTTAATCTTAAAGCTTTTCCGCTTCCGCCCACTGATGCCGCAACTGCCGAAAGAGCCAGAAGAGCGATAATCGAGCAAACCAGAATAACGTATGCTCAACCGAAATCAGAGATTGGGACTCAAAATCAATCAAGCCAGCAGGCGGATCAAACTTTAACGACTCAAATTGAGCTTCAATCAGCAACCCAAGACTCCCATTTCAGCGATATTAAAAGTAACCGGCAGATCAACGAGAAGGAGAATTCTATTGCTCCTGTTGAGGCTCATCCGGGACGCGGCGGAAGACATCATCAGGAATTGCAGGCAGTCATTAAAAGAATGGCGGAAAGCTGCGGCTTTGAGGTTGAAATTGAAAAAAGCGTGCTTGGCGGCACTGGCAGCGTAGATGTTTCGCTCCAAAAAGAGAATCTTAAAATTGCCTGCGAAGTCTCCGTCACCTCAACGATTGATTACGAGACTAAAAACGTTTTGAAGTGTCTGGCAGCAGGCTACGATTACGCTGTTGTCGTCGTTTCAAATCAAAAGAAACTCCCTTCTTTAGAGACAAAACTGCAATCACAAGTTCCTGTGCCAGAGATACACAAAGTAAAAGTGTTCGGATTAAGCGGACTATTCAAATTTTTGCGCGAATCAACTGCCCCCAAAGACGCAGCTCAAAAGAAACCCGAAAAACTGGACGGTCAGAGATTGAATTTCGCCGAAGCGTGCGAGTTTTTCAACATCAATCCTTCGACCCTGTACCGTTGGGTGCGCGAAGGCAGAGTTCCATTTTATCGCATCGGTCGCGAGTACCAGTTTGACCGCGAGGAGCTTGTTTTGCTGGGCAAACACGATCTTTCGGGAAAAAGAAAAGCGTCGGTGAAACTGGAGCCGTTAAAGATTGAAAAAAGCGCACCGAAAAATAAAAAAGAGCAGTCTGCGCGTTACCGGAAACTCCTAAAACTCGATTAAAATAGAAGCTGCTACCGCTTCGCACACGGCGTGAGAAGGAAGGTAACAAAATGACAGTTAGAAAAAGGAAAGACACGGGTAAATGGGTCTGTGATTTTTATTATAACGGCGAGCGGATCGTCAAAACACTGAAGTTCGCCCGGACGAAAAAGGAAGCCGAAGCTGCGGAAGCCGTGATTATGAATCAGGTCTTTCAGCAGGCTTACGGATTTGAAGCGAAACCGGATAAAAGTTTCGAGGAGTTTGTGGTGGAAACATTTCTTCCCTATTCGGAAGCCAATAAAAAGTCGTTCTACACGGACGTGCTTGTTTGCCGGGTGCTAGTCAAGGCATTTAAAGGCAAAACCCTGCGGCAAATCACCCCGCCGTTAATTGAATCCTTTAAACAGGAATTTGCTTCGGTTCCAACCAAGCACGGCGGCAAGCGGAGTGCGGCAACCGTAAATTATCACATAAGCGTGTTGTCAAAGATCTTTTCACTGGCACTTGATTCGGAACTCATCGAAAGCAATCCCTGTTTTCGGGTGAAAAAACTCAAACTCAATAATCAGCGAATGAGAGTTTTGTCGCTTGAAGAGGAAGAACGGCTCTTTGCGGCTTTATCTGGTAACGAACTCACTCATCAAATCGTTAGCTTCGCGCTTCATACAGGAATGAGGCGCGGAGAGATTTTTAATCTCAAATGGTTTGACGTTGATTTCAGCCGCAATCTGATTCAGGTCAGGGAAAGCAAATCGGGGAGAAAGCGATTTGTGCCGGTTAACGAGACAACTAGATCATTACTGGCGGGTTTAAAAAGGCGAAGCGAATATGTCTTCACCAGTCCTAAAACAGGTAGTAGATTAACCGACATCAAAAAAGGTTTCAGAAGCGCACTCGAAAAAGCTGGGATCAAGGATTTCTGTTTTCACGATTTGCGTCATACCGCAGCCAGTCGAATGGCTGACTCGGGAGCCGATGCCTTCACGCTGATGAAGATCTTGGGGCACTCTGATATTCGGATGACTTCAAGATATACGCACGCGACCGATTCGGCGTTAAGGAGAGCGGTCGCAAATTTAGATGAAAATTCGCAATTTGGTAACGAATTAGCAACGAAACAAAAAAGGCAAGCTCACGGCTTACCCTAAGTTATTGATTTAATTAATGGAGTCGAGGGGGATCGAACCCCTGACCTCTTGAATGCCATTCAAGCGCTCTCCCAGCTGAGCTACGACCCCGGAAGCAATTACGAATTATAAGTTACGAATTACGAATTGGCAACCGCCCCAAATCTCAGCGATGTTTTGTCGGAATTCTTCAGTCTCCAAAGCGCCGCTGAAAATTCATAATTCATAATTGAACTATTTGCCTTTGAAATCGGGTTTGCGTTTTTCGAGAAAAGCGGCGACGCCCTCTTGTTTGTCCTCGGTCGCAAAAACAAGCGCGAATAAATCAATTTCGCGCCGCAAGCCTTCGTCCAAATTCGACCGCGAAGCCAGTTTTACAGCTTCCTTTGAATAACGCAAAGCAAGCGGCGCTTTTTCGCCGATTTTTTCAGCCAATTCCATTGTTTTGGCTTCGAGTTCTTCCACCGGATGGACGGCATTGACTAATCCGAATTGAAGCGCTATTGCGGCGTCAATCATATCGCCGGTTAAAATAAGCTGCATCGCTCGCGTTTCGCCGATCAGATGAGTCAAACGCTGAGTTCCGCCGCCGCCGCAGATGATTCCGAGATTGATTTCCGGCTGCGCGAAACGCGATTTTTCCGAGCAGACGCGCAAATCGCAAGCCAGCGCCAATTCGTTTCCGCCGCCCAGACAAAAACCGTTAATCATCGCAATCACGGGTTTCGGAAAAACGTCAATCGCGTTAAAAAGCGAGCGCGAAAGCATCGTTTGCCGCTGTTCTTCAGGCGTCTTTTCGGCAAATTCCGAGATGTCCGCGCCCGCGATGAACGATTTTTCGCCCGCGCCTTTAATAACTACAACGCGAACTTCGTCATCGGTTTTCAGCGCGTCCAAAGCCGCGACGCCTTCGCGGTGCGTCTTTTCGTTCAGCGCGTTTAATTTGTCCGGGCGATTGATCGTCAAAACAGCGACGCGCCCGCGTTTTTCAACCAATATATTTTCGTAATTTTCAGTCATTTTTACTCCAATTTTGAGAAAGATAAGTTTCACCGAAAGATGCAAAGAAAGCAAAGCGCGCAAAAAAGCTCGGCGAGCTTTTAAAGCTTTGCTTCTCAGGTGTGAAACCTATCTAACCGTATTTAAAATCTCTTCGGCGGCGCGCAAACCGTGATAAAACGCTTCTTCAAAAAGCGCGACGCCGCTCAAATCAGAATGCGCGAAATGAATGTTTCGATAAGCTTCGGCGGCTTTTTGGCGCGCTCCGCTCCAAATAAAATTCGGGCGCGGGCTGATCATCGCGTGTCCCCAGCGCATCACGTCAATTCTTTCGGTTAAATTGCGAATATCGCGGTGCGCGCGCTGCAAATCGGACAAAACGACATCGGCGCACGCTTGCCAATCATAAGCAAAAAGTTTGGCTCGCCCGGTCTTCGTGTCGTCTTCGCACATCGGAAAATAATAAGTGAAAACCGCAGAGCCGTAATCCATTCCGCGCTGATGCGTCGAATTGACGTAACCGAGCGACGGGCTTTCATATAAAACATTGTCCCAAGCGAGCGGGAAATCGCGGCGGAAACGATTTTCCGGGCGATTTTTCAGAAACAAATTCGCCACCATCCAGGCGTTGTGTTCAAATTCGGCGATAAATGCGGGCGTGTTTTGGCGAAAATCTCGAATCAGGTATTTTGACAAAAAAACGGGCGCGGCAAAAATCGCTCGTTCGGCGCGAAAACCGCGCGCTTCGTTCGTCGCCGCGTCAATTGCGTAAATTTCAACCCCGTTTTCGGTCGGCACAATTTCGGCGACGGCTGTCTTTAATTTGATTTTTTGTTTAGCTTTTTCCTGCAAAAAATTGACGAAACGCCCGTTGCCTTCGGGAAAAGTGATAAACGCGGCGCTTTCTTCGCCGACGCGGGGAACGCGCGAGCAAAAATAAAAAAGCCCAGCCCACGCGCTCGTTTGTTCGAGCCGCAAACCGTAATCATCGCGGCAGGCGTAATCGCACCACCATAAAAGTCTCGTCGAGGTAAAATTTTTATTTCTGAGCCAATCGGCAAAAGAAATTTTGTCCAATTCCGTGGCAAACGAATCTGTCGAGCATTCGGCGACGGGAATTGTAAAAGCGCGCTTGTTTTTGGAATCTCGCCACGAAACCCAAAAATCAACTTCTTTTTGAAACCGCGCAAGCTGCCGCAAATCTTCTTCGCTCTCGCCGACTCGCAAATAAAGCCCTTCGTACCAGCGACCTTTGTAAAAAACTCGCTCTTCCGGCTCGCGGCACAAAAACTGTTCGGCGACGACCGGATTGCCGTTTGCGTCCGCGCCTTCAAGCAAATTCATTTCGTTTAACAGCGAAACCAGCTCGACGTTTTCTTTTGTCGGCACGGGCAAATAATGAGCGCCCCACGGATAGTTGCCGATTCGGGATTCGCCGCTGCTCGCCGTGCCGCCCGCTCGCGGTTCAAGCTCAAGCAGCACGAAATCTTCAAAACCATTTTTTAAAAATTTCCAAGCTGCCGCCAGTCCCGCAATACCGCCGCCGATAATGACGACTTTTTTGTTTTCAAATTTGTCGTTTGGAATCTCAAATCGAACATTTGAATCGCGCAAACGATGTCCCAAATCGGCGGATGCGCCGACGATTTCGCCCGAAATACCGGAAAAATTATTTTCGGTTCGGCACGCAGCTAGCGCGAAAGGCGCGCCTAAAAATGCCGTTAAAATTTCTCTGCGGGTAAAACTTTTCACCGAAATTATTCCGCTTCGAGCAAGGTTTGGATGCGCTGCCGGATTTCGTCCATCGGGCGCATTCCGACGTGACTTGCCAGATGTTCTCCGCCCCGAAAATAAACGAGCGTCGGCGAGTTAACGAGATTGATTCGCTGTAAAAGCTCGATTGTTTCGTTGTTATCAATGTCCACGAAACCGAATTGAATTTTGTCGCCAAATTCCGGTTTGAGTTCAAACAAAGTGCGCTGCATTGTCCGGTCAAAAGAGTTCCAGCGAAAGCCGAAATGCACGATAGCGACGCCGTTTTGCTCGATCAGCTTTTCATATTGTTCAATTGTTTCGATTAGCCGGATCATACAAATTAACAGGGATAAAGGGGATTAAAGGGATAAAATTAAAGGTTATCCGATTTGTCGGCAAATAGTTTATCCACTAAAGAAATATTGCTTGCTGTCGTTGAGCGCATAAGTTTATTGTCAAAACGGCGGTATTCAAGTTTTGAGTTGCCGAAATTAATAATCAATCCGACTTCAAGATTTGTAGCCTTCAAATAGTTTAAATTTTGTGCGAAATGTTCTTTAGTCAAAGCATTAACAGCTTTAAGCTCAAGCAAGATTTTATTTTCAACCAAAATATCAGCAAAATAATCACCAACAACAATACCGCGAAACATTACTTGTAACTTCACCTGCGATTCTACATTTAAATTCTTTTGCCGAAGCGCAACCAGTAAAGCCTTTTCGTAAACAGATTCCAAAAATCCAGCGCCTAACTCATTGCTGACCTCAAAACAAGCTTCTAATATTTTGCCGGTTAATTCCTGATGAATCATCATTCAAAACTATTATTTTATCCCTTTCATCCCTTTTATCGCTGTTAATATTCCCTATTCAAATCTGCGCCATTCGGCTTCGTAATAACGCACGAGAGCTTGATTATCGAGGCGATTGATTTCGATTTCCCCGTCGGGCAACGCCAAATCAGCCGGAAAAGCGAAAAGCTGCCGCATCGCGTTATCGTTTAAAAATTTTAACTCAATGTTTTTCGGCGCGGTTTGCGGCTCTTCAAACGGCTGTAACTTGGCGAGCGCGTAGCCCCAGATGCCGAAAGACGGAACGCTCGTTTGAAACGGTTTGACCGCAAATCCGGCGGCTTCGAGTGTTTTGATGATGCACCAGTAAGAAGTGCGCGCAAAAATCGGCGACGTGCATTGAATGACAACCGCCGAATCGGGTTTAAGATGTGATTTTAAAAGTTTATAAAATCTGGTTGTGTACAATTTTCCTAGCGCGAAATTGTTCGGATCGGGAAAATCAATAATTGCCACATCGTAAGGTTCCGAGCGATTTTCATCGAGCCAGACGTAAGCGTCGGCGTTGACGACTGTGACTTTCGGGTTTTCAAACGCATTTTTATTGAGTTCGGCGAGCAATTTCAGACGTTTTGAAAGATCGGTCATCTCCGGGTCGAGATCAACCAGCGTGATGGATTCGACTGACGGATATTTTAGAATTTCGCGTAGCGCAAGCCCGTCGCCGCCGCCCAAAACAAGAATGCGTTTCGGGTTTCCACCGTTGAACGACTGCATCGCCGGATGAACGAGAGCTTCGTGATAACGATATTCGTCAACGGTCGAAAATTGCAGATTGCCGTTTAAAAAAAGCGAGAAGCCGCCGCGTCCCTGCGTGACGACGATTCGTTGATAATGCGATTGCTTGGCGTAAATGATATTGTCGGCAAAAAGCCCTTCTTCGGCATAAGAGGTTACGCTTTCGGCTTTGATAAAACCGATGGCGAGCAAAACAAGAATTGCGACCGCCTGGACACGCAGAAACTGAACGTTTTTCTTGATAATCGGCAAAAGCAACCAGGTTCCCCAAAGCGCGACGCTGGCGTTCAGCATTCCGAAAACGAGCGAAGTCCGCACGAGTCCGAGACGCGGGACGAAAAGCAGCGGAAACAAAATTGCGGCAACAAGCGCGCCGATGTAATCGAGAGCCAAAACGCGCGAAACGAGAGCGTTGAAATCGAGTTTGTCCTTTAAAATCCGCATCAAAAGCGGAATTTCCATTCCGACCAGCGCGCCGATCAGGAAAACGATTGCGTACAAAATCAGGTAAAAATATTTGGCGTAAGCAAAGGTGAGAAAAAGCAGCGGCGCGCTCAAACCGCCCAAAAGAGCGACTCCAAGCTCGATTTCGATAAACTTTCCGGCTAAATCTTTTTCCAGAAAACCCGACAGCCACGAACCGACGCCCATCGCAAAAAGATAAAGCCCGATAATAATTGAAAATTGCGTGATTGAATCGCCGAGCACATAGCTCGCCAAAGTTCCCGCGAGCAGCTCGTAAATCAAACCGCAGGTAGCGATGATGAGGACGTTTAAAAATAAAAGAGGTGTGCGGTTCATCAGTAAATTGTCACTATGTTGAGCGAGGCTGCGTAAATCGGTTTTGTCGTTCGTTCGGCGCAGACAAATTCCGCTCCAACCGTTTCCGATGCCGCAAGGTGAAGCGCGTCAACCGCTCCGAGACCGTATTTGCAAGCTAAATCGTAAGCCGCATCAAGCAGTGCGGAATCAACTTCGATCCAATTCGTCACGCTCTTGAAAAAACGCTCATAAAAGCTGATCTCTTTTTGCAATTTATAGCGAACGGCAATCGGTAAAACTTCAAGTCTGAGCAATTTTGTAGCGGCAAATTCGCGGTTCGGATCGCCTAAAACAGCTAATGCGCGCATTTTTCGGGCGGCGTCCGCGCCGCGTACGGCGTTTATCAAAACGGATGCGTCGGCAAAAGTTAATTTAGGAGTAATCGCTGACATACCCGCCGCGTCTGCGGTTTAGTTCAATTTCGATTTCATTTTCATCAAGTAAAGGAATTACGCCTGATTGTTCGATTTCTTTGCTGATTTGCCATAAATCGCGCCCGAGCCGGCTCATTTTTTCAAAGCTCAAATCGTCCGGCAACGCGGCTTGCGGCACAAACGGAACGACTTTATCTTTACGTTTTAGATTGTTCATAAAGCAATTTTACCGCAAATGAGCTTTATCCGCTGATTGCGGCGGCAATTATAATCGCAATGCCGATAATGATTGAAGCGATAACGATACCGACCGAGACGTTTTGATCTTCTTCAATTTCTTTTTTGAGCGAAAACGGCGTGACCATACTAATAAAGAAAAACGCCAGAGCAAAAATAATTAAACCGAGAATGACGAATACCAGCGTCGTCACCAAAACGTTTTGCAAATCTTCCCATTTAACGATCAAAGCCAGAGCCGAAGTTGTAAGTTTTAAAAATCCGAGCATCATTTTCCTCCTTTATTTTCCGCTTATTTCCCGCCTCGATAACCGCCGCCGAACCAGATCAGCGGCGAGCGCAAAGTAGAACGCGAGCCGCTGTTGAAAAATTCCCAGCCGAACAAGGTCGAAACCGCGTAAATCAGAATTACTCCCAGACCGAATGCCAAATAAAGTTTTTTAAACATAAATTTGTTCGTCGTTCGTTGATCGTCGCTCATTGTAGATTGCTTTTTGCAACGAACAACTAACGACGAACAACGAACAAAATTCAATCATCATCGTCCGACGAATCGCTTGAAACCGGCGCGAACATACTTTCGCTCCAGCGGCGCGATTCAAAAGTCCAATTCCAGAGCAAAGCCAGAGTCGGCAAAATCGCCAGCAGCAAAAACGCGCAGCAGAAATTAACTCCGCGAAAAGCGTTTTGTTTGACAGTGACGTTGACGGGCTGCGGCTGCTGCCAGTTTCCCCAGCTTCCTTCGACGCGCAAAGTGTATTTTCCCGCCGGAACGCTCGATAAAATCGCCGAATTCGACTTGCTGCCTTCAGACCAAGCGCCGTCGCTGTCAGTTCCGCTGTAAAATTCGACGTTAATCGGAACCGATTCGACTTCGCTGTTTTGCTCGTTGACAAGGTCAACGTCAACGTCCATCCACGAATTACTGAGCGGCGCGCTCGCCGTAATTTCGACGTTGCGATTGCCTTTTAATTCAAACGGCTCGCTAAAAGCGATTTGTGCCGCTTGCGCGTTAGCCATCGGCGGCAAATTAAAATTCTGCTCTTTAACCGTTCCGCCGCCCGACGTAAAAGGAAACAGCACGATGCTGACCAAAATCAAAAGTCCGAGCAGAGCGAAGCCGTATTTGTACAAATCTTTATGCTGAAACGGCTGATTCGGCGCGACATTCCAGGGCTGTGGCAATGCTTCGACGCCAAATGTTTTTTCGACATCTTTTAGCGGAACATAAGTGCCGAGCGACCAATTAACTTCGCTCCCGCTTTTGCCGAAGGAAACTTCTTTCGAGAGCATAAACGGGGCATTGACGAAATCGCTCATTTGGGCTTTCTCGCCGGTTTCAACGCGCCAGTAAAACTCGCCGCGAACGTGTTCGACAATTCCGACGGCGTGTTGAAAGAGCTTGAAAGATTTGCCTTTTGCCGCGCCTTCGCCGTTGTATTGCACGGTCGCTCCGCGCCCGACCATCCCGGAATCAACGACATCGCCGGGCGCAACCGGCTCGACAAACGTCCAATGATTGTCGCTCTGCACGAGCCAGCGAAAACCGATTTTCGGATTGTAAAGCAGATATTCCTGCCAGAAATATTTCGTGCCTTCGATATTCACCGAACGAGTCACCGCGCCGATAATCTGCATCGGCTCGCGCCCCGCGAATTGTCCGGTTTTACCGATTTCGAGCAGATACGGCGGCGTCGCCGAGCTAAGATTTTTGAGCGAATGCAGAAAACGCAAGCTGCCTTTGTTGACATCAAGCAGCGAATCGCAGCTCGGACAAGTCACGCGCTCGGCGGCGTCCGGCGCGCGCAGTTCGAGACGCCCTCCGCAATTCGGACAGCCTAAACGCGCGGCGGAAACCGTTTTTGCCGCGCGTTCCGCCGGGCGCGCGTCGCCCAAACCGATGTCCTGCAAGCTGACTTGTTTGCCGACAAACACAAACGGCGGATTCGTGCCGTAATCAATCGTCCCGAAAGCGCCGCCTGCGCCCGATAAATCGGCGAAATAATTGGTTTCGTTCGGTACAAGCTGATAAGGAATCTCGCCTTCGGCGGCAACGGCGGACGCCATTCCCTTTTCGGCAACGACAAAAGCTGTCGAGCCGAGATTTAAAGGAACGGGCGCGCCGACTTGTAAATCCGAATAACTCGGAATCTGCGCGCCGGGCTGCGGCTGGTAAAAAGTCATATAAAAGCGCCCCTGCGCTTCCGCCAGCCAGCCGACCCAGCCGTTTGAAAACGTCGCGTACCATTCGTCCCAAACGCCGCCCGCTTCGTGTTTGTACTGCGCGCGTCCGGTCAATTCAAAGCCGTTGTTTAAATATTTCCCGCGCAAACCAATTTTTAAAGGCGATTCGGTTTGAACGATTTCCGCGACTTTTCCCAAATCTTCAAGCGCGCGGTCGGTTCGCGCGACGACCGAACGGCAAAACGGGCAAATAACGACGATTGTCGAACCGGATTTAAATTCGACCGTCCCGGCGCATGAAGGGCAATTTGCCTGCAAAACGCTCACCGCAAATCACCTCCGACAGCCGTTTTTGCTTCGGCAATCGCAATGCGACTTCCGCGTTCGATTTTTTGAATTTTTACGTTTTCGGCGTTGAAAAGCGCGCGGAAATTTTCTTCCCAATTCCATTCGGGACGCGCGCGGCAGCAATAGAGATTGAAAGTCGCCAGATTCGATTCGGGATAAGTGTGACAGGCGAGATGCGATTCTGTGAGCAGCGCCAAACCTGTGATTCCGTTTCCAGGCAGAGGAAATTGATGCCAGTGAATGTCGCCAACTACTTTTAAGTTTAAATCGGAAATAATGCGGTCGAAAGTTTGGCGCAGCAAATCCAAATCGCGCAACTTTTCCGCGTCGCAGCCGGCAACGTCAATTATCCATTCGGTTCCGACAATCATAATTTGGGCGAGCTTGAACGAGAAATCGAAACGTTCAGATTGGTGCGAGAATAAGCTAAAAACCGCGATTTTGCAATCTAAAAATTAACTATAAAAGCAAAAACGCGCCGGAAATCTAGATTTACCGGGCGGGTTTTTTTGTTTGTTTTGTTTTTTTAAGCGTTTGCCAGAGCGTTTTTGAAATTGCGGTAAGTGTCGTCGAAATCGCGCCGCTCGCGCCGCAAAATGTGCGGCAGATTCGGCAAATCTCTCGAATGGACGACGAGATTCAGATTTCGCAAAAAGGCATCGTGCGAGCTTGCCGGCTGCGGTTTGTCATCAACGTAAACCAGAAAAATGTTGCGGCGAATAGCGGGCATTAAATTATAAAAGTGATTTTGCAGCGCCTGAGCGCCTCTCTGTTCGGGCGCAAAATTTGCGGCTAAAACGACGTTTCCGATTTTGATTTCGCTCAATGTTTCCACCGCTTGCGCCGGATTTTCAGCGATGAACGGCTGCCAGCCGTTGTCGCTTAAAAGCTGCGCCGTTTTCTCTCTCTGTTCCGTCGGCAGGCAAAGCAAAACGCCTTTTTCCGGCTCAACATCCGAATTCACGAAATCGCTCGCGCTTTTTTGATTTAACAAACCGGCTAAAAGACGCATCAGTTCTTCGCTCGCGCCCCCCGTCGGCGATTCGGAATTCTTCAGTGCCTGTTGTTGCGGCGGTTTATATTGCGAAGCCGTCTGCGCGGGCTTATTATGCGCGGCAGATTCCGCCGCGCCGTTTTCCGAAGAATTTTGACTGCCGACGTTGACCGAAACCAGACTTTTGCATTTCGGACAGCGAATCGTAAATTTACCTGACGGAGCTTTTTTCTCGTCTAATTGCAGTGAGGTTGAACAACTATCGCAAACTAAAATCATATTTTTAAGGTTTTATTCAATCATATCCAAAATAGAGTTGCCGTTTTTAGCTGGCGCCGCAGTCGCAGCACTGGCTGTTGCTGCTTCGGGCGCGGGCGGTGTGAACATTGACGGAGATGCGCCATTTGTTGGCGCATTGTGCTTGCGAACAAATTCGTCGGTTTTGCCCATGCCTTTGATTTGAAGCAGCAAATTGTTTTGATTGGTGGCAAACGACAAACCGTCTTCCATCGTGATTTCGCCGTTTTCGATGAGTTCGAGAATCACCGAATCGAAATCCTGCATTCCGTCAAGTCGTCCATCGCGCATCGCATCGAGCAAAGTTTTGCCTTGCACTTCGCCTTTTTCGATGTAATCGCGCGTGCGCTGATTCGAGCGCAAAATCTCGACTGCGGCGACGCGCCCGCGACCGCCTGCGCGCGGAATCAGGCGCTGCGAAACAATGTAGCGAAACGATTGCGCGAGCCGCGTGCGGATAACCTGTTCTTCGTTTTTCGGGAAAATTCCGATAATGCGGTCAACCGTTTTCGAGGCGTCAATCGTGTGCAGAGTCGAAAGTACAAGGTGTCCGGTTTCGGCGGCTTCGAGCGCGATTTCGGTCGTTTCCAAATCGCGCATCTCGCCGATTAAAATCACTTTCGGCGCTTGGCGCAGAGCGGCGCGCAGAGCCGAGGGAAAATCTTTTGTATCAGAGCCGACTTCGCGTTGATTGATCGTTGCTTTTTTGTGCGAGTGAAGAAATTCAATCGGGTCTTCAATCGTCACGATGTGCCAGCTTTTCGTTTCGTTAATCCGGTCAATAATCGCCGCCAGCGTCGACGATTTGCCAGAGCCGGTCGGACCTGTGAGCAAAACCAAGCCGTTTCGCAAACCCGAAATCTCGGCGAGCTGCGGCGGCAAATTCAGAGATTCAAACGTCGGAATATTCGACGGAATCAGTCGCATCACAATCGAAAAACTGCCGCGCTGTTGAAAAATATTAACGCGAAAACGCGCTTTTCCCGGCAGCGCGTAACTCAAATCCGCTGTGCCTTTATGCGCAAGCTGCGAGGCGGCTTCTGAGTTTCCTCTAAGCAGCGCCATCGCGATCATTTCGGTTTGAAACGGCGTCAATTTTCCAATGCCGAGCGGCGTCAAAGCCGTTAGCTGCCCGGAAGCCTCCGCTTGCGGCGGCTGACCGACGGAAAAATTTAAATCGGAAATATGCTCGCCGCTCTGCAGCATTTGCTCGATTAAAGGATTGACATCAAAAAAACTCATTAGAGGTAAAACTCCGAAATGCGGTTAAAATCTGGAAGGAGAATGAACGTTGAGCTTAAACGAGGAAGTTTTCAGCCTTTACCTTTTTAACTCATTCAAAACCGAAAAGGCAATAGAAAAGAACAAAAAAGTAAAACTAAGTTTAACGCTCAAAGCAGAAAATCTTCAAGCTGTTTAACTTCGTAAGATTTCGGCTCTTCAATTTTTGGGGAAGCCTGTGCAAGGCGCGGCAAATGCTGAATTGAAACGGGCATCATTTCCGGCGCGCAGCAAATTTGAGTTAATCGTTCGCGGTCTTTTTGCATTTGTTCGTCGGTCGCCATCCAAGCCTCTATTTCGTTTAAAACGCGCCGCGCGGCTTCGTCTTTCGGTTGAATCAAACGGTAATAAATCCACTTGCCGTCGCGCCTTGTTTGAACGACTCCCGCGCGTCGCAAATAAGCCAGATGTCTTGAGATTTTCGGCTGCGGTTCCTGCAAGGTCTCGGTGAAAAAACAAACGCAGATTTCTTTGTCCCCGATTAAATTTAAAATCCGCAGCCGTGTTTTATCCGCCAAAGCCAGAAAGAAATTTTCCATTTCTGCAATTTTACTGTTCATAAAATATTCGAGTAATCGCAGAATAAATGCAGACGAGCAGAAGAATCAGTACAATTTTCTCGCGCCCAAAACCGACTCATTCGGATTTACTCACCCGTCTGCGATTTTTACGATTCTGTAAAGACCTTTTTTACTACGGCAATCTTAGCAACATAATATCTTTTCGCTATCATTTTATTCGAGCTTAGAAGCTGAATCGTAATTGCAAATCAATGCGGCGGTTTCCTGCCGTTTGCGCGCCGCCTCCGCCGCCTCTTCCAAAGCCGCCCGCGCTGGAAAGTGATTTACCAAAAAACGGCGAATTGAGATTGCCGACCGGGACGCCTTCATTCGTGTTATTAAACAAATTCTGAATGTTGGCGGAAAGAGTCAGATTGTAGCGACTTCTGGTTCCTTCGTCTCCGGCGGCAGCTCCGCCGCCTCTGCGTCCTCCTCCTCCGCCGCGACGACCTCCTCCACCGCCGCCTCGTCCGCCGCGCCCGCCTTGTGTTCCCTGATTGGCAACTTCGCCGCCGAATCCGAATGTTTTGCTGATTCGCAAATTAGTAGTGAAAAAAGATGGTCCCGTTCCGAAATTACGCGGAATTATTGATTGTCCCGATTTCGGGTTGATGTCGAAATCGCCGAAAGGTGTTTGCCTTAAATCCGCCGCCGTTGTTTGCGCATCGGCAAAAGCAGGTCTTTCGGTAAAGAGCGTATCGCCGTTTATATCGCGTCCGAGCGTGATATTAAACGGTCTTCCAGAATTGATGATGACAAACGGGCTGAGACGAATCCCCCATGGCAAAGCGTTGATCGAACCAAAAAACGTCAGGCGATGGCGAACGTCCTGCGAAGATCGCCCGTATTCGCCGCTTAAATCGTATTGATTCGCCGGAAATGAATTTAAACCGTCGGTGTCGCTTTTGGCGCGATTTAAAACGTAGTTTGCGGAAATCGAAAACAAACGGCTAAAACGGTTGTTCAAGCTGACGATTAACTGCTGCTGGTTAAAACGCCCGGTTGATTCGTATTGGAAAATGTTTCCGGCTGTCGGAATCGGGCGGACGTTCGTCCCCGGCTGCGGCGCGTTGATGTTTCGCGTGCGCAGCACGTCGCGCGTATTCGCATTAACGAAATTAACCGAAAGCGTTGTGCGATAAGGCAATTGGCGTTCGACGCTGAACGATGTTTGCAGCGTGTACGGCGTCGAAATATCTCCAGCCATTTGGCGGATTGTTTGCGGAATGGCAAATGCCGTTAACTGCTCGATTGTCGGCACATTCGGAAACAAACTCAAAACGCCTGAGCCGCTCTGACTATTTGTGGTGACCACGAATTGCTGTTGATTTGTGCCGTTAAAACGCTCGGTTTGCGAAAGCAAAGTGTCGTTAAAGCGGTCGTAAAAAACGCCGAAACCGCCGCGAATAACGGTTCTCTGCCGCTGTCCCTGCGCTCCCGCGCCGGGCGACCACGCGAAAGCGGCTCGCGGCGCAAAATTAAACTTGCTGTTGATGTTGTTTTGCCAATCGTAACGCAAACCGAAAGAAAGCGTTAGATTCGGCTTGACGCGCCAGTCGTCTTGAATAAACGGGCTGAAATCTGTCTGTGTAAAATTGATTTCAGGATTGCCGCCCGAAATGGAAAACTGTGTCGGGCGCGCGTTTCCTTGCAAAGCATTGCGATATTGTTCGAGAGAGGTAAATGTAAACGTTCCGGCAAAGTTTTGCTGAGACGAATTTGAAACGCGACCGGAACGCAATCTGGCTCCGGCTTTTAATGAATGATTGCCGAGCGTCCACGAAGTAAAGTTTTGCAGCTCAACCCGGTCTTCATTGTTAAACGACAAACCGACTTGCGCTCCGCCGCCCGTAAAAGCATCGAGAACACGAATCGTGGGCGCGAAAGTTCCGCCTTGCTGATTGCGGCGTTCGCGGACGTATTGAAAACGGGACTCGTTGATAATGCTTTGATTGATGATCGTCGTGTGAGTTAATTGCAGAGTATGCTGGTCGTTTCTCGTATTGTAACCGCGCGAAGCCAGATTAAAACCGCCGACGCCTTCGTTTTCGCGGTTTGTCCTTTCAAATGTATAGCGCGCGACGATTGTGTTTGTATCGTTAATTTGCCAATCCAGACGCGGGCTGAAAGTCGTTCTGCGAGTCGGCGTCAAAATTGTCTCGTTTAATGTAACGGCGTTAAGCGACTGATCGAGAATAATCGCATTGATGTCTCTGTTGTCGTCAACATCGCGGCGCTCGAAATCCAGAAAATACGAAGCCTTTCCCGCAATCAGCGGACCCGAAACGTTGCCGCCGAAACGACGCGCCTGATAGGGAGCGCGGACGGTCGAAAAAGGCGAGCGCGAATTCAAGCTTTCGTCGTTAAAATTGAAAAATGCCTGACCGCGAAATCTGTCCGTTCCCGGTTTAGTGAAAACTTCAATCCGCCCGTAGCCTAAACGGTCGTATTCCGCCGAAAAAGGATTGCGGTTAACGCGAATTTCACGAATTGATTCTTTAGGCGGAAGTCGCCCGCCTGAAAATCCGTCAATATAAATCTGTCCTTCGCCGTCGGCTCCGGCAGTAGGTCCGGCGAGCGCCTGCAAAGCCTCGCTTAAATCATCGGGATCGTCCGGCAGTGATTCCAAATCCGTTCCGCGCAAAACCAGAGCGCTGGTATTAGACTCCGGTTCCGTTCCAAAAGGCTCTTCGGCTTCAATTGTTACTTCCGCAACTGCGCTGCCGACGGTGAGAATAATATCAAACGGGTCGGTTCTGCCCGCAGTTATTTCGAGATTCGCGTTCTCATAAGGCGAAAATCCTTCCGCATTAACGCGAATCGTATAACGCCCCGGCGGAAGCGCGGCAAAAACATATTCGCCCGCTTCATTTGTCGTCGCAGTTTTCTCGACTCCGCTCGCGTCAACTGCCGTTACCGGAACGCCAACCACGATACCGCCTAACGGATCGGTTACCTGCCCGCGCAGCGTGGCTTGAGATTGTTGAGCGAAAACGGTCAGCGTGCAGCATAAAAAACAAAGAAATGCCGGAAAAACCTTTCCGGCAGCATTTTTTAAATTTCGTTTCATAGCTCCTCTTGAATTTAAAAAGTAATTGGTGAATTAAAAAGGCTCAGATGCCTTCATTAATTTCACTTAATCAGCCGTTCGCTTGTTTCAATCAAAACCCGGTTTTATTAATTAAGGCTTATCATCATCGGAAACATTCCCTCCGCCGACATTACCCGGAAGTCCGGGACTCATATTTCCATTTCTCCCTCCCTGTGAACGCTGCGTCAACTGCATTAGCTCCGCATCGCCCGAAATAATATTGACGGCTGTCAGACGCGAAGCATCCGCGGCGCTCGCGATTTTAGCCGTTTCGTCTTTCACGCCGTCAGGTTAGCAAAGAGGTGAACATTGGACAATAAAAAACGGTCGTTCCGGTAGAAAATCCGAATGACCGTTTAGCTTTTTCGTTGTTAAATGCTCTAAATGTGAATCGTCAGATTATGCACTCCTTCGGCGGCTTCCATAATGCTTTCGGAAACGGTCGGGTGCGCGTGGATTGTTCTGCCAAGCTCGTCGGCGGTTGTTTCGAGGCGCATTGCGACGCAGGCTTCGGCGAGCAATTCGGTGGCGTGCGGTCCGATGATGTGGACGCCTAGAACTTCGTCGTACTTCTTTTCCGAAACGACTTTGACGAAACCATCGGTTTCTCCCAAAATACGTGCTTTCCCCGACGCAGAAAACGGGAATTTGCCGACTTTTACGTCGTAGCCTTCTTCTTTGGCTTTTTGTTCGGTCAAACCGACGCTGGCGACTTCCGGGTCGCAGTAAGTGCAGTTCGGGACGAGCCGCATATTGATCGGTTCTGCTTGTTGTCCGGCGATTTGCTCGACGACCATAATGCCTTCTTTTGAAGCCAGGTGAGCGAGCCACGGAGTCGCTATCGCGTCACCGATGGCGAAAACGCCCGGTTCACCCGTTCTGCAAAATTCGTCAACGACGATTGTGCCGCGTTTATCAACTTGAACTTTGGTGTTTTCCAAACCCAAGCCTTCAAGATAAGGCATTCGACCGACGGCGACGAGAAACATTTCGGCTTCCAAAACAACTTGTTTGCCGTTCGACGTTCCGGTAACTTTCACGCCGTCTTTCGTCTTTTCCAACTTTTCTAGTTTCGTGTTGGTTTGAGATTTAATGCCGCGTTTTTTGAAAACCCGTTCGAGTTCTTTCGAGACTTCTTCGTCTTCAATGGGCAACAGACGCGGCATAAATTCGACAATCGTCGTGTCCGAGCCAAAACGCGCATAAACGCTGGCAAATTCGACTCCGACTGCGCCCGCGCCCATTACGATTAGAGATTTCGGGACTTTTTGCAATTCTAAAATGTGGTCGGAATTAACGATTTTGTCACCGTCCGTCTCAAAACCGGGAAACGGTTTGACGACCGAGCCGGTGGCGATAATTATGTTTTTGGTGTTGACGGTTTCTTTTGTGCCGTCGTCTTTTGTGACTTCGATTTTTCCAGCGCCTGTGATTTTGCCAAAGCCGTTATAAACCGGAATTTTGTGCTTTTTCATCAGGTAGGATACGCCGTCCGCGTTTTTCTTGACGATGTTTTCTTTGCGTTTCTGCACCGCGCCCCAATCGAATCCGACATCGCCGACGTTGATTCCGAATTCTTTTAAATGCTGCGTTTGCTCGTACAAATGAGCCGACATCAAAAGCTGCTTGGTCGGAATGCAGCCGCGCAAGCCGCAAGTGCCGCCGAGACGCGCGCCTTTTTCTTTTTCGATAATGGCGGCTTTTAACCCTAACTGCGCCGCGCGCACAGCCGCCACATAACCGCCCGGTCCTGCGCCGATAATCGTTACATCAAATGTTTCTGCCAATTTTTTAGCTCCTCGTTGATAAAAATATGAAATTAATGTTTGCTCAAAGTTTCACAAAAATTATAATCCTGTTTCCGGCTTTGAGACAATTTAAGCGAAAAACAAACAGCGCGCGAGCTTTATAAGTCTCACGCGCTGCTTGTTTTGACGAAAATTAAAGTTTTCCGTTTCCGGCTATTGCCGTTCGGCTGCTTCCATCTCACCTAAAGAAGAGGGAGGCGTCCAATCACCGTTGATTTCTCCAATCAGAAAAGCTGTGTAATTCTCACCGGAAACACTGCTGTTCAAAGCAGGATGCGGATTAGAAACCGGATCAAATTTCCAGGTTCCTGTTTGACCCGTGTTGGCATTCGGTCCTCCGGCAGCCAAATATCTTAAAATCAGCGTTGCATCAAACGGAGTGATGTTTCCATCGCCGCTTGTGTCGGCGGCAATTTGTTGATTTGCGTTCAAGGCATTCGGTCCCTGTCCGTTGGCTGCGATGTGACGAAGAATCATCGTCGCGTCAAACGGAGAAATGCCGTTTATATTATCGCTCTTTGTAGGCGTAACCGGGTAATTGCCTCCATTTGTTAAACCGTCGAGCTGATAAGCGCCCATCGAATCCGTCGTGTCGAAGACGGAAGTTGTACCGATTGCCGATAACAATACACCCTGAACGAATTTTGACAGATTTGTGCCGTAAGCAACGATACCTGAAATGCTATGACCGAGGGCTTGGGTAACGGTGAAGGTTTGTCCGGCAACGGTAATTGTACCGACACGCCCGGCATTTGAATTGGCGGCTACGGAATAATTGACCGTTCCGTTTCCGCTGCCCGGCGATGCCGATGTGACTGATAACCAACTATCGTTATTAGAAACAGCCGTCCACGCGCAACCTGTCGGCGCGGTCACTGTAAAGCTTCCCGTCGCAACGCCTGCTGCAACATTTACCGCGTCCGGCGTCCGCAAATATGAGCATTGAGTTGCAATAAAGTCAGCGATTTTATCTTCCTGTACATTAGTGAAAGTTACGGAAGGATTATTTGATACAGTATCGCTAAATACGTGATTAGCCAGCGACGGAGTGACCGTGAAAGTTCCGTTAATAAGTAACCCCGTAAACTCGTAATAACCGGAGCCGTCGGTAGTCGTCGAGCCGCTTGCCGAGCCGGACAAATTGACGGTTACGCCCGGAAGAGCATTTCCGTTTTTTGTAACATTTCCGCTGATTACAATTGTTCCGGCAGGCGCAGCCGTCCAAAATCCTCCGGCAAGAGAGAAATTACCGTTGCTTGAAACAGTTCCGGCGGCGGATTGTCCGAGTGTTCCGGTCACTGAAAAGGTGTTGCCCGAAGAGCTTGTGCCGCCGCCGGCAATGACCGATTGCGTAATCGTGTAATTGCCGTTCGACTGCGCTGCGGCTGCAGACGAGAATAAACAGGTCGCCAAAAGTATGGATAAAATTAATAGAGCTTTATTTTTCATCTAATTTGCCTTATTCGATTTGCAATCCGGCGATTGCCGGTTCCGTCGCGCATTTGATTTTATAAATCGCGTTTGAGAATCGCGGATTATTCCGTTTCTAACAGCGGTGATTGATAGTTTAAGGTGTAATTGGCTGATCTTAGCAGCAGTTACTCATTCACCGAAGAGCAAGTCTAATTGATTATGCCAAATAAATTTAAACCGCGAAACATAACAATGCATTTTTTTCTCATTCGTCCGTTTTATTTGCAAACATCTGCGGTTGGATTGTTCGCGCAGAGCAGTTTTTTCATTCCTTCGATCACGACCTGCTGCTGTTTGAGCTGAGTTTCGAGGCGCTCGATTTTCGCATCGCGTGTTTTCAGTTCGTCTTTGAGTTCCTCATTTAAGCCTTGAATTGCTGCGAGCGCAACACCGTCCGGGTCAATCGTGGAAATGTGTTTGTCGTCTTCGCCAACTTTGAAAGCGGCTTTGAAATCCTGCGCCATCGCGCCGATATGTCTGATTGAAGCGTCCTGCGTTTTATAGTTCCAGGTTGAAATCGGTAGTGCGAGAACGCCCCGCAGAATCTCGCGTGAATTAACGGCTTTGAAGTTGTCTTTCATATTGCGGTCGGAGAGGCTGTTCCACGAGCCGCCGCCTGCGGCGAGCGAGACACCGGCGTTGCCGCCGGAGTTCGAGGTCAGTTCCGTCGAGCCGTCGCTCTTCATCGAGAGCTTGCTGTTGGTGAGCGTCATCGTCGCGGTCGTGCTGTTGAAGATGAAGCTCGTGGAGAGCGCAGTGTTCGTGTAGAAGAAAGAACCGTTAACGGCGCGGACGTTGAATGAGTTTGTGACTGAGGGGTGAAATTGCGACGAGGAATCAACCTGTGAACCGAAGGAGTAAACCAAAGGAACTGAGAAATCGGAAAAAACAAACGTGCCATTTCTAGGCGAACCGGCGGCGGTCGAAGTCGAAGCGCCGTAGCCGAGCGCGACTGAAGCGTAGCCAGTCGCCGTATTGCCTTCGCCGATTGCCGTCGTGCGCGAACCGGCAGCGACCGACGATTTGCCGATTGCGACCGCATTGTCGCCTAAAGCGCGGACGTTTTCGCCGAATGCGGTCGAGTATAAACCGATGTTCGCATCGTCCCACTGCGTGCCGTTGATTTGACCGGCGCGGATTGCTGCTTTTCCGCCATACCACATAAAGCGTGTTCCCGCGCCATCCGCCGGGACATCACCGGTTAACCCGCTGTTAAAATCGCCGACAGCCAAAATCGAGCCGCTGTTATCAACGCGGAAACGTTGTTTGTCGTAAGAATTGCCGTCGTTATAACTGCCGCTTGCACTGAGGCGCAGCAGCGGAGCCTGATCCGGGACGCCGAGCGTGGCGCTGCCGATGAGCTTGGCGTCAATCAGAGCATTACTCGTCGTCGCGGTCTGCGTCGCCGAAGGTGCCAGTTCCACATCTCCGCTGACCTTTGCGGTGTTGACTGCGGAGTTGCTTGCGTTGATTGCGGTAACAACGCTATCACCGGCTGAGCTGCTGACGCTCGAAGCTGTCGCGGCGTTTGCAGCGTTTGTCGCGTTTGTCGCCGTCGCAGCGGTCGTAGCCGTTGCGGCATTTGTCGCATTAGCGACCGTTCCGGTGACTTTGCTGCCTGAAACCGAATTGATTTGTGAATCTGTAACGCAGCCGACGCAGGCGGAAGACAAAGAATCCGCTGTTGCTGTAGAAAGGGCGCGAACCGCATAAGGCACCGAATTGATTTTCTGTCTGGGAACTAAAGTCGTATAACTCGAATCCGAAGATTTCTTGACGCTGATTTCCAGCCAGCGGTCAGCGCCGGGAAATTGCGAGCCGAAATCAAGGTCAACCGTAAAAATCCCGCGGTTGAGCATTACTCCGGTGTGTGTTTGCGTTGTGCCGACTTGATTTCCGGCTGTCAGAGCGTCATACAAAGCAAACTGCAAATCATATGTGACGTTTGCCGCGCTTATGTTGTCGGTCAATTTCCCCTGATAAGTAAAAGCTGTGGTTTGCGCGTTAATCGCAATTGATGAAAAGAAAAAGATGAAAAGCGTCAGCATCAATGGACGCGCCAAGGTCAATGATCTCATTTTGTCTCCTGTGGGTTGTTTTGTCTGAATTTTGGCAGAACGGCTCTTAATTGTCTCCTAAAAGGAAGAAGCCCTGACTTTTAGAGGATACAGCAAATGCCTGCCAAAGAGAAATGAGCAACCGGATTTTTGTTCTTAGCGAACAAGAAAACCGCGATTTGCATAAGCCTCCGCACTGCTCGAAATTCTTTTCCACGAACCAAACAGTTAATGTCGAATCGCTCCGATGCAATTGAAATTGCGCCGGAGCGATTCATATTTTTTCTCTATTACTTCGATTAATACGCCGATTAGTAGAAAAACGATTTTTTGACGATACCGTTTTTCATTTTTTTGCGCGTTATAAGTTGAGGGTAATTTTTGCCCCACTCGAAAAAACGGAGAACGACCGAATGCAAAACCGGTTAATACGTCAATTTATACTTTGTTTCATATTTTTCATCATCATTCTGCAAACGGCGTTCTCCGTTTTTACACCAATGCAGTAAATATTCTCAAAACAAATTTATCTGATTTGATAACGATTTTATGCTCAAGAAATTCACCTTTATCTGGTTGGTTATCGTAACGGTTTTCGCTCTCAATCAAACAAGCCCGGCGCAAGGCATGGAAGAAACGGAACCTGCAACAAGCTCGGCGCTGGCGAACACGACTTTGCCCGCAGGCGCGCTGAGAGTTAAGGAAACGAGCGTTCCGCAGGAAATTAAAGACACGCTGGCAAAGCTCGTCGCAAGCGGCGGCGATAAAATTCGACAGGGTGATTCGGAAGTCCTGACAATAGCGGACAAAATTTATAAAAAATCAACCTCGATTCAGTTAATGAAAAAAATCGAGACGGATTTGCAAAAAGCGGGCTGGGTCTATGAAATCGGCGAGAAAAACAACGAGTTCGTCATGTTCACCCTGTTTCGCAAAGAGCCGCAAAAACGCGCTCTGCTCGGCTTTTTCGTCCCGACAGACGAAGGCTTGGTCATCGCTCTGACCGAAATGCTGGCGCGCGAAGACGCGGCTGCCGAAAATCAAAACAACAAATCGGCTGAGCCTCTCGCAACTGAAACAAAACCTGACAAACCGAGCGCAAACGGTTCTTCCCCGCGCGAACTCGGCGGCAAATGGGTTTGGGCTAGCACGGGAAGTATGTATCGAAATCCGATTTCCGGCGTTTCGGTCGCCGGCAGAGCGTCGCGTTTTACCTACGATTTTTCAGCCGACGGCACGGTCGAATATGTCGGAATAATGCAGACGACGAGCCTCGGAAATTGCCGGATGGAAATTTTTACGACCAAAAAGGGCAAAGTTTCGATTAACGGCGGCAAAATGACAATTTCTTTTGCGCCAGCAACATTTACGCGCGACGATTCGTGCGACCGGGCGGGCAATTATAAAAAGACCCTGCCAGCCGAAACCGAAACTTACAACTGGCAAATCAAAAACGACAACGGTCGCGTATTGCTTTGTCTCGAAGGCAAAGAAGGAGAGACTTGTTTCGATAAATCAAACTAGCTTTCATTTTAAAACTGAAAAGAGACGGAGCCACGCGGTTTCGTCTTTTTTGTTTTGTCAAAACATTTAACCGGGCGATAAAAAACAGATTTTTCGTTGCGGCATTAAAGGATTATAATTAAGTCTTTTGAAATAAGTTTATTTTTCAGCAGAGGATTTAAATACAGATGAGAACACGAATTGAAAGCGACACGATGGGCGAGATTGAAGTCGCAAATGATGTTTATTGGGGAGCGCAAACGCAGCGCAGCTTGAAATATTTCAATATCGGTTTCGATGTAATGCCGCGCGAGATGATTCGCGCGCTCGGCATTTTGAAAAAAGCCGCCGCGCTGACGAATCACGATTTGGGCAAGCTGCCGCAGGAAAAGTTGGATTTGATCGTGCAGGCGGCTAATGAAGTGATCGAAGGCAAGCTGGACGCGCATTTTCCTCTCAAAGTTTGGCAAACCGGCAGTGGAACGCAAACCAATATGAACGCCAACGAGGTGATTTCAAACCGCGCGATTGAAATTGCGGGCGGCGAAATGGGCAGCAAAAAGCCCGTTCACCCGAACGACGACGTAAACAAATCTCAATCGTCAAACGACACTTTCCCGACCGCGATGTATATCGCCGCCGCCGAACAAATGCATTTGCTCATACCGGAAGTTCAGCGGCTGCAAGTGGCGATTGAACAAAAAGCGAAAGATTTTGCGGGCGTCGTCAAAATCGGCAGAACGCATTTGCAGGACGCAACGCCCGTCACCGTCGAGCAGGAATTTTCCGGCTGGGCGAATCTGCTGGAGCGCGACGCCGAACGGATGCGAATGGCTTTGAACGGCTTGTTCGATCTGGCAATCGGCGGCACGGCGGTTGGAACGGGCTTAAACGCGCATCCCGAATTTGCCGAGCGAGCGGCAGCGCGTATCGCCGAATTAACCGGACTTCCCTTTCGCTCGCACCCGAACAAATTCGCCGCGCTTTCGGCGCACGACGAAATCGTTTTCGCTTCGGGCGCGCTCAAAACTCTCGCCGCCAGTTTGATGAAAATCGCCAACGATATTCGCTGGCTCGCGTCGGGACCGCGCAGCGGTTTGGGCGAATTGTCGCTGCCGGAAAACGAACCCGGTTCTTCGATTATGCCCGGCAAAGTAAACCCCACGCAGTCGGAAGCAATAACGATGGTTGCCGCGCAGGTTTTCGGCAATGATGCGACAATCGGTTTTGCCGGTTCGCAGGGAAATTTTGAGTTAAACGTTTTCAAACCCGTGATGATTCACAATTTCCTGCATTCGGTTCGATTATTGAAAGACGCCTGTCACGGTTTTGTTGATTATGCGGTTGTCGGAATCGAGTTGAACCGGGAAAAAATCAATCAGCATTTAAACAATTCGCTGATGCTCGTGACAGCTTTAAACGAACATATCGGTTACGACAACGCCGCCAAAATTGCCAAAACCGCGCACAAAACCGGAAAGAATCTGCGCGAAACGGCAATCGAGCTGGGCATTTTAACCGGCGAGCAGTTCGACGAATACGTCAAACCGGAAGAAATGACGCATCCTTAAAACAGCGAATCGTAAATCGTTAATAGCCAATCGAATACAGGGAGTTTGCGATTTACTGATAGATTAGATTTCAACTTAATAAATGTTACTGCCAAATCAAGAGAAGTGATTTATTTTCATTCCAGCTATTAAGTTATTGACGCGAATAATTCCAGACAATACACGAAATCTGCGTGTTAGCAAGAATCATTCGCGTCAATACACGAAATTCGATGATTAGGCGGAATGATTCCACTCAATCAATAGTTGGGCAACCATCAATAATCATGGAAGACGACAAAATGCAGACCTTTTCAATGGTATTAAGTGTCATCGCTATTGCGTTATCATTCACGAACTTTATCGTGACACTTGTGCTGACAATAAAGCGAGACATTGGCGCAATTCGACCAGTTCTCGTTTTTACGTACAAGACTGAGATAGGTTGGCATATTGAGAATATCGGCAATGGACCAGCGCTTGATATAGTCTTTCATCGACTAAATCAAGAATCTGTTACGCAGAATGTTCGTCTGCCAACGTTGGCTAAGGGATCTGAATTCTTTCTTCATTTCGCAAGGCATGATAGCAAACAGATTTTTGTGGCGACGTACCGCGATGCAGATAGCAGACCCTACACATCGCGATCGCAGCATGACGTTTCAACTCAGACGAAAGGCTTGGCAGTTCAACGCCCTTCTGATCCAGAATCACTTGATAGATGGTGGCAATTAAAGGACAGTGATGCATAAGTCGCCCAACCAATCATTGGACGTGAGGCGGCTACACGTACTTTCTTAAACGAGTTGCGTGTTTTGCCGCCCACGCCAACTCAATCGTTAGGCACTTCTTGGTAAAATTCCATCAGAATCACCGATTTGATGGACGACCGAATCCTCGCGGTTTACGGCTCTGGGCACAATAAACTTCTCAACCAGTTTGCCAAAGAATCAGATTTTTATACGGTTGAAAGTCCTTTGAAGTATGTGAAAAATAAGAAGTAATAAAGCAGAATTTTATCCGCTGTCTTTTAGTTGCGCGTGGTTATCAAAACACGCCGGTCAATTCAATGGAGGTGCCCGCGATGTTAGAGCGCTCACAAATTTCAGCAAGGATTTCGTTCCTGCAGAACATCTTCCATCCGTTTCTGTATCATCGGTTTCATCTCCGCGTGCGTCAGTATGTAAAATTTTTCGTTGCGAACGGCGTCGAAAACCGCGTCGGCGATTTGCGCCGGAGACATTCCGGTTTCGATAAGCTGCCGCAGCATTTCATCCATTTGTTTGACCGCCGGATGAGTTGATTCGGCAGGAGAATCGTTTTGCATTTCTGCGGGACGATTGCGCTCGGAATTCATAATCCGCGTGTTGACGCCTGCGGGACACAGAACGGAAACTTTGATTTTCGAGCCGATTACAGCCAATTCGCAGGCGAGCGTTTCCGAAAGCGAAACGACGCTGTGTTTGGAAACCTTGTAAACTCCGAGCGAGGGACCGGAAGTTAATCCGGCAATCGAAGCCGTGTTGACGATGTGACATTCTTCGTTTTGTTTCATCATTATCGGAACAAACGTCCGCACGCCGTAAATCACGCCCCAGAGATTAACGCCCAACACCCATTCCCAATCGGCGAGCGTGCTTTCCCAAACCGTCGTTCCAGCGCCGACTCCGGCATTATTAAAAAGCAAATGCACCGCGCCGAAAGCATCGAGCGTTTTGTTTGCCAGCGCTTCAATTTCTTCGGATTTGGAAACGTCGGTTCGGACAGCCAAAACATCCGCGCCCGCGTCTTTCAATTCCTGCGCCGTTTGACTTAAAGCCGTTTCTTCCACATCAGCGAGAACGACTTTCATTCCTTCGAGCGCGCATCGTTCGGCTAATCCGCGCCCGATGCCGCTCGCCGCGCCGGTTATAACTGCCACTTTATTTTGGAAATCTCGCATAACTGATTCACCGTAAATTTTTCCGATTTTACAAAAATAAATCTAAATTGAGTAAATAAAAAGCGTCGGAGAATTCTCCGACGCTTTTTATTTTTATTCGCAAAAAGTTTTAAGGTTTCGCGCTTCGTGTGCGTGATTCGTTGTCAATGTCAACGCTGCCTTCGAGACGTTCGACTTCGACTTCGGTTCCGCGAACGGTGTCACGGACGGTTTCGGTGTGTTCAGTCGTTTCTTTGCCGACTGTCACTTCTTCGACGACGCGGGCTTGTTTGCCGACAACCGGAACTTCCGCGCGTTCGGTGATTTCGATTTCGCCTTCACGGAAAGTATTGAAATCGGCTTCGGTCGCCGCACGATTGACCGGAGTGCGTTCGACGCGAACGTTTTCTTCGCGCAAGCGCACGGTTTCTTCGACGGGTCTTTCGACAATGCGGCTGCGAATGCGCGCGCCGCCGGTTTCAATCGTTTGTTTGCCGACCTGAAGTTGTTCTTCGACAACCGGAATCGAAGTATTCGCATCGGCTCTCGCCGTCGTATTGGTTGTTGCCGTGTTTGTCTGACCGCGGAATTGCGCCGAGCGTTCGTTTACGTCAATCGCGTTGTATTGATCGAGAAGGCTGGCGGCGGTTTGCGCTTCCTGCGCGGATTGCGCGTGGACGGTTACAATCGTGCTGCCGCGTCGCGCCACTTCCGAATAATTGTTGTAATCATCATTATCGCTGCCGAACAACGAACCGAAAAAATTGCTGATGTTGTCGCCTGTATCGGCGTTAGTATTAGTGGTGGTAGTAGTATTTGTCGTTGTCGCGGCGTTGTTTTGCGCAATATCAATGCGATCACTGCTAATGCCCTGATTGATTAAAGCCTGCGCGGCTTCCTGCGCTTCGCTTACGTTGTCGAACAATCCGATTACTGTTTGTGCCATTCTATTCTTTCCCCTTTCTGATTTCTGTTTTTTGCGAGAAAAATTAATTTCCCGGGTTAAGGTTTTCTGCCTGAAACTCTTTTGACGCTGACTTCTTCTTTGCGAAGTCTGATTTTTTGAGTTTCCTGAGTTTGCGTTTGCTGTTTTGTGACGCGCAATTCCTCGACCAGCACGAGCCGTTTTTCAACAATGACGACTTCGCGCAAGACCGGAATTATCATTACGTTTCCTTCATACCGAACGGGCGGCGGCGCTTCGGCGATAAACTGATTTATCGGCACGCGCTCGACTTGAACATTTTCCTGAACGAGCGGAATGTTCACCGTTTCGTCCGTTTCGCGTACTTTCTTGGAGATGCGGACCCTGCCCTTTTCGACCACGCGCTTATCAACTGTCAGTTGTTCCTCGATCACCGGAATCGTTGCCGGCTGATTTTCGATTTGCTGGCTAATTAATTGAGCTTGATGATCTAGAGATTTACGCCGGTTCATTTATCTCCCCTTTTTGTCTGTTTAAACAGAGCCAATTCAGGCTTGTTACAGTCCAATACTCGAATTTGTATTGTGTCGAACCAAACGGCAAATGCCGTACCAAGATTTTTTAAGTTCAGAAAGGAAATCGCCAAACCAAGTTATTTATTAACGATGGGAAAATTCAGTGCGATATTAACGGTTGTTAAAATAAACTGTCCGATAGTACGAAATACAAACGCCCGTCGTACTGATTTCAATCTATCGGTTTGCTGTCAACCGCTTCGGCTTTTTCCGCGTCCAAAAGTCAGGCAATTGCGAATATGAATTCTAAAACAGCCAATTACGGAATTGACGGACCCGTTTTCGTCTTTAACACTTTCCTGCTCGGCTGCTTTTTATTTTTCGGCGGTCTGGCAATAACGCTGCGGTTTCATCATTCAACGACTTATGAAATTTTAGCGGCGCTCGCTGTTGGAGCGGGCGGAATTTGTTTTTGGGTCGGCGCGACAATTTTGTGGGGAAGCCTTGTCGGCAAGGTGCGTCTGCGCGACAGAATCTTTGAAAACATTCGATTGCGCGGCGATGAAAAGATTTTAGGCGTCGGCTGCGGTCACGGCTTGCTGCTGGTCGCGGCGGCAAAACGGCTCGATAAAGGCGGAAAAACGTTTGGCGTGGACATTTGGAAATCCGCCGACCAAGCCGGAAACAGCCCACACGCGACGCGACGCAATGCCGAAATCGAAGGCGTCGCCGGGCGTCTGGAAATCACGACCGCCGATGCGCGCCGTCTGCCTTTTGCAGATGCGACTTTCGATCTCATCGGTTCAAGCTGGGTTTTGCACAACATCATCCGACCTAAAGAGCGCAAAAAAGCTCTCGCTGAAATCGTGCGGGTTTTAAAACCCGGCGGCACGGTTTTGATCATTGACGTGTGGCTCGGTTATGAATACGCCGCGTTCTTTCGCCGCGCGGGTCTGGAAAACGTAACAGTCAGCCAACCTTATTTTCTGTTCTTCGCTCCGACTTTTATCGTTCGCGCTACGAAGAAAGATTAACAGGGATAAAGGGATATTTATTTTTATCCCTTTATCCCTGTTATCCCTGTTAATTTTTCTTGTTATTTGATTCTGGTAAAAGCGCCGCGAGCTGCTTCGATTGTTTGGTTGATGATTTCTTCTGTATGGGTGATGCCGAAAAACGCCGCTTCAAATTGCGAAGGCGGAAGATAAATTCCCTCTCCGAGCATCGCGTGGAAATATTTGCCGAACATTTCGCGGTTCGATTTGTTCGCGGTTTCCCAATCAAAAACAGGCTCGTCGGTGAAAAAAAGCGTAATCATCGAGCCGACGCGGTTGATTTGGACTGAAAAGCCGTTTTCTTCGGCAACCTGACGCAGACCGTTTTCAAGCTGCGCGCCGCGCGCTTCGAGCGTTTCGTAAATCGAGCGGTCGCGCAAGCGTCGCAGAGTCGCAAGCCCGGCGGACATTGCCAACGGGTTTCCCGACAAAGTTCCGGCTTGATAAATCGTCCCGGCTGGCGCGATTTTTCGCATTAAATCCTTGCTCGCGCCATAAGCGCCGACAGGCAGCCCGCCGCCGATGATTTTACCGAGCGTCGTAATATCCGGCAAAACGCCGAAACGCTCCTGCGCGCCGCCGCGCGCGAGTCTGAATCCAGTCATCACTTCGTCAAAAATCAGCAACGCGCCGTTGTTCGTGCAAATTTCTCGAACCGCTTGCAAATATCCCTCTTTCGGAGCGACGCAGCCCATATTTCCGACCACCGGCTCGATAATTACCGACGCGATTTCACCTTTGTTGGCGTCAAAAATCGCGGCGAGTGCGTCCGCCGAATTGTAAGGAACGGTCAGCGTATTTGCAGCGACCGATTGCGGGACGCCGGGCGAATCCGGGAGTCCGAGAGTCGCCACGCCCGAACCGGCTTTGACCAGAAACGAATCGCCGTGTCCGTGATAACAGCCTTCAAATTTGACGATTTTTTCCCTGCCCGTTGCACCACGTGCCAGACGGATTGCCGCCATCGTCGCTTCCGTCCCGCTGTTGACCATTCGCACCATCTCGACCGAAGGCACGGCGTCAACGATTTCCGCAGCCATTTCCACTTCGAGCGGCGAAGGTGCGCCGTAACTTGTCCCGCGAGCGGCGGCTTGTCTGATTGCTTCAATCACCTCGTCATCGGCGTGTCCCAAAATCATCGGTCCCCAAGAACCGACGAAATCAACATAAGTTTTGCCGTCAACATCGGTCATCGTCGCGCCCTTTGCCGAAGCGATAAAACGCGGATTCCCGCCGACCGAACGAAACGCGCGAACGGGCGAATTAACGCCGCCCGGCAGCAATTCCTGCGCGCGTGAAAATAATTCTTCTGACTTATTGGTTATTTCGATTTTCGGTGAACTCATTAGACTATTTCAACAAATCAACCGCTAACTTCACAAGCCGTTATCAGTACGAGAGGTGTTCGCAGTAAAATATTTAATACGACTTTCAAAATGTAAATTATTGAGTTGTTTGTGCGTTCTCGTACAGAAATGTTTGCTCCTCAAAAGGTAAAGTGTAATTACACTGAAGGAAGGCAAGCAGGAGAAGAGATGCGCGGACGGGCGTTTTCTGATGGGCGTATCTCTGTTTAATGTGATGAACAGATTATTGCTCGGCGCGTTTGCTGGTCTAGTCGCCACTGTACCGATGACCGTTGTAATGAAAATCTTGCACGCAAATCTTCCCGACGATGAAGATTATCCGCTGCCGCCGCGCGAGATTATTGACGAAACCGCAAAGCGCGTCGAACTTCAGGACGATTTAAGCGAAGAAGCCAAAACCGCGCTCACCTTTGCCGGACATTTTACTTACGGCACTGCAAGCGGCTCGCTGGATCCGGTTTTAATTTCAAATCCCAATCCAATAAACGGCGCAGTTTACGGACTCGGCGTCTGGGGCGCGAGCTATCTCGGCTGGCTTCCGGCAGCCGGAATTTTAGGTTCCGCCACAAAACACCCAGCGCGCCGCGTGGCTCTGATGGTCGCCGCACATATCGTCTGGGGCGCAACTTTGGGCGCAATCGCGCAAACGATGAAGTCGGAACGATGAATGATGAATTAAAAGTTTTAATTCATCATTCAT
>DASVUH010000060.1:0-26543 GCA_036387135.1 Pyrinomonadaceae bacterium | reverse complement strand
GACGCAAAGACGCCGAGTTAAGAAAAGAGATTAAGACAATAAGATAAAAACCTTTGTTCTTTTCTCGGCGTCTTTGCGTCTCGGCGGTTCATTTCTTGCTTAAATTTGAAAACTCACAACTTATCAATTTTGGTGGCTAATTCAAAATCTCGTTCAGTCAAACCGCCCGCGTCGTGCGAAGTGATGGCGATTTCGGCGTAGCCATAGCCGAAGAAAATATCCGGGTGATGATCGGCTTCTTCAGCGAGCGCGCCGATTTGGTTGACGAACGCGAGCGCCTCTGTGAAATTCTCGAATTCGTATTCTTTGTTGATAAAATCGTCCTGCACTTCCCAGCCTTCTTCCAATTCGGCGAGCTTCGCTGCGATTTCCTCTTCGTTTAATTTTTGAACGTCCATTTTTTGTTATCCCTTATTCGTTTATAATCGGTTTGATTTAAAGTATAGCGATTCGCCAAAGTTTTGTTCAAAAGTTGATGAAAATAATTGTTTGCCTGGTATTTTTGATTTTGTTTTCAGCGGGTTGCGCGGGCGGTGATGCGGACACGCCGACCAGCGCTTTTCGCAAATACGTTGAAGCCGCAAGCAAAAAAGACGCCGCCTCTATGAGAGAAAACGCATCGCGCGGCTCGCAAAAATTGATTGACGAAACGATTAAAAACCAAATCGGCAAAACGAGCGCGCCGGAAACGCGAAATGAAAAAATTGAAGGCGAAAACGCCACGCTTGAATATAAAAATGCGGCGACCGGAACTTGGGATACAATTTATTTTGTCCGCGAAAACGGGCGTTGGAAGATCGCGCTCGATATATCTATGGGAGAAGTTTTGAAGGAAAGTAAATCAAGATAAGTTCGGCGGCTTTTTCAAACTGTCCTCCACGATACCTATTTCATTCTTTTTTGCGCTGTCGGAGAAGGATAATGTTTTATTTCAATCAAGCCATTTCTCTCCAAAAGTCTATCGTTTTCGTTAAAGCCGAAAATTTTAACTGTTACTTCGCCGATTTTGGTTAATGGTTCAATTACGGCATCGTTCAAACGAAAATGTTTTGACCATTTATCTTTTCGCGGATTGAAAAAACGGAAGAATCGCTTCGTAGAAAAGGCAATCGAGCCAATATCGCTGCCCTTGTTTCGATTGCAAGTCTGACAAGCCAAAGCCAAATTTTCAATGATGGATTGCCCGCCGTGTTTGATGCTGATGATGTGATCAATCTCAGCTCCAAAATAAGTATCTTCAATGTTAATCAAACAATACTCACAAATTCCTGCGGCGCGTTCGGTAACCAGTGCGCGCAATTGTTCGCTGATGTAGCGATTCATTTGTTGAGATGTTGATGAGCGCGGATTTTAACCATTCGCATCAAGTGTTCAAGCTGCATATAATAATCCAGCTCGCTTTTTTCCTCAGCAGTCAAAGCATTGTTTTTTTCTTTGTCAATCAAAGCCGAAACGCGCTGTTTAGTTTCTTCCGAAGGGCGAAACGCCAAAACTTTGCCCGGATTTGTCGAAGCGATAAAATCAACAACTTCTTCGTAAGCTCGCAATGTTTGCATAATTTCACCTTATCCGAGCTGAACTTCGCGCTCGCGCAGATATTTAATTCTATCACGCAACTCGGCGGCTTTTTCAAACTGCATATTTTTCGCCGATTGACGCATTTCCATTTCCAGCTCGGCGATGGTTTGTTTGATTTTGCCGCGCGAATATTCCTCCATTGCGTCGAGTTCGAGCGGGACTTTGAAATAATCGGCTTCGTAGGCTGTGACCAGCGTGGAATCGATTGATTTGATGATCGTCGTCGGCGTGATTCCGTGTTCGGCGTTGTAGGCTTCCTGAACGGCGCGGCGGCGCTGCGTTTCGCCGATGGCGCGTTTCATCGAATCGGTTATTTTGTCGGCGTACAAAATCGCTTTGCCTTCGGCGTTGCGCGCGGCGCGTCCCATTGTTTGAATCAGCGAGCGGTCTGAGCGCAGAAAACCTTCTTTGTCGGCGTCGAGAATCGCCACGAGCGACACTTCCGGCAAATCCAAGCCTTCGCGCAAAAGATTGATTCCGACAAGAACGTCAAACTCGCCGCGTCGCAGATTTCGCAAAATCTTGATGCGTTCGAGCGTGTCAATGTCCGAGTGAAGATATTGGACGCGAACGCCGACTTCGGTAAAATATTCCGACAAATCTTCCGACATTTTCTTGGTCAAAGTCGTGACCAGAACGCGCTCGTTGCGCTCGGCTCGCACGCGGCATTCTTCCAATAAATCGTCAATCTGACCTTTAACCGGGCGGACTTCGACGACGGGATCGAGCAATCCGGTCGGGCGAATAATCTGCTCAACGACTTCGCCGCCTGATTTCGTTAATTCATAAGGTCCGGGCGTTGCCGAAACATAAATCGTCTGATTAATCCGCGATTCAAATTCTTCAAAATTAAGCGGGCGATTGTCCATCGCCGACGGCAGACGAAAACCGTAATTGACGAGCGTTGATTTACGCGAGCGGTCGCCTTTGTACATCGCGCCGAGCTGCGGGACGGTTTGGTGCGATTCGTCAATCACAAGCAGAGAATCATTCGGCAAATAATCAAGCAGAGTCGGCGGCGGCTCGCCCGGTTTTTTGCCCGTCAAATGGCGCGAATAATTTTCGATTCCGCGGCAAAAACCCATTTCCTTGATCATTTCCAGATCGTACATCGTCCGCTGATGCAGCCGTTGAGCTTCGACGATTTTGCCTTCTTTAATTAATTCGGCTTCCCACCATTCAAGCTCGTCTTTGATTGTTTTAACGGCGCGTTTAATGGTGGGTTTCGACATTACAAAGTGCGTTTTAGGATAAATCGGCAAGCGCGTTTCGTGACGGAATTTGACTTCGCCGAGCAACGGGTCAATCGTCGAAATCTGGTCAATTTCGTCGCCCCAAAATTCGATTCTGTAAGCGTTTTCCTGATAGCTCGGATAAACCTCGACCGTATCGCCGCGCACGCGAAATGTCCCGCGATAAAATTCGATGTCCGAACGCTCATACTGCAAATCAACCAAGCCTCTGATAAATTCTTCGCGCTTTATTTGCTGACCCGGCGAGATGAACATAATCATTCCGTAATACGCATCCGGGTCGCCCAGACCGTAAATGCACGACACGGAAGCGACGATAATCACATCGCGGCGTTCAAACAATGCGCGCGTCGCGCTCAAACGCAGGCGGTCAATTTCGTCGTTAATCGTCGCTTCTTTTTCGATGTAAGTGTCCGACGCCGGAACGTAAGCCTCCGGCTGGTAATAATCGTAGTAAGAAACGAAATACTCGACCGCGTTTTCGGGGAAAAAGTTTTTGAATTCCTGATAAAGCTGTGCGGCGAGAGTTTTGTTGTGAGCCAAAACCAGAGTCGGGCGCTGCACGCGGTCAATCACATTCGCAATCGAAAACGTTTTTCCGCTGCCGGTGATTCCCAGTAAAACCTGATCTTTCGTGCCGTCGTTCAACGCGTTGACAATCTGTTCGATTGCCTGCGGCTGGTCGCCTTTCGGCTGATTTTCAGAAATGAGACGAAATTGCATTCTTTGATTTTAAGCTAACGATGCAATTTCTCAAAAGGAATCAAAACGGAAAAGGCGGCATCTTGTTTCCGCCTTTTTTATTTTCGGTTTTTCCTTTTACCGAAACAACGAGTTTTTGCAAACGCGCGGATAGCCGCCGACAGTCAAAGCGGCATGGACGTTGCCGTCGGCAACTAAACGGTCGAACGCCATTTCATCAATTTGTAAAAACTGCGCAGCTTCCTCCGGCGTCAGCGTTTGAACCTCGCATCTGCAAACAGGACAAGCCGCCCGAAAAATTGTCGGCGTAATCATCGTTTGACGGTAAATTTTGGTAATCGTTAATTTGAGCTTGCGCTTCATTCGATTCTCGGCTGTAAATTTTAAATCCGAACGCGGCTTCCGAATCTCGCAATCCAAAAGCGATGTCTTGACGCTTAAAGACTCTCTTTAGGCGCGGTAAAAGTAACGAAAGAAAAACGAAGTTTTGACGAAATTTCCGAAAAGCCGGCGGGCAAAGCAAATTTTAAAGAATCAAAGTTTCCAGATTGCGTTCTTATCCGAGTTTCCTTTCGTCTCAAAACGTTTTCGGCGGCAATTTAACACATTTGCAGAGTGCGCTTTACGCTTTGCAATCCGCCCCGCATCCGGTTATTATTAGCTTCACTCCAAGGCGGCTGAAAACTAACGACAAAAAACGTCATTTTTCCGAAAATTTTTACAAAGCGGGCGGTGAACCGTGATTCATTCTCTGGCGGAAAAGCAAACTTACCGATTTCAAGATATAGAAGTTGACATCTCGCGCGGTTGTCTCGTGCGCGGCGACGAAGAGCGGCATCTGCGACAAAAAGCGTTTCAGGTTCTGGTTTATCTGCTCGAAAGACGCGAGCGCCTTGTCACCAAAGAAGAATTGATAAACGCCGTCTGGAAAGACACCGCCGTCACCGACGACGTTCTGGTGCAGTGCATCAAAGAAATTCGCCGCGTGCTGGGCGATAATCCGCATCATCCGCAATACATCAAAACCGTTCCCAAAGCCGGTTATCGTTTTATCGGCTCGGTCGAAGAAACTTTTTCAGGCGTTCCCGCCATCGTTCAAACCGAAGAAATTACCCGCGTCGAGCTTGAATTTGAAGAAGATACGGATTCGCCGTTATTGATTTCCGAAACGCCGAAATTAATTTCCGCGCCTGAAAGCCGATTCAAATTCAACCCGAAAATTATTTTTGCTTCCGCAGCAGTTTTGATTTTGCTCGTCGGGTTTGGTTTTGCGCTTTATTTCAAACAAAATTATTCCGAATCGCGAGCTGCCGAAGTTCGTTTGCCGCAAACGCCGGGCAAAAAAGCAATTGCCGTGATGTTTTTCGAGAATCAATCCGGCAACGCGGAACTCGACTGGCTGCGCGAAGGTCTCGCCGATATGCTGATCGCCGATTTGTCGCGGTCGGCAAAATTAACGGTTTTAAGTCGCGGGCAGCTTCATCTCCTTCTCGGAAGAAGCCGAAGCGCGCTGAACGACAAAATCGAATTTCACGAAGCAATGGAAATTGCCCGCAAAACGCAGGCTGAATCAATCGTGACCGGCAATTATGTCAAGCTCGGCGAAAAAATTCGTCTCGACGTTCAGCTTCACGATGCGAAAACGGGAAGCCTCGCGGCGTCTGAAAGCCTCGTTGTCGAACGTCCCGAACAGATTTTGAGCGAGATTGATTTGCTTTCGCTCAAGCTTTTGACGAGATTGGACGCTTTGCCCGACGAACAACAAAATCGCGTTGCGCTCGCTCAAACGATGACCGACAATCTCGAAGCCTATCGCTATTACTCAATCGGAGTCGAAAAGGCACATGCGATGCACAACAAAGAAGCTATTGCGCTGTTTGAAAAAGCAGTCGCGCTCGATTCGCAATTTGCTCTCGCACACGCTCGCATCGGATACGCTTACGCCGTAAGTTGGGGACGCGCAGATGAGGGAAAGCCGCATCTCGAAAAAGCCTTTCGGCTGTCGGACAGATTGACGGAAAACGACCGTTTGAACATCTCCGCCTGGTATGCGATTGCGAATCTCGATTACCCGAATGCGATTCGGGAATATCGGGAAATCATAAATCGTTATCCTTTTGAAACCGAAGCGTATTGGCGTCTGGGGCGATTGCTCGCGGGCGAAGGGCGAATGGAAGAAGCCGTCAATGTGATGCGGCAGGGCTTGGCGATTGACGCCGAAGCCAAAGACATTTACAACACGCTCGGCGGCGTTTTGTCAGAGATTGGCAGACACGAAGAAGCGATTGCCGCTCGCGGTCGTTACGTCGCGCTCGCTCCCGAAGAACCGAACGCTTACGACAGTCTGGGATTGGCTTATCAATGGCAGGGCAATTACAAACGAGCGATTGAAAACTACAACCGCGCGCTCGAATTAAATCCGAAATTCGAGATTGCTCTGGTTCATCTGGCAAACACCCGCGCACAAATCGGGCAATACCGCGAGGCGATTGGTTTGTACGAAAAATACGTTCAAATCGCGCCTTCGGTAAACGAACGCGCCAGAGGTTACGACAATCTCGCCTCCGTTTATCTGAAAAAAGGCGACGTTGACCGAGCCGAAAAATACGCCGTCGAAGCTTTAAAAAATAGAAAGGAGTATGTTTGGAACTCGTTTGTCATAGCACGGTTGCGCGGCGATGCGAAAAAGGCAAAAGATTTGGAAGAACAAATTTTTGTTCCCGCGCTTTTTAACGACCGCGGAGCGCGCACCAAACGAAGATTCGAGTTTTACAAACGCGGTTACATCGCGCTCAAAAACGGCGGAGCCGACGAAGCTATTGGTTATTTTAAAGAAGCCGCCAGGCTTCCTCCGCCGATCTGGAATATTGATTCCTACGAAGACTGCCTCGCCATTGCTTATCTGGAACTCGGCAGATATGACGAAGCCATTGCCGAATACGAGCGCGTTTTGCAGCTCAATCCAAACTACCCGCTCGCGCGATTCCATCTCGGACAAGCCTTTGAGCGAAAAGGTTTAACCGAAAAAGCCGCAGAAAATTACAAGCTCTTTCTCCAAAATTGGAATCAAGCCGACGAAGATATTCCCGAATTAAAAGCCGCGCAAAATTTCATCAGGCAAAGTTGATTTTTCTAAAAACAGAAAGTCACTCAAACTCAAGTCCGAGTTTCAAATTTACTTCCGGGAGAGTTCCAGAGCAGATTTTATTAAAGTGAGATACAAAGAATTAACAGGGATGAAAGGGATAAAGAGGATATTTCTTGTTTTTATCAATCTCTTTCATCCTTTTTATCCCTGTTAATTTTCTCCTTCTATTAAATTACGGAGTGGTGCAAAGTATTGCGACAACCTCGCCTGTACCCCAATGACCGGGCGAAGGACCGTAACCGGGGTTGGTCTTGACGATTATGATCCGGCGCACGTTCCCCGTAATAACAGACCCATTCTTCTGCACCGAGCTTGACACGATTACCGCCATATATTGCGGTATTGTCGGCGGTGGATTAGAGCTGTTTCCGGGCTGGCTTGTCCATGTGCTTCCGCAGTGCGGCAGCGCATTGCCATTCTCGAAGCCTTTGAACGAATTCGGCGCTGAACCGCCGCTCATCGGGTTGTTCTGCAACCATTGCGAACCCCAGAAGTTAACGGTAGCTCCCGCAGACTGGTTGACGAGATCGCCGATGACGAATTGACCGCCGGTTGGTAATCCGAATGGCGTGCAAACGTCGCCGACTCCATCGCCGTTGGTGTCTCGCTGATCAGGATTGGCTGTAAAGGGACAGTTGTCTGTTGTATCCGCAACACCATCCCGGTCTGCATCGGGACAACCATTTGCGTTGACCGCTGTGTTAGCCGGAGTCGCCGGACACAAGTCCGTTCCGTCAGGTACGCCGTCATTATCATCGTCAGCGTCGCAGACATCGCCCTGCGCGTCACCGTCCGCATTTGCCTGGTCTGGATTGGCAGCTAATGGACAATTATCGTTGGTGTCTGGAACACCGTCGCCGTCATCGTCAGCGTCAACACAGTTGGGTTTTCCATCATTATCGGTATCGGTAGATTTGCTGTTCGCATCGAGCGGGTTTGAGCCGCAGGCTTGCTCATCCGCATCCGATTGCCCGTCGTTGTCGTCATCAGAATCAACGCAGTCTGCCTGTGTATCACCGTCAGTATTGGCAAATCCCTCGTCCACACCCTCGTTAAGATCGTTATCCGCGCCGTCACAAACTTCGGGCTTCGAGTTTGGATTAAGCGGATCAGAGCCGGCAGCCGCTTCATCCGCATCAAACACGCCGTCGTTATCATCGTCGGCGTCAACACAATCGGCTTGGCTGTCGCCGTCGGTATTGACAAAACCTTCATCAACCTCGTTATTGAGGTCGTTGTCAACGCCGTCGCAGATTTCCGGTTTTGAAGCCGCGTTGAGCGGATCAGAGCCTGCGGTTATTTCGTCTACGTCAGAAACTCCGTCGTTGTCATCATCCGAATCAACGCAATCAGCTTGATTGTCGCCATCTGTGTTAGTGAAGCCTTCATCCGTTGAATTATCCAAATCGTTGTCCGTTCCGTCGCATACCTCCGGTTTCGAAGCAGGATTTAGCGGATCGCTATCCGCCGTTGTCTCATCAGCGTCCGTGACGCCGTCGTTATCATCGTCCGTGTCACAGGCATTGCCTTGTCCATCTGCGTCGGTATCGAGTTGGTCCGGGTTGGCAGTTGAGGGACAATTGTCGGCGTTGTTAAGTACGCCGTCATTATCCGAGTCGCCGGTTGGTCCGTCGTTTTGCTTCGGGTCGCAGGCGTCGCCAATCCCATCATTGTCGGTGTCCGTTTGAGCGGGATTCGCCGCGTTCGGGCAATTATCCGAATTGTTGTCAACGCCATCATTATCGGTGTCGCCGTTCGGTGTCGGATCACAGACATTGCCGATACCGTCACCGTCTGTGTCCGCCTGATCCGGGTTCGATGTGTTTGGGCAGTTGTCCGCCGAGTTTGCCACGCCGTCTCCATCGCTGTCTGCACTACCGCAGCCTATAACCGGAGTTGTCTGACCGCTGCCCGATATTTTTGCAACGAAGCCGTCGCCGCTGCCGCCGTAGATATTTTGATAAGTGCCTGTCGTTGTCGGAAACGATGGTGAATTTGTACCACCGATTACATAGGCATTGTCAGAGAAGTCTACTGCAACACGCCTGGCGCTATCATTGTTGCATCCGCCCAAATAAGTAGAATAAAGAAGTTGTGCGGAACCTGCTGCCGTATGATTCAATTTGGTGACGAAAGCATCATTGCCGCCCTGGTGCAATTGAAGGGGATCTGCAGTCGGAAAGTTGGTCGAACCCGTTGTCCCAACGACATAAACATTTCCACTTCCATCAATTCTTACATCCGACCCGCCGTCTCCTCCGCTGCCTCCGAGATAACTGCTGTAAACAAGCTGACTTGCTCCGGCAGCAAATGGATTGAGTTTAGCTAGAAAGGCGTCGCCGCCGCCATTTGCCGAGCTGTCAAACGAATTAACGGTCGGAAAGTTGGTTGAAGAGGTGTTGCCCGTCAACCAAATGTTTCCGGCGGAGTCAATGTCAATTCCGCTCGCGCCGTCGTCAGCGCTACCGCCGACGCACGTTGAATAAGCGAGAGATGCGGCTCCTGACGCATTCGTGTTTATCTTCGCCGCGAATGCGTCGAAAGAACCGCCGGAACCACAAGCGGAATACGCGCCGGGTGTTATCGGGAAATTAGAAGACCTTGAAGGTCCCGCTATAAAAGCGTTGCCCGCGTTGTCCACGGTTATGTCGCTTGCTCCATACTCATCACTAAACCCGCCTAATGTAGTCGAATACAGAAAAGCCGTTCCGGTAGAGTTAAGCTTGGTCAAAAACGCGTCATAATAACTGTTCGCGCAGTTGTCGTAGCCGTTGACGGTTGGAAAAGTGCAGGAGAAGCCATCCGCGATCTGCCCCGTAATATAAGCATTACCTGCGCCGTCAACGGCTATTGCATGAGCCTGCTCATAATTAAGTCCTCCGACAAAAGTCGAATAAGCAATAGCTCCGGTACCATTCAGTTTGGTTACAAAGGCGTCGCCTGCGTGCGGGAAAGGAGCGCAAAGCCCGCCGGGACCTGTCGTTGACTGGCATGTGCTGTCAGCAACACCCGGTGTTATCGGGAAATTAGGAGACCTGGTAAGTCCGGTAATATAAGCGTTTGCCAACGAATCCAATGCAATGCCTAATCCGTTTTCATCGTTGCTTCCGCCCAAATAAGTGGAATAGAGAGCGGTTGTTCCAGTCGCATTCAACTTAGTTACAAAAACATCATCCCCGCCATTGTGAGAAGAATCGTTTACGGCACCTGCATGCGGAAAGTTGATGGATGTGGTGTAGCCGGTCAGATACGTATTACCAGCCGCATCTACGGCTACGTCCTGCACGGCGTCTGCTAAAGAACCTCCAAGAAATGTAGAGTAAACCAACACGGGATCTATAACGAGCGGGCGTGAGTGGTCATAATCCCCGATTTTAAAAGCGACCATTGTTTTGTCTATAAGCAGGTAGCTGCCTTTGACATTGCGGCGGATGCCATCCGTTTCCTGATAGATTACAGGCTTGGATTGACGAATCTCGCTGCCGTTCGTCTGCAAAACAAGATCGCCGTCAGGACTGATATTTAAAGCTTTTGCTCCTTGAAAACCGAGTTTAATGATTTTAGGATCAGCGCCCGGAGCTACTATAAAATCATATTCTATTTGCCGTTGATTACCATAAAAGATTGCATCCACGCCCGGATAAACGCTCTCGTATTTAACTTTGGCGTAGGTCGGAACATTTGTGCGCCACTTTCGCGGGTCGTTGCCGATCAGGTAGTTGTTCTTTCCCGGCAATTCATCCGCGCCCGTAACGTGCGGCGCTCGGTTAGCTCCGACAAACTTCATTCGCATTATGCTGTCAGATGTTTTGGGCTTTTCATTTGAGTCGCTTTTCGGTTTTTCGCTATCACTCATTTTAAGAGTTAGCACCGCTTCTGTTGGGGTAAAATAAATGTTATAGCCCGTGCTCCGAGTGAAAAACTTTACTTTGCGATCAGTCTGACCGTAATTGGCTTCAAAACTCAGTGGGAGTTGAGCAAAAGATTTATTCGATTCGGTTTTATCCGTTTGAAGTACGTGATTTATTTTATTCTGTTCGATACTTGAAGCTTCAGCCGGTAATTGAATTTGCCGGATCAGCTCGAAAGCGGTAAATGTTGTTGAAAGCGCCAGGAATAGAAAAAGCGAGAAACGCCGCAGGTTGAAATACATATAGAAGCTCCTAATTTACTTTTTGCACACCATTAACAGCATTTTCAGTTTGCGTTTATCAACGGCTTTCCAAGCCTTTGCTGATACTCGCTAAAACTTTTAAATTTTGTTTTTGTTTGAATCTGTAGTTAAAAAACTGAACCAAAGGAAGAACCCTTATAATTCAATGCGTGTGTTTATGGCTGGACATCTTCTATTAATTAGTTGGTAAAAGTAACGAAATTTTGACGAAATTTTGACGAAATTTCACGAGATATGGCTTTTCATCATAATTAATGTTTCTTTCTATTCGTGAAAAACAATTATTTTTCAGTCACGATTTATCAGGACATTACCTGCTTCCGTAAACGATTTGCGCAAATTTGATTTTAAGCTAAAATCTCGGAGCTTTATTTTCGAGGAAATTGGAATGAATTCTATTAAATTATCTTTAGTTTTTTCGGCTGCAATTTTGTTCGCCGCTTGTTCCGGCGCAAACGTTTCGCAAAACACGACAAGCGCGCCGACAAACCAGGCGGCAAACAATCAAACCGCCGCGCCTGTTTCGACTCCCGCCGACGAACTAGCCGCAACGCGCGAGCTTTATTTAAAACGCTGCATCAATTGTCACAAAGAAACCGGCGAAGGCGGATTAAAAGAAATTGAGGGCGAGAAAATCAAAGTCCCGAATTTTAAAGACCCGCGCGTTGCCGCAGAACCTGATTCCGAATATATCGAACACATCGAAAAAGGCGGCGACGGAATGCCCGCTTTCAAAGGCAAGATAACCGATGAGGAAATCAAGAATTTAGTCCGGTTTATTCGTCGCGATTTTCAAGGCAAATCTAATTGAGAAGAGGAGTAGAGGAGAAAAGGAGAAGAGGAATAAGCTAATTGACTTTTCTATCTTCGTCCGGTTGGTAAAACCCACGAATCTGAATTTTTTATCATTGTAACTAAGATTGAAATTATTTCGTCGTAGATTTTAAATAAAGCTCTACCAACTTCCGGCTCTATATATTGACAGCGAACGGCGAACTCTAACCACGTTTGTGTTTCCGCCGCTTCAACTTCGCAATCGTTTAATTTGCTGATAAAAGCAGCTTGATAGCGGCGTTTCCGCCAAGCCTCGGCGATGTTTGCACAAACCGAACGAGGTGAGCGGCGTATTTGGTCGGTTAGTGAATAAGTTTCTTCTTTTGGAAAGTCTTTTGAAAGTTCAAAAATTTGCATTGATGCGTCAAAGGCTTTTCGGTAAACATCCAAATCTTGATGCCTTATAATTTTGACGCTCATCCCGATTTATTCCTCTTCTCCTCTTCTCCTTTTCTCCTCATCTCAAATCGGGTAAAGAATTGTAATAGACGCGCGGTTGCGCGCTTCTTCGAGAAAGCGATTGATTTCGGTTTCGATTCTCGTTTCGGTGATTTGTTGATTGATTGTGTTGCGAACCGCTTCGATTTGTGGCGGGACGACGCCGGGATTTCTGCGGCGAAAATCAGGCACGTAAGTTTCGCGGTAATATTGTTCTTCGTCGGCGGGCGTGACGACGATAAATGAGCGAAAGCGAAAATCGAGATATTTTTCAACCGCCAGACGCTGTTCGATGATTCGGCGAAAATTCGGGTCTTCGATTGATTTAAAACCGACGCGCCTGAGTCGCGCTTCAAAAACCGACGCCGCCGGAAATTGCTTGACAAACCGCTGAATTTCCGCCGTCACCTCGGCTTCGCTCGGCGTTACGGTTGGCAGTCGTTCGGCTTCGAGCGCGATCAATCGCTGCTCTGTCAGAGTTTGCAGCGCGGCTTCCAAATCTTCTTTGCGCGGCTCGTTGATCGGCGTGTCCGGCTGCAAAGCGAGCTGCCAGAGCAAATCCGAATAAGTTATCAATTCGCTTTTCACGCCGTCGCCGACGGTCGCTACTGTTTTATCAACCACCGTTTGCGCCCGCGCCGGAACAATCGCCGCTGCAAAAACGGCAAACAGAAAAATTAATTTGAACAGATTTTTCTCTTGTTTCATCCTCGAAACCCCGTAAACTCAATTTTGACTTTCTTTTCACCTCCGCGTCAAACAAAAAAATGTTTTCTCAAATTGAAACAAGATGATACAATTCTTTTGTCAACTTGACCGACCTCCAGATTCGGTCGCCGCAATCGAACTTCTCTCAAAATGAATTCAGAAATCGTTACCACCAATCCGGCGGCAAAAGCCGTTATTTCAGGCGCAGCGCCGCGCGCCGCCCGACTAGCAACGGCTAAGGGAAATCTGCCGCTCCCGCTCGTTGATTTTCTCGAAGTCTTAGCTTTTCTTTCAGCCGACCAGGACGCCGAAATCGCCGAATCCGCGCGCGAGACTTTTCGTTCTCAGCCGACCGGAAATTTATTGAGCGTTGTTTCGACCGAAGGAATCGCCGAGAATGTTTTGTCGCTGATCGCGGAAACCGATTCGTTCGACCGTAAAATCTACGAATCGGTCGTTTCAAATCTCAAAACGCCCGACGAATCAATTTTAAAGCTCGCCCGAAAAACGAGCGACCCGACCTTGCTCGAATTGGTTACGGTCAACCAGCAGCGCTTAATTCGCACGCCGGAAATTCTCGACGCCGTTTTCTCGAATCCGGCTGCGACGACCGATGCCGTTCGGCGCGTGCAGGAAACGCGGAAAGAGTTTTTTGAAAAGCAGCGCGGCGCTAAACAAATCGCCGCCGAATTGCGCGCCAAAGGCAACGATGCCGCCGCCGAATTTATCGAGCAAGCCGAATTTGCCGCCGGTTTAAACGAAGCCGAAACCGAACCGGACAACGGCGGTTTTACTTTTGAAGATATGCTCGCCATCGCCGAGCATATCGAAGTGCCGGATTCGGAAGTCGAAGACTCGTGGCTGGCTTTTGAGCTGATCGAAGAGCTTTACGAGGAAACCGAAGAACACCGCCGCGCGCTCGCGGAAAAAATCATCAGTCAAACGCTGCTCGAAGGCGACGCCGCGCCCGAACGAGTCGCGCTGATTCGCCGCATCTTGATGATGCCGATCAAAGACCGCGTGAAATTGGCGATGAAAGGCGACCGCGAAGTACGCGTCGTTCTGATCCGCGACCCGAATCGAATAGTCGCTCAAGCCGTGTTGTCAAATCCACGGATTACCGAGAATGAAGTCGAAAAAATCGCCGCGATGCGATCCGTTCCGGGCGAAGTTTTGCGGCAAATCGAAGGCAATCGCACCTGGTCTCGAAATTACGTGATTATTCACCACCTCGTCCGTAATCCGCGCACGCCGCTGCCGACCGTTTTGCATCTCCTGCCGCGCATTTTAGCCAAAGATTTGCAGGGAATCAGCAATAATCGCAACGTTTCCGAAGCCGTTCGCAAACAGGCTTTCCGGTTGCTTTCCGTACGGCGTTAAAAGCCTGAATTACAAAAAATCCTTGACCTTGCCCGTTTTAAGAAAAGTTCCGATTAAATCCGTCAAGGTATGGCTCGCCGCGCCGAGCCAGAGACCGAGAAAAATTGCCGCGAGCGCGTAATCGCCGACATTCAACCGCGTCCAAACACCAGCCGTTTCCCACAGTTCTCGAATTTGATCGAGCGAAGGCGGCGCGGCATTTCTGAGCATTGCGGCAAAGAAAAAAAAGATTGCGCCGAACAAAGTAACCGCGCCGCAGAAATAAACGACACGAAACAGCGTTCCGAAAACAAGCCCGTGCGACCAGCGCGAGCGATGCGCGAAAACGACTTTGTAAGGAAACCAGAGAAATCGGAAAATTCCCCAGCGCGTGTATTGAACCGATTGCGTGTCCAAATCTGGACCGAACATCAAACCGCCGAAAAGAAACGCTCCGGCAGCAAAAGCCGCGAGTGAAGCATTGTCAGTCAAGCGCCAAACGAGCAGAAACGTCGGCGGCGCGAGCAGAAATGTAATTGCGTCGTGTGTTTTTCCCGAAGGCATAAATTTCTAGCGCACGCCCCATTCCCAAATTCCGAAAAGAACTTTTTTATCAATCGCGCAACCGGATTGCTTGAGCGCGAGAATCGCCTGCGACCGATGATGCGCTTCGTGCGAAATTAAATAACCCAGAAAAGCCGTCGCGTGCGGCTTAAAACCTTTGATTTTGCCATCTTTTTCAATTGCCGCAAGAAGCATTTGTCCGATTGCTTCAGCAGAATTTGCGAGCGCGTTTTTGAGCAAACCTTTATCGCCCGCATTTTCTTTTTCGATTTTAATTTGATTTTCCAGCAATTCGGGCGCGGCTTGTTTGAGCCACATCAAACGAACATTTTGAATATGCGCGAACTGCTCACCCGCGTTTCGTCCCTTTGAAGCGAGCGCGGCGAACAGATTTTCCGGCGCAATCGCTTCGAGCAAATAAAGATTGACGCGATTGTTGATTTGCCATGTTTCGAGAATTTGATTTGACTGCATTTGTTTTTGCCCGAAAAACGGGCGCGTCGGATTGTAGCAAATAATTTTAAAACGCCAAACGCAAATTGCATTTTCAAACCGGAATATTTGGCGTTTTGCCAAGCCTGAAATGCTTTGAAAGCCGGATTTTGTTAAACTTTTCACGTTGGCATTTCTTTTGCTTTCCGATATTAAAGATGGCTTCCTTCTGGCAAAAATTAAAAACGACGCTCGAAATGATCAAGTTTGAGCATACTTTGTTCGCGCTCCCGTTCGCGTTTCTGGGCGCAGTTCTGGCGGCGAACGGTTTGCCGACGCTCTGGCAAATTTTCTGGATCACAATGGCAATGATCGGCGCGCGTTCGGCGGCGATGTCTTTTAACCGCATTGCCGACCGAAAAATTGACGCCGCCAACCCACGCACCGCAAACCGGGAATTGCCAGCCGGAAAACTTTCAATCAATTTCGCTTGGGCGTTTATGTTTGCGTCGTGCGCTCTGTTTTTTCTGGCTTCGGCGATGCTCAATCAATTGACTTTGATTTTGTCGCCCGTCGCGCTCTTCAGCGTTTTGTTTTATTCCTACGCCAAACGTTTTACCGCGCTCGCGCATTTGATTTTAGGCTGGTCGCTGGCAATCGCGCCGACTGCCGCCTGGATAGCCGTGCGCGGCGCGATTGATTCGCCCGTCCCCGTTTTGCTCTCGCTCATCGTGATGATGTGGACAGCCGGGTTTGACGTAATTTACGCCTGTCAGGATTTTGAATTCGATAAAAAAGCCGGACTTCATTCGATTCCGGCAAAGCTCGGCATCGCAGGCGCATTGATGGTGGCGCGAATTTTTCATTTTCAAGCGTTTCTAGTTTTGATTCTGCTTTATTCGTTCACCGAACTCGGCTGGCTCGCATTGCTTGGCGTTGTTTTAACCGGCGCGCTTTTGATTTATCAGCATTTGCTCGTCCGCCCGAATGATTTGAGCCGCTTAAATGCTGCGTTTTTCACGACCAATGCTTTTGTCAGCGTGATTTTGTTACTGACTTTCGGCAGCGCGGTTTTCGTGTCAAAATTGAACTGAGGTAAAAATATGATTCCGAGTGCAACAGCAAAACGCGGTTCAAAATTATACGTCGGTTCGCTCGTTGATCCGATTGAAGTAAATTTCCCCCTGCTCAAAAAAATGAGCGAAGACGATTTTTATAAATTCTGTGAAGAAAATCCTGATTTGCGAATTGAGCGCACAAAAGAAGGAGACGTTATTGTTATGCCACCGGCTTATACTGAGACAGGCGGGAAAAATTTTGATCTTGCAGTTGATTTTGGCATTTGGGCAAGACAAGACGCAACTGGGAAAGGTTTTGATTCTTCGACAGGTTTTACTTTGCCAAATGGCGCAATGCGTTCGCCCGATGTTTCCTGGGTTCGCTATGAACGCTGGAATGCTCTGCCAAAAGAAAAACGACGGAAGTTCGCCAAAATCGCGCCGGATTTTGTTATTGAGTTGCGCTCGGAAACGGACAGACTCAAAGATTTGCAAAAGAAAATGCGCGAATACATCGAAAACGGAGTGCAGCTCGGCTGGTTGATTGACCCGCAAAATAAACGAGTTCACATTTATCGCCCGAAGACGGAAACGAAAGTTTTGGAAAATCCGAAAGAAGTTTCCGGCGAACCTTTGCTCAAAGGCTTTGTGCTGAATTTGCAGGAAATTTGGGATTGAAAGGAAAGCGGAAATGAGTTTAGTAACAATTCAGACGAATTCGCCAAAAAATGTTTCTGTCATTGAAATGGAAACGACTCTTAAATTCGATTTCGGCTCGGTTTTGAAAAGGATGAGCGACGAGGAATTTTTGGAGTTTTCCAGACGCAACGAAGGCTGGCGCGTTGAAATGAACAAAGACGGAGATTTGGAAATTATGCCGGGAACGGGCGGAAAAACGGGCAGAAGAAATAATAGAATTTCACGGCGGTTTGATGAATGGGCTGAAGAAGATGGGACGGGCGTTACTTTTAATTCGGAAACGGTTTTTAATTTAAAAAACGGCGCGAAGCGAATGCCCGACGCATCGTGGCTGAGCAATGAAAAATGGAACAGCTTGAGCGAGACGGAACAGGAAAAGCCGATTCCATTTGCGCCCGATTTTGCGCTTGAATTACGCTCGCCATCGGATTCGATTAAGAAACTGCAAGCGAAAATGCGTGAATATATCGAAAACGGCGTACAAATCGGTTGGTTGATAGATCCAAACACAAAGAGAGTTTATATTTATCGTTCGAACGCTCAAACGGAAGTTCTGGAAAATCCGAAAGAAATTTCAGGCGAGCCATTGCTCAAAGGGTTTGTGCTGAATTTGCAGGAAATTTGGGATTGAATGTGAAAGTCAAAGAGCTTATCAAATTGATTGAAAAAGACGGCTGGTATTTAGTCAGAGTAAAAGGAAGTCACCGACAATTTCATCATCCGACAAAAAGCGGAACTGTAACAATCGCTGGAAAAGAAAGCGTTGATATTCCAATCGGAACTTTGAACAGCGTTTTGAAACAAGCGGGTTTGAAAAAATAATGAGGTAAAAATATGCGTTATATGGTTGTGATTGAAGAAGGCGAAAACAGTTTCGGCGCGTATGTGCCGGATTTGCCCGGTTGTATCGCTGTCGGCGAAACGGAAGAAGAAGTAAAGCTATTGATTCAGGAAGCAATCGAATTTCATCTTGAAGATTTGCAGGAATCGGGCGCGGAAATTCCAAAACCTTCGTCGAAAAGTGAATATATCGAAGTTTTAGCCGCATAGTTTCATTTGTGATTTCGGCTTTCACGTCTTTATATTTCTTCCCAATCATTTGATTTCCATATCACGAGTCCATTTCTATAATAATCTGAATATTTTATTCGACTTTGATTATCAACCTTTATATCTGAGGATTTAATCAATCCGATATGTCGGCATTTAAGGTAATCAGACAAAGCAACAAATGCTAAAAGGTCGAATTTTTGTGGTTTGATTCCGAATAAATGATTGTTTCCGACTTGTGCGTGCCTTGTTTTCACCTCAACTCGAACTACATCAAGATTTAAATTGAATTTCTCCTGATATTCAGGAAATAATTTTCCGGTAAAATCGCAATCGCAATTATTTGTAACGCCTTGTTTCAATTCCACAAAAACAGATGCTGCCTTGTAAAAATAATACTCGCCCAAATCCGCAACCAATTTTTTAGAACTAAATCGAATTTCTCGATTATATTTTTCGGCAAAAAGTTTTTCGATTGATAGTTCAACATTGCGTTTTTGCATCAATAACGATTCTAGTTCATTATCAAAGTCCATTTACATCTCCTACATAACCAACAATCGTCGCTTCGCATTTTTACAAATTTCATTTTTGTTTTTTGCGAATTGCTAATAAACTTACAAGTAGAAAATTACAACCGTCAAATAAACTGCCGGATTACTTAGCTTTCTAAATAAACATCAAATACGATTTTTGCTAAAGTTTAGGAATAGGGATTGCACTTTATCATAGCAATTATGCAATTTTCACACGATACAAAATTAAATTTTATTGCCCAAAAAGTTGAGCGCGGCGAGCGGCTTTCATTTGATGAAGGCGCGGCGCTTTATAAAACGGATGATTTAAACGCGCTCGGAAAATTGGCGGATTTCGTGCGGCGCAAAAAGCACGGGAAAACGACTTATTTCAACGTCAACCGCCATTTTAATCACACGAACATCTGCGTCGCCGATTGCAAGTTTTGCGGTTTTTACAAACGCGCCAGACAAGAAGGTGCGTACACGCATTCGATTGACGAAGGCATCGAGATTGCCCGCAATGCGGTTAATGAAGGTGCAACCGAATTGCACATTGTCGGCGGTTTGAACACAAAGCTGCCTTTTTCTTATTACACCGATTTGTTTCGCGCTTTGAAACAGGAATTTCCCGCGCTGCATTTGAAAGCTCTAACGATGGTCGAATTGGATTTTTTCGCCCGCTTTTACAAAATGTCGGACGAAGAAGTGATTGAAAAGCTGAAAGCGGCGGGAATGGATTCGTGTCCGGGCGGCGGCGCGGAGATTTTCGCCGAACCGACTCGCTCGCGCATCTGCGACCACAAATGCGACGGCGCGCGCTGGCTTGAACTGGCGGGAAAAGTCCATAAAGCGGGTTTGAAAACCAACGCGACGATGCTTTACGGTCACATCGAATCAATCGAAGACCGCGTTGATCATTTTGTAAAACTGCGCGAGCAACAGGACGAAACCAGCGGTTTTCAATGCTTTATTCCGCTCGCTTTTTATCCGCCGGGAACCGCGCTTTCCAGCTTGCCGGGACCGAGCGGAGTTGATTCGTTGAAAACAATCGCGGTTTCGCGCCTTATGCTCGATAATTTCGATCACGTCAAAGCGTATTGGGTGATGCTGGGTAAAAATCTGGCGCAGACTGCTTTGCATTTCGGCGCGAACGATTTGGACGGAACCATTACGGACGGCGGCGAATTGACTCACAGTTATTCAAACGAAGGCGAAGTTAAAATGTCGCGTCAGGAGTTGATTGAATTGATCGAAAATGCCGGTTTTGAAGCCGTCGAGCGCGATACCGTTTATAATCGAGTTGAAAGAATCGCGGCATAATTTGGGATTGATTATGTTTATCTCAAAAGTCTTTTCTTTATTTTTTGTTTGTATATTGGCAGTTTGCGGAAATTCAGTTTCGCAAACCGAAAATATAAAACCTGAACCGCAAACAAGTAATACGGAATTGTCTTTATCAATGAAAAGGTCGCATTGTTATGGAACTTGTCCGGTTTATGAGTTGAATATTCAATCTGACGGAAAAGTTTTATTTAATGGAATTGATTACACAGAAACTAAAGGAGAAGTTACAGGCAGTTTGAGCAACGAAAAAATGAAGCAACTGGTTTCCGAAATTGAAAAGGCAAATTTCTATTCTTACGAAGACTCATATACCAATGATTTAGGCAGTTGTTCATTAATCGCAACTGATAATCCTACGGTTACGCTTTCCGTAAAACTAAATGGAAAAGAGAAAAATATTACACACTATTTGGGTTGCCGAAGTGAAATAAATTCAAGTGGAGGAAGTGCCGATAGCATTTTTCCGCTACAGCTTTACAATTTAGAAAATAAAATTGATGAAATAGTCGAAACAAAGCGTTGGATCGGTAAAGGAAAATGAGCGCAATTCCGAAAACAAAATTATCTCTTTAGATGCCGAAAAAGCGCAGCAATCTTCAAAACAAATCAGAACTTATCGCGGTTCGCAGCTTGCTCGGTGCAATCGGCGCTTTGCCGCTCGAAACTTCGATGCGTTTCGGCAAATCGGTCGGCAGATTCCTCGGTTCTCGTTTTCCTAAATTACAAAAAACCGCGCGGCGAAATCTGGACATCGCTTTTCCTGAAATGCCCGCCGAAGAAAAAGACAAAATCGTTCTCGGCACGTTTGAATCTATCGGCAGGCATCTCGGTTTTGTTTCGCATTTCCGTAAATTCAAGCTCGAAGATGTTCGCAGCGTCGTCGAAGTCGTCGGTAAAGAACATTTTGACCGCGCGCGCGCTGCGGGGCGCGGAGTTTTGTTTTTTACGGGGCATTTCGGAAGCTGGGAAGTTTTTAATCTGCTGCCGCCCGCCTTTGGTTTCGGGATGAATATTCTCGTCCGGCGCATTGATAATCCGCTGCTCGAAAAATATGTTGATGCGTTTCGGACGAAATTCGGGAGCGTCACTTTGGACAAAACCCGTTCCGCTCGGCAAATGTTTCGCGTGCTGGAAAACGGCGAGCTTTTGGGGATTCTGGCAGATTTAAACGCGCAGGAAAAAGAAGGTGTTTTTGTCGATTTTTTCGGCGTTCCGGCTTCGACGACTGTCAGCATCGCAAAACTCGCCCTGAAAACTAATGCTGTTGTGCTTCCGGCTTTTGCGGTTTGGGAAGAAACGAAACAAAAATACGTCGTTTATCTCGAACCGCCCGTCGAATACAAACAAGGCGACGCTTCGGATGAGAATGTCCGCGAATTAACTCAGAAAATCACGAAAGTTGTGGAAAAATACGTTCGCCTTTATCCCGAACAATGGCTCTGGATTCACAAACGCTGGAATACCAGACCGCCCGGAGAAGACGGGATTTATTAATTAAAGTTATGCAAATAAGGTTTTGAATATCGCTAACGTTTCTTAGGTTTATACGCTTTTCCGGTTTTATCCTGATTGATTTGTGTGTTAATATTCTGATTCTCCCGACCTTCACATTCTCGGATAGGAGAAACAACTTAAAAATGAATTCGATATTAAATGCATTACGTCGTTTTAATTTGCGACTAAATTTCACCGCGTTTTTTCTTTTGCTCGTGTCGGCTGCCGTTTCGGTTTCGGCGCAAAATCTTGACCGTCTTCAGCGTGGTCGCGCGAAAGATATGCTGAAAGCCGTTAAAAATGAGATCAAAGAAAAATATTACGATTCCAACTACAAAGGAGTTAATCTGGACGAGCGATTTAAAATCGCCGAAGATAAGCTCGATCAAGCGACTTCCCTCGGACAAGCCTTCGGAATTGTCGCTCAGGCGGTTCTCGATTTAAACGACTCTCATACGACTTTTTATCCGCCTTCGCGCCCGACTAAATACGATTACGGAGTTCGGCTGCAAATGATCGGCGACAAATGTTTTGTCATTAACGTCAGACCGGGCAGCGATGCCGAAAAGAAAGGCTTGCAGCCGGGCGATCAGGTTTTATCAATCGAAGGCTTTAAACCCACCCGCAAGGATATGTGGAAAATGATGTACTACTACAACACGCTCAGCCCGCGCCCGGGGATGAATTTGGTAGTGCAAAGTCCCTCGGCGAAAGAACCGCGCGAGCTGAACTTCGCCTCAAAAGTCAAAACGGAAAAAACGATTCTCAATTTCGAGGATCTCGTTCGAGACTTTGAGCTTAGCTCCGACGACGTGGTTGAGCATCGTTTTGTTCAAGTCGGAAACACGATGATTTGGAAAATGCCGACATTCGCAACCGAGCCGGGCATTATCACCGGCATTATGCAGGGAAAACTGAGCAGAGCCGGTAATCTGATTTTGGATTTACGCGGCAACGGCGGCGGTTATGTCGTGGCGCTTGAAGAATTGGCTGGCTATTTTGTCGAGAAAGACACCAAGATTGCAGACCTCAAGGGACGCAAAGAAATGAAGCCGCAAATGGCTAAATCGAAAGGAAAAGACGTTTACAAAGGAAATTTGATCGTCTTAATAGACAGCCAATCCGGTTCAGCTTCCGAGCTTTTCGCCCGCTTTGTTCAAATTCACCAACGCGGAGTCGTGATCGGCGACCAATCCGCCGGTGCGGTGATGCAGTCGCGCGGCGTACCGATGCAATTAGGAGCGGACAGCATCATTCCGTACGGTCTCAGCATCACCAATGCAGACGTGATTATGACTGACGGTAACACACTCGAACACATCGGCGTTACGCCGCAATTGGTTATGCTTCCGACCGGAGCCGATTTAGCTGCGCAGCGCGATGTTGTTTTAACGACAGCATTAGAGCTTTTCGGAGAAAAAGTAGCACCGGAACAAGCCGGAAAAATCTTCCCTTACAAATGGAAAGATAATTAAAATCGGGAGAAAAGGCGGTTTTTAAAAACCGCCTTTTTTATGCGACAAATCTCCGCTCGGCGCGGAAGCGATGAAGCAGCTCTTCGAGAAAGCCTTCGTAGGTAAAAGTTTGCAAATCGTATCCAGGTTTTAATTTATAAAGAATCGGCATCGCCACGCGCCAAGCCATCCATTTGCGCGAGAATTCTTTTAAATCTTCGCGGCGGCGAAGGAAATTTTCGACGACTTCAATTTCTTTTTCGGTTATCTGCGATAAATCCGCCGCAAAATGCGTCGGCGGAAATTGGCGTCGGTAAGCCTCATCGCTCGTTGCGGAAGCTGCAAAGACTTGTTCAAAAGTTGGCGCTTCGGTCTGGCGTTCGCGGACAACGACCGTTCCGGCAAACAAATCACCGATGCGCTGGTCGCGATTGCTGACAAAAACCGAAATCAAACCGATTGAATAAAACGGCAGCGGCATCATATCGAAATTCCTGAGCAGATTTCTTGCCGCCGCTTCCCATAGCGTAATCGGTCGCCCGTCTTCACGAATCACGCGCAGCTTTAAAAGGCGTTTGCCCGGCGTCTGCCCGTTCATCGCCCATTCAAAAATGGCGAAATAACCCGTAAAGATTAAAAACGCGATTATAATAAACGCCGCGATCACCCATTTCGGCGCTTCTTCAAAATAACCGTCAAGACGCGAAATCCCGGCAACCGAGAAAAACACCCAAGCCATTAAAAGCAGCAAAATCACCTGCAAAAAATGGTCGAGCGCGCAAGCCAAAAAACGATTGCCGATTGACGCCAGAGCAAACGCGAGCGGCACGCGCTCAGGCGTTTCGATGACTAAAATTTCTTCGGTTTCGATTAATGCGGACATTTAGATTGATGTTACACGCAGAAATTTTCGTTTTCCGACTTGGAGCAAAATTCCTTCATCGCTGATTTCAACATCGGCGTTTGCGTTTGTAATTTTTTCGCCGTTGATTTTAACGCCGCCTTGTTCAATTAAACGACGAGCTTCGCCGACCGAAGCGGCTAAACCTGTTTCAGCCAGCAATTTCGGCAATTTCCAATTGCTTTCGGCTAAAGCCTTTTCTTCGATTTCATCGGGAATTTCTTTTTTGACGAAACGGCGATTAAATTCATTTTCAGCTTCATTTGCGGCTTCCTCTGAATGAAAATCTTTGATAATCAGTTTCGCCAGATTAACTTTCAGATTGCGCGGATTTTCGCCGCTCGATTTCATTTGCTCGATTTCGCCAACAGAAAAAGCGGTCAAAAGTTCATAATATTCCCACATCAACTCATCGGAAATTGACATCACTTTGCCAAACATTTCGTCGGGCGATTCGTTGATGCCGATGTAATTTCCGAGAGATTTCGACATCTTCTGCACGCCGTCCAAGCCTTTTAAAATCGGCATTATAATCGCAACTTGCGCTTCCTGATCGTATTCGCGCTGCAAATTGCGTCCCATCAAAATATTAAATTTCTGATCCGTTCCGCCTAGCTCGACATCGGCTTCGAGCGCGACAGAATCGTAAGCCATCACGAGCGGATACAAAACTTCGTGCAGCGCGAGCGGGCGATTTTCATTCAAACGCTGTTCAAAATCGTCGCGTTCGAGAATCTGCTTGACAGTAACGTGCGAAGCGAGCCGGATAAAGCCTTCCGAACCGAGCGTGTCCATCCAGCGCGAGTTAAATTCGATCACGGTTTTTTCCGGGTCGAGCAATTTAAAAATCTGCGTTTTGTAGGTTTCGGCATTCGCCTCGATTTCTTCGCGCGTTAGAGCCGGGCGAGTGGCGGATTTGCCCGACGGATCGCCGATCAATCCGGTAAAATCGCCGATTAAAAAAATCACTATGTGACCGAGGTCTTGAAACTGTCGCAGTTTTCGGATGACGACCGTGTGTCCGAGATGAATATCCGGCGCGGTCGGGTCTGCGCCCAATTTGACGCGGAGCGGTTTTCCGGTTTTTTGTGATTTTTCGAGTTTTGTTTTTAAATCTTCTTCACGGATAATTTCCGCTGCGCCTTTGCGTAAAAACTCTAATTGTTCTTCAATAGTCATTTTCAAAATTATAAAATCAATTGTTATGGATAATTTACCGCAATCTTTCGATTCGACAAAAACTTTGACAAAAAACCTGTTAGAAAAAACGGAAATCGCTTTTATCGGCTGCGGCGTGATGGCTGAATCAATTGTTGCCGGAATCTTGAGGCAAAATCTCGTCAAACCCGAACAAATCGCCGCCAGCCATCCGCGCGGGTCGCGGCGCGAGGAATTGCGGGCTAAATACGGAATTAATGTTTTCGGCGAAAACGTTGATGCTGCTAAGTCAGTGCAAAAATCGCAGGAATCAATCGTTTGTCTCTCAGTTAAACCGCAGCGAATTAAAATCGTTTTAGACGAATTGGAAAACAACATCACGCCGGAGCAGTTGACGGTTTCGATTGTCGCGGGCGCGAAAATCGAAACGATTGCGGACAAATTAAAAACTCCGCTGGTTGTTCGTGTGATGCCGAATACGCCTTCGCAAATCGGTGCGGGAATGACCGCCTGGACTTGCACGGAAGCGGTTTCTGATGAACACAGAAAACAAGTCCGGGCGATTTTCGGCGCGCTCGGCAAAGAATTGTTTGTCGAAACCGAAAATATGATTGATATGGCAACTGCTTTGTCCGCTACGGGTCCGACTTATGTTTTTCTCGTGATGGAAGCGATGACGGACGCCGGCGTCCATCTCGGTTTTTCGCGCGAGATGGCGAAAGAATTGGTGCAGCAAACGATTCTCGGTTCGGTTTTGTTTGCGATGGAATCGCATAAACACCCGGCAGAGCTGCGAAATATGGTCACCTCGCCCGGCGGAACTTCAGCCGAAGCGATTTATCAAATGGAAAAAGGCAGCCTCCGCACGGTTTTATCAAAAGCGATTTACGCCGCATATCAACGCGCCGTTTCGCTCGGACAAAAGAAATAAATCAAGCGCGTTCGAGCGTAAATTGCCAGATCATTCTTTTTTGATTGGCGTTGAAAACGTATTCGGCGGAGATTACGCGCCAGAAGCCGGTTAATTGCCAGCGACCGACACTGAGCTTGTTGAAAAGCGGAACGGCGTTTCCGGTTTCAATTGCGGCGAGCAAGGCTCGATTCGGCGGACTCAAAGGCTGGTCGCCGCGCCTGCCGTTTCCGGTATATAAAATCCGATTGCCGTTTTCCCCGGTAAATTTATCGGGATAACAGGGATTAATAAGCCCGAAATCGGTCAGCAGCGAAACGAGCTTTTCGTTTTTTTGATAAATTCCGCACTGCGTTCGGTGAAGTTTAAAAATCTCCGCCCACGAATAAACTTCTCCGATTCGGTAATCAAATTCTTTCGCCATTAAGCCTTAACCAAAACAAATTTCCAGACACGCTCTAAAGAATAAAAAAGGCAATCCAATTATGGATTGCCTTTTTTATTCTTTTTCAAAAGCGCGGCTTTACGGTTCGGCGATGAAGTTTAAATCTGATGCATCACCCGAAACATTAACGGTTCGAGGTTGGAATCCGTATCGTTTTGAAATGATTTCAATCGTCACGGTCTGACCCGCTTGAACGTCTGTAAAGCGATAGTAACCGAAAGCCGAAGACATCACCGTTCTGGTTGTTCCATCGGCGGTCGTTAATCTGACTTGTGCGTTTTTCAACCCGCGACCGTTTGCTATTAAAACTCGTCCCGCCAGA
>DASVUH010000059.1:0-28844 GCA_036387135.1 Pyrinomonadaceae bacterium | reverse complement strand
TCCGGCTGGTTTGAAGATGGCAATAAATATTTTTGAATGATTACCGCACCGAATAAAATTGCGACCGCGATGATGGCAATATTGGCGGCGGTTTCCAGTTTCCGTCCGATTGTATTCATCTGATTTTTACTTTAAAAGTTTAAAAGAATTGCCTTGACAGTTATTTAAAAACTAATTTAATTAAAGAAAAACACCTTTCGGTTTTCTAATTATCTATGACAAAACAGAGAGCCTCGTTACACTTTTTCGTGAGAAGAAATTCGCCCTTATTACTTAACGCACCAAACCGAAACAAAACCTATCATCGAAAATGAAAAAAAGATTCGATTTCTCGAATCCTTGCGAAAAGTGGAACTGTTTCGATTGATTTCTTTTCTTTTAAATTATTCGTGGGATTACACAGATGTCTTTAGGTTCTACGAAAAAGAAATTTTTAAGATAATCATACAAATTGAGCGGCATAAGTTCGCAGTATTTGAGATGAGCTGACAGCATGAAAATCAAATAACCTAAATTATCCCGAAATTGCTTTTCCGCGAAGCTAAAAGGGAGAAACATCCATTGCGATATATAATTCACGCCTGCCGAACTTGTTTCTCCTGATTCCCGTCTCGCGCAGCCGTTTCTCAGCTTCGACGAAAGAATTTACCGGGAATAAAAGATTGCCGTTGGTCAAACACTACACTCACGCCCGCACCGAGAGCTTTTTAGTTGCGGTTGATGGAATCGAACGCGAATTGAGTTTAGAAAGTGTCAAGGAAGAATTATTGCTCGAAAACACAAAAGATATTTCCCATGCGGTTCATCTATTGGAAAAAATAAAAGCCGGTGAAAGCTCACCGGCTAAAATTGCAGAGATTTTGCACCAACTATTCGAAAATGAGACAAATAATTTTGACTAAAATCTTAAGTCTCTTTGCTTGCAATATCTACAGCAAGTAATAAATGCCCAGGACTGGAATCGAACCAGCACGGATCTCTCCACACGCCCCTCAAACGTGCGCGTCTACCAATTCCGCCACCTGGGCGAATTTGAGATTTCAAATCTGAAATCTCAAATTTCAAATAAATTCAAAAAACTAGTTCTTATTGGCAGCCTGATTTGCGGGCGCCGTGTTCGCAGCGGGCGAAGCGGCTGCGTTGGCATTGCCGGCATTGGCGTTTGATGCCGCCGTGTTTGTCGTTGTTGCAGCCGTATTTGCATTGTCCGCCGCGTTATTCGCGCTGGTATTTGCGCCCATCGCGTTTTCGGTCGCGACCGCTGAATTCGCATTAGCGTCGCCGGATGTCGCAGGCGCTTCGGCGGGCATTGCTCCCGATTCTAAAACCGAACGTCCGCCGGTCAAAGCATTCTGACTGAGCAAAAACGCCGACAGCATAAAAAGCGTCGCTGCGCCGATGGTGATTTTCGACAAAATATTGAGCGTCCCGCGCGGACCGAAAGCCGTGCTGGAAACGCTGCTCGTAAAAAGCGCGCCTGCGTCGGATTTGCCGGGCTGAAGCAGCACCGATGCAATCAAGGTGATGCAGGACAAAATAAATAATGCGTAAAGTAAATAAATCAATGTAACTGCCTCTATTTATAATTAACAATTTGAGCAAAGCTCTGTGCGTCGAGACTGGCTCCGCCGACCAATGCTCCGTCAACGTCAACCTGCTCCATCAAAGCTCGAATATTATCGGGTTTGACCGAACCGCCGTAAAGAATTCTGGTCGCTCCGGCGATTTCCGCCGAATGATTTCGTACGAGCGTTTGGCGAACAAAGCCGTGCATTTCTTGAGCCTGTTCGGGCGTGGCTGTCCTTCCGGTGCCGATTGCCCAAACAGGCTCGTAAGCGATGATGATACTTTTCATATCATCGGTTGTCAAACCTCGCAAACCGCCCGCCAATTGAGTTTCGACAACAGATTCGGCACGCCCGGCTTCTCTTTCGGGCAGCATTTCGCCGACGCAAACAATCGGCTTTAAGCCAGCAGCTAAAGCCGCACGGATTTTTTTGTTGACCGATTCGTCCGTTTCGCCATAAAACTGCCGACGCTCGGAATGCCCAATAATGCAATATTGCGCGCCGACATCTCGAATCATATCCGCCGCGACTTCGCCCGTCTGCGCGCCGTGTTTTTGTTCGGCGGCGCAATCCTGCGCCGCAATCTTCACATTCGAGCCTTCGAGCCTGTCAGCTACGGTTTTCACATGAACAAACACGGGAGCGATGACGACCTCGCAATGATTCGCATTCGCCGTCAAAGATTTTAATTCAACGGCTGTTTCCACCGCTTCCGCGAGCAGTTTATACATTTTCCAGTTTCCGGCAATAACGGGTTTTCTCATAATTAGACGACTATCTTATTTGGAAAATTCGGAAATAGATTTGATGCCTGAAGATGTCCGGTTTGGTCGTAAAATTCGACATCGCCGTATTCGTCGCAAACCCAAACTTCTTTTGCCCCGCGCTCGAAATAAAGCTCGCGTTTTTCAATCATTTCTTCTTCGGAGTTGCTCATTGAAAGAACTTCGACGCAAAGCTCAGGCGCGATTGAAGCAGCAACCTCATCTCGAATCACAGAGAAGGTTATGTCTGAAGCCCAAGCTACATCCGCAACTTTTACTCCCTTTCGAGTCACAATCGCACACTCTGGAAATGCCAATCCGGTCAAAGCGCTGTTTTGCAAAAGCGTATTGATTTTTCCTTGAAAAACAGAATGTCCGATTCGGTGTGCCGACATAATTATCCTTCCTCTCTCGTCCGTTTCGATTTTGTACGGGAGATTTTGCAGACTCGGTTCGTCTATCACTTGCTGCCAATCCATATCTTTTTCTCCTTTCGCTATTTATCGTTTAAAGCCGCCACACCGGGCAATTCGTCTCCGGCTAAAAATTCGAGAGTTGCGCCGCCGCCAGTCGAAATATGGGAAATTTTATCGGCTAAACCCGATTGATTGATTGCCGCAACCGAATCTCCGCCGCCGACAATTGAGGTTGCGCCTGAATCGGTTGCATCGGCAACGGCTTGAGCGATTGCCAGCGTGCCTTCGTCAAAAGGCTTTTCTTCAAACATTCCCATCGGACCGTTCCAGATGATTGTTTTCGCGCCTTTTATTGCATTTTTAAATGTTTCGACGGTTTCCGCGCCGATGTCCAGACCGACGAGTCCGGCGTTGGTAAATTCGACCGGAATTGTTTTGCGCGAATTCAAAGGATCATAAGAATCAACCACTTGATGATCGGTAGGAAGCAATAATTCGACTCCGGCTTCCTCTGCCTGTTTTTTGATTTCGAGCGCGGTCGGCATCATTTCATTTTCGACCAGAGATTTTCCGACTGTAAAACCTTCGGCTTTAAAAAATGTGTAAGCCATCGCACCGCCGATTAATAATTTATCAACTTTGCGCTCGATCAAAGATTTAATCACCGGAATTTTGTCCGAAACTTTCGCGCCGCCTAAGATTGCGACAAATGGGCGTTCCGGGTTGTTGAGCGCTTTTGATAGAAAATTTAATTCTTTTTCCATCAACAAACCGGCAACCGCATCTTTGACAAATTTCGTAATTCCGGCGGTCGAGGCGTGCGCGCGATGCGCCGCGCCGAAAGCGTCGTTAACGTAAACGTCACACAGTTCGGCTAATTCTTGGGCGAAAGCGTCGTCGTTTTTTTCTTCGCCGCCGTGAAAACGCAGATTTTCGAGCAGCACAACATCGCCATTCTGCATTCCTTCAACCTTCGATTTCGCCGCTTCGCCAGCGCAATCTTCGGCAAACGCGACCGATTTCCCCAAAAGGCTTGAAAGATGTTCGGCAACGGGTTTGAGCGAATATTTACTTTTGTCGTAAACGGTTCCCTGCTCATCGGCTTTCTTTTTGTCTTTAAGCGGGCGTCCGAGATGCGAAGCTAAAACGACTTTTGCGCCTTTTTCAACCGCGTACTGAATCGTCGGAATCGCGCCGCGCACTCGCGTGTCGTCTTCAATATGCCCGTTTTTAATCGGAACATTAAAATCAACTCTGACAAAAACTCTTTTTCCAGCTAAATCTAAATCTTTAATAGTTTTTTTATTCATAAAGCCCTTTTAAAATCCCTTAAATTGAATTTCGTAAAAACTGATAAACATAAAATACGAAAAGAAAAACAACCAAATCGGTGACAAAAGATTTGCGACAGACAACACTAAAAACAATATTCCACCGTCATTGCTCTGGTCTAGCGTTTCGCGGTTTATAACGCAAATGATAAGGCTGACTAAACCCAGCAATAATGGAAATACCAAATAATACAAAAGGAATAACCAATAAAACGATTCGGAAAATTCAAGTTTGAATATCGCAATTTTTGATTTTTCCGCACACAAGAAAAACAGAACAACGCTGACGGGTTGAAATATCAGAGTAATAATAAGAAAATATTTCAACCGAACCATAAGAAAAAACAGAAATGCTTGCTAAATAATTTTAGCAAGCATTTCTCATTCAAATTACAAACCTTTCGCCGCAATAAATTTAATCAAATCGCGGACGCGGCAGGAATAGCCCCATTCGTTGTCGTACCACGCAAGAACTTTAATGCAGGTGTTGCCGATGACTTTGGTGTTTTCGGCGTCAACGATTGACGAGTTCGGGTTGCCGCGAAAATCAATCGAGACGAGCGGTTCTTCCGAAAACGCGAGAATACCTTTCATTTCTTCATTCGCGGCGTTTTTCAAAACCTGATTGACTTCTTCGGTGCTGGTTTCTTTTTCCACGTTCATCACCACGTCAACGAGCGAGACGTTCGGCGTCGGGACGCGGACGGAAATGCCGTCGAATTTGCCTTTGAGTTCGGGAATCACGAGCGCTACGGCTTTTGCCGCGCCGGTCGAAGTCGGAATCATCGAAAGAGCGGCGGCGCGGGCGCGGCGCAAATCTTTGTGCGGTAAATCGAGCAATTGCTGGTCATTCGTATAGGAGTGAATCGTGTTCATCAAAGCGTTTTTAATTCCGAATTTTTCGTGAATCACTTTCGCCACGGGCGCTAGACAATTTGTCGTACATGAAGCGTTCGAGATGATTTTGTGATTTGCCGCGTCGTACATTTCTTCGTTGACGCCCAACACAATCGTCACGTCTTCGCCTTTTGCCGGAGCGGAGATAATCACTTTTTTAACCGTCCCGCGCAGATGTTTCGCCGCGTCTTCGGCTTTAGTAAAACGTCCCGTGCTTTCAATCACAATTTCTGCGCCGACTTCTTCCCAGGGAATCAACGCCGGGTCTTTTTCGCTGAAAACGCGAAACTCGTCTTCGTCAACTTTAATTGAATTTTCCGTATGCGTGATGTTATTTTCGAGATTTCCCAAAACCGAATCGTATTTTAAAAGATGCGCCAGAGTTCGCGTATCGGTTAAATCATTGACTGCTACAAAATCAATTTCACTGTCGTTCAGCGCAGTACGCAAAACATTGCGACCGATGCGACCGAAACCGTTAATTCCAACTTTTATTGCCATTTTTTGTAAAACTCCTCCTCAATAAATATTTTTTAAAGGCGAAATTGAAGATTATTCGCCGCCTTCTAAGCCTGTCAAGAGACAAATTTTCATTTAGCTTCTATACTACAACAAAGATTCTTGAAACTGACTCACAAAAACCGTCGTACAAGTTTCCGAAGTTCAACGCCGCTCGAAAAAAGCGGAATAATTTTAAAAATACAGTAATAAATTGCAAGGAGTTTTGCTTCCGATGCGCCGTCATCTATACACTTTTATTTTGTCTGCCGGGCTTCTCGCCTTCGGCGTTGCAGCAGAAGTCTCTGCTCAAACAAACGAAAAAAATCAGATTGCTTCGGTCAAAACCGATTTCGATTCGGAAAAGGAAAAAAACGAAGCAACAGAAAAACCGGCGGAAAAACCCAATGCACAACCGGCGGAAAATAAAAAGTTCGCTCCGTTTGTGCCGCGTCCGTTTTCCGGTTTGACTCGCATCGGAGTCACGCCCGGGCAAGTCGCGCCTTTTACCTTGAATGAAGCGATTCGACGCGCGCTCGAAAACAACAACGACATCGAAGTCGCCCGCAACGACGTGCGCTTGAACGAGCAATCGCTGATAGCTTTTGAAGGTTTTTACGATCCGTTTATCGGTGTCACGCCCACTTTTACGCGCAGCGGGACAACCGGGCAATCTGCTCGCAACGATTTCACGGTCAATACCGATTTCTCAAAAAACATCAAAGTCGGCGGCGGATTTATTCGAACTTTTTACAATAACCAGCGCACCGAAAACCGTTTCCAGCAAGCGCAGGTGTCAGGCTCGACAATTGACGGAAGCGGCACGAGCGCGTTGTTTTCTTCTTCGCTCGGCGTGAGCTTTACCCAACCACTCTGGCGCGACCGCGCGATTGACAACAATCGCCGCAACATCAAAATCCAGCGCAAGCGTCTCGAACAATCCGACGCCGATTTTCGCCAGCGTACGATTGATGTTATCGCTCAGGTGCAGCGCTCTTACTGGGATTTGGTTTTCGCCCTGCGAGACCAGCAAAACCGCCTGGCGAATTTGGATTTGACCAAACAAAATCTGCGGCGCGTCGAAGCGCAAATCGCCGCCGGAGCGGCAGCGCCGCTCGCTCGCGCCGAAGTCGCCACCGAATTGGCAAACCGCGAATCGGATTTGCTGCTGGCGGCGCAAAACGTGACGACGGCGGAAAATACGCTTAAACAATTGATTTTGCGCGATCCGAACGCGCCGGAATGGTCAACGCAAATGCTTCCGACCGACGAGCCGAGCTTTGACCAAACGCCGGTTAAATTGGACGACGCTCTCGCCGAAGCCAAACAAAACCGCCCTGAACTGCGCCGTTTAAATTTGCAGCGGGAAATCAACGACATTGACGTTAAATATTTTAAAAACCAAACCAAGCCGATTGTTGATTTAACCGGTTCGGTTTATCTCAACGGCATCTCTCAAAGCATTGGGCAAACCAATGCAAATTTGCAGGTTCCGCAGTACATAGGCAACGACGAAACATTCAGGCAGGCAATCAATCAACTTGCGGGTAGAGAGCTTATTCCGCAAAACAATATTACGGTTCCGACAACGCAGGGTTTTCTAGTCGGCGGTTTCGGTCAATCGAATGCTAATCTTTTCCGCACCGACGCGCCGACTTATCAAGTCGGCGTGACGATTCAAATTCCCGTCGGAAACCGCACTGCAAAAGCGAATCTGGCGGGCGCGCAAATTCAGCAAACCAGACTCGACGCACAAACGCGTGACACCGAACAACTGGTAATTGCCGAAGTTCGCAATTCGGTTCAGGCAGTGGAAACCGCGCGTCAAAGAGTTTTAACCGCACGCATCGCGCGTGAGAATGCTGAGATTCAACTGCAAGGCGAGCAGAAACTTTATGAAGTCGGACGTTCGACGACGTTCTTGTTGTTCCAGCGGGAAAATGCTCTGGCAAACGCGCGCAACTCCGAAATTCGCTCCGAAACCGATTTCAATAAAGCTCTCGCGGATTTACAGCGCGCCACTTCGACGACGCTGCGAACGAACAACATTATTATCGAATCGGTCGTCGCTCCATAATTCGATTTTCTTTTTAATTCTTTGGTTGAAGAGTCGAAACAACGACTCTTCTTTTTTTTCTTTAAGTTTTGCGTTATAAGTTTTTCATTCCAAATGAAAATCTCAGCCACGATTATCACCTTTAACGAAGCCGAAAACATTCGCGCCGCTTGCGAATCGGTCAGTTTTGCCGATGAAATAATTGTCGTAGATTCCGGCTCGACCGATCAAACGCGCGAAATAGCGGCAAGCTGCGGAGTTAAAGTTTTGGTTCAAGAATGGCACGGATTTGCCCGGCAAAAGCAGTTCGCCGCCGCAAGCGCAACAAACGATTGGATTTTTAGTCTCGACGCAGATGAAAGAGCTTCGCCTGAGCTAGTTCAGGCGATATTTAAACTTAAAGAGCTACCTGAAGAAAAAGTAGCCGAAGGTTACAGAATTGCTCGAAAAAATTTTTATATGAATCGCTGGATTCGCGGCGGCGGATGGTATCCCGATTGGCAATTGCGTTTTTATAATCGGACAAAAGCCGTTTGGAAAGATGTTTTGATTCACGAATCCGTTCAATTGAATTCGGATGCTCGCTTGGAATATCTGCGCGGCGGCGACATTTTGCATTACAGCATCGAAAATGCCGCTTATCATCACCGAATGATCGGCGAGCGTTACGCGCCACTCGCCGCACAACAAATGTTTGAAAGCGGTCGGCGAACAACGCGACTTAAAATCGCCACGGCTGGCTTTACCGCTTTTCTTCAAACTTATTTTTTAAAAGCAGGTTTTCGTGACGGTCTGCCGGGCTTTTGCATCGCGCGTTTCGCCGCTCATCACGCATTTTTGAAGCATTTATTACTGTGGGAAATGCAGACCAATGCGGAATGCGGAATGCGGAATCAGAAATAACTCCGCACTCCGAAATCCGAACTAGAAAGGAATGTCCTCGTCGCTTGCGCCGGATTGGTCGAAATCATCGTAATCGCGCGAAGCGGCGGGCGCGGCTCCGCGTTGCGGTGCACGGTTTTCCGCACGCGGCGATTCGCCGCCGCTGAAATTGTCGGCGCCGCCTCTTCCGCCGCTGAATCCGCCTTCTTCAGCCGGACGATTTGAACCGATAAACTGCATTTCGGTCGCCTGTACTTCAAGCGATTGACGCTGTTTCCCGTCGCGGTCGGTGTATTCCTCCATCCGCAGACGACCTTCAATATAAACCGGGCTGCCTTTGGTCAAATACTTTGAGGCAACTTCAGCCCTCTTATCCCAAAGAGTTACGCGAAACCAGGTTGTTATTTCCTGCTGATCTCCGGCGGCGCTTTTTTTGCGCTCGCTGGTCGCCACCGAAAAACTGCAAACCGCCGTTCCCTGCGGCGTATAACGCAATTCCGGGTCGCGTCCTAAATTTCCCACGAGAATGATTTTGTTAAATGACATCTTTTGTTTTCTCCACTTTTCAGAAGTGTTTGTGATGTTACCCGCCGAATCGCTTTTCGGTCAAGCCACTCTCCTTCCGTTATCTTCATCAAATTGCCTTTGAAACCGCTGTTTATTTGTTTGATTTTAAAATCTCGTTTAATATTTTTTCTTTAATGAAATCAGGATTTTTCTCGTTTATATTTTATAAGACTTTTCGGAGCTTCGGCTTTCAGCTTGTTTTATCTTTGTTTATATTAAATCTGAGTGTTTTCGCCGCCGGCAACAATTTTACGAACTATCAGCAGTGCTGGAAATATGAAACGGCTATGCTCACAAACATCTCGGCGACAGTTAATTCAAACAGCCTCATTTTTTCGTTATCCGACGCAACATTAATAAGTCTTGATTCATCAACCGGGAACGTCAATTGGAAAGCCGAGCTTGGCGGCGAAATCGCCGCGCCCCCGGTTTCCAGCGGCAAAATTGTCATCGCGGCAACCCGTACGCCCTCCGATGAAACCGAAAAAGCTGCGAATTCGTTGACAATCAGGGCTTTAAGCTCAAACACCGGGCTGACAATCTGGCAGAAAAATTTTCCAAATGCCGGGCAAATATACTTGATTTTAAATGGCGAAACGCTGTTGCTCGCCGCCAACCAATCGGAAACCGCCGCAAACTTGACGAGTTTGGAAATTGCCACAGGCGCTCCGCTTTGGAGTAAAAGCGTCTCAACCGCCGTCACGACTAAAATTTATCATTCGGGAACACAAATTTATTTCGGAACGAAAGACAATTCTATTTATTCAATTCGGTCTGCCGACGGCGAATCTTTAAAACAATATAAAATCAAACATCCGGCGCAAAATAATCTCGTCGCTGCGAACGGGATTATCTATTTCGGTGATGCTCGCGGCGACATTACAGCTCTCAGAGAAAACGATTCGCGCCAATTATGGATGCTCCGAACCGGCGGCGCAGTACAGGATATTTTGCCCACTTCGCGCGGATTGCTCATAACATCGCTCGATAACTTCGTTTATCTTCACAAATATTCAAACGGTAAAAGGCAATGGCGGCGGCGTTTGGCGGCGCGCCCTTTGAGCGCCGAATTATTAAATCAGGAAACTGCGATTTTGCTGGCAAACGGCGAAAGCTCGGCAATCGTTCTGGAACTTAAAAAAGGAAAGATTTTAAATCAAATTCTGCTCGGCGAAAACAATTACGGAGTGGCTGCGCCGGAAATCACCGATAGGTTTCTTTTTATCCCGACTTTTAACGGGATTTTATGCTTTGCGCGGGACAATCTGGCTTGCGGCAAAACGCCTGAACCGGAAAAAGTGAAAAGCGCGAAACAAGAATTTCGCGCTTTCAGCTAAAATTGTATTTAAATTTAATGAACGGTGGCTTCTCGGCTCAAAAGAATTTCGTGCATTTGATCTTTGACGGCTAATTTTTTCTTTTTCAAAAGTGTTTCTTCAAGCTGTTCTTCATCATTCGGATAAGAAAGATGCGTTAATTCCTCCAAACGCTCTTCGTATTTTTTGTGTTCCATTGCCAAATTGCGGAAAACCGGGTCTTCTCTCATCAATTGCTCGCGCAAACTATCCATTGTTCTAGTGTCCATTGGTTTTGGTCTCCTTGTCTCTTTTGAATCTTATGTTTAGGCTGGAAAGTAAAGCCGATTTTCTGCTCGCGCAGAAAATTTCGATTTTTGGTAATTCGAATCGGCATCTTAAGAATGTTATAACTCAAACTTTTTTTTCAGGCAAGACTTATTGACAATTGTATATCTCAGCAATAATGCGTCTTCTATGGGAAATCGGTAATAATTCTTTCTGCGCCCGACATTTTGAAAGTTTAATTTTTCATAAAACCGACGCGCCGCAAGATTTGATTCGCGGACTTCAAGCCAGCATTCTCGACAACCTCGATCAACGGCAAGCTCTAAAATTGTTTCAAACAATTTTCGCCCGATTCCCTGTTCCCTGACCTCTGGTAAAACAGCAATATTAAAAATCTCAACCTCCGGCGTTATCGGACGCGCAAAAACAAATCCAATAATACTTTCCTCTGATTTAGCGACGTAAAAAAGATTTTCCTTCTTTGCCAGCTCAGATTTGTAGCTTTCAATTCCCCACGGACTTAAACCCGAAAGCGATTCGATTTCGGCGATTGCTTCCAAATCCCCGGCAGTCGCGGGAAAAATTTCGATTTTTTTATTTTGCATTTTTAGTCTCGCCGATGCCTGCGCCGCGCGCGTAAACCGGATTGGGTGGATTCTCGTTCAAATTGCCGCGCAGAAAAATCTCGTGCGCGGTTCGACCGACCAAAATCGCTAAATTTTGAGGTAAAGCTTGATAATTATGATTCATATTTTTACCTGCTTCTGAAATTACCGAAATAATTTCTTCGGTCGAAATCCAGTTTAAATTGTTCTTTTCAGCGCACATTTCAATTAGGTTTTTAACCGTATAAATTTCAATTTCGGATTCGCGCTTTAAACCGTTCTGGCTGCTTTTTTTAAAAGATTGCGCAAAATACTCATATCTTCCCGCCGGGAGAACAACGCAAATTTCTCCGTCTTTTTCGGAACACGAGGCTGCCGCTTCGAGAGTAGAAACTCCCGCAATTGGTATTTTTAAAGCCATTGCTAATGCTTTGGCGGTGGCAAGCCCGATTCTCAATCCCGTAAAACTTCCCGGTCCAACCGCGACCGCTAATAAATTGATTTGGTTTAAATTCAAATCGTTCTTTTGCAGAATTTCGCGAATGTCAGATAAAAGTTGCGCGGATTGTGAAGAATTTTCTTTTCCCGCTCTTTCGGCTAAAACCTCGTTTCCGCGTAAAAGCGCAACGCCGCCGGAGCGCGTTGAAGTTTCCAAACTTAAAATTAGCGGTTGTTTTGAATTGCGCATCAATAATTTGAAAGAATAAAGAGAAAGAGCGCAATGTTTCAACTTGCGGTTTGAAACATTGCGCCCGATTTAATTCAAGGAGCAAACTTGATCGATTAACGGTAAACCGATTCGCCGCGATTATTTCTGAACTCTTGTTCAAAATAAGTTGCGTCTTCGTCGTTGCGCGGATTAACTCCCATCACCATTCCGCCGCTCTTGATTCCTTCTTCGTATTCTTTGGCGCGGTCTTCGGGAATTCCAGAACCGACCAGAGCGCCGATTAATCCGCCCGTTAAACCGCCCGCTCCTGCGCCCGCCAAAGCTGCGGCAAGCGGTCCGGCGATTACCAAACCCAAACCCGGAAGCACGACGTTTGTGCCGATTGCCGCAATTGCGGCGAGAACCGCGCCGATTGTGCCGCCGATTGCCGAGCCTGCGCCCGCGCCTTCGAGAGCTTTATCGCCCAATCCGGTGGTGTTGTCGGCGCTGTTGCTGCCGCTAAACCAGTTATTGCGCGTGTCTTCAGACATCATTAAATTAACGTCGTCTTTTGAATAGCCGCGGCTTTCAAGCGAGCCGTAAACGCGTTCGGCGCTTTCGCGGTCGCGGAAAAGTCCGGTGACCATTCGGTTTTGACTTTGGCGCGCGTCGCCGCTGTTAATATCACGATGACCTTCGGCGCGCAGCGATTCGTCGCCCGTAATCGCGCCGGCGGCAGCTTCCACGTTTCCCCAGGCTCTTTGTCCGGTTGCCGAAACTTCTTCCGAAATTGTTCCGTCTTTTTGCGTTCCCGATCCGTAATTGTCAGCCATTATTTTTTTGAACCCCTCTCAAATGTATTGTTTCGTACTATTAGTTTTCGATTTGAAGCAAAACTGCACCCGTTTTGTACGATTTTGTTCCAAACTGTAAAATTCTTTTTTTTTAAATGGCAATCGGAATGCCAGAAAAACGGGGAATTTAAATTTATGGCAATATTGCCGCATTTTGTATCCGTTCTGACAAATGTTAGCTTTATTGTAAATTCCTGTTTTTTATTTTTAACCTTTTGAATGAACGAGCATATTTTTCGTGAATACGACATCCGCGGAATTGTCGGCGAAGATTTGAATGAGGAAACGGTTTTCCGGCTGTCGCGCGCAATCGGCACTTATTTTCGGCGCAACGGAGCGCGGCGAATCAGTCTTGGACGAGATGCTCGCGAAAGCGGCGCAACGTTTCTCGATTTAATGATTCGCGGATTAAACGAGACGGGCTGCGACGTTTTGGATTTGGGAAAAATTCCGACGCCGCTCGTTTATTTTTCGCTTTTTACCGAAACGGTTGACGCCGGAGTGATGATTACCGGGTCGCATAATCCGGCAAATTATAACGGTTTTAAATTGTGTCTCGGAAAATCAACGCTGCACGGCGCGCAAATTCAGGAAATCAAACGAATCGCTCTTGCCGGAGATTTTGAAACCGGAAGCGGCGCGACTGAAGAAAAAAATATAATTCCGAATTATTTGAATTTTGTCGCCGAAAACGTCCGGCTCGGCGAGCGAAAATTAAAAGTCGTAATTGACGCCGGAAACGGAATCGGCGGCATTGTCGGCGCGCCTTTGTACAAACAGCTCGGCTGTGAAACCGTCGAGCTGTTTATTGAACCTGACAGCCGTTTTCCGAATCATCATCCAGACCCGACCGTAACGGAAAATTTGCAGGATGCGATTAAAACCGTCCTCGAACAAAAAGCGGATTTAGCGATTTGTTTTGACGGCGACGGAGACCGCATCGGTGTTATTGACGAGCGAGGAAATATAATTTGGGGCGACGAATTAATGATTATTTTCGCGCGCTCGATTTTAGAAAAATCGCCGGAAGCCGCTTTTATCGCCGAAGTTAAATGTTCCGAACGTCTTTTCAGCGACATCGAGCAGCGCGGCGGTCGCGCCGTAATGTGGAAAGCCGGTCATTCTCTGATCAAAGCGAAAATGCGCGAAACGGGCGCTGCGCTGGCGGGCGAAATGAGCGGTCATATTTTTTTCGCCGACCGTTATTTCGGCTACGATGACGCGATTTATTCGGGCGCGCGGCTGCTCGAAATTCTGTCGAATTCCGAAAAACCGCTTTCCGAATTTTTGTCTGATTTGCCAAAGGCAATCAACACGCCGGAAATTCGTGTTGATTGCCCGGAAGAAAGGAAATTTGAAGTCGTCCGCCGCATCACCGAAGAATTTAAAAAGACAAACGAGGTGATTGATGTTGACGGAGCGAGAATCATCTTTGAAAACGGCTGGGGTTTGGTGCGCGCTTCAAATACGCAGGCGATTTTGGTTTTGCGTTTTGAAGCAATTGACGAAAATGCGCTCCGGCAGATTCAGGAAATTGTGGGAAATAAATTGAAAGAAATTACTAACGAAATTTATGCGTAAACGCGGTGAAATTTAATGGACGAAAGTAAAGTTGATTTGGAAAAAATTGCAGCGGGCGTTCGCCTCATTTTAGAAGGCATCGGCGAAGACCCTGAGCGCGATGGTTTGCAGCGGACGCCGGAAAGAGTCGCCGATTTTTACGCCGAGCTGACGGCAGGAATGTGGGAAAACGCGACCGAACACGTTGTCGCCCTACCGGGAGATTCGCACGACGAAATGGTGTTGATCAAAGACATTCAAATCGCTTCGATTTGCGAACATCACCTCGCGCCGTTTGTGGGCGTTTGCCACATCGCTTACATTCCGAAAGACGGGCGGATCGTCGGATTGTCGAAGCTCGCGCGAATTGCCGAAACATTCGCACGCCGCCTGCAAGTACAGGAAAGATTAACCGCCGAAATCGCCAACACTTTGTTTGACAATTTGCAGCCGCGCGGCGTGATGGTTGTCATCGAAGCCGAACATACTTGTATGACACTACGCGGCGTCAAAAAACCGGGCGCGAAAACAATTACGTCAGCCGTTTTGGGAAATTTCCGCAAAGATCAGCGCACGCGCGCTGAAGCTATGGCTTTGATAACGGGAAAATAAAAAGTAATAGGTATAAGGTTAATTTATTGTTTTTATTGAAGTGTTTGCGCTGCAACCGCCAACAGGATTTGTATATTGCAAGTTTGAAACGATAAAGCTAAAAGGTTGATCTAATGTAGATAACGCAATCCAATTGGCAATTAATCCATTAAACTTTTGATTGTTCGGGAGCGCAGTTTGAGGTGATGAGGTTTCTCTTTTGAGAAACACATCCCACGCCCAGCGATTAATATGTGATCCTCTCAAATCGCCAACTTTTGCGCGATACCGAAATTGATTGCCGTATTCATCCGTCAGTTTCGATTCTTTATATTTTAAATCTATTTCAGCCAATCCTAACTGTTGAAGTGTTTTCAATTCGCTTAATTCGCTAACGCCATTGTGATTTGTGTCTTGCCATAATCTCAAGCTGGTAAATACGTTGTCTTTAATACTTATTTTTTCATCGTTATTGCCGCCATTTGTCGTTTTATCATATATCGCTAAAGCCAGAAGGATGCACCGTTTGGGCATTGAAATGCGTTGTAGCTGGTTGTACTTGGTTCCTTGCAGATGTAATCTACTTCTATTAACCGTGAGAACGATGCTAGCTTAAATATAGGCTGGGCAGGATTAGAAAATTATGAATTTTGTCTAATTTGAGGAGTTGATGGCACGCCGACTGGATTCCATTTATCTGGATTATTCGGGTCTTTGCGAAAAAACCGTCCCTTCCCCCATAGATAAGTTTTGGTAAATAACACATTGCCCATTATAACACGCACTACTGGTACATTCTCGTCTGCGCCTTCTCTTAAAAGCAATTCCTTTATCTTTTTGATTTGTATTTCATCAACCTGAAGATCAATCTCCTCACCGGGTTTCAATGGCTCTTGATTCAAGTCTCTGGCTGGAGTGATAAACAAACCATATTTCATCGGCAACAATGGGTGCTCCAATATTAAAGTGCCTGCTATGCTGATAATCTGATTTGGGCTGATATTACGTACTCTAACTTTAATGCGATTGTACCAGCCATTTTTATCCTTAAACTTGGCATTATCCAAACCTTCTTTACCGTATTTAATCTTGGATTTAATTTTGTCATTGAGAGTCTTGCCGTCAGCATAAACGTCAACTATTTCGTAAGGCTCGTTATTGTATCTTTCAATATCCAGCGACCTTTCAACATCCTGTGCAGAGACGCTATTCTCATTTGCGGATGCGATTAACAATATACTCGCTATTGCAAATGCCATTACCAATGCAAAGAATCGAACGGTGTATTCTTGATTATTCATAACTAAATCCTTTCCTCTACAATTTGTTTGGCTGTGGAAAAGTTGAAATACTTTTCCGGTTTTGAAGGATAGCGTTTGGGATAAAACGCCACATTTGTTAAGCAGTTAATGCAGGCACACTTTTTTATCGCCTGCGGTACAAATTAATTAACGACGATAAGAGAAGCAAATTTTGATGTTGTCGGGGATTTTGTTAATCTCGCTTTCAAAATGCCTCTCCCACAAGACGGTGAAAAAACAGAAGACCGTTTTCTCACTTAAATTTAATTGCGATTGATAATGAACTATTGATACACGGCGGATATTACTCTTGTTATGCTTTTATGTCAATAAATTTACCGTCAATCCTTTGTTGAGCTTGGAAAGAAGTAAAGTTAAAGAAAAATTTTAAGTGTCTGTTCGGCGACAGTTAAAGAGAACCTTTAACTGACGCCGCTTTTTTAAAGCGAACCGAGCTTTGCAGGTTTTTCAGGTTTCGGTTTTTCCGGCGTGAAATCTTCACCAGGGTTGATAAATAAATTTTTCTCAAAATTATATTGCTTGTCGTAAAGCTGTTTGTAACGACCACCGAACGCCAGCAATTCTTCGTGGGTTCCGCGTTCAACAATTTCTCCGGCTTCGACAACGAGAATCTGGTCGGCGCTCCGAATTGTCGAAAGTCGGTGCGCGATAACAAAAGTTGTGCGACCTTCACGCAGACGCCGCAATCCTTCCTGAATTAAAGCCTCGCTTTCCGAATCGAGGCTAGAAGTCGCTTCGTCGAGAATCAAAATCTTCGGATTTGCGAGCAAAGCGCAGGCAATTGCGATTCTCTGCCGCTGTCCGCCGGAAAGTTTAACGCCGCGTTCGCCGACAATCGTGTCGTATTTTTCGGGGAATTTTTCAATGAATTCATCGGCGTTGGCAAGTCGGCAAACGTCTTTTATTTCTTCAAGCGTTGCGTGAGGTCTGGAAAAACGAATGTTTTCCAGAATCGTGCCGTCGAACAGAAAATTGTCCTGCAAAACGACGCCTAAAAACCCTCGATAATCGCGCAGTTTAACCGCTTGCAAATCTTTTCCGTCAATCAAAACCCGCCCGGTTTGCGGCTGAATAAAATTTAAAACGAGATTTAAAATCGTAGATTTGCCCGAACCCGAAGAACCGACCAGCGCCGTAGTTGTTCCGGCGGGAGCGTGAAACGAAATGTTCTTTAAAATCGGCACGTTTTCTTCGTATTCAAACGAAACGTTTTGAAATTGGATTTCGCCGCGCACGTCCGGCAAAGATTGTTTCGTTTGATCTTCTTCGTCCTCTGTCGCTTTTCGCATAATCTCCCGAATACGGTCTAAACCGGCGAGAGCTTCGGTGATTTGAGTTCCGATGTTGCTCAAATTGATAATCGGCAAAGCAAGCAGACTCGTAAAGAAAACGTATTGAAAAAGCTGCCCGGTTGTCATTCGGTCAGCCATTACCGAATTGCCGCCGACAAGAATAACCACAACGCCAATCGCGCCGACGATAATCGTCGAGAAGGAGGAAACCGCCGAGACGCCGGTCATTGATTTGGCAACGTTGCGAAAAAGACGATGCGCGCCCCGCGCGAAAATCAATTCTTCGCGTTTTTCCGCCGTGTACGCTTTGACAATGCGGATTCCGCCCAAACTCTCGCCGAGTCTTCCCTGCACTTCCGCCGAGATTTGATTGCGCTCGCGGAAAATCGGGCGCAGACGATTAAAAGCGAAAGCCAGCACGCCGCCGAAAGCCGCCAGAACGATTAAAGTAATCGTCGTTAATAACCAATTGAGATAAAACAAAACCACGACCGCTACCGCTGCGGTTAAAAAACTGCCGACGAGTTGAACCAAGCCTGTGCCAACCAGATTTCTAATGCCTTCGGCATCGGACATAATCCGGGAAATCAATTGCCCCGTTTGCGTCGAATCGAAATAATTGACGGGAAGCCGCTCGATTTGCGATTGCACACGCTTTCGCATATCGGTAATCGCGCGCTGCGCGGCGACGCCCAAAACCTGCGAAAGCGCAAAAGTCGAAACCGCTCCCAAAGCGGTTGAAACTGCCACCGCCAGAGCAAACCAGTAAAGCAAATCGAAACGTTTGTTGGGAAAAACGTCGTCAATCAAAAACTGCGTTGAGCCGGGCAGAACAAAACTGCTGAGCTGGCTCGGAATCATCAGCAACGCTCCGAGCGCGAGACGCCCGCGCGCAGCCCACATCAAACTGCGCGCTTCCTGCCACGCAGTCGAATAATTTACGCTTTTCTTTTTTTCATCAGACATCGCTTATAAAGTAAAAAGTAAAAAGTAAAAAGGCAAAAGCGAAAAATCAAAATCTTCACTTTTGCCTTTTTACTTTTTACTTTTGCCTTGCAGCTATTTCCAGCACTCGTAAAACGTCAGCGCCGTATCGCCTTCTTTGACGACTTTGCGGCGCGTCAGAAAACCGATTGTTTGCGGGAAAAACATTTCCGCCGGATGTTCAATGACCAAAATGCCGCCTTGCGCTTTAATGCACGCGCCTCGACTGATTAGCTCGATCACTTCATCGTAATTGGCGTCATACGGCGGGTCAAAGAAAATGATGTCCCAGCAGCGTTTGCGCTGTTTCATCCGCCTGATAAACGGCAGACATTCCAACTGCACGATTTCGCCGTGTCCGGTTGGGCAAATCTCACAAGTATCAAGATTTTGCTTGATAAAACTGCACATTTTCGCCGAGCGCTCGACAAAGGTGGAAAGCAGCGCGCCGCGCGAAATCGCTTCGACTCCGACCGCCCCGCAACCGGCGCACAAATCGAGAAATCGGGCAAATTTCACTCGCCGATTTAAAACCTTAAAAAGCGCCTCGCGGATGCGGCGAGCCGTTGGGCGCACTTTCGGCGATTCGGTGCTGCGAAGCTGAACGCCTTTGTGCTTGCCGTCTGTCACTTGCATATCATTGGTGATTTTGATTTCGGGTTTAAAGAAATTGTTCTTTTTCTGAAATCCGCGTTGGGGCATTTCGCGCCGGTCGCGGGAATAAGGGTTGTTTCGCGGTCCGCCGCGTTGTTGATAGGGGCGTTCGTCATCGGGACGGCGGTAAACTCTGGGACGTAAATGCGGGGCTCTGACATCAATCATATAAGATAAGTTTCCTTTAGTTTCAAAAATAAAACGTCTGGCGAGGAAGATTTAAATATTTACAACAGAATCGAGAAACACGCAATGTCAACCGATTTCCGCAAGACGAAAACGCGGATTTTGCTCGACTTGTTCAATAAGCAAAGAAGTTTCGCGCGTCAGACGTTTATTTGTCAAGTAAAATTCCGCTTCATCGCGCGCTTTTCCTAAAATTTCCAAATCCCTGACCAAATTTCCGATTCTGAACATCGCAACGCCCGATTGTCTCGTTCCCAAAACCTCGCCGGGACCGCGAATTTCCAAATCTTTTTCAGCAATTCGAAAACCGTCAGAGGTTTCTTCCATAATCCCCAAACGCTGGCGGGCAACAAAAGTTTGCTTATCGCCGGTTAAAAGAACGCAAAATGATTGCTCTGCTCCGCGCCCAACGCGCCCGCGCAACTGGTGAAGCTGCGACAGACCGAACCGTTCGGCGTGTTCTATAATCATCAAAGAAGCGTTCGGCACATCAACTCCGACTTCTATTACGGTTGTCGAAACCAAAATGTTCGTCCCTCCCGAAACAAACATTCTCATTTGTTCTTCTTTTTCACCCGCCTTCATTTTGCCGTGAACGAGTCCGACTGCGTATTGCGGAAAAATTTTCCGAAGCTCCTCAACCATCGCGGTCGCAGCTTTCAAATCCATCTTTTCAGATTCTTCGACGAGCGGATAAACGACGTAAACTTGTCTCCCCAAATTGATTTCGCGGACGATTCCCTTATAAACGCCTTCGCGTTTGTCCTCACCGACGACTACGGTTTTAATCGGCGTCCGTCCGGGTGGCAATTCATCAATTACCGAAACATCCAAATCGCCGTAAACCGTCATCGCCAGCGAGCGCGGAATCGGCGTCGCCGTCATTACCAAAACGTCAGGATTATAACCGCGCTCGCGAAGCGCGGCGCGCTGCATCACGCCGAAACGGTGCTGCTCGTCAATCACGACAAGTCCGAGCTTATGAAATTCGACGGTTTCCTGAATCAAGGCGTGCGTTCCAATTGCAGCGTGAATTTCGCCGGCAGCCAAATCTTTATGCAGCTTTCTTTTCTCCGCAGCCTTGATGCTTCCGGTTAATAGCTCGACGCGAAACGGCGTTTTTGCCAGCAGTTTTTTGACGTTGCGCGCGTGCTGTTCGGCTAGAATCTCTGTCGGCGCCATCAGCGCGAATTGATAACCGTTTTCCATCGCGGCAAGTCCTGCAAGAACGGCGACAATCGTTTTGCCGCTCCCGACATCGCCCTGCACCAGACGGTTCATCGGCGCGTCCGACTGCATATCTTCAAAAATGCGCTCCACAACTCGGCGTTGCGCATTAGTTAATTCAAACGGCAAAACGGAAAAAATGCGCTCGCGGATTTTCGGAGTGATTTCAATAACAGCCCCTTTCGGCTCTCTGGTTCGCTCGCTGCGACGGAAAGCGAGCGCAAAGCTGTTCCAGAAAAACTCTTCAAAAATCAGCCGCAAATGCGCCCTGCTCCGCGCTCGTTCGTAATCCGAGATGTTTGAGTTTTCCGGCGGAAAGTGAATTTCACGCAGAGCGTCAAAACGCGAAATCAAATCTTGTCGCTTAATCAAATCGGGCGGCAAAGTTTCGGCAACCGAATTTTCATCGAGCCGATTAACGACATCGAAGATTATTTCGCGCAAGCGTTTGGTCTGAAACTGTCCTAATTTGCGATAAACCGGAACGCGCCGCCCGACGTGAATTGCCGGAAATTGTTCGGGGAAATCTTCAATTTCGTCAGTCGTTAATTGTTCGTCGTTCGTTGTTTCTTCTCGGTGACTCTGCGTCTCTGCGTTGGAAAATTCTTTGAGCAACCCGTAAGCATCAAAATCAACATCGTCAGGCAAGATTTCCAGCTCGTCGGGTTTGTTCAAACGCAAAGCAAAAGTGTTGCGGCGCGAGTCCCATTCCCACTTGCCGAAAGCGACGAAACGAGTGCCGCGCGGAAAACGGTTTTGATGATATTGGACAATTCTAAACGCCTGTTTTCCGGCTACAAACCAAAAAACGACGACAGGTTTGTGCGTGCGTTCGGCGTCGGACGCCGTAATTTCAAAAATCCAGAGCGGCGGAGCTTTGTACGAGCGGTTTTTGCCGACCTGAAAACCGCCTGAAACCCGCGCAAACAATTCGACCGCAGTTTCCAAACCGTCGTAAAGCTCGCCGATTTGCGTCAGATTTGAACGGTCTTCCCAACGCATCGGCAAATAATTTAATAAATCCTCAACGGTCGCTTCGCCCGCGTCGGTTTTGTTGGCAAACGTCGCAACGGCGAGCGCGAGCTTGCGCGTCATCGCTTCGCTTAAATTGGCAACGCCGAGCTTTTTAAATTCAAAGACCGGAGTTTGTAATTTGATTTTTTCGCTGCTCGCCACTCTTTTTTAGGTTTCCAAAGTAAACGGGTTAAAATCCGTGTTGCGGTCAAAATAATCTTCGCGTTCGACTCGTTTTAAATAATTCACAATCGGATAAGTCGCGGGCGTCGCCAGAACTTCCCAGCCGACTTTCAGCAGATAATTGCTCCACATCACCAGAATAACCTGTTCGGTTGACCAAACGCCTAAAAAAGCTAAGGGATAAAAAATCAGCGAATCGAACGCTTCGCCGACAATGGTCGAGCCGATTGTTCGCAGCCACAAAAATTTGCCGCCGGTTTTCAGTTTCATTTTCGCCAAAACAAACGAGTTGGCAAATTCACCGACGAAAAAAGCTACGAGCGAAGCGGCGACAATGCGCGGCGTTTGTCCGAAAATTGTTTCCAGTGCGGCTTGCTGCTGCGGATTCATCGTCGCCGCCGATGGTAAATTGACGACGACGAACGACATCAGCGAGGCGAAAATCAGAGCGCCGAAACCAGCCCAAATCACGCGCCGCGAGCGGGCATAACCGTAAACCTCCGTCAAAATATCTCCGAAAAGATAGCTAATCGGAAAAAACAGAACACCTGCGCCAAACGTAAAACCGCTGACGGTCGTGACTTTATGAACGCCGATTAAATTCGAGCAAAGCAGCACGGTGACAAATGCAGCCGTAATTAAATCGTAATAACGATAGTTGCTGGATTTTACTTTTGTATTTGTTTCCAAAAAACTTCTCCCGGCTTGGGGTTAAAATCTAAGGCTTTTATGCATTCTTTAAACGATAAAACCGCAGAGAAAATTAACTGAGAAAAAAAAATTAGTCAAAAAAACAGAAATAGAAACGCGCCCGGAATTTATTTCTTTTCATTCCGGGCGCGTTTTTTTGCTGAGTTCAACTCGGTTTATTTGTTTAATTGTTTGCCGCGTTTGCGTTGGCGCTGCAATGTTGATTAAAAGCCGCAATTAATTCCTGAGCGATTTGCTGCGGGTGACGACCTTCGAGATTGCGGCGCTCGAACATTTGCACTAATTCGCCGTTCTTGATCAAGGCAATCGCTGGCGACGAAGGCGCATAACCTGTGAAATATTCGCGCGCAACATCCGTCGCGTCAATGTCCGCGCCAGCAAAAACCGTGATTGCGCGGTCGGGTTTAGCTTCGTTTTGCAAAGCCATCGCAATACCGGGACGAACGCCGCCGGCGGCGCATCCGCACACAGAATTAACGATGACCATCAAAGTTCCATCAGTATTTTCAACCGCATCTTTAACTTGTTCAGGTGATTTTGTTTCTTCAATTCCGAGTCGCGACAGTTCCTGACGCATTCCGTGAATCATAATTTCGGGATATGGCATAAATTTTATTTCCTTTTTTCTTGTTTCTGAAATCTCAAATGCTCAATCATTATTTTAATTTCAAGTATTCAGTTTCTTTGTTTTTTCGTCAAGTTCAAGGCTCGATTAAAACTTTCGTCCCGATTTGCAATGCTGCAAAAATCTCCTCAACGTCACCATTTTCGAGCGCTACGCAGCCTTCAGTCCAATCCCAGAGCGTCCCGCCACCGTGAATGTAAATTTCACCGCCGATTCGCGTTTTCTGATTCGGCAAACGGTTTTCTCGATGTGCTTTGATAATTTCTTCATATTCGTTTTGAGAAATTAATCCGGCAGCCAAACCGCTTGCCACGTGTTTTACAGTCGGAAAGCTCAAACCGAGCGACAAATAATATTTGCTTTTCGGATTTTTGACGGCAATGAAAAATTCGCCTTCGGGCGTTTTCCCGTCGCCTTTGCGTTCTTTGTCGCCGACCGGCTCAAAACCGAGCGCAACTCGGCAGCTTTTGATTAATTGCTCACCGTCAAAAAGAAAAAGTTTTCGCTCTCTTTTTCGGATCACGATTTGCGGATTTTTTAGTTCAGGCAGAGCAGGATTTTTACGCCGAAAAAACATCTATTTATCATTCACTTAAATATTTGAGTGTGATTCGGCGAGGTTCATCGCCGTCTCCCCCAATCGAGATTTCAATCGTCTTTTCAGAAAGCGGAAAATCTCCCAGCCTTTCAGCCCATTCGATAAAAACCACGGCGTTTTCGTTTTCCACAATTTCATCAAGCCCGACTGCAAAAGCCGCATTACGCTCGATTCGATACAAATCAATGTGATAAACGTCAAATTTTGCTCGATAAAGATTTACTAAAGTAAAGCTCGGACTTGTCACCTCGTCAATGTCAAAATCAAGCGCGTTCATTGCGCCTTTGACAAAAAGCGTTTTCCCAGCGCCAAGCCCGCCTCGGAGCAAAATTGTTTCGCCGCCCCGCAAGCTTTCGGCAAATTTTTCACCGAGTGTAAAAGTTTCCTTCGGCGAAGCGCAAACAAACTCGCCAAAAATTGACTTTGGATTTTGGGCTGTGGACTTTGAGTTGTTCATTTCTCAAACTCACGAAAGGCGTCCGCCAAACATTCGCGCACGTCGGTTGCGGTCATCGTACGTTTGCCGATTTTTTCGGCGGCAATATCGCCAGCCACTCCCGAAATGTAAAGCGCAGCGACAACAGCGAGAAAAGCGTCTGCTTTTTTGCCCATTGCGCCATAGCTTTGAGCCAAAAATCCAGTGATTATTCCGCAGAGATTGTCGCCCGCGCCCGCTTTTCCGAGCGCGCTGTTGCCGGTCGGATTGACGACGACGCGACCATCGGGTGCAGCAACCAAACTGCGCTCGCCTTTTAAAACCAGAATGATGTGATGTTTTTGGGCAAACTCGCGGGCAATTTTAACGGCGTCGGAAAAATCCGCAGCTTCGTCGCCGAAAAGACGCCGCATCTCACCGATGTGCGGCGTCAAAATCAGAGGAAATTCATCTGAGCCTTGCAAATCAAAAGGCGAGAGTGCATTTAAACCGTCAGCGTCAATCACTACCGGAAATTTGCGTTTTTCTACAAAATCGCGGACGAGATTTTTCGTCGTTTCCTCATCCGAAGTCAAACCGCTGCCGATTGCAGCGACATCAGCTTTTTCGGTTAATTCCAAAAGCTCTTCGAGAGCCGCGTGCGACATTGCGCCCGCTTCGGTTTCGGCGACTCCGGCGACCAGACATTCGGGCGCGGTTCTAGTTGCCACAGCCGTCTGCGCCGATTTCGGCGTCGCAACTCGCACCAATCCAAGCCCGCTCGACATCGCCGCATTCGCCGCCAAAACCGCCGCGCCAGCCATATCACGCGAACCTGCGATAATCAAAGCCCGCCCGCGTTTTGTTTTGTGTGAATCCGGCGCAAATTTAGTCCATCCAAGCCAATCTTTTGCATCTTCTTTTTCACTTACAAAAAGTTGTGAAGGAGATTCATCAATCAACTCTCGCGGCGAACCAATATTTACAGTTATAAGCTCTTTACTAACTCTCCTGGCTGGTGGCAGAACATTTGCAATTTTTGGCGCAGTGAAAGTTATTGTTAAGTCAGGATAAGCTGTACTGCCGAAGTAATACTCCGTTTCTTTTCCATCTTCTTTTATTGAATATGGAAAAGCTAAATCAGCATTTAATCCTGACGGCAGATCGAGCGAAACAATAAACGATTCCCTGCCGCGTGGAATAATATGGCTTATATTTTGGATTACACTTGTTAATTCGCCTTCTATTTTCCTGGTTAAACCTGTCCCAAAAAGCGCATCAACTGTTACATCTTCACGCCAAAATCCGGTTTGCTCAAAATAATCTTCAATTTTTTCAACTTCGTGAAAATAGAAGTAATTCATTCCATATACAAAAAAGTTTTCATCGTTAATTCGTTTTGCAATTTCAAAATTTATCTTCGCGTCACCTTTTGTTTCTTCAATTTTTCCAAATAGATAAACATTAACGCTTGCCCCCTGCGTCCAAAGTATTCTCGCCAAAGCCGCGCCGTCGCCGCCGTTGTTGCCTTTGCCGCATAAAATTAAAAATGATTTTCCTTCGACCGAGCCGTCGAGCTTTTCGGTGATAACTCGCGCGGCGGCGTGGGCGGCGTTTTCCATTAAAAGCAGCGACGGAATGCCGTATTTTTCGGTTGTCAAACGGTCAACTTCGCGCATTTCTGTGGCGGTCAGAACTTTTTGCATAACTTTTAAATGTTAAATGGAAACGGTGGAAATTGAAAACAATAAAAAAGCCGCGTTCTGCCAAACGCGGCGAAGATTACTTTTTAAGGAGAAAAACACTGAGACTTTCGGAAAAATTCGCTTGCCCTGTCGGGTTTGCCATCCTGCCTGCCGCTTCGCCCGACCTACCTGCTTTCCTTCCGATGTTTTAAGAAAATTTCTATTGGACAATCTTTTCCAAAAATTCAGAAAAATTTTCTCAAACTCCCGATTTCATCGGCATAATTTATTTTCCGATAATCTTAACGCGGCTGAAAAGTAATGTCTTTGATTTTTATATTTTCCGATGGACGTTCCGTGCCCGGAGCGGTTTCCGCTCCGGCAATCAAACTGACCGCGCCGCTCGGATCTTCATAAACTTTCCCAAAAACCGTGTATAGCTTGTCAAAGCCGGCAAAGCGTTTGGTCATAATAAAAAACTGGCAATTTGCAGTGTCTGGAGATTCGTTAGTTCGAGCAGCGCCGACAATTCCTTTATCAAACGGAATATCGCTGAATTCGGACGGCACATTCGGCATTCCTGAATTACCCGTTCCGTCATTTCTCGGATCGTTGTCTTTTGAAAGCGGGTCGCCGCCCTGAATGATTCCATATTGTTGATTTACGCGGTGGAAAGTCGTGCCGTTATAAACGCCTTTTTTGGCGAGGTCTTTAAAACGAGCCACCATTTTCGGCGCAACGTTTGAATAAAGCTCCATTTTGAAAGTTCCGTAATCGGTTTCGATCACAGCGGCTTCGCCGTCCGCGACGGGTTTTGCATTTTCGGTATATGGAAAGGAATTGGAATTTGTCTTTTTCGCCTGAGTTGAATTCGTGTTTGTGTTTGCGCTATTGCAAGCAAAACCGAAAAGCGACAAAGATAAAAATAAAAACAAAAGTTTACGGTTCATATTGGTTGAAAACATCAAAAAATGTATTTTTCAAAAAAGTTTGCGGCTGTCAAGCAGAATCGTGACCGGACCGTCATTAACTAATTCGACATCCATCATCGCTTGAAAACGTCCCGTCTCGACTCTTCCGATTTGTTTGCGCGCCGCCGCGACGAAAAACTCGTACAATTGATTGGCTTTTTCCGGCGCGGCGGCTTCGATGTACGACGGGCGACGACCGCGCCGAGCGTCGCCGTAAAGCGTAAATTGCGAAACGACGAGCAATTCTCCGCTTGTGTCCGCGAGCGACAAATTCATTTTGCCACCCGCGTCCTCAAAAATTCTGAGATTGATGATTTTATCGAGCAAATAAATCGCGTCCGATTCTTCGTCGTCCGTCGAAACTCCGAGCAGAACGAGCAAGCCTTTTCCGATTTTTCCGGTGATTTCGCCGTCAACCGTGACCGAAGCCCGCGAAACTCTTTGAACGACAGCTCGCATCCGTTTTATTTAGCCGGAGTAAAAATGCTCGGACTTTCATAAGTTACGCCGAACGCAACACCTGTACGCGGGCTGTAACGGGTCAATCCTAAAATAGCCGCCGCGTCGAATTTTAAACCCGAAGCGCGGATTTGCGTTCCCAGACGGAACTCGCCCTGACTTTCCGTCCCGAGCGGAGCGCGACCGGAACGAGTGTTGAGTCTGCCGTTGACTTCGGAAACGATGTTGAAACGATTGTTAACGCGGTAGCTTCCGGCAAAACCGTAAAGCAAAACGTCGTTTTGCGTAAATGCTTCGAGCGGGGCGGGTAAGATTCCGATTCCGAGATTGCCAAAAGCGTTAAAGCGCCGCCCGCGATCCGCGAACGTTTTGCCGAACTTTTTGCCCACGAGAATTAGTCCGAAGATGTTGTTTTGATTTGTCCCGATGCCGCGCGCCTGGTCGGTGTTCGCGATTTGAAAACCGACTTTGAAACCGAGCGAGGGAAGATTTTTTGTTTCGTTTCTTAATTTGATTTTAGCGGCGACGGAAAAATCGCCAATGTCGTTTGACGAATTTCCGGTCGGCGAAACGTCCAGCGGAAGCGGCGCAGGTCTGGTTTGCGAATTGATGGCGAGAAAATTTTGTATCGTGCCGCTGACTTCAAATTGGACGTTCGGCGCAAAACCGACTTCCAAATCAATCACGCCGAGGCGCGTCAAATCGCCCTTTAAACCGGAAAGCGGAAACTTGGCGTTTTGCAGAAACTCAACGCCCGTCCCGATTCTGACCGCGCCCGATTCGATAATATCAACGTCTTCGGTAATCAGCGGACGCTGCTGCGCATTCAGATAAATGCAAAAAAACAAAATTGCAAAAAACGCTTTCAAAAAATTCATAAATTTATTTGCGCCAAATTCTGCGCCCGATTTCGCCCGCGCAAAACAGAGCAATTCCCAAAAACAAAAGCGAAACTCCGGTCTCCAAATCAGACATAAAACGAAAAACCGCAAACATAATCAGCAGCAAACCGCCTAAATTTAAAATCCACAGCAAATTTCTTATCAATTGTCGGCGCTTTGTTTCCCGGCTCAAAAATACCCCGGTTTCGACTTTTCTTTCAACCGCAAATTTGCCAAAAATGCGTCGCGCGCTTCAAAATAAAGATAACCTGTCTGCGACAGATTTTGAAATATGAGTTTGGAAGAAATTAAAAAAAATGAACCGGCTGCCGTTTTGCGTTTCGGCTCGAAGCGTCAGCAGCATACGGAGAACGCGCCGCAAATCAAACGGCAATTTGTCAATTTCACATTTTACAAAGCGCGCCCGGAATGGCTTTCTCTGGACGAAGCCGCAAAGCAAAACGCGATTACGGAATTTGCCGCCGTCTGCGAAGAAGCGCACGCCAAAGCCGGCTTGATAATTCACAGCTATTCGCTCGCGGGCTTGCGCCGCAACGCCGATTTTATGATTTGGCGAATCGGTTACGACCTCGACTCTTTTCAGGAAATGACCGTCAATCTGAAAAAAACCGTTTTGGGACGATATTTGGAAGTCACGGAAAGCTTTCTTTCGATGACCAAGCGCTCGATGTATATTGACAAATACAACCCGGAACACGACGAAGACCGCTTGCATGTAATTCCCGGCAAAGGCAAATATTTATTTGTTTATCCGTTTGTCAAAACCAGAGATTGGTATATGCGCTCGCCCGAAGA
>DASVUH010000058.1:0-105509 GCA_036387135.1 Pyrinomonadaceae bacterium | reverse complement strand
TTTCAATAAATTGAAAGACAAAGAATTAACAGGGATGAAAGGGATAAAAGGGATATTTCCTGTTTTTGGTTTATCTCTTTTATCCATTTCATCCCTGTTAATTTTCTTCTTTTGTATTTCGACAAATTGAAATTTGCTCTAAAAAGTAAAATTTAGAGCAAATTCCAGAAAACTGCTCGCCAAATAAAAAAGGCGGCTCAATAAAGCCGCCTTTTTTATTTCAAATATCACAGGTTATTTCTTGACGTTCATTTCATTCACAATCCAGCCTGCGCCGCCTAATTTGTCGGTGACAAACATTACGTAGCGAATATCAACCGCAATGGTTCTGCCCAAAGCCGGATTAACGAAGAAGTCGTTTCCGAGTCCTTCGTAATTGCCGTCGAAAACAATTCCGACCTGTTCGCCGCGCGCGTTTAAGACGGGCGAACCGGAATTTCCGCCGATAATGTCGGTCGTGTTTAAGAAATTAACCGGAATTTCGCCGTTTACAGCGTAATTGCCGTAATCTTTGCGCTGCCACAATTCGCGCAATTTCGCCGGAGCGTTAAACGGTTCGCGCCCGGTGTCTTTTTCAAACACGCCCGCTAAAGTGGTAAAAGGCGAATACGAAATCGCTTCGCGCGGGCTGTAGCCTTTGACATAGCCGTAGGTGAAACGCTGAGTCGAATTGGCGTCCGGGTACGGCGTTATGGCTTTCATTTCGCTTATTCCCTGCAAATAAAGCGGGCGCGTAGCGGTTACGAGCTGGTTAAACTGCAATGTACTTGTCTGAACTCTTTGCACTTCGGTTGCCAAATCAAGCAGTGTTTGAACAAAAGTATCGCCCGAATTTCGCATCTGATCGGCGCTCATCTCGAAAAGCGGCGCAAGCCCGGAAGCAGCAGCATATTTTCCTTCGGTCGCTACGCCCACGAAATCGTCCTCCGCTTTGCGGCGCGCGTCGCCTTGCAGATTGGCAAAGCGTTTGTCGAAAGCGGCAATGCGTTGATTTGCGGGCAGCAAATCTGCGCGGCGCAGGAAAAACGCCAGCGTGTTTCGGTCTAAAATCGCCTCGCGCTCTTTCAGAGCTTCATCGAGATTTGTCTTTAATTGCGTGGCTCCGCCAATGATTTGCGGGTTGCGCTGCGCTTCCGGTTTTTCGCGTTCAAGAGCAGCCAAAGCCGCCAGCAAAGCGATTTGCCAATTGCTTCGTCCGTTCGGCAAAAGCTGGAGCATAAACGAGCGCTGAGAAGGCGCGATTTCGGTCGTGTAAGCGCGTTGAAGATTTTGTAAAACTCCGGCGTATCTGGCTTTGCGCGCCGGATCGGCGCTAATCCATTGGACAAAACGCTGTTCGTCGGCGCGTTTTTGCGCGACCACATCAGCGCGGCGCATTGCCACGACTCCGCCGTCAAACGCTTTGCGGCTGTTGGCGATGGAGAAAATCTCGCTTTGATATTTGACGTGCTTTTCTTCGTTCGCGCGCCCGGCTTCTTCATAAGCGGCGATTTGCGCGTCGAAATAATCAACGTAAAACGGAAGGCGAACGTCCTGATTGTAGGCGACCGACCAGCTTTCGCGGTAACGTGTCGTCCCGCCCGGATAGCCTAAAACGAATTGAAAATCGTTTTCCCGGATCGGCTCGGTCGAAACGGTCAAATATTTTTTCGGTTTAAAAGGAACATTGGCGGTCGAATATTCGGCGGCAGAACCGTCCGGCGCGACGTAAGCGCGCATAAACGTGAAATCTCCGGCGTGCCGCGTCCATTCAAAATTGTCCGGGTCGCCGCCGAAAAAGCCGATTGATTTGGGCGGCGCATAAGCGATGCGAATGTCTTTGACGGTCAAATAATGAAATTTGTAATAAAACGCGCCGTCGTTCATCGGTTGAATACGAACTACGACATCTTTTCCGGCTGTCGCCTGATCGGCTTTTTCCAATTCCTGAATCCGCGTGCGAACAGCGGCGGCGCGCTCCGGTGTTCCGTAAGCGGCGGTGATGCCGTTTGTCACTTCGTTGGTTACGTCCTGCGATTTCAAAGTGAGCGTGACACCGTAGCCTTTGGCGGGCAATTCCTGCGCGCGGCTGTCGGCTTTGTAACCGACTTCGCCGTAATTCGCCTGCGGCGTCGAAGCTGCGACGAGCGCGTCATAACCGCAGTGATGATTCGTTAAAATCAACCCGTCGGGCGAAACAAATTCGCCCGTGCAGCCGATTGAAAGCCGGATGACGGCTTCGGATAAACCGCCGCCGTTCGGGTTGTAAATGTCTTCGGGTTTAATTTTTAAACCCCTTTTCGGAAGATTTAAAGTCGTAATTTTGTCGGGCATAAACATCCCTTCGTCCGCGAGGACGAACGGCGTAAATTGCGACAAAACGAGCAGCAAAGACAGAGCCGCCGCTCCGAAACGAAAGTTTTTAAAACGCATATCTGCTTGAATTCCTTTTGATTCTATAAATCGGATTGAGGAGATTGTCCCAACTCCAATTTGATGTTAAATAAATCTAAAGTTTTGTACTTACGTGATAAATTTTACAGCCGTTCTATCTTACTCTATACGATAATTCGGCGCTTCTTTCGTGATAATCACGTCGTGAACGTGCGATTCGCGCAAGCCTGCCGATGTGATGCGAACGAATTTCGCGTTTTCCCGTAATTCTCTGATGCTGCGGCAGCCCGTATAACCCATTCCCGAACGCAAGCCGCCGACGAGCTGCGTGACCATATCGGCGAGCGTTCCTTTGTACGGCACACGCCCTTCAATTCCTTCCGGGACGAGCTTTTGTTCGGAAATCGTGCCTTCCTGCCCGTAACGGTCTTTCGAGCCTTTTCGCATCGCGCCGATTGAACCCATTCCTCGATACGATTTAAAAGTTCTGCCCTGATACAAAATCGTCTCGCCGGGCGATTCTTCAACACCTGCAAAGAGCGAGCCGATCATCACCGAATCTGCGCCCGAAGCAATCGCTTTGACGAAATCGCCCGAATATTTAATGCCGCCGTCGGCAATTATCGGAACTCCCCTGTCTTTCGCCGCTCGGACGCATTCCGTGACTGCCGTAATTTGCGGAACGCCCGCGCCTGTGACAACTCGCGTGGTGCAAATCGAACCGGGACCGATTCCGACTTTGACCGCATCAACCCCGGCTTCAATCAACGCCTGCGTTCCTTCAAAAGTCCCGACATTTCCGGCAACGAGCTGCATTTCGGGGAAATCGCGTTTGATTGTTTTAATGGCTTCCAGAACGCGCGACGAATGACCGTGTGCTGTGTCAATCACGATACAGTCAACACGCGATTTGACGAGTTCGGCGGCGCGTTCGCGGAAATCTCCCGTCGCGCCGATTGCCGCCGCGACGCGCAATCTGCCCAGCTCGTCTTTTGCCGCGAGCGGATAGCGAATCGCTTTTTGAATGTCTTTGACCGTGATTAAGCCTTTTAAATGTTTTTCGCTGTCAACGACGAGCAGCTTTTCAATGCGATGGCGCTGTAAAACGGCTTTTGCTTCTTCGAGAGTCGTCCCGACCGGAACCGTCACGAGCGGCTGCGGGGTCATTACTTCGGAAACCGGAATTTCAAAGCGGGTTTCAAAACGCAAATCGCGGTTGGTGATGATTCCGACGAGATGCCCTTCTGAATCAACGACCGGAACGCCGGAAATCTTGTAATGCTCCATAATTTGGAGAGCTTCGGCGACGGTTCTATCGGGGAAAATCGTCACCGGATCAACGATCATTCCCGATTCGGAGCGTTTTACTTTGTCAACTTCCTCGGCTTGGCGCTCGATTGACAGATTTTTATGCACAACGCCGATTCCGCCTTGCTGTGCGAGCGCAATAGCAAGCGCGGCTTCGGTCACGGTGTCCATCGCCGACGAGCAGAGCGGAATATTAAGGCGGATATTTCTGGTAAACTGCGTCGAAGTATCTGCTTCGTGCGGCAGAATTTCCGAATAAGCCGGAACAAGCAAAACGTCGTCGAAAGTCAAACCTTCCTGAATTTCATTTATTTGCATAACTCTTTATAGTCTAAAATCCAAAGCCCGAAGTCACACTTTCGCATTATGACTTCGGGCTTTGGATTTCGGATTTTGAAACTCACTCTACTGAAAATACTGCGCTAAGTTGTTCGCGTTAACCTCAAACTCGATATTATTTCTGAGCTTCGGATTGCTCGACGTTGTCGGAACTTTAGCCGGCTGTCCGTTAATTGTCATCTGCAATTCTCCGACGCGATATTTGGAGTATTGCAATTTGAATGATTGAGTTGCGTCAAAAGTGCGCGATTCGCCCGGTTTTAAGCTGACCGGAGCTTGCGGCTTGCCGTCAATAATAGGCGTAATTGGAACATCCTGCTTGTCGGCTTTTATTTGCACTTTCAAACCATCTGTGGCGGAAATAGCCGGTGTCGGAGTCGGCGTTACGGCGACGTTTGAATTTCCCCCCGGCGTCGGAGTCGGCGACACAGCCGCGGCGGTTTGGTTCCCTCTGTTTTGATACCACTGCAAACCGGCATAAACGCCCCAAGTCAGCAAACCTAAAATTATCAGCGCCATAACTACGGTTAAAAACGGGCGGCGCGGTTCGTCGCCGACGAAAACTTCGTGTCGGCGCGTAATCGGTGCTTCATCATCAGCGGTACTTCCCTGCTGATTAACCTGCCGTATGTAATCGCTCAAAGCCTCGTTTTCGTCAACGCCTACATAACGAGCAAAGGCTTTGATAAAACCTTTGTTAAAAACGCCGCCGGGCAGCGGTCTGTAATCGTCAGCTTCGATGGCTTCGAGATGACGGACGGAAATGCGCGTGTTATCGGCGACTTCCCGCAAAGTGTAGCCGTGCGCCTCGCGCGCTTCTCGCAATTTTTCGCCAAGTGTTGCCATTTTTCGGTTCGGCTGACGGGGAAATTTTTTCGAGCCTGTAAAGTTTGCCCCTTTTTTTCAGCTCTTCAATTGCTGAATAGTCTAACATTATTTGAGGCTGTTTGCCGCCGCCTCAATTTCTAATGTCAAATTCATCCGCGTAAAAGGCTGAATTACTCGCAATATAGCTTTCGCCAAAAGACTTGTCAATTGTTTAACGGAGAACTGAAAACTGAGAGCGGAGAACCAAAAACTGAAAATTGTTCTCCGCTCTCAGTTTTCAGTTCTCCGTTCTGCGGGCTTGAACTTTAGTGTTTGCTGTTGTACGTTTCTGAAACTAACTTCTAGAATCGTATTCTTACATTTAGGGCTAAAGTTAAAAACGAGGATTAAACAAAAAGATGGCACTCGAAGCACTCGGAATGGTTGAAACAAAAGGATTTGTCGGAGCGGTCGAAGCGGCTGACGCAATGGTCAAAGCCGCAAACGTCCAGCTTCTCGGCAAAGAATATATCGGCGCAGGCTATGTGACGATTTTCGTGCGCGGCGATGTCGGCGCGGTCAAAGCGGCGACTGATGCCGGAGCTGCAGCGGCTCGTAGAGTCGGCGAATTGATTTCGGTTCACGTTATTCCGCGTCCGCACGGCGAAGTCGAGCGCGTGCTGCCGAAAAACGGGCGAACAGGCTACAGCCCCGACGAACGCGCCATTCAAGGCGGTTCTGCCGGACAACTTAGCGCGGGAAATCCGGGCGAAGAAGCCAACGTTCCGGCTAATCGCGACACTACCAAAAACAGGACGCGGTAAAGCGGTGAAGCGGGAAAAATCAAATTTAAAATCCCCGCGTCTCCCTTTCTCCGCGTCGCAAAAAGATGAGCGACAGCGAATCAATCTCCGTTCAGCAAGCCGAAGCGGCGGTCGTGGCGGCGCACGCCGCCGGGCTGGTTTTGGCGCGTTTTTCTCAAGAGCAGGTTGACCGCATTTGCGCGGCGATGTCGCGCGTTGCGCTCGCTGAAGCCGCGCGTTTGGGCGCGATGGCTTGCGAGGAAACCGGGTTCGGGAAACCGGACGACAAACGCGAGAAAAATCGTTTCGCGGCGGAAGACGTTTGGAATTATTTCAAAAACTTAAAAACGGTCGGCATTGTTTCGGAAACCAAAGACGTGGTTGAAATCGCCAGCCCGCGCGGCGTTGTCGCCGGAATCATTCCTTCGACAAATCCGACTTCGACCGCGATTTTTAAAGCCTTAATCGCCATCAAATCCCGCAACGCGATTGTGATGTCGCCGCATCCTTCGGCAAAACGCTGCATTGCGGAAACGGTTAGAGTTCTCCGCGAAACGGCGATCAAAGAAGGCTTGCCGCCCGACGCGCTCGCCTGTCTAACAGAAACAACACTCGAAGCCACGAACGCTTTGATGCGGCATCGCAAAACGGCGGTGATTTTAGCGACCGGCGGACTCGGTTTGGTGCGCGCGGCTTATTCTTCCGGGAAACCCGCTTTTGGCGTCGGACCGGGAAACGTTCCGGTTTTCATTGAAAAAACCGCAGATGTCAACAAAGCTGTCGCTGATGTTTTGACCGGAACTTGTTTTGACAACGGAACGATTTGCGCTTCGGAGCAATCTGTCGTTGTCGAATCGGCGATTGCGAACGCGGTGCGCGAGCAATTCAAACAACAGGGCGGACATTTTCTTTCGGCGGATGAAGCCGACAAAGTCGCTCAAGTTTTGCTCACGCCCGAGCGCACTTTGAATCCACAGATTGTCGGCAAATCAGCCGAATTTATCGCAAATCTCGCGGGCGTTTCTATTCCGTCGGGAACGCGCTGTCTGCTTGCCGAAACGGGCGGCGTCGGGCGCGAATTTCCGTGGTCAATCGAGAAACTGTCGCCGACGCTGGCATTTTTCGTCGTTGATTCAATCGAGCAGGGAGCGCAGCGCTGTCTGGAAATTCTGCAATTCGGCGGAATGGGACACACCGCCGGAGTTCACACCAGAAATCGTGATGCCGCAATCGCTTACGGCGCGGCAATGCCTGCCTCGCGCATCGTCGTCAATTCGCCGACCACGCACGGCGCAATCGGTTTTTCGACCGCTTTGTCGCCTTCGATGACTCTGGGCTGCGGCTCTTGGGGCGGAAACGTCACTTCGGACAACGTTTCTCCGCTTCATCTCTTAGACCTCAAGCGCGTCGCTTTTGAGACGAAGCCGATTAATCGCCAATCTCCGGTCGTTGGTCATCAACCGCAAATTGTTAATGTTCCACAACAACCGCAACAGCAGATCAAGCGTGAAGAAATCGCCGCGATTGTTGATAAATTTTTGCGGCAAAAAGAAATTCTAAACGTTCCGCAACCGACATTAACAGATCAAACGGCGGAAAAAGCGCCGGCAAACAACGAGCAGCGGACAACGAACGGCGGACAAAAAACAATTATTCATCAAATATCCAAACCGGAAGCGAAAACAAACGGCGCGAAACCGCCGACGGTTGATTTCGTCAGCGAAACCGACGTGAAAAATGCTTTGGAGAAAAACGAGAAAATTTACATCACGGCGAAAACAATCATCACTCCCGCCGCGCGAGATATGGGAGAACCGGCGGAAATATTTATAAAAGTCTAGCGAGACTGGCAAAGTCCAGCGAGTCTGGCAAGTCAAAAACTAATTCCATTGACTTGCCAGACTCGCTGGACTTGCTAGACTCTTAAAGAATGGAAGCGACCTCGACGGAAACAACCAGATTTTGCCCGATGTGCGCCGCTCCGCTGCGCCCGCGCGCGGTGTTTTGCCATCGCTGCGGAAAGCCTTACCCGGAAGAATCGGCGGTGGTTTATAAAACGAAAGAATCTTCCGCCGACATGCCGACAACAAAAGAGTTTGAAGATCAGTGGGCTGCGCTGACAAACGACAACTCCGGTTCGCAAGTCGCCGAAACGGAAACTCCGCAGCCCGTTTTGCCCGAATCCGTAACCGGAGTTGAGGAAAATGCGGTTGCTGAAAAACCGACGGACAAGCCGGTAAGCGAGCAGGAAAAAAACGAAAAAAATCGCCGCGTCAGACGCCGCGTTGTTCAAACGACCGAATATGTCTGGGAAGAACATTCGTCTGACCCGACCTGGCGGTTTGCTCTAGCCACAATTATCGTTCTCATCTTCGCTTTTCTCATTCTCTGGTTCGGAAGCTTTATTCATTTCTAAAACGCCTTTTGCCAAAACGCCCGCCGATTTGTTATTGCTAAAATCATAAAAACATTCAGGAACAAGGGGAATTTTTACAATGGCAGAGCAAGACGTTTGGCGCGATTTGCAGAAAACTTTTGAGGATTTGATCAAACCGCTCGAAAAACCGGCGGCGGATTTTTTTGAAACCGTCGCGGACACTTTCACCGGCAAAGCCGAATCTTTGCGCGACGGCACGGAACACGATCCGCTCGATTTGCCGCGCGACTTGTACGCGCACCATAACGCGCAAACCGAATGGTGGTATTACACCGGGCATTTTGAAATCGACGCGGGCAATAAATTCGGTTTCGAGCTGGTTTTTTTCAAACGCCGCACGGATTTGGACAAATTCGGAGTCGTTCCGCTCCGCCTTTTCGGCAACCCGATTTATTTCGCGCATTTCGCTTTGACCGACATTAACCGCAAAAAATTTCGCTACGCGCATCGCAAATCGGCGAACGGTTTGTTTGAATCTCCGGCAACTGCCAGCGAAAAACATTATTACGTTCGGCTCGGCGATTGGTCAGTCCGCGAAGCCGGCGGCGCTCACATTTTGCGCGCGACGCTCGGCGATGACACGGTTTTCGAGGCGACTTTGAAACCGGAGAAAAAGCCGATTTTAAACGGCAAAGGCGGGGTTTCATTTAAAGACGAAGGCGAGGCTTCGCGTTATTTTTCCTTGACCAGAATCGCGGTCGAAGGCGATTTGACCGTCAAAGACAAAACCGAACATTTCACAGGCTCGGCGTGGATGGACAGGGAATTCGGCACCTGGACGGCGACCGAACGGCAGAAAGGCTGGGATTGGTTTTCGATTCAGCTCGACAACAATTGCGAGCTGATGTGTTATCAGTTGCGAGACAGCAAACATCGCCCGTCGGAATTTTCAAGCGGCACTTTTATTGACGAAAACGGCGAGACGACGGCTTTGACGAGCGCTGATTTTAAAATCGAAGCGACCGGATTCTGGAAAAGTCCGGCGGGCGCGACTTATCCGTCGGGCTGGCAAATTACGGTTGAGCGCCTCGGACTCGATTTAACCGTTGCGCCCGTAATGGAAAATCAGGAACTCGACACGCGCGGCTCGACGATGATTGTTTACTGGGAAGGCGCTTGCGAAGTTTCGGGAAAAGCGGGCGATGCAGATGTTTCAGGGCGAGCTTATGCCGAGCTTGTCGGCTACGACCGTTCGCACGACACGCCGAACGTCGCTTATTTTATCTTCGGCGGAAAGCTGGAAAGCGTTTTCGGTTAAGAATTTTAAAATCCGGCAACAGCTAGAATGGGATTAGTGTATGGGCAGCAACAAAATGAACAGTACCTTGAACGGTAGTGAGCGGGTCAATTAACAAACCCGCTCACTACCGTTCAAGGTACTGACACGGACATCCAAGCCTGAATTGCTCTAAATTGTAAAAAACGCAGACTCATTGGTCTGCGTTTTTTTTATTTTCGGAAATAGCTCTTTACGACGGTTGAAAAATCGTTTACGATTGTTTTGCATTTCACGGCGTCCATCTTCCGCCGTTTATATCCTCAAACTCACAAAATAAAAATACAAATGCTTGACCAATTAGTCTTTCCCACTACACTTGTCGCTACAGAAAAGCTGTACCGGACGCTCTACGAAGCCAGCCCGCTGATGTTTTTCGTGTTAGATGCCGAAGGCATTGTTCTGTCGGTCAATCAAAGCGGCGTCGAGCGGCTCGGTTACAGCGAAGACGAGCTAATCGGCTGCTCGATTTTCGAGCTTTTTCACGCTGAAGACCGCCCGAAACTAAAACAGCAAATCGAGCTTTTGCCCTCAAGCAGCAACAAAACGGCGCAATGCGAATTGCGGAAAATTCGTAAAAACGGCGACGTTATTTATGTTTCGGAAAACGTGCGGATGATCGCGGAAGAAACGGGCGAAAGCTTGTTTCTGGTTGTTTGCGAAGACGTAACCGAACGCCGGGCGGCGCTTGACGCGCTAGCCGAAAGCCAGATGCGTTACCAGTCGGTGATTGAAAAATCGCCGGTGGTTGTTTTTGCGTTAGACCGTTTCGGCAAATTTACCTTATCGGAAGGCGCGGCTCTGGAAAAATTGGGACGCAAAAACGGCGAATCGGTCGGCAAGTCGGTTTTTGACGTTTATTGCGGCAATCCGCAAGTTTTGCAGCAAGCCCGCCGCGCTTTAAACGGCGAGAGCTTTACCGCTCAACTGGAAGCCAATAAAGCCGTTTTTGAAGTTCACTTCAATCCTTTGTACGACGGCGAAGGAAGATTTGCCGGAGTCAGCGGCGTAGCGACTGACATTACCGAGCGTAAATTTGCCGAAAAAGCTCTGCACGAGAGCGAGCAGCGTTATCGAGCGTTTATTGACCAGAGCGGCGAAGGCATCTGGCGCATCGAATTTACCAAACCGGTTTCCGTATCTTTGCCAGCCGAAAAACAAATCGAGCTTTTTTACAAACACGGTTACTTCGCCGAATGCAACGATGGGATGGCGCGAATGTACGGTCGGGAAAAAGCGTCCGATTTAATCGGCTCGACCATCGAACAGCTTCTCGTGCGCTCCGATCCGGCAAATTATGAATTTCTAAAAAACTTTATCGAATCGGAATATCGCCTTGTCGAAGCCGTTTCGCACGAGCGCGACGCAAACGGCGATGAAAAATATTTCTTAAACAATTTCATCGGAATCGTCGAAAACTGCAAATTGGTTCGCGCCTGGGGAACGCAGCGCGACGTTACCGAGCGCGTTTTGACCGAGCGAAAACTGGTCGAAGCCGTCCGGCAGCTTGAAACTTTCGTCGAGCGCGAAGCTCTCGTGACGCGCATCAGCAACAAAGTGCGACAATCGCTTCGCCTCGAAGAAGTTTTTCAAACGATTGTTGACGAGCTGGGCGAGCATCTCGCGGTTGACCGCTGTATTTTGTATTTGTTCGATCACGATCAAAATCTCGCCCGCACCGCAGCCGGTTTTGCCGCAACGCGGAATCCAATTTCGCCCGACGAGTTTCACGTTCCTTTGCCGCTGACCAGAACTACGGTCGAAGCGCTTTTCAATAATGATTATGCTGCGTTTGACGATGTCTCGAACGAGCCGTTAATTGAGGATTTATATGAAGGCGTTCTGCATGAGCGCGGCGTGAAATCGTTGATGTGCGTGGCAATTCGCGTGGCTAGCACAATTACGGGCGTTATTTCTTTTACGACGACCGAAGAAATCAGGCGTTGGAGCGAAACCGACACCGCGCTTGCCCGCGCCGTCGCAGACAAAGCGGCAATCGCCATTCGTCAAGCCGAGCTTTATCAGCGAGCCGAGGCGACGAGCCGGCGAGAAAAATTGATCAATCATCTCAGCACGGCGATTCGCGCTTCGCTGCAATTGCCCGAAGTTCTTTATGCCGCGACGCACGAGCTGGGCAAAACGCTCGCCGCCTCGCGCGCCTTTCTGTGTTTCTATGACGCGGCAAACCCGGCTCAGGAGGTTTCGGCGGAGTATGAATTTGTCTCGCCGAATATAATTTTAAATCCGCTTCCGCCAATTTCTTACGAGAATATTCTGGGGAAAAAACTGCTCGAAGAGCGGCAGACAATCGTTGTTCACGACGTTGAAAAATTCGTTTCGCCGAATTCGGAATTGAGCGATTACATTCATAGCCTGGCGCGACAGAGCGAAGTCAAATCGGTAATTTACTGCCCGCTCGTGGTCAACGAAAGTTTTCGAGGAACTCTCTGTATTCAGCAAACCGATTACGTTCGGCGTTGGACGGAAGACGAAATCGCGCTGATTGAAAACGTCGCCGTTCAGCTTTCGCTCGGCATCACGCAAGCCGAATTGTTTGAAATCACGCGCCGCGCCAAACGCGAATGGGAATCTACATTCGACGCGATGAGCGACGGCGTGTTTATTTTTAACCGCGAACGGCGGCTGATTCGCGTCAACCGCGCCGGCGCGGCAATCGAAGACGCAGCGCCGCGCCAGCTTCTCGGAAAAACCTGCTGCGAGATGCTGACCAACAAAAAGCACGATAATCACTGCGTCGTGCAGCAAGTTTTGTCGGAAAAGCGCCGGATGACGGTCGAAAGAGTTTCAAAAGCGACGCGCCGTCCGTTGCTAATCACAGCCGAGCCGCTTGTCGGCGAAACCGGCGAGCTAATCGGCGTCGTCAGCACCGTGCGCGATCTGCACGAATTGCGTCAAGCCGAATCGGTTGCGCGTCAACGGGAAAGATTGTTGACGCAGGTTTTGGAAGGAATTGTCGAGCCGATTTTCTCGGTTGACACCGATGGACGCCTTTTGCGCTGTAATCAAGCGACAACGGCGGCTTACGGCTGTCCGGCTGAAAAACTGGTAGTGCGGCATTTTCTCGAAATGGTGCATCCGGCGGATTCTGAAGCGGCAAAGAACGCTCTGCGCGCGGCGCTCGAAAAAGGCTCGCCGCAGAATTTTGAAGCTCGTTTTCTGACCGAAGCGGGCGAAATCCGCGACGCGGTTTTCAACAGCGTCCCGCTCGTCGAAGCCGAGAAAACGATTGGCGCTTTGTGGTTTGTCCGCGACGTGACCGACCAAAAACACGCCTTTGAGAGAGCGGCGCAAGCCGACAAATTGCGCGCTCTGGGTAAGTTGGCGTCGGGCGTCGCGCACGATTTTAACAACGGATTAGCGGCGATTTTAGGTCGCGTTCAGCTTTTACGCAAGCGCGTCGGCGACGAGGCGTTCAGCCGCGATTTGCGAGTTATTCAAACCGCCGCCGAAGACGCCGCGGCGACCGTCCGGCGAATTCAAACTTTTGCCCGTCAAACGCCGACCGATAACTTAGAGCCGGTTGACGCCGCTTTGCTCGTCCGCGATGCGGTGGAGATTATGCGAACGCGCTGGGAAAACGAGGCGCAGGCGCGCGGCGTCAAATACGATCTGGAAATTGATTGTTCGACGGAGCTTTACGTTCTTTGCAATCCGTCGGAATTGCGCGAGGTTTTCGTCAATCTCATCGTCAACGCGCTCGACGCAATGCCTGAGGGCGGTCGTCTGAAAATCAACTGCAAACGCGAGGGCGGCAGCGCAACGATTTATTTTGCGGATTCGGGCGCGGGAATGAGCGAAGAAATCAGAAAGCGCGTGTTTGAACCGTTTTTTACGACCAAAGGAGTCAACGGAACCGGACTCGGATTATCGGTCAGCTACAGCATCATCGAAGCGCACAACGGCAAAATCTGCGTTAAATCGGAAATCGGCAAAGGCACGAATTTCAGAATCGAGCTGCCCACAATCGAGCCGGAAAAAGCGAACCGGGACGAAACCGAAAAGGCTTCGCTTAATGACGTAAAACTTTCGATTCTGGTGGTTGACGACGAAGAATCGGTGCGGTCTGTTCTGGAAGAAATGCTCATCGAGCTTGACCAAAAAGTCGTCGCCGTTTCGAGCGGCGCCGAAGCGCTCGAAAAACTGTCAAACGAAACTTTCGACGCCGTTTTCACCGATTTATCAATGCCCGAAATGGACGGCTGGCAGCTTGCGCGCGAGATACGCCGGAGAAACGAAGCCGTCAAAATCGTTTTGGTCACCGGTCACGGCGAAGGAGCGCACCCGGATTTCGAGCCGGAAAACAAGCCCGTTAACCTGGTTATCGGAAAACCTTTCGATTTCGCGCAACTTGCAGAAACATTGGGAAAACTGAGAAGTGAGAAGTGAGAACGGAGAACCGAAATCTGAAAATTTAATCGGTTCTCCGTTTTCACTTCTCCATTCTGAGTTCTTAATTTACCTCTCGCCGCGCTGCTGCTCGACTTCGGTTTCGAGATCAACGACGAGCTTTCTGACCGTCGGCTGGTCGAAAGATTCAATCATCCGCAACGATTCGTCCATAATGCGGCGCTGATGCTCGCTCCAGTTAGGTTTGCCGGAGACCTGACCGTATTCGCCGTCATAAAAGCAGCAGCGCGGCGGGTGAACTTTATCAATCACCTCGCGCTCGACCGCCAGCATCATTGTCGAAATTCCGCTCGCTTCGATAGCGCGCGCGACAAGAGCGCACGATTGATGACACAGCCTAGAAGCCGGAACGATCAGCGCGACCTGCACTTCGTAACGATGAAGCCGCTCGACGATTTTGGGAATCATTGTTTCCGTCATTCGCCCAGCGTTCGGAATCCAGCCGGAAAAGCTCCACCAAACCGAATTGAGCTGACCGATAACAGCGTTTGCCTGATATTCAAGCAATCTTTGAATCGGAATTTGCGAGTTCAAATCTTCCCGGACGGCGGTTGTGTCATAACCGCGCGCGGCAAACTGCAAATCTTCGCCCGTGACTTCAATCGGAATTTCGCGGAAGTTCAGATCGCCGTCGGCGGCGTTCACGTCAAACGGCTCGGTGCCGTCAATATAAGCTCCGGCTGAGGAGATAAAAGCCAGATGAATCATCGGGTGCGCCCGCCGCAATGAGGTAAAAGGCGAGCGGCGGTTTTCGACAAAAGGATAACTGCTCAAATCATCGCCGCTGCGCCCGCGCCAACGCCCAAAACGCCCGCGCCAATCTTTCAAATTCTCAATCAATTCCATTACTAGGTTCAAAGTTCAAGGTTCAAAGTTCAAGGTTGGCAAATCTTTGACTTTAAACCTTGAACTTTGAACCTTGAACCTAATATCGCGGTATGTTTTTATCAACTTCCACCGAGTATAAATCAATGCCGCCAGCGAGATTGTATAAATTTTCAAATCCCTGCCGCGATAAATATTCGCAGACCTGCGCGCTGCGCCCGCCGTGGTGACAAAAGAAAACGATTTCTTCTTCAGGTTTAAGCTCGCCGACCCAATCGCCGGCACGGCTCATCGGCAACAGCTCCGCCGCTTCAATACGCGCTATTTCGTGTTCGAGCGGCTCGCGCACGTCAATCAATCTAAATTTTTCGCCGCGCCGGATTTTTTCCTCCAGCTCGCCGGGTGTTATTGTCTGGTACATTCTGCTTTTGATTGTTCAAGAAAATTTCGTTTTTGGCAAATTATAAAACCTGAATGAAATTTTAAAAGATTTAAGCCGGACGAAAGTTACGAATATAACTCAAAAAACTTGATTTTAGTGACTAACATCGTTTATAAAATTTAAAGCAGGATTTTGCAATCTTGTCTTACATTGCTCCCACAGATTTGAAAGTCTCACAAATTTTGTTTCAATAATTTTCTTCGATTTTCCGCAATTTTATATGTATCGTGTTCAATCAAACGTCGCCGAGCTTTCGACTGCTCCGCCGCCTAAGGTTTTACCTGAAAGAGCCGTCACAAAATCGCCGCGACAGAAAAATACAAACACCCGTTCCTGGATGAGCGGCGTTTTACCGATAACTTTCGGTTTATCGGCGGGAGCCGGATTTTTGGCTTTCGTTGCGTGGCTGCTCGAAGTCACGCTGCCGCTTGAAGCACTGTTATTTTTCCTGCCGTTTGATGAAGTCAGAAATCTTTCACATCCGAATCCGATTCTCGCTTTCGCCGTTTTGCTGGGCATTTCAGCGATCACCGGATATTTAACCGAACAATTCGGCGCTCGTAAAATTCTGCCGTATTTCGGCGGGATAATTTTCGTCTCGCTAATCGGCGGCGCTTTGGCGGCTCATTTGGCAAACACTGACGTTTTAGCTGTTTCTTCGGTTTGCGCGGCTACTCTTGCTTTCGGATTTGTGCAGGTCGGAAAAATCTGGCGCGTTGAAAAACAACTCTCATTCGGAGTGCAGCGGCTGGCGCTGGCAAACCATGTTCTCGAAGGCAAAAAAGCCGATGCCAGACTGCAAAGCGCACTCCAGGTTTTGCTCGCGGTTTTGCCCGTTGAAGAAGTGATAATTTTTCAATTCGACCGCTCCGGCAAATTGCAGCCGGTCGGACGCACGCGCGGCGGAAATCACGGAGCCGAACGAATCAACGAAAGACAAGCCGTCTGGCGCGAAGGAATGGAGCTATGCCAGGAAGCTGTCGAAGCGCAAGCGCCCGCCGTCAGAAAAAACAAAGATTTAAATTCGCTGGTCGCCGTTCCGCTGCTTCACGAAGAGATAACGACCGGCGCGATGCTCGCGCGTTTCCGCGAAGGTTTTGAAGCCGCCGACACAAACGTTTTAACCGCTTTCGCCGATCAATTGGCGCGCAATTTTCAACGCCAGCAAACGCGCGATAAAAACTGGCGGAGCAATTTCTTTTCGTTTTTTTCGGTCGAATCCGCCGAACACCGGCTCGAAGCTTTTCGCCTGGTGAGCGGTTTGCTCGCCGAACAGCGTTTCGGCTCGCTCGCTTTTTCGCAAATGGACGACGGCTACGCGGTTTCGTATCTCGACGGAACGCTCGCTTACGTCAATCGCCCGATGCTGCGCGCCGCGCAAGTCACCCAAGACCGCGCCCGCCAGCTCGACCTTTTCGGACTCTTGGAACGTTTTCAAGGCGGCGTTTTCGACGACCCGCGCATTGCCGTCCGCCGCGTTTTGCAGACTGGTGAAAAATATCAACACGAATTACAATTCGTCGAGCGCAGCAAAACTTTCGATTTGCAAATCTCGCTGATCAAAGACGAACCCGACGGGCAATCAATCCACGACACTTCGCTCATTACCAAACCGCTCTGTTTTATGGTCACGGTGCGCGACATCACGGCGCAAAAGGAAAACGAAAAATTGCGCAGCGATATGGTCAGCTTGATGTCGCACGAGCTTCGCACGCCGATTACTTCAATCAACGGTTTCGCCGAATTGCTGATGATTGACGAAGCCATCCCGGAAGAATCGCGCGAGTTTCTAAAAATCATCTCAACCGAATCGCAACGGCTTTCCCGAATGCTTTCGACGTTTCTGGCGGTCTCAAAGCTCGAACAATCCGACAAACGCGACGTGGTTAAAATTCCGATCCGGCTCGACAACATTGTTCACGAAGCCGTTTCGGGAATTCAGCCGCTGGCAAAAGCCAAGCGCATCCGGCTGGTCGAACAGGCAAACTCGCATCTCCCGCCGGTTGCCGGCGACAAAGGCTTAATCACCAAAGTCGTTACGCATCTTGTTGACAACGCCATCAAATACAGCCCCGAACGCACAACCATTACGGTTTCCTCGATTCTCGAATCTGACGCCGTGCGCGTGATTGTCGAAGATCGAGGCTACGGCGTGCCTTCGGATTCGCTCGAAAAAGTTTGGGAAAAATTCTACCGCGTGCCGCGCGACGGGCAGGACAAAAACGAAACTTCGACGGGCTTGGGCTTGTCGTTCGTCAAAGAAGTCGTCGAACAACATGGCGGCGCGGTCGCCGTCGAAAGCGAACCGGGACAAGGCTCGCGCTTCAGCTTTACGTTGCCGCGATTATAAAAATCTAAGGCAATATTGAATAAGCGCAAACAAATCGAATTGAAAAAAGATTGAAACTATCAACTGTCAACTATTAACTATCAACTGTTTTTCAATGAGTAACAGTTGATAGTTGAGAGTTTATAGTTGATAGTTTAATTTTGTTTACGCAAAGTTCAGAGTCCAAGTCGAAAAGAAAAACTTGAACTTTTACTCTGACTCGAACTTCTTTAAACCCGCAAGCTGCAAAGCTGCCAGCGTCATAAAACGCGGATTGAGAATCAAATAACGCCGCCACAAACGACGCGGTTCCTGCGTCAAACGATAAAGCCATTCCAAACCGAGATTGCCAAGCCAAGCGGGAGATTCGCTGACGTTTCCGGCATAAAAATCGAACGACGCGCCGACGCCAAGCATCACGGCTTTGATTTTTCCTTTGTGCGTCGCCATCCATCGTTCCTGTTTCGGACAGCCCAAACCGACAAACAAAATCTCCGCGCCCGCGTCGTTGATTTCCTCGGTTATTTGCCGGTCTTCTTCCTCGGTCAAAACTCGAAACGGCGGCGAAAAAGCGTAAACAATCTGCAAATTCGGAAAATCTTTCGCCGCACGCGCTCGAATCGCTTCGATAACTTCCGGCTTCCCACCGTAAAAACCGATTTTCAGATTGTTTTTCCCGGCGTATTCGCAAAGACTTATCATCAAATCGTTGGCTCGAACGCGCGCCGCTTCCTGCGCTCCTCGCAGCTTTTGCATCCAAACGAGCGGCATTCCGTCCGTGACGATAAAATCCGCGCTATTGACGACTTTTCCAAACTGCGGATCGTCGTAAGATTCCATCGCCATATGAACCGTCGAAAAACAAACGTAATCGCCCGCGCCGCTTTGCGCCATCTCGGCGATTCGTTCGACGACTTTTTCGAGACTCCCGCACACATTTGCCCGCAAACCGACGACATTCACGCGCGGCAAAATCGAATTTTGGATTAAATCACGTTCTCCGACCATTAATCGTAGTAATAAGTAATAAGTAATTAGTCAACAAAGCTGATTACTTATTACTTATTACTTATTACTTCTCGATAAATGTTTTCAAGCCGTTTGATGTAAACATCGAGCGAAAATCTTTCCTCTACTGTTTGCCGCGCCGATTGCCGCAGTTTTTCCCAAACGTATTTGTTTTCGAGCAAATATTTTAATCGTTCGGCAAGCTGCGCCGCGTTTCCCGGTTCGATCAAAAAACCGTTTGCGCCGTTTTCGATTACGGCTCCGGTTGATGCCATTTCCGAAACTACGACGACGCACCCGGACGCCATGGCTTCGAGCATTGCCACGGGCAATCCTTCGCCATAACGCGAAGGCAAAGTGAAGATGTCCGCTTCGGCAAGCGCCCGCCATTTCGCTTTGCCGGAAACGATTCCGCCAAAATGAAAGTTCTCGCCTAAAAGAGCAGTCATTTCACGAACAAAAAAATCTTCAAGCTGTCCCGCGCCGTAAGCGTGAAAACGAAACTCGAAATTCTCGTTTTTCAGTGCGCGGCAAGCAGCAATGATTTCGCGCAAGCCTTTTGATTCGTGCAAACGACCGAGAAAAATCAAAACGGGAACTTCTCGGTTTCTTTCAACTTTTACGGCTTCTTCAAATGCCACCGCATTTTCCAAAACCCGCGCATCAAGTCCGCGCCAGCGTTTTTCAATCGTTTCTTTTTCCAATTCGCTCAAAACCAAAACCGCCGCCGCGCTTCGCGCCGTTTTTTCGGCAATTCGACTTAAAACCGGGTTTTTGAATTCTTCGGCTAAAAAACGCCCGCCGTGCAAATGCAGCAAAACCGGAACTCCGGCGGCGCGTGCCGTCGCGGCGTAAACTGCATCGCGGTAAACCGAGAGTGGATTGTAATTTGTGTTCAGATGCACGAGATCAATTTGTTTGCGTTTTAATTCCGACCAAAACTGCCGAACCGAATTCGCTTGCCGCAAAATCCAGCGAGCGTCGGCAGGTTCTCCGTCGCGGCGTCCGGCTTCAAAATGAATGTAATCCGCGCTCCCGCGCTCGATAATTTGCCGCACGACGGTGGAAATACCGCTGACGTTGATTCGTTCGTCGAGATTCGGAGCGGTGATTAAAACTCTCATCAAATTTTGTTTAGCCTGACTGTTTGCTAAGATAATCTCGCGCCGCCCGCGCTCGTCGCATTCAAGCAGAATAACCGAAAAAACAATGAAAGCCGAAACCGCAGTTCAGCCCGCCGCAGATTTGGTCAAAGTCGCCAATCGCGTGCCGGTCTGGATTTTGCCCGCCGTGAAAATCGCGATTTTTGCGGCGGATGCGATGCTTGCCGCCGTTTGTTTCGCGGCGGCGTTTTGGTGGCGCGAAGCCAAACCGATTTTTTCGGGAAACAATTGGGAATTCAGCAGCGATTTTGCGCCTTATGCCGCGGTTTTGATGTTCGCGATTCCAATCAAATCGGCGATGATGCTTTACCAGCGCGTTTACCGTTTGCAGGGCGCGTTTTCCTACACGCGCGAAGCGATCAAAATTTTTAAAGCCGTCGCGGTCGGTTCGCTGTTAACGATTGCTGTCGCGTTTCTGTTTCGCGGCGGTTTCGCTTATCGCGATTTTTCATACTCGCGCGGGGTGTTTTTGCTCGATTTCGCGCTCGCTCTTTTTGCGTTCGCCGCGTTTCATCTCGCTTTGCGCCGCGTTCAAACGCTTTTCCGCGAGCGCGACATTAATTTGATTCCGACTCTGATTTTAGGCGGCGGAGCGGAAGCCGAACAAACCGTTCGCGAGCTGCAATCGCGCCCGGATTTGGGTTATCGCATTGTCGGAGTCGTTGACTCCGATGTTCAAAGTTCAAAGTTCAAAGTTCAAAGTTTCGATGTTCCTGTGATTGGTAAAATTTCGGATTTGCCTTTGCTGGTTCAACAATTGGCGATTCAGGAAGTGATTATTACCGACAACGGCTTGTCGCACGAAGTTTTGTTTGAAGCGATGATGAAAATCGGGCGTCGTCAGCGCGTCGAATTTCGTCTCGCGCCGTCGGTTTTCAATCTTTTGCCGCAAAAAACCGAAGTCGAACAAATAGGCGTGCTCCCGATGGTGCGGCTTTTCCGCGAACCGCTTTCCGACGCCGAACGCTTCGTCAAACGCGCTTCCGACATCCTGATCTCGCTGATTGCATTGATTGTTCTCGCGCCTGTCTGGATTTTGATTTCGATTCTGATTCGGCTAGATTCGCGTGGCGCGATTTTGTTTCGACAAGAGCGCGTTGGAATGGACGGGCGGATTTTTCTCTGCTTTAAGTTCCGCACAATGCGCGCCGATGCCGACGAAAGCATTCACCGCGAGGCTTACCGAAAAAACATCGCGGGTGAAATTTATTCAACTGCGGAACCAATTTTTGGAAAAGTGCAAAACGACCCGCGCATCACGCGGACAGGGCGCTGGCTGCGTCGTTCGAGCCTCGACGAATTGCCGCAGCTTCTCAATGTTTTGCTCGGTGATATGAGCATCGTCGGCGCTCGCCCGCCGATTCCTTACGAAGTCGAAGAATACCAGCTTTGGCATCGCCGCCGCCTCGATATGAAACCGGGAATCACAGGCTTGTGGCAGGTTTCGGGCAGGAACCGCTTGACCTTTGAAGAAATGGTCAAGCTCGATCTTTACTACATCGAAAACTGGTCGCTCTGGCTCGATTTAAAAATTATTCTCCTTACCTTTCCAGCCGTTTTGCGAGGCGACGGCGCGCGCTGAAACTACATCGGCAGTCGCCAAAGTTCTCCCTCAAATTCAATGATCCAAAATGCTTCTCCATCCCAAACAATGCCGCTCGGACGTTTAATTTGTTTCATTCTGTATTGCACGACCACATTGCCGTTATCGGGATCAATCGCCGAAAGTTGCCCTAATCTTATATGCCACAATCTTTTTCCATCCCAAGTTAATCCGTGAGTTCCGTCGCCATTTGTAAAGGCTTTTAAACGGGGCAATGAATATTCGCTAACAATTGCGCCAGTTTCCGGGTTCATTTTGAGCAAAAGCTGGGTTTGCGATTCGGGCAGTTGGTGTTTAAACCAATGCCACGCAATCCAAATATTTTTTCCGTCATAAGTTATATCCGAATAAGACTGGCTCGCAGAGTCGTCGTTTTGATATTTTTGCTTAAAAACTTTTTCGACCGTCCATTGTTCGGTATCAACAATTCCAAGCGCATCGCCGTATGCTCCGGCAAACCATAGCTTTTTATTAATGAACACCATTCCGCCTGCACTTGAGCCACGTCCGGTCACATCACGAATGGATTGAAGACGTTTTTCGTTATCATCAACTTTCCATTCATTGTTTTTTGGATTAAACGTCGCGTAACGACCGTTATCGTGATAAATCGCTGCCCAAAGCTTTTCGCCATCCCAAGTTAGAGCAGTTATTCTTTGTGGAAATTTTGCCGGAAGTTGAGAAACTTGCTTTAACTCTTCAAATTTCGGTTCGAGACTTTGCGCGTAACCGTTCGGTGTAACCAGAACAAGCAGCAATAATAAGAGCTGGAATTTCATCACATTATCTCCAAAGCTTTTAAATCACATAATCCCAAACTGGCTCAGTCGCGCGTTCTTCCGGCGTGATGATTTTGAGATTCGGCGTGTCCTGCGCGACTTTTGAGAAAGGCGGGACTGAGCGCGTCAGCCAGACGTTGCCGCCGATGGCGCTGCCGCGTCCGATTGTTGTTGTGCCGCCTAAAATCGTCGCTCCGGCGTAAATTACCACGTCGTCTTCGATTGTCGGGTGGCGTTTGGTGTCGCGGATGAGATTGCCTTCTTTGTCTTTCGGGAACGAAAACGCGCCCAATGTTACGCCTTGATAAAGTTTAACGCGGCTGCCGATGACGGCTGTGCCGCCGATGACGACGCCCGTGCCGTGGTCTATGAAAAACGCTTCGCCGATTGTCGTTGCCGGATGAATATCAATTCCGGTGCAGGTGTGCGCGTGTTCGGTCATAATGCGCGGGATGAGCGGCACGCCCTGTTTGTGCAGAGCGTTGGCGAGGCGATAAGCCATCACGGCGTAAATGCTCGGGTAACTCGAAATCACTTCGTCTTTGCACGCCGCCGCCGGATCGCCGTCGAATGCCGCCTGTACGTCGGTTGCCAGAACGCGGCGGATATGCGGGAGTTCAAGTAGAAATTCCGCCGTGATTTCTTCGGGCGTTTTGTCGGGCATCGGATGAAAATCATCGCCGTGATCGAATGCGCGGTAAATCTGCTCGGCGAGATTTTCTTCGAGCCACGCCATTTTCAGCACCACGTGCGCTCGCAGGGGTTCGCCAGAAAGTCCCTGTGCCCCGAAAAAGCCCGGAAACATCAGCTCTTGCAGCGTGCCGAGTATTTCGACGACTTTCGATGTCGAAGGCAGAGGCTTGCGGTCGAGGCTCTGAATGTGTTTTTCGGTCGCCGCATAACCGGCGAGCAAATTTTCAACGGCTTTGTCGGATTGTTCGCTCATAACAGTTATCAGTCATCAGTTATCAGTTATCAGTTATCAATTAGAGATTTCATAACTGATAACTGTTCACTGTAAAAAGGCTGGCATTGTAATCCTGGTCTTGGATCAACTTAACCAAAGTTTGCGGCTGAATCATATTTTCGTCAAATTCGACCAACGCAGTTTTGCCGTCGTAATCAGCCGTCGCGTTCCTCCAGAGTTTCCTTAATGTCAATCGCGCACGAGCCGCAATGCATTCCTTCGATTTTCATTTTCGCTTGCTGCATAATTTGGAAAAATCGCCCTTCGCAGATTTTGTTTGTTAAAATTTTAGCCAACCCGAAAAGCAAAAGGCAAAGTTTTTATGAAAATCGCCGACGCCTTGCGGCGCGCAACCGAATTTTTAAAAGAAAATGCCGACTCGAGACGCGACGCGGCTTTGCTGCTCGGTTTTGTTTTAAACCGCGACCGCGCTTTTCTGATTGCTAACGACGACCGCGATTTGAGCGATGAAGAAATTGAGCGTTTTTTTGAGTTGATCGAGCGACGCGCTTCGGGCGAACCGATTCAATATATTACCGGGCGGCAGGAATTTTTCGGTTTGGAGTTTGAAGTCAACGAAGACGTTTTGATTCCGCGACCGGAAACAGAAATTCTCGTCGAAGCCGCAATCGAAATTTTGCGGGAAAAAGAAAATCCTTATTTCTGCGATGTTGGAACGGGTTCGGGCTGCATTCCGATTTCGATTCTCGCAAATCTGGAAAACGCGAAAGCCGTTGCCGTTGACATCTCTTCCGGCGCGCTGGCTGTAGCCCGAAAGAACGCTGAAAAACATCGAGTCGCCGAAAGAATAGAATTTTACGAATCCGACGTTTTTGCTGTTTTCCAAAATCCAAAATCCAAAATCCAAAATCCAAAATTCGATTTGATTGTCTCGAATCCGCCGTACATTCCAAACAGGGATTTACCCGATTTGCCGCGCGAAGTCCGCGAAAACGAGCCGCACATTGCGCTTTTCGGCGGCGATGCCGGGACGGAAATCGTAGCGCGTCTGTTGGATGACGCGCCGAAATATTTGGAAAATGACGGCTGGCTGATGTTTGAAATCGGTTTTACGCAGGGCGACGCGATGCGCGCAATGATTAACGAAAAAATTTGGCGGCTGATTAAAATCAAAGACGATTTGGCGGGCATTCCGCGCATTGTAATTTTGCAGTTAAATTCTTAAATTCTGATTCGTCAGCTTTCTCTTCCTTTTCGTTTTTGGAATCGTGCATTTCGCCAACAAAAACGCTGCACGGTCGTGACCAATCAGGGTATTCGTTCCTTGGTTCGTCTCGGATTGTTGAAATTCAGAATTGCCAGTAAATGCAAGACGAGGATAACTGTGGCAGTCGCAATCCTCAACCAGTCTAAATTCTTCCACAAGTTAATCGTATTTATCATGTTTGGCTCATAGCTGCCTTGCATTGCTGCTTTGAATACTCCGCCGAGAGTTATCATCATCCAAATTTGCAGGGGAAACATAATCCACGCAATGAGCGTCGCTCTTCCAAGCCAAGCTCTCGCTCCGGTGTCGAGTTTAATGGTAAGCAGCCATGCAATCAGAGACACCACAGAGACCCAGGGGTTTACTGCCGAAAAAAAGTAAAGCAAAAAACGCGGCTCTCTCGTATAATTGAGAATCGAATCAGGAGGATTATAGCTCCACCCGGGGATAACCATCAGAGCATTAAAGACGTACCCTCCGAGCCAAATTCCCCAATAAACAGTCGCAATGAATAGGAACAATCTAGCTAAATCTTTACGAGTTTTCATATTTACCTCCTGCGGTTTCTGGCATTATTATTCAGTTATTCGCCCTTCGCGCTTACCGCCTTAACTTTAACTTCATTTGATTCCGCCGACCAGACGCGCAAAGCGATAATCGAACACACAAATCCGCACATTTCGACAATCAATCTGATCCGATTACCGAATTTCCAGGCGTTGGCGCGGGTAATAACTTCGGCGGCAGAAAGTGTATCCAGCCCCAGGTCAATGCTCCAGATAAGCGGCGCGAGATACAAAATTAAAGCAAGGCAAACGCCAAAACCGATAACCGTCGAAAGCACCATCCATTTCCGAGACCGCCGCGCACATCGCCAAGCCACAATCAATGCGAGGAGCGACACAAGAAATATCAGAGGATTACCCGGAAAAAAGAATGGTAACTCGCCGTCCACCGGAACGGCATTGTAAGCGGCGACCGACTCAGGCGGATTCGAGAGCTTTTTCGGTATTACGCGAGCTTCGTTAAAATACTGCCCGCCGCACCAAATTCCCCAAACCATAACCGCCGCGATTAACAGGAAAGACGCAATTTGTTTTCTCATAATTGTCTCCGAACTTTATCGCCACATTGTTTCGCTTAATGCCGCGCTCAAAGGACTATTCGGCAAAAGTAAGATTTGCAGCGACCAGACGAGTCCGATGACGACGGCGAGAATTAAAAAGTTAAGCAGCAATACGGCTAGAGCGAACGCCGTTTGTGTTTCCTGAAGAGTGTTTTCATTATTATCGCGCATTTGATTTTTCTCCGAGTTAAATTGATTTAATTGCCTTCAATTATTAACGCGACAGTCTTTTGCAAAAACGCTCATAAAAGTTTTGGTGTTTTAATTTTTAACGGGAAACACTAATGCGGGAATTCGGGCAGTCATATTTTGAAGAAGAACTATGAAAGGGGTTACCGAAATTCCGTTTCACGCAGCAAATGCTCAATGAGTGGAGCGGGCGACAATTATAAGATTTTCGCCCTGCATTTTAAGTCTCGACATCTTTGAGAAAATTCGCTTCAAAAATCTTTTGTCCGGCGAGCGATGTGTAAAAACCATAAATTGCCAGTGCCAAAACAACGGCGAGGATAATCAGTGAACTGTCGGCATACCAAGCCGCGAAATCCGTCGTGATTGGCGCGCGAAAGGTTAACCAGAAAAAGAAACCGTAAGCAGTTGCCGCGACCAATCCGAATCTGGTGTAGGCGACGGTAATCATAGTTGCAATAAAAACGATGAACAGCTTGCCAAACCACGGCTGGTTATAACCGAAACCGAGTATGAAGTTCGTGCACAAAAGCAGCCAAAACCCAATTGACGCGAGCCGCTCGCTGCGCAGCACAACGGTCAGCAGCAACAGAAACAGTAGGATAAACATTGACATAGCCAAGCCATCCGCTAGAGTCGTCATTATTTCTGCGGCTACAAATCTCACTCCGCCGAGCGAATCCGTGCTTAAAACCGGCGCCGGTAAATAAATCGTCCCTTTTGAAACGAAAATCAAATCTCGCAAATTGTTCAAAAACGTATGACCAATTCCGAACATTCCGCCAATGAGAATATCGCGCCCGATCAACGGGTCGCGGAAATCTCCGGCGAGCAGCCGATTCCACGAAATCACCAGAGCCGGGCGGCGAATGCGGACGTAAGGCTCGAGCGCGAGATAAAACAGGCAAACCACCGCCGCCGATAACAAAGCGGATTCTGCCGCCTTGCTCAAAATGCCTATCGCGCCGTCAAAATCCGAATGGTCGGCGCTGATAAAACTGCTGACCAAAAACAAAATGAAGATGGCAAGCGCGACTTTGAACGCGCCTTTGCGGTCGGCTCGCCCGTTCTTTAAGTTGCGGTAAGCAAGGATTAAACCAACCGTGAAAACAGCAAAAAACAATATCGTCATAACCGCGTCCATCACCGTCGAAGGCGTTTTCGCGCCGCCTTCGACGGGTCGCAGAGGCTTGTCCCACGCAGCGACCGTTTCAAAATAAATCGGTTTGCCGTTCAAGGCGGCGGCTTCGACGCGAACCGGAAATTCCGCGTGGTCAACGTGCTTTCCTTCCCAAGCAATTCGCTCGTCGGCGTAAGAGAGCGGCGACCATTGCGATTCGGTTTGAAGGTAGTCGGCAATGTTCAAGCCCGCTTCGGCAAACAGTATTGACCAATCAATTTTGCCGTTCGGCGCGGCGTTCGCGTCCGTCGTTTGCGGCGGCACGGCGATCAGGCTGACCAGCCTGCCGCGCAAATCTAGCCGCACGGTCGCCATTCCCGCCGCGTCCATCGGCGGTTCATTGAGCGGCGAAATTCTCGTGTCGGCGGGCTGCAAATTGCGCGGGCTTTGGCGATACCAAAAATAATAATGTAACGGCTGCCCGGTTTTTAACTTTTCCCAACGATTCGGCGAAGCGTCTTCCTTAACATAATCGTAGTAATTAAAATTTTCATCAAAACCGTGCGCGGTGTCGGCGGGCGGCTCGGCGTAACCGATTTTTTTGAGAATCGCGCTCGCCTTTTCCGCCAAAACCTGCGGCGGTTTTTCAAACGGCGCGAAATGATTCATCCGCACATATTTCGCTGACCAGAGCATAAACCCAATCATCAAAACAATCGCCGCCAGACAAGCAACGGCGACGACGGGACGCAATGAGCCTTTTTTCGGCGCGGCGGCGACCATTTCGGGACTCGGCGTTTCGCCCGCCGCAATTGCCGCTGCCAAAGGATTTCCGCCCGGCAGCATCATCGCTACCTGCAAAGCGTTTTTCGGACGTTCCGACGGATTCTTTTCCAGACATTGCAGAATCGTTTTTTCAACAATCGGGTCAATGTCCTTTAAAACTTCCGACGGATTAGTCGGCGCGGTCGTCTGCTGTTTCTGCAAAAGCTCCGGCATCGAATCCGACTGAAACGCCCGTTTCCCGGTGAAAATTTCATACAGTACAAGACCGAGAGAATAAATGTCGCTTTTTTGAGAAACTTCCTTGCCCGTGATTTGTTCGGGCGACATATACGCCGGAGTTCCGACGCGAATCTCGCCGGTTTTTAATTCTTCTTCCAATCCGGCGATGCCAAAATCAGTTATCCGCGCTTTGCCTTTACTGTCAATGATCACGTTTGCGGGCTTCAAATCGCGGTGCAGAATTCCCGCTTCGTGGATTGCTCCTAATCCAAAACACAACTGCCGCGAAATCTCGACCGCTTTATCCGGTGGCAAACGCCCAATGCGCCGCAAAAGCGACGATAAATCATCGCCGTCAATAAATTCCATCGAAAGAAAATGCCGGTTCTCGACTTCTCCAATATCGAAAACACGGCAAACGTTCGGGTGCGAAACTTGTCGCGCGGTGCGGACTTCTGCGTGAAATCTTTCAAGAGCGGCGCGGTCTTTTTCCAATTTGTCGGGCAAAAATTTTAAGGCGACCGTTTGATTTAATTTGATGTCCTCGGCTTTGAAAACTTCGCCCATTCCGCCCTTACCGAGCATTCCGATAATCCGATAGCGATTTGCCAGAATCGTTCCGGCGATTAATTTTCCGTTGCTCTCGTTTTTGGTCGCGGGGCTGGAAATCAAAGTCTTTTTCTCTTCAAACATACTGGCGACTTCAGCCGCCGCAGGTGATTCCATAAAGCTTTCGGCGTCGTCAAACGATTCGAGCAATTTTTCGACTTCGCCCCGCAATTCCGGGTCATCGCCGCAAGCGGAATCGAGGAATCTCGCGCGTTTCTTCGGTTCAAGCTCCTGCGCCGCATCAAATAAGCCTTTGATTTTCTGCCAGCGTTCCGCGTTCATTTATAACTCGTTAAATGCAGATTTTTTCGGTCGGATATGGTCGCAATAATATAACCTTTTGTAAATTTTTCGACAATCGAAATAAATCAACCGCGTGCTTCGTTAAAATACTGCCCGCCGAAACATGCTCCGCAAATGATTATCCAAAGACTCGACAAGTATGAAGCAATCCGCCTTGTCAATTTTTACTCCGATTTTTACTGAAGAATTCCGCCGCGCAACAAACCGCCGAGCGGATTCAATTGATAAACCGCTTCGTGAAAGAACCAGACAATTCCGCATAACAAACCCAGAATTAAAATGTTTTGCAGCACGAGCGCAACGGCTAGCGCCGTATCGGTGTAAGATTTGTTTTCCACATTATTTTCACGCATTTTTCTTTCCTCCATTTTGGTTTTTCCAACTTTTTCGCGTTCAATAACTAACGCGACGGGATTTTTCAAAACCGCTCATAAATTTTTGTTTGACTAATTTTTTTTTGCGAAATATCCTTTTGTCGAATTTCACCAATGGAAAAAAACGCAGAAGAATCTCCGCAAATTACGTTGCTTCTCAAAGAATGGAGCGACGGCAGGCGCGAAGCTCTGGATGCACTTATGCCGCTGATTTACGAAGAATTGCGCCGCCAAGCCGCGCGTTATTTGAAAAAGGAGCGCGGCAATCACACTCTTCAAACGACGGCTCTGATTAACGAGGCTTATCTGAAACTGATAGATCAGCGCGAAGTCGTCTGGCAAAATCGCGCCCATTTTTTTGCAATTGCGGCACAAGCGATGAGGCGGATTTTGGTTGATTACGCGCGAGAGAGACATCGGGAAAAACGCGGGGGCGCGGCGGAAAATCTGCCGCTTGACGAAGCTCTGACTATTGTTTCGCCCGAAAAAAGCGTTGATTTGGTGGCTCTGGACGATGCTTTAAACCGGCTCGCAAAATTCGACGCGAGACAGGCGCGGATCGTCGAATTGCGCTATTTCAGCGGTTTGAGCATTGACGAAACCGCCGAAATTTTGGGTGTTTCAAATGTTACGGTGAGGCGAGATTGGGATTTGGCAAAATCCTGGCTGCAACTGCAATTGAAAAGCAAGTAATGATAATTTGTTTTTAAGCAGCCTATAAAGTATCGTTGTAGCTTTGTCGGATAAACAGTAATCAAATGGACAAATTTCGGATCGTCGGCGGAAATCCGCTTCAGGGAAAAATCGCAATCGGCGGCGCAAAAAACTCGGCTTTGCCGTGTATGGCTGCCGCGCTTTTATCAGCGGAAACCGTCACGCTACACAACATTCCTTACGTTCGCGACATTATCACGCAGCGGCGCCTGCTCGAAGATTTGGGCGCGACCGTGCTAACGCCGGAATTAAGAACGCATAAAATCACGGCTGCGCACATTGAAAACTACGAAGCGCCTTATGAATTGGTCAAAACGATGCGCGCCAGCGTGCTGGCTTTGGGACCGCTTTTGGGGCGTTTCGGGAAAGCAAAAGTTTCGATGCCCGGCGGATGCGCCATCGGGACGCGCCCGATTGATTTACATTTGCGGGCGTTTGAAAAATTGGGCGCGAACGTTTCGCTCGAAAGCGGCGATGTCCTGGCGACCGCCCCGTCAGGCGGGCGTTTGATTGGCGCGGACATTGAATTTGAGATTGTGACCGTGACGGGAACCGAAAATGTGATGATGGCGGCTGCTCTGGCGCGCGGAAAAACGATGATTCACAACGCCGCGCTCGAACCGGAAATCGAAGACTTAGCCCATCTCTTAAATAAAATGGGCGCGCGAATCAAAGGCGCGGGAACTGCGACAATTGAAATCGAAGGCGTTGAGGCTTTGGGCGCGGCTGAACACACGATTATTCCCGACCGAATCGAAACCGGAACTTTTATCGTCGCGGCGGCAATAACGGGCGGCGAGCTTGAAATTACGAATTGCAACCCGGAGCATTTTCCGGCTGTGACCGCTAAATTGCGCGAAGCCGGCGTTGAGATTGAAGAATTAAATCCGACCGCGCTCCGAGTTTCTTGTTGCGCAAAGGGTTTAACTGCAAAAGACGTGACAACCGAGCCGCATCCGGCTTTTCCGACAGATATGCAGGCGCAATATATGGCTCTGATGACGCAAGCCGAAGGCGCATCGCAGATTACGGAGACGATTTTTGAAAATCGTTTTATGCACGTCGGCGAAATGAAAAGAATGGGCGCGCGGATTGACGTGCGCGGCAACACGGCAACTGTGCGCGGCGCGAGCCGGTTAAAAGGCGCGAGAGTTCTAGCCTCGGATTTACGCGCTTCCGCGTCGCTCGTGCTGGCGGCATTGGCGGCGGAAGGCGAAACCGTTATTGACCGCGTTTATCATATTGACCGCGGTTATGAAACAATTGTTCGCAAATTTCGCTCTCTGGGCGCGCAAATCGAAAGAATTAAAACAAATGATGAATGATGAATGATGAATGATGAACCGAATACGAAATTTGCTTTCAGTTCATCATTCATCATTCATCATTCATCGTTAAATTATGGATTGCATTTTTTGTAAAATTATCAACCGCGAAATTCCGGCGAAGATTGTTTATGAAGACGAGCGTTGTCTGGCTTTTCATGACATTAATCCGCAAGCTCCGGTTCACATTCTCGTGATTCCGAAAGAGCATTTCGCATCTCTGAAAGCCGCCGAGGAAAACCAAGAAGCTACAATCGGTTACGTGATGCGAAAGTGCGCGGCTATTGCCGAGCAGGAAGGAATTGGCGAAAGCGGTTTTCGCACCGTTATCAACACCGGCTCGGACGCGCAGCAATCTGTTTTTCATCTGCACGTTCACCTGCTCGGCGGGCGACCGATGGGCTGGAACCCGGCTTAATCAATTACGAATTTCAAATTACGAATTACGAATTATGGAATTTGATTTTTAAGTAAAATGTTCCGGCATTAGTAATTTGAAATTCGTAATTCGTAATTGATTTGTTAAACTTTCAGACAAAGAACAATTTTAGTCTGGAAAGTTTTAATGAAAAAAGTCCTTATTGCTTTGGCGGTGTTTATATTTGCCGCCGGTTCGTTTGGCTGCGCGACGAATGCCAATACCTCAGCCGACACAACGAATTTAAATTCGACCAACTCAAACGCAAACACGGCAACCGCGATCGTTGTCGAAACCCCAAACACGAATGCTCAGCCGCTTCCCGAAGAAGTGCCGACGTTTACCGACGCGAAAGAAGCGCTCGAAGCCGGGAGAAAATATTTTGAGAATAACCGGGACGAGCAAGCCATCAACGCTTTTGAACAAGCCATCAAATTAGACCCGAATCTCGGCGAAGCGCATTTTCATCTCGGCGTGGCTTACGAGCTTAAAGAGGAAAACGAAGTTAATCCGACGCCCGAACCGACGACAACCGGAAAATCCGCAAAAAACAAAAAACCGGCGGAAAAGCCTTCGGAGAAAGAATTTAACGCCGCGATCAAATCTTACGAAAGTTATTTGAAGAAAAATCCGAAAGACGCCGCCGCGCATTATTATCTGGGACTTTCTTACGAAAAGATTTTTGATGACGAGAAAGCCCAGAAGGCTTTACAGGAAGCCGTTGAGTTACAGCCGGAAGACAGCCAGTACCAATACGAGTATGGGCAGGTTTTGATCAAGCTGGCACAGTATGATCAAGCGGTTAGAGCGCTGAAAAAGTCTTTGGAGCTTGACCCGGAAAACACGCGCGCGGAAGCGGCACTTGAAAGAGCGCAAGCCGGAAAAAAACGAGTTGACGCCGCTAAGGAAGAGGCGAAAAAGGACAAACCTGCCCAGCCGGAAGAGCCGCCGCAGAGACCGAACCGCACAAAATCAACGCGCCGGTCGGATAAAACGGAAATGCCTGCCGATAAACCGAAAGAAACTGCGCCGCCTCCGCCTGCGAATCCGAAACCCAATAATTCTTAACTTCTGCAAAAAGCCGATTTAAACAATCGGCTTTTTTTCTTCTTCGGATAACTGATTATTTTTCGACAAAAACCTTGAAAATTAATTGACATTAACCGTATCTTTAAAACATTAGAAATTGATTCAAAATCGCTGCACTCAAATTGTCACTGTATTTTATAAGCGTTGCAGCAGAACTGGTTGATTTTGCCGATATGGAAAAAGCACGAATGGATATTCCCACCAAAGCCCTGTGGTTGTTCGGTCTTAATTTTCTTGATGCCGTTTTCACGCTCTTTTGGGTTAAGAACAATCTCGCTGAAGAAGGCAACACGCTGATGGCTCATCTGCTGCATCTCGGCGACGCTCCTTTTCTGGCTGTCAAAATTCTGATTGGAACCTTGGCTCTGCTTGTTTTTTGCCGCTATGCGCATCTGCGCCTGGCAAACGTCGGGCTTTCGCTCGCTCTCGGCGTTTATTCTCTGTTAATGGTCATCCATCTTTTGACCGGAATTTCCGCTCTCAGTTTGTAAACGAAAAATGTCTCTGTCTTGAAACAAATCCGCTCGATTTGCGTAAAATTTTTATCGTAAAAGGAAAGCGCAACGAGAGATGCCGAACGCAGCATCTTAAGACGCGCATTAGTTATTTTAGGCACTTCAAGAGGTAAGACAATGAGGCAACAAACAGTTTATCAATTATCCATTCGCCAGGTTTTGCTCATCGCATTCATCGCGGCGCTTTTTGCCGCAGGCGGCGTAGCTTGTTTAAATAATTTCAGCAACCAAATTCAGCACCAATCGTTTGCCGAAACCACCACGGAGAACGCAACGGAGGAACAACCGGCTGGAATCAGCGACCCGCAATCGGTTTCCGACGAACAAAACAATATCGAAGTTTACCGCTCGATGTCGCCGGGCGTCGCTTTTATCCGCACTTCGTCCTATCAGCAAGATTGGTACGGCAACGTTGAAGAAGGACAGCGCGGTTCCGGTTCCGGTTCGGTGATTGACGCGCAGGGACATATTTTGACCAACGCGCACGTTGTAGCAGATGCCAGCAAAGTCACGGTCAGCTTGGGCGGCGAAAAAGTTTATCCCGCAACGGTAGTCGGCTCCGACCCGGACACCGATTTGGCGGTGCTCAAAATCGAGCCGCCGCGCGATCACGCTTTGACGATTGTTCCGTTCGGTAATTCAGATCAGCTCATCGTCGGACAAAAAGTTTTAGCAATCGGCAATCCGTTTGGTTTGGACAGAACTTTGACGACCGGCGTTATTTCCGGTTTGCAGCGCCCGATTCGCGGCATCAACGGGCGTCCGATTGAAGGCGCGGTACAAACCGACGCTTCGATTAATCCGGGAAATTCCGGCGGTCCGCTGCTCGATTCGCGCGGTCGAATGATCGGCATCAACTCGCAAATCTATTCGCGCACGGGCGGCTCAGTCGGCGTCGGATTCGCCGTTCCGGTTAATATCGCCAAGCGCATCGTGCCGCAATTAATTCAATTCGGCGAAGTCCGCCGTCCGAAGCTCGGCGTCGGAACGCGCTCGGTTTCCGATTTGCGCGGTCAGGGCGTGCGGCTGCCGATTGAAAGCGGTTTGCTCATTATGAACGTTTATCAGGGAACGGCGGCGGCTCAAGCCGGTTTACGCGGAACTTCGCAAACGAATTACGGCGAAATCACTATGGGCGACATTATCACGTCAATTGACGGTGAGAAAACAGATGATCCCGACGATTTGTACAAGATTCTGGATAAGAAACAAATCGGCGACACGGTTTCGGTTGAAATTGTCCGCGACGGAAGACGAACGACAGTTCCGGTTCGTTTACAACCGCTGCCCGGCAGCAATCAAACTAATACAACTGCAACTCCGCGACGCAATTTCTAATTGCTGACGAAATGAACAAAAAAAGGAGAGCCGAACGGTTCTCCTTTTTTCTTTTGTGCTTCTTTAAATTTCAGATAAATTGATATTTATGTTTGAACTGGAAAATTTTTACAACGCCGGAACGGGCTGGGTTTGCAAACGCTGCGAGCAGGAGCTAAAAGAAACCGAAAAGCCGGAAAACGATGAAAACCTGCCGCGCGTATGGCGCGAAGGCGAAGCCGAAAGCAAACGCCCGCAGCTTTCCGCCCCACTCGCCAAATGGACAAACGCCGCCCGCAACCAGCTCGTCTGCCCGCGTTGTGGCGTTTCGGAATTAATTGACAAAGCCTAGAAGTCTGGCAAGTCTGGCAAGTCCAGAGAGTCAAAAAGGAATTTAAATCAAACTAAAATTCGAGTTGACTCTCGACTCGTTGGACTTGCCAGACTTGCCAGACTAATTCTTGGGTTTGATTTTTATTTCAAACAGCTTCTTCCACTGTTTTCCGGTCACGAAAAGGCGGTCGGTTTGGGCGTCGTAAGCGATTCCGTTGAGCGTGTTTTCCTCGTTGCGCTGAACGTCTTCGGGCGAGATCCCGTTTAAATCAATCCAGCCGATGATTTTTCCGCTGCTCGGATCAATGCGGGCGATTGTATTCGGTTTGCCCAAAACCTGCGGGTCTTCCGAGTGCCAGATGTTTGCCCAAATTTCGCCTTTGACGTATTCAAGCTCATTCAGGCGATACTGCGGTTTGCCGTCGTGTGTAACCGTAATGGTTCTAACGTTTTGAAAGTTCACCGGGTTGACGAACCTGATAATGTGCGAGCCGTCGCTCAGAATCAAATTTGTGCCGTCGTTGGCTAATCCCCAGCCTTCACCGATGTATTTCAATTCCGCGGTCGGTTCAAAGCTGTTTATGTCGTAAACAAAACAAGTGTTTTCCTGCCACGTAATTTGATAAATTTTATCGTTGAAAATCGTCAATCCTTCGGCGAAATAGTCTTCGCCGAGCTTGCGTTTTTTAACCACGTCGCCGTCTTCGAGCCGCACTTTTCGGAGCGTTGATCTGCCGTGCTGCCCGGTGCTTTCGTAAAGAAAACCGTTGTAAAAAACCAAGCCCTGCGTAAAGGCTTGCGAGTCGTGTTTGTAAGTATTAACGACTTCGTAGGTATAAGTCGGAATCGCATTTTTCGGCGGAGTCGCCGCAGTTGTATTTGTGTTTGGCGTCACGGAAACGGAGTTGTTTTGATTGGTTTGTTCCTTGCACGCCGCGCCGAATAAGCAAATGGCGAGCGGCAAAAACAGAAAATTTAAAAGTCGCATTTTATTTTTTGGTCAGAGCTTTCTCGATTGCCGTTTTAAAAGCCTCAGCCGACAATTCGTTGACGCGGACGCCGTTGACGAAAATCGTCGGCGTCCCTTTAATTCCGTAATTTATGCCGTCTTCACGGTCTTTGCGAATCTCGGCGGCAAAACGATTGCTCGCCAAATCGGCTTCAAAACGTTTCACATCGAGTCCGATTTCGGCGGCGTATCGTTTTAGCGAAGCATCATCGAGAGCCTTTTGATTTTTATACAAAACGTCAATAAATTCAAAGAATTTTCCCTGCGCGTTGGCTGCGGCGGCTGCTTCTGCGGCGCGAAACGCCTGCGGGTGCAAATCCATCAAAGGAAAATCGCGCACTACGAATCGCGCTTTATTCGGCAAATACTGTTTTAAAACTTCCTCCAAAACCGGATGCGTCCGGGCGCAAGCCGGACATTGAAAATCGGAAAACATCACGATTGTAACCGGCGCGCTTTGGTTTCCTTTCGCCGGGTCATCATCCGCGCTGATTTTCAAAACGGGCGCTTCCGGCTCAATCAAAAGAATCTGCACTTTATGTTTGGCTCGCAGCTTATCGAATAAAGCCTGATTTAACCGCGAACGTTCTACGTCGGTAAAATCGCGCATTTTGTCCGAAACTTCGCGCTGAATGATTTCATTCGTAGGCAAATTCGTCGCTGTTGATTCCGCCAGAATCATATTTTCAAAAACGGCTTGTCCGAGCGCCTGACGCTTTAAATCATAAGCCTCATATCGCAAATCGTATTCGAGCGGTTTCAATCGTTCGTTAAAATTCGCCGCGAGTATCGGTTTTCCCGCAACCGTTGCCAAAACGTCGGTCGCTTTTAAATTCGGCGCGTTTACGTCAACGCCCGGCGCGACTTTGTATTTTTGTTTGAGGCGTTCGGCAAAAGCAAGCGAGATTTGTTCTTCCTGATCGCGAATTAAAAAAGCCGCAATTCGCCCGCTAGCTTCTGCGAGCGACAAATCGCCGAGCGCGGCTCGGTTTGCTTCGTAAACCGCTTTTATTTGCTCGTCCGAAGGCTTGACTAGTTTTTTCGCCGTCTCCGCTTCAAGCAGCTTTTCCTGCGTTGTTTTGAGCGCGGCGGCTTCGGCGGCGAAAAGCATTTTGTTAATTTCTTTTTCCAGCTCGCTTTTTCGCAACTTGGCAATTTCAATCGGCAAACGTTCCGTTGCAGCTTTCACCTGCGGATTAATTTCGTTAAGAGTGATGTCCCGCTCGCCGATTTTAGCCAAAACTTCCTGCGCGGAAACAGTGACGGAAGAAATCGAGAATAAACAAAGAATTAAAACTAAAAGACGAATTTTCATTGGAATTAAAATTTGACACGCGCGGCTTCTTGTTCGGATGGCGCGCCGAAAAGGTTTGGATGCAAAATCTTGGCTAAAATTTCCGCGCCCTCAACAACGCGCGGTGCGGGACGCGAAAAATACGAAGTCGCGTCAACCGCCCAAACATTGCCGTTTTTAACCGCCGGTAAATCGAACCAGGCGGCGGGAAAATTCGTTTGCGGCACTTGCCGCAAAATGTCTCGGATGTAATAACCGCAGGGAATTAAAACTATAATTTCCGGCGCGTAAGCGGCTATTTCTTCGATTGTTGTTGTCGTTGAAGGTTTTCCGAGATTGCCGAAGCCGTAATCGCCGCCCGCAAATTTCACTTGCTCCAAAACCCAATGTCCGGGCGCGAAAAACGGTTCGAGCCATTCGAGCATCAACACGCGCGGGCGATTTGCGTTCGCGGTTTTTTCCGCCAGATTTGCGAGACGCGCTTGAAGATTTGCGACGACTTCTGCCGCCCGCGCTTCAGTTCCGGTCAGTTCTCCGACAAAACAAATGTTGTCGAAAATTTCACCAATCGTATTCGGTTCGAGCGAGACGACTTTTGCATCTGCCGTGTACATCCGAGCGGCTTTTTCTACAGTTTTGTAGCTGACGGCGCAGACATCGCAAAGCTCCTGCGTCAAAATTAAATCGGGCTGCAATTCGTGTAAAAGCTGTTCGTTTAAATCGTAAATCGAGCCGTGACCGTCAAGCTGCGAGCGAACTTGATGATCAATTTCTTTGCTCGACATCGTTTCGTGCGAAATGCGGCTCGCCGTTAAATGCGGAAGATGCCCGATTGAAGCCGGAAAATCGCATTCGTGCGTAATTCCGACGAGATTTTTTTCTAGTCCGAGCGCGCAGACAATCTCGGTCGCCGAAGGCAAAAGCGATGCGATGCGTAAGTTTTTATCTTTTTCGTTCACTTTTGAAAAGTTGACGGATGCACGGTTTGTCTGTCAAGTTTGTGATTAATGACCGACGAAAACCTGCAAACAGACCGCGTTCTGAAAGCCGAAATCAAACTTTATTACGATTTGTTTGTGCCTGAAAACGCCGAGAAACCAGCGCCGCTCCTGATTGCTTTGCACGGTTACGGCGCGCACAAACGGTATATGATGCGCGAGGCGCGAGCCGTTGCGCCCGACAATTTTGTCGTTGCGTCTTTGCAGGGCTTTCATCAACATTGGCGCGAACCGGCGGAAAAAGGTGTCCCGCCGAAAATCGGTTTCGGGTGGCTGACGAGCTATCAAGCCGAAGATTCGGTGCAGGTTCATCACCGCGCTCTGCTTGATTTGATTGAAAATTTAACACGCGAAGGCGTTGCGGACGAAAGCAGAGTTTTCCTGCTCGGTTTTTCGCAAAGCTGCGCCTTAAACTTCCGTTTCGCTTTTTCGCATCCAGAGCTTTTGCGCGGCGTTGTCGGCATTTCGGGCGGAATTCCGGGCGATTGGGAAACGAGCGAAATTTACCGCAAAACCGAAGCGGAAATCTTTTATCTTTACGGCACGCGCGACGAATTTTATCCGCTCGAAACTTTTGAGCGAAACGCCGAGAAATTGAAAATGCGAGCGGCAAATTATCAATCGAAAGTTTACGACGCCGCGCACGAAATCACGGACGGGATGCGGCTGGACATCAGAAACTGGCTGCAAGAAATTTGATACTTCTCAAATGAAAAGGCGGACTGTTTAGTCCGCCTTAAAACTCTTTTCGTTTTGAACGAATTATTTATTGTAGCGATACAACGCATACATATCATCCATTCGCACCGCTTGTCCGCTAGAGAATTCGAACATACAGTAATCGTCGGTGTAATCCATAAAATTTGTAATGGGGTCGAGACCTGCGGCGCTCGGACAGGAATCGCGTCCGCCCGGGCATCCGTAAGCCGGATTGTATTCGGCAGGCGTGTCTGAAACGCTATCACCCGATCCGGTGCAGCCGCCCTGGAACGTATGATACAAACCCATCCAGTGACCGACTTCGTGTGTGCCCGTATCGCCTTCGTTGTAGGGCGTTGTGGTTCCGCCCGGAACTGAAGAGTAAAGAATTACAACGCCGTCGTAGCTTGGGTTGCCGGCGTATGAAGACGGGAACGTCGCCCAGCCGAGCAAACCGCCGCCGCCGGCATTATTCGAGTAGATGTTCAAATCATCAGCGGTTCCTACACGGAGCGCGCTCTTCATTAACTTTTCATCTCTTGAGCCTTGTCTGGAATTAAACCACTTTGTGTTTGTCGTGCGGGTTGTGTTGATAAGATTAAATGTCGTACCGCGCGTTGAATACGCATCGTTTAAAACTTTCATTTGCGCCGCAACTTGCGAATCCGGGATGTCGCCGTTGGCGATTCCGGTGCCTTTATTAACGACGTGGAAATAAACATTGATCACGCGCGCGGCAAGACGTTCCTGAGAATCGCCGAACATTTGTTCGAAGATTTTGCGCTGTGCGAAATCATTTTCGGCGGCGGCGATCAGTTCCGGGTTGTGATCGGTGCCGCAAGCGCGTTCGGTGATTTCGATTTTACCCTTTGACTTGGCGTTTTCAATCGTGGTGTCAGATTCTTTGGCGGATTGCGCAGCGCTGCGAAAGTTATTGCCAAAAAGGAAAGTTGCAACGAGCGCCGCCACGACGAGTGCGGGCGCAATAAGGCGAAGTTTTTTCATCTATCTTTCGATTCTCCTCTGATTTGTAAGTTTAAAGTTTGAAATTGTCAGCCGATTTTTAAAGAGCAGGGGAAAGGTAATAAGTCAATAATGAGAAGATAAATCTTTCGGCGCGAAAAATCAACTCTCACGTAAGTTTTTTTTTTAGCCCCCTTAAAAATTATTGATAACAGGAATAAAATAGGGTTTGGCGATAACGGGGACGCAATTTTGGATAAAATGAGAACCACGAAATTACAACTTTTCGCAATTGTTTTGTCAGTTTCGTTTTCGGCTTGTTCTAATAATTCAAATCCGGCGCTCCCTCGTTCGGTAAACGAAGTGTTTTCGCCCAAACCAATCGTCATCGAGCGCCCGCTTGCCGAAAATGCTCCGAAAGAAATCGGATTAACGGTCGAAAGCGCGCGCCGCCAAACTGAAATCACTAAAATTTACGATCAGGCGTATGTTGTCCTGGATTATCCGAACGGCGATGTTTCCGCCGAACGGGGCGCTTGCACCGACGTTGTTATTCGAGCGATGAGAGCGGCTGGAATTGATTTGCAAAAAGAGGTTCACGAAGACATCACGCGAAATTTTACGATTTACCCGCAGAAATGGGGATTAAAAAAGCCGGACGCAAACATTGATCATCGCCGCGTGCCAAATCTGCAAACATTTTTCGCCCGACGCGGAAAAGCCGTGCCGGTGACAACCGATTCAGCCGATTATAAACCCGGCGACATCGTGAGCTGGGATTTAAACGGCAAAGGTTTGGCGCACATCGGCATTGTCTCGAATCTTTGGAACGAGCGGACGAAACGCTATCTCGTAATCCATAACATCGGGCGCGGCGCGGAGGCGCAAGACGTTTTATTTGATTGGCAAATAACCGGACATTACAGATATTTTTGATTGTGTTCCAATTTCATTTATACTCAGCCGCAAGTTTTCAAAAGGAATAAAGTATGAAAAAAATTGCAGCGCTTTTGTTTGTAGTTTTGTTTGCAGCGACAATCTTCGCGCAAAAATCGGACGAGCGGGCGACCGCAGAAATTCGCAAAGTTTTGGACGAGCAGGTTACGGCTTGGAATCGCGGCTCGGTTGAAGATTTTATGAAAGGCTATTGGCGTTCGGAAAAAACCACGTTTTCGGGCAGAAACCTGACGCGCGGCTGGCAAACGGTTCTCGAAAATTACAAAAAGAATTACAACACGCCCGAAAAAATGGGCAAGCTCAGTTTCGGGGAGCTTGAAATCACGCCGCTCTCGAAAGACGCGGCTTACGTTTTCGGGGCTTGGAAAATCGAAGACGGGAAAACCAATCCCGGCGGACGCTTTACACTAATTTTCCGCCGTTTCAAAGAAGGCTGGCGAATTGTTCACGACCAGACTTCTTGAGCGCGGAGTGCGGAATCGGCTTTCAAATTTGGAGAGAATTTATGAAAAAAATCTTTACGGTTTTGAGCGTTTTGTTTGTGACGGCGTCAGTTTTCGCTCAGACAATACAACCGGGGAAATACACGATTGAGCAATATTTAAACATTCGTTCGGCATCCGCGCCATCGTTTTCGCCGACGGGCGACCGCGTGGCTTATCTCTCGAACGTTACCGGAACGAATCAGGTTTGGATCGTTGCCGCGACGGGCGGCGCGCCGAAGCAGTTGACGAATTACGAAGACAACGTCGGTTTCGTCGCTTTTTCACCTGCTGACGACGCAATTGTTTTCGGCAAAGCGTCGGGCGGCGATGAAAACACGCAGTTTTTCTGGATGCGCGCGGACGGAAGCGAGGTAAAAGCTCTCACCAGCGATCCGAAAGTGCGGCACAATTTCGGCGATTGGTCGGAAGACGGAAAGCGCATCTTTTACGCCTCGAACAAACGCAACCGGAATTATTTCGACATTTATGCGATGGAAATTCCGAGCGGCAAAGAAGAATTGATTTTGCAGCGCTCAAACTCGGTCGCCGCCGTTTCCAAAGACGGTCGGAAAATCGTCATTTCGCGTTCAGGAACGGAATTGAGTTTGGACAACGATTTGTATTTGGTTGATGTGGCGTCGAAAAACGCCGTGCATTTAACGCCGCACAAGGGCGCGGCGGAGTTCGGCGACGTACATTTTATTGATAACGACCGCATCTCGCTGACCTCCAACGACAAATGCGAGTTTCAGGAAATTCGTGTGATAAGTCTGTCAGCGCCGAAAATCGAAGGCGGCTGCACGGCGAAAATGGATGTGGATTCGATTGAAATTGCGGATGACGGCAACACGCGCGCAATTTCAATCAACAATCAGGGCGCAAGCGAGCTTTTCACGCCGCCGCTTAATAACGCGAGCAGCAGCCATTATACCGTTGAGCTTCCGGGCAAAGGCGTAGTCAGCGGTCTGGAATTTAACAAAAACGGATCGAAGCTGGCTTTTACCTTTAGCGGCTCGAAATTTAACCCGGACGTTTGGATTTATGATTTGCAAACAAAGAAGATCTTGCAGCTCACTAAAAGCGACCGCGCCGGAATTCCGCAGGAAACTTTTGTCGAACCGGAATTGATTAAATTCAAATCTTTTGATGGACGCGAAATTCCGGCTTGGTTTTACAAACCGGCAGTAAAGTTTACAAGTACCGAGCCTTATTTGTTGCCGGTTATTGTTTCAGTTCACGGTGGACCCGAAGGGCAAGAGCGACCGGGATTTAGCGCGCTTTACCAATATTATCTTTCGCGCGGCTATGCGGTTTTGGCGACGAATGTGCGCGGCTCGACCGGATACGGGAAAACTTATACGCATTTGGACGATGTGGAAAAACGCGAAGATTCGGTCAAGGATTTGGCGGCGGCGGTCGAATGGTTGAAAACTGCGGGCGGCGCGGACGCGAAACGAATCGCCGTTATGGGCGGAAGTTACGGCGGTTATATGACAATGGCGGCTGTTACGCTTTACCCGGATTTGTGGGCGGCGGCGGTTAATACGGTCGGGATTGTCAATTGGGAAACTTTTCTGAAAAACACTTCGGGTTATCGCCGCCGTCAGCGCGAAGTCGAATATGGCAAACTCGACAAGGATTTGGAATTTTTGCGCCGGATTTCGCCGATTGCCAAAATTGAACGAATCAAAACGCCGCTGATGGTGATTCACGGCAAAAACGATCCGCGCGTGCCTTACACCGAAGCCGAGCAGATTGTCGAAGCCTTGAAAAAACGCGGCGCGGCGGTCGAATACAAATTATTCGACGACGAAGGTCACGGCATTTCAAAACTCAAAAATCGTCTCGTCGTTTATCCGCTCGTCGCAGATTTTCTGGATAAACATTTGAAAATGAAATAACACGCGAAATTTTGACAATTTCAGATTGAATGAATGGCGAGACGGCGTTTGAATCCGTCTCGCCATTTTTGAATTTTGAGGTCTGAATAACCAATCGCACGAAAAAAATCTCATCGGTAGAAAATTTTTTGATACTTTTTTTCGAGATTTCCCGCGTAATAGATTGAAGGCGAAAAAAGCCTCTTAATTTTTTATAAAAAACTGACGCAATCATAAATTTGCGAATTTATTAATCGCAAAAAGGAGTACGAATTTATGACGACAAACGAAAATGGAGCGGCATCATTGCCGCCGCTGCTTCCGCCGGAAGCCGTTTTAGGACAAATTACGATGGGCTGTTTTCTTTCGCAAGCCGTTTATGTCGCGGCGAAGCTCGGAATTGCTGATTTATTAAAAGACAAGCCGGTTCACGTCTCGGAGTTGGCTAAACAGACCGAAACTCACGAGCGTTCGCTGTATCGAGTTTTGCGCGCGCTGTCGAGCGTCGGCGTTTTCGCCGAAACCGATCCGAAAGTTTTCGGTTTGACGCCGGTTGCAGAGCCTTTGATTACAGATCGCCCGGCTTCAATGCGCGATCTCGTCGTTTTTATGGGCGAAAAATGGCATTGGGCGGTTTATGGCGAGATGCTTCATTCTGTACAGACCGGCAAAGCGGCGTGGGAAAAAGTCCACGGACAGGAAGTTTTTCCTTATTTCCAACAAAACCCGGAAGAATACGAGATTTTCAACCGCGCGATGACGAGCTTTTCACATCTCGCCGCCCCGGTTGCCGAAGCTTACGACACGACAAAAGCCGAAACTCTGGTTGACATCGCGGGCGGTCACGGAGCTTTGCTCTCAGCGTTTTTGAAAGCAAATCCGAATTTGAACGGCGTTTTGTTCGATTTGCCTGAAGTTGTCGCGGGCGCTCCGTCTCTGCTCGAAAAAGAAGGCGTCGCCGAGAGAGTTGAAACCGTTTCCGGCGATTTCTTCCAGGCAGTTCCCCCCGGCGCTGACGTTTATATGATGAAGCACATCATCCACGATTGGGACGACGCCCGCGCCGTTAAAATCTTGAGCAATATTCGTGCGGCAATGAAACCGGACGGCAAAGTTTTAATCATCGAACACGTCGTTCCGCCGGGAAACACGCCGGATATGAGCAAGATGATGGATTTGGAAATGCTCGTTTCGCCCGGCGGAGTCGAACGAACCGCCGAAGAATACACCGAGATTCTGGCTCAAGCAGGACTTCGTTTGAACCGGATTATCCCAACCAAATCGCCGCTTTCAATCGTCGAGGCGGTCAAACAATAACGATTTTTCGACAGGAGAAGTCGTCTCAAAAAAAATCGGATTTCGTCGGCTGAGCTTGATAACTGTTGATAAAAGCTCGAAAGGAAGCGAAACTCCGAAGCAAGCGTCTCAATGTTTTTGAGTTGACTTCTAAAATTAAAAGCCGCGCTCTTATCCCAAGCGCGGCTTTTAATTTTTATCGAATAAAAATTTACTTTACTGCTGGACTGTTGATTCGCCGCAGCAAATCTTGAAAGCGCGGGTCTTCGCGCAGAGAATCGAATTGCGGCTCGACTCCGAGCCAAATGAGCCACACGTCCCGCGCCGCGTAAGCCTCTTCAAGGCGCGCAAAAACCCTTTCCGTTTCTCCGAGAAAATAATAAGCAATCGCCATCGAATAAGGCGAAACGTAACGCTCGCCGGCGGAAATTCCCAATCCGCTCAAAACTTCGAGCGCGCGTTCCCGTTGTCCGGCTCTGGCGTATGTAGCGGCTAAATTCCCGACCAGCCACGGATTTGCGTTGCTCAATTCGACGGCGGCTTCGGCGTGGCTGATTGATTCTTCCAGACGATTGAGGTAACGCAAAATCCAACTGTGAATGCCGCGCGCGTGGCTGAAATAAGGATTGATTTCCACGATTTTGCTCGAATGCGCCAGCGATTCGTCAAAACGGCGTGTGTGATAAAGAATCCAGGCGTGGTGCTGCTGCTCAAAAGGTGAAACCGGATTCGTTTCGACGGCTCGGCGGGCTTCTTCGACAGCCTTGTCAAATTGTTTCTGCGCCGTCAGCGAAACCGAATACCAGACTCTTCCTAAAGAGTTATTCGGATTAAGCTCGATGCCGCGCCGAAGCAGCTCGTCGGCTCTGCCAAAATCATATTGCTGGGAAAACTTAACAAAACCGAGAATTGTGTAAGCCTCGCCGAGCGTCGAATCCAGTTCGAGCGCTTTTTCCGCCATTTCGCGCGAATGTCTGTAGCATTCAAGCGGCGATTCGGCGGCAAATGTTCCCAGGCAAAAATAGCAATCAGCCAGCCCGATATACGCCAAAGCGTAATCAGGATCGAGCTGGATTGCCTGTTCAAAATAATCTTTAGCGAGGGCGAAATTATCAGGCGTGAAAAGCTTTAAATGATAACGCCCGCGCAAATGCGCTTCGTAGGCTTCGGCGTTGTCGGTGCCGCGTTTGGCGAGCTTTTGTTTTTCTTCTCCGGTCAGCCTCGGTATGAGCAGGCGGGCGACTTTTTCGGCAACCCGGTCTTCGAGGTCTAAAACGTCTGTCAGATTTTCGTCAAAGCTTTCCGCCCACCGAGTCGAGTTGGATTTTACATCGAGAAGCTGCGCGGAAATGCGAACGCGCGCGCCGGCGCGGCGAATCGTGCCATCCAAAACAAAATCAACGTCGAGCTTTCTGCCCGCTTCAAAAGAATCCGTCGTTTCGCCGAACTGCAAAACCGCGCTCGTCGGGCGAACGCTTAAACGCCGTACTTGAGAAAGACGTGTAATCATCGCATCCGCCAGCCCGATGCCGAGATAAGCGTCGTCAGGCTGCCGCGCGCCGATAAATTTGAGCGGCAGCACGGCGACCGCTTTTGCGCCGTTTTCGGATTTTGTTTTTTGAATCCGTTTTTCGGTTTCCGCTGTTGTTCGAGGAGCGGGCGCAAGCGGATGATTCATTCGGCGAAGCAAATCAAAATAACGCCCATCGCGCCGAATCGAATCGAATTGCGGATCAATTCCAATCCACGCGACCCAGACATCCCGCTCGTCAAAAGCCCGTTCAAGATGAGCAAATGTGCGTTCAAAATCTCCCAGCCAGCAATAAACAATCGCCTGCATAAACGGCGAAACATAATTCTCGGCGGATAGTTTTTCGATTTCGGTAAGAGTCGTGCGCGCTCCCGGTTCATCGCCAGCAGCGGCTTGGGCGGCGGCGAGTCCGGCGTGATACATCGGATTTTTTGGCGCGAGCGTGACGGATTTGCGGGCTGCGGCAATCGCTTCGTCAAATTTTCCGGCGCAGCGCAGCACCCAGCTCAAAGTCAAATGTCCCCAGGCGTAAAACGGCTCGCCGCCGAGCATCCGCCGATGCACTTCGAGCGATTCGTCATAACGGCGGGCGTGATAATGCGTCCAGGCTGTGTAATGCAAACTCAAAACCGAATCCGGGTCAAGCTCGACGATTTTTCGGGCTTCGTTCATCGCTTCGTCGAGCCGCCCGCTTTGGATTAATAGAGCGTTGTACCAGCGGCGCGCTGAAACGATATTCGGATTTGTTTCGATGGCGCGGCGCATATAATTTTCACCGGCTTTCCAATCGAAATCCTGATTGATCACGATTGTGCCGAGCGCGTTTTGCGCTTCGGCGGAATCGGCATCAATTTCGACGGCTTTGAGCGCAGCGACTTTTGCGCGGCGCGTAGCTTCAGCAAACGGCAAAACGCAATGAATGGCGAGATAAATGTAATATTCTGCAATCGCCGAAAAGGCAAGCGCGTAATCGGGATCAAGCTCGACGGCGCGCTCGAATAATTTGATGGCTCTGGCAAAACCGTCTTCGGTTTGCAGGCTCCAATAAAAACGCCCGCGCATAAATGCTTCGTAAGCGTCGGCGTTGTTCGTTCCGCGTTTTTGCAGTTGTTTCGCTTCCGCGCCGGTCAAATGCGGAATTAAAGATTTGGCGACTTTCTCGGAAATCGAATCTTCCAATTCCAAAACATCAGCCGCGTTTTCGTCAAAGCGCTCCGCCCACGCCGTTGAATTTTCTCCGACGTTTAAAAGCTGCGCCGTCACGCGAATCCGGTTTCCGGCGCGACGGACCGAGCCGTCCAAAACAAAATCAACTTCCAGCTCGCGCCCCGCCGCAAATGCGTCGGCTTGCTCGCCGCCGAATTTTAAAACGCTCGAAGTCGGGCGAACGACAAATTTTCTAACGTTTGAAAGTCTGGTCGTTAAAGCATCAGCCAAGCCGATGCCAAGGTAATCGTCTTCATCGCCGCCGGTCACGCTCCCGCCCAAAATTTTGAGCGGCAAAACGGCGATTGATTTTTCTCCCGTCGTTTTAACGCCGCCGGTTTTTGGTTTTTGACGCAACCGCGCCCGGTATTTTTCCGCCAGCGGGTTTTGCATTCGTTCGAGCAAATTAACGTAACGCTCATCGTCGTGCAGGCTTTCAAGCATCGGGTCGGTTCCGAACCACAGCATCCATGCGTCGTATTCGGCGAACGATTGCTCGAAATACTCAAACGCGCGGTCGCGCTCGCCCAAAGCCGCGTGCGCCATCGCCAGGAAATACGGTTTCACATAGCCTTCGGCGGCGAGAGCTTTCATTTCTTCCAAAATCGACCGCGCTTCATCGTGCCGATTTACGGCGACCAACCCGTAACAAAGCTGGTACTTCGCCATCCCCGAACCGGGAATCATTTCATTAAACTTTTGAAAAAAGGGAAGCGCTTCTTCGGCGCGTCCCATTGCCCACAAAGCTACTCCAATCTGCAAATAACCCTGCGGATAATTTTTGTCCAAATCAATGATTTGTCTGCCTCGTGCCAGAGCCTCGTCGAACCGATGCGATTGATAAAAATCCCATGCTATGAGGGTTTTGCTCCGCAGACTAAGCGGGTCGAGATTTTCTGCTATTTTGAGTTCCCTAATGCCTTCTTCGGTTCTGCCCACGCCTACGAGCATCGCCGCATACAACTCGTGCCCGGTGGCATAGTTCGGATTGAGTTTCAGCGCCTGACGTTCCAGCTTTTCGCATTCCGCCCAGCGTCTGCGGTTTTGCATAATCAAACCGAGCGAAGCGTAAGCCTCGCCCAAACGCTCGTCAAGCTCTATGGCGCGTCGAGCGGCGGCTTCCGCTTCGTCCAGAGCCGACGCGGATGGAATCAGCCCGTAAATAGCCGCCCAGATGTAAAAATCCGCCAGCCCGGCGTGCGCCAAAGCGTATTCGGGATCGAGCGCAGCCGCTTTTTGAAAAGATTCCAGAGCTTTCGGCAGCGATTCGGGCGTAAATTGATTCCAGTGAAAACGACCGCGCAGATAAGCTTCATAGGCTTCGGCGTTGTCAGTTCCGCGTTTTTTCAGTTTCTGCTGCTCTTCACCCGTTAAATGCGGCGCGAGCGATTCAGCGACTTTGGCGGAAATCGTATCTTCGAGTTCGAGAATATCGGTTAACCGCTCGTCAAAAGTTTGCGCCCAGCCAGTGGCATTTGTTTCGACGTTTAAAAGCTGAACCGAGAGGCGGACTCGGTCGGCTACGCGCCGGAGATTTCCGTCCAAAACATATTCGACATCAAGCTCGCGCCCGGCGGCAAACGGGTCGGTAGTGTCGGCAACGCTCATTACGCTCGCGGTCGGGCGAACAACGAGATCGCGGATTTTCGATAAGCGTCCGGTCAGAGCGTCGGTTAATCCGAGTCCGAGGAATTTATCGTCCTCGCCGGTCGCGGAGGCAATTGCGTGTACTTTGAGCGGCAGCACGGCGAGAGATTTCGCCGAGGTTTTCGCCGGTTTTCGCGCGGAAATCCTTCTCGCCAGATGCGGGCGGTTGGTTTTTCGCAGCAATTCGTTGAATCGCTCGTCGTCGCGCAAAGGGTCGAGCTTTGGTTCGGTAGCGAGCCAGACGAGCCACATATTATGTTCTTCGATGGCTCGATTAAAAAACTCAAAAGCCCGGTCGCGGTCGCCGAGCGCGGCGCAGCACATCGCCAGGTGATACGAATAAGCCGTATTCGATTCGCTCGCAATCGTTTCAAAATCGCGCAGAACCTGCTCGGCTTCGTCCCGGCGATTAAGCCGCATCAGAGCGAAGCAGAGCTTGTAGTACATATAACCGAGTTCTTTTGAGAGCTGTAAGCCGCGCTCCGCATCGGCGACGGCTTCTTCGGCTCGCCCGATTTCGGTGAGCACGTTGCCGCGCTGAAAAAATCCCTGATAATACAGCGGATTCATTTCAATAATCTCTTCGGCTTTGGCGAGCGCTTCCGGGTAGCGGCGATATTGATAAAGATGCCAGGCGGTCAGCGTTTTAGTGCGCAGGCTGAACGGGTCAAGCTCGTGCGAGCGAATGGTTTCGCGAATTCCCTCTTCATTGCGCCCGACTCCGGCGAGCAGCGCCGAATACCATTCGTGCGCGAGATGATAATTCGGATTAAGCTCCAAAGCGCGTTTCAGCAAACGCTCGCCTTCCGTCCAATCCAAATCGTAAAACGCTGTGATAAATCCCAAAACCGCATACGCTTCGCCGAGTTGGTCGTTTAATTCAAGGGCGCGCAAAACCGCGCGGCGCGTTTTTTCGTAACCTTCTTGCGGCGGAACCATTCCGAAAATCGTCGCCCAGTTGTAATAATCGGAGATTCCGACGTAAGCCAAAGCGTAATCGGGATCGAGCCGGACGGCGCGCTCAAACGCTTCGAGCGCTTTCGCAAAAGTATCCGGCGTAAACTGATTCCAGAAATAACGACCGCGCAAATATGCTTCGTAAGCTTCCGGGTTGTTAGTCCCGCGTTTTTCCAGCCGGGTGCGTTCCTCGCCCGATAATTGCCCGATTAAAAGCTCGGCGATTTTTTCCGAAATCGTATCTTCGAGCGTGAGAACGTCGGTAAAATTTTCGTCAAACGATTGCGCCCAGGCAGTGGAATTTGCAGCGATGTCGAGAAGCTGAGCCGAAACGCGGATTCGATTTCCGGCGCGGCGAATCGTTCCCGTTACGATGTATTCGACAGACAATTCCGCGCCGATCTCGAACGGGTTTTCGTCCGAATTTTCGTATTGAATAACGCTCGAAGTCGGGCGCACGACGATTCGCCGCACAGTGGAGAGCCGCAGCACAATCGAATCCGCCAGCCCGACGCCCAAAAATTGCTCGCCCGCTTCGCCTGTCGCGCCTGTCGCGCCGATGTGTTTGAAGGGCAAAATCGCAATCGAATTTTTCTCCGGTTTCGTCGCTTCTGCTTGCTTGGAAATGGGAATCGGTTCAGCTTTGACCGGGCGATTCTGCAAAACGCGCTCGATTTCTTCGGATAATTCGAGCGCCGTTTGATAACGTTCGGCAGGCTCTTTGCGGAGAGCTTTTAAAATCACGCGGTCCAGATTTCCCGCCAGTTCGCGTCGCAAAGTTTTCAGATCGGCGTTGCGCGCCTCGATGATTTCGGCGAGCGTCACCCGATGGTCGCCTGTTCCGGTGAAAATCAAATTGTCCTCGCGCGTCAGACTTTCGCTCGGCGCGAGCGGTTGCTGTTCGCAGACGACGCGCGAGATTTCGTGTATCGCGCGATTTTTAAAACGGTATGGACGATGCCCTGTCAGAAGCTCGTAGAGCAAAACTCCCAAACTGTAAATATCGGCGGCAGGCGTGACAGGTTCGCCGCAGACCTGTTCGGGCGAAGCGTATTCCGGCGTCATCAAGCGCATTTGCGTCGCCGTCTGCTCAATCGTGGCGGCGGCAAGCTCCGGGTCGAGCAATTTGGCGATTCCGAAATCGAGCAATTTCGCCGTTCCGTCCGGTTTGACGAGAATATTTGAAGGTTTTAAATCGCGGTGAACGACCTTGTTGCGGTGCGCTTCGTCAACCGCATCGCAAATCTGCCGAAACAATTCCAATCTCGCCGTGACGCCCAATTTGCGGTTATCGCAATAGTGATAAAACGGCTCGCCTTCGATAAACTCCATCACGAAATAAGGCAAACCGTCGGCTGTGGTTCCGCCATCGAGAAGACGCGCGATGTTCGGGTGATTGAGCGATGCGAGAATTTGTCGTTCGTTGCGAAAACGTTTGAGGATTAAATCCGTGTCCATTCCGCGCTTGATAAATTTGACGGCGACCCGGCGCTGAAACGAATTGTCGGCGCGCTCGGCTTCGTAAACCGCGCCCATTCCGCCGCGCCCGATTTCTCTCAAGAGACGATAAGAGCCGATTCGCTTTCCGATTAAACCGTCAACTTCTTCGGTCATTTCCGGCAATTCGCCGCTTTCGAGTGCGCCGATGGAAATAAAGCTCCCGGCGCGCTCATGCTGCGCGAGCAGTTTATCCACTTCGCTTCGCAGCTCCGCGTCGTCAGCGCAGGCGTCAGTCAAATAACGCTCCCGCTCTTCGCCGGGGGCGAGGTCGAGCGCGTTTTGAAACACCAGTTCGATTTGCTGCCACCGTTCGGTCGTCATCGGCAAACTCAAAACACAAATAAAAATCGAAGTGTCTGACGCTGTTAATTTTGACACCAGACCGCCGAACGGTCAAACAACTTTATTTTTTGCGAGTGATACTTTTTCTTTCTCTTTTGCGCGTTAAAGGTTGACGGCAAATGTCGTCAGGTTCATTGAAAAATACGGAGAACGCTCGCAGCATATTCAATTTATAAGCCAATTCATATCCTGTTTCATACTTTTCGATTATTTCCGCAAAACGTTCTCCGTATTTCCACTTCAAAAAAAAGATTTTTCAAAAAAAGATTTTTCCGTTGATACCTTTTTCGTTTCGTTTTCGCGTTATTAAAGTGAAGGAAAAAAGGGAACGCTCGGCTGGCGCGGGGAAAAACTGATAAACGCGGCTTTTAAAAAGCAGTTGGGCTTAATTTATCAGGAGAACGATGATGACAAAACTCGTTTCAATTCGACGCGCGGCATTTTCGGTTTTCGCGGCATTGTTTCTAACCACGTCGTTTTTTGTTTCTATTCCAACAGCGAAAATGCAGTCCGCCGCAAATAAGATTGCGTTTACGCGGAATGTTTTCGGCGGAAATTACAAAGTAATGACCGCAAACGCAGACGGAACGAATCAAAATGAACTGGCAAACGGCTCGAATCCGGTTTGGTCGAAAAACGGCGAGCAAATTGCTTACATTTCCGGCGACGGCGAAACGTCAGACATCTTCCTGATGAATTCGGACGGCAGCAACCAGCGCCGATTAACCGAAACCGCTCAAGCCTACAACGCCGCCTGGTCGCCGGTTGGAAATCGAATTGCTTTTGAAAGCTCGCACGAAAAAGGCTGGCACATTTACTTAATTAACGCTGACGGAACCAATCAGCAGCGCTTGCTGGTTCCGGCGTATATTACGGGCGAACACTCGCCCGCGTGGACGCCCGACGGTTCAAAAATCGTGTTCATCGGCGACCAAATCGTTAAAGGAGTTTTCAGCAGCGATTTTTATTCAGTCAAACCCGACGGCACGGAATTGACTCGACTGACAAATTTAAACGCGCTTTTGGAATGGTCAACTCCGGCAATTTCACCCGACGGCGGTAAAATTTACTTTGAACACCAAAGCCAAATTTACAGCGTAACGACCGATGGAAGCGGAATTTTAACGAACATCTCAAACAATTCTTCGTTTTCCGACGCTAATCCGGCTTTGTCTCCCGACGGCGCCAAAATCGTGTTCGAGCGCGATAATCAAGGTTTATTTATTATGAACACAGACGGCACGGACGCCGCGCCTTTAATCGGAAATGCGGCGAATCCGGTTTGGAATCCGACCGCGATTCAGTCTCGCCGTCCGGTTCGGTAACAATTTCATTTTAACTTTGTCCCGCTAAACCTTCTTTAATTCTTCTGACACCTTCGGCTAATTTGTCTTCATCGGCGCAAAACGAAATTCGCAAAAAGCCCCGCGATTCTTCGCCGAAAGCGACACCGGGAACCGTAATGACGCGATGCTCAAGCAGTTTCAGCGACAATTCCAAATCGTCGCCGTATTCGCGCGCGTCAACCATCGTATAAAAAGCGCCTTCCGGCGTGACGGCGCGCAAACCTAATTCTCTTTCAATTAGTGGTACGAAGAAATCGCGTCGCCGTTTGTAAATTTCGCGCGCCGCAGCTATTGATTTTCGCGCTTCGTCTGACCAGGCAAGCAACGCTGCCTTTTGCGAAACTGTCGCCGTGCAAACTGTCAAATATCCGTGAACGATGTTTTCAGCGCGCATCACTTCTTTTACCTGACTGCACACCCAGCCGACACGCCAGCCCGTCATACTCAAAGATTTCGACAAACCGGAAACGATAATCGTACGCTCGTAAAAATCCGAAATCGAAGCCGGGCGGTTTTCCGTAAAATACAAATCGCGGTAAATTTCGTCCGAGATGACAAACGCGCCCGTGCCTTCCAAAGAGGCGGCAATTTCGCGCAAGTCCGTTTCGGTGAAAATTTTCCCGGTCGGATTTGACGGAGAAACAATCACGACGGCTTTCGTTTTATTTGAAATTTTAGATTTAAATTCCTCCAAATCGAAACCGAAATCCTTTTCCTGCGGCAGACGAAAAGTTTTTACTATGCCGCCGCACAAACGCACGACGTTCGGATAAGCGGCGAAAACCGGATCAGGAATCAAAACTTCGTCGCCATCGTCAATGATTGAAAGCATCGCGCCGGTCATTGCTTCCTGCGAGCCGCAGGTGACGACCACATCGCTTGTCGTCAGATTTAGATTCGGATAATCGGAAATGATTTTTTCGCGCAACTGCAAAAGTCCGGGATGACTTGTGTAGCCGTTTTGTTCCTCAAGAGCGACGCGCGCGGCTTCTTTTCTAATAAAATCCGGCGTCGGCAAATCCGGCTCGCCCAATCCGAGGTTGATCGAATCGGGCAAAGCGCGTTCAAAAACCTGTCGAATCAAAGTCGTCTGTACGCCTTCGAGTCGGCGCGGCAATTTAAAATCGTCCATTGTTTTTTATTTTCCAAAAATATCGCAAAATAAATCTAACAATGACAGCAAAAATCGCCAAATCTCGCGCCGTTTTTTTCGACAAAGACGGTTCGCTCGTCAAAGACGTTCCTTACAACGTCAATCCCGATTTGATCGTTTTAAATGAAGGCGCGGCGGAAACTGTACGGAAATTAAAGAAAGCCGGATTTAAAATTTTTGTCGTTTCGAACCAATCGGGCATTGCGCGCGGATTTTTTAAGGAAAAGGATTTAGCGGCGGTTTGGGAAAAATTAAACGAATTGTGCGAAATCGAGTTTGACGGTTTTTATTTTTGCCCGCATTTGCCCGGCGGAAAAATCCCCGAATACAGTTTTTTGTGCGATTGCCGCAAGCCGGAAGCCGGAATGATTCTGCAAGCGGCGCGGGAAAATAATCTCGATTTGCAAAACTCATGGATCGTCGGCGATTCGCCAAAAGACGCCGAAGCCGGGCGGCGCGCAGGCTGTCGGACAATTTTGCTTGACCGTGAAACAAACAACTCGGATTTTACGGCTAAGAATTTAAAAGAAGCGGCGCAAATAATTTTAAATCAAGCTTTTTAAAGCGTTAATATTTTTTCCCAGCCGCTTGGAATTTGGCGGTATTTTTTGATTTCGGCTATCTCGAACTGCGAGCTTGCGGGTTGCCAGACGAGGCGTTCGACCGTTAAATCGGGACGTTCGATGCGAATTACATTAAACGAATTATCCTCGCCGCGCTCGCGCGTCGAGGTTGCCGTTCCGGCTTGGATAACGAGCGCCGAATGTCCTTCGATGCGGTAACGCTTCGCCGTTTCGCTGATGTGCGAAACGTGCAGATGTCCGGCAAGAAAAACGTCCGCGCCGCAGCTTGCCAGCATTTTCATCGCGATTCGCGCTCGCCCGACCAAATCTCTTTCCTCATAACCTTCCGGCAAATCAAACGGATGGTGCGTGACGATAATCTTAATCGCAGCTTCGGAGGTCGGGCATAATCTTTCACGAATCCATTCGATCTGGTGTTCGTTGATTCGCCCGCCTTTGATTGTCAGCGAGCGAGCCGTATTGACGCCTAAAACGGCGATGTCCTCGTCGGCGTAAAACGGACGCAAATCGGCTGTGATGTATTTTTTATATTTTTCGAGCGGCGCGGTAAAACGGTTAAAAACGTTATAAAGCGGCACGTCGTGATTTCCCGGCACGACAATTTGCGGACACGGCGGCAAAGCCCTCAAAAAACTGCTCGCTTCCTTGAATTGAGCGGAGCGAGCGCGCTGCGTTAAATCGCCCGACACGACAGTCAAATCCGGTGCGATTTCGTGAATTTTTTTAATCAAACCGCGCACGACCGCGTAATCAACGCGCCCGAAATGCAAATCGGAAAGATGAACCAAAATTTTCATCGCTCATTCTCGACTTTCGGCACAATAACTCGTAGCGCGCGCGGCAAAATACGATAACGCAGCGGCGCGTTCATCAAAACGACTTCGCCGTCGAGCGCTACCAGCACGCGCTTTTGCTTGCGCCGCTTATCAATTGTTAATTCGTCGGTAAAATATTCGTCGAAATCTTCGGCATCGCGCAGCGTGCCGAACAGCGAACGCAGCGCGAGCAATAATAAACCGGCGCGCCCGGTCCGGTGCAAAACGTAAACGCTCAAAATTCCGTCCTGTAAGCTCTGACGCGCGCCCATGTTTAAAGAGTGAATCTCGTATTCGTTGTTGCCGACGAAAATAAGCGGCGTCCGGCGTTCCATAAATTTTCTGTCAATTTTGAGCTTAACGTCCAAAAACGGATAGCGGGTAAAAATTGCCAGCGACGACCAAAACGCCGCAGACCATTTGCTGTAACCGGAACGCTGTTGTCGAATGCGGCGACGAACGATTCGCGGATACAGCCCGATACTCGAATTATTGATAAAAATCCGTTCGTTTACTTCGCCGACATCAACCGTCGTCGTGTGATTTTCGCAAACGATGCGCGCCGCTTCTTCCAAATCCTGCGGAATCTGCAAATCTTTCGAGAAATGATTAAGCGTCCCCATCGGAAGCACGCCAAGCGTTTTATCCGTTCCAACCAATTTAGCTGCAACCGCGTTAATCGTTCCGTCGCCGCCCGCCGCGACGATTATTTTGGCATCGCTTTCGACGATTCTTTCTAAAGTTTTCTCAAAATCGTCGCCGCTTTCGATTAACGAAAAACGCGCCGCGACGCTGTGTTCGTCAAAAACTTTTTTCAAACTTTCGACGAGTTCAGATTTATCCCCCGCGCCGCTTCCGGCGTTAATAATAATTTCAACAGGCGTTTGCAGTGTTTGAATCTCCAAGTTAACGAAGATAATCCTCTAATTTCGTGGCGGCGTCTGTACGGTCGTCGCGGTATTTGACGATTACGGGCGCGTAAAGCGACAAACCCCAGTTTTTGCCAATTTCGTTTGTCACCGCCCGCGCGCCGGGAACAACGACAGCACCCGCCGGAATTTCAAGCGGTTTTTCCGCCGTTTTCTTATAAATTTCGCCGCGCACGAGGTCGAAAACCGGAGTCGAGCCGGTCAAAATCACACCCGACGCCAATACGCATTTTTCGCGAACAATCACGCCTTCATAAACGCCCGTATTACCGCCGATTAAAACATCGTCTTCAACGATTACCGGATTTGCGTTAATCGGTTCAAGTACGCCGCCGATTTGCGCCGCCGCAGAAATATGCACGCGCTTTCCGATTTGCGCACACGAACCGACGAGCGCGTGCGAATCAATCATTGTCCCTTCCTCAACATACGCGCCGACATTGACATAACACGGCGGCATACAAACCACGCCCGGCGCGACAAATGAGCCGTCACGAATCGAAGAACCGCCCGGAACGATGCGGATTTTGTCATCCAAATTCATTGGGCGCAACGGATAAGTTTCCTTGTCGAAAAATTTGAGCGTTTCGGTTTCCTGCGACATTTCAATCATCGCGCCCATTTTGAAACCGAACAAAATCCCCCGTTTTACCCAGGCGTTTGTTTGCCAGTTTCCAGCAGAATCCTTTTCCGCCGCGCGAATTTCGCCGTTTCTCAAAGCGGCTCTAAATTCCTCAAAACTGGCGCGGTCGTCGGCGTCAAATTCCATTTTATTAGCCGAAGCTAAATCTTCAATTTTCCGTTTCAAGTCCATTTTCAATAACTTCCATTTTATTAGTGTCTATTGCAAAGCGGGAATTGATTAGTTTTTGCGCTACCGGCATCACAAAAAACGCGAATCCGGCAAACGCCGGGTTGATTAATCCAATCAAAATCGCCGCCGCTCCGACAATCGGCAGAGACACCATTCGCCACGAAAAATAACTTATCAGCGTCGGATTCAAGTTTTCATCAATCAAACCTGTTTTGACAGCGTAACGCCACTGCCAAAGCTCAAGCAATCCGGCTGCCGAAAAAGTCAGCGCATACAGTGTCAGCGGCACAAAACGGGGCGGAAAAATCTCGGTAAAAAACGCCGTCGCAAACGGCATAAAACCAATCGCCATTAGAAACAAAATGTTTCGCCAAATCAAACCATAATTCCAGCGGGCAATATGACCGTAAATCCGATGATGTCCAACCCAATACGCGCCGATAACGAAAAAGCTGAAAAAATAGCCGAAGAAATTCGGTATCAATTTTACCAGTGCGAGCCAAAATTCGCGGTCACTCGCATTATGGTCGAGATGCGGAACTTTGATTTCGATAATCAAAAGCGTTATCGCAATAGCAAAAACCGCGTCACTGAAAAAAACGATTCGTTCAAACTGTAATTCCGAATTTTTATGATTTGTCATTAAAATGGAGCGCTATATTTTGCGAAGAACTTTCCGAAACTTTACGTTCTTCATTTTCGCGTCAATTCGAGCGTCGCAAAATTTCGGAAAGTTATTTTTTAAATTGCTTTTTTGCTATTTTAATCTTAAAGCTCCTGATTTAACGTTTGCATCAAGATGCTTAACGACATCCGCAAGTGTTACCGTCCCATAATAGAATTTGCCCGCTGCCAGAGCTTCGGCTTTGACGGCTTTGTAAATGTCGAAATAGCTGCGTTTGCCGTCAACAAAACTCATCGTTTCGCCGCGCATAAGCTGGTGCATTCCGGTTTGTGCGCCTGTTCGTTTGGTAAAATACTCGTCCAGAGAAGCAATGTTGGACGGGATTTTCCTCGACGCTTCGGTTTCCGCCGCCGATAAATTCAAAGCCGCTTTTTTCCCGTATTTATTCTGATAAAACGCTGCGAGTTCATCCAAAAGCTGTTTTTCGCGCGAGTCAACGAGCTTTAAAAATGTGTCAATCGTTTGATTTGCCGGTCTGTCATTTCCGGCAATAACCCGCATCGAATTGAGCGCGCGGCGTTCGCGGATCGAGCCTTGTTCGATTAACAGATGCGCATCAGCCCAATTGTCCGCAACGTTTAAAACCTGCAAAGCAACCTGCAAATCGTTGGCGATTCGTTTGCCGCCCTGCGCGTAAGTTTCGCTGGCTAAAAGCGGAATGTCTTCGGCTTCGGCGTAAGCCAGATAAAGCGCCATTGCGCCGATTATGAAATTGTTTCGCTGCAATTGAGTCTGATCAATCTGAAACAAATCGTCATCCGAAGAATGAATGTAATAATCGTCCCAATTAACCAGCGCGACAGACGGAACGCCGATGATTCCTTCGACAAACACAAGATTGTCCGACGAACCGAAATAAGGAACAAAACGCGCGTTAAAACCTTCGCGCGTTCCGCGCGTCGCGTAGATCGGCTGCGAATGCGGGCGCTGATAACCGCCGCCGCGATTTGCCTGAATAAACGAATTGTTTGTCAGAATCACGAAATTCCCGACGCTTTCAAAAAGCGCGTCGAGATAAGATGTGCGCGAATGCGGAGCGTAAATCAGATGCTGGACGCGGCTGCCCATTGATTGTTTCGCGCCGGTCATATCCTGATGGATATTGGCGAGCATCTGTTTTTCCGAACCCGGATTCGAGCGAATATATTGATATTCCGAATAAATTTCGTCAGTCCACCAAAATCTCAAATCGCGCTTCGGCGGCGGAATCTTGCCCGCTTTGATTAATTTATTGAAAACTCTGGCTAGCTCCAGAATATTTCCGCAGCCGCTTCCGTCGTCGTTTGCCGAGCCTTGTTCCTCCTGAAGATGCGCGGTGATAACGATCTGCTGGTCTTTGTATTTGGTTCCGCGAATCCAGCCTTCGACCATCCCTGTTCCGGTGCGTTTGTTTTCCGTGCCAATGTCCACGTCAACTTTTGCTTTGACAACGACTTTGCCGCCTTTCGTCCGTTTGCCGGTCGCAAAATAATCCTGCTCGTTTTTATCTTCCAAAACGCGCCGCAAGGTTTCGCCTTTGCGCGGCGCAAGGCTAAAAGCAAACGAGCCTTTTTGTCCTTTCGGCGGATCGGGAATCCGCACCCAGGGAAGTTGGTCGGGGAAATCGAGCATACTTTTCGATTCGGATGTGGTAAAAACAATCGCGCCGAGCGCTCCGCGTTTATAGACGGCGTTGTTTAAAACCGTTCCCGGATTGGCATTTGCCAGAACGATTTTCCCTTTGACATCGAGATTTTTTAACGCTTCTTCGCTCGCATTTCCAACCCAGATCAATTCCGCCTGAACATCGGCGTCGCGGCTGTTGTCGGCTAAATAAAGCGCGTGGTCGCCGATGTCTGCAAGTTTTAATTCGACGGGTTCAACCATCCAGAGTTCAGCGGATTTAGCCGTATAATTGGCGGGTTTTCCCTCATCATTATCAAACGGCTGCTTGATAATGGAGACATCCTGCAAACCGTTTTCTCTGGCGGCTCCGGCGACGTAATCCATCGCCTTAAAATATCCTTCCATTCCCGAATCTCTGTGCCACTGCGTTAAAACGCGGATATGCTCAAAAGCGCGGTCGCCGGAAATCTCATTTCGCAGCATCCTGATTTCATCTTCAGTTAAAAACGGAGTCGTTTGACCAAAACAGGGAATGGTTAAAGACAGCAAAAGACAGAAAGACAGAAATTTATTTAGCTTGTTAGTTTTCATTTTTACCTCGATTCAATTTAGGGCGGAGAATTCTAACACAACTTTTAAATTATCGAACTTGTTAGAATATTATGGTGATTTAATGAAAATTCAAGTTCCCCTTGTTTTCTCCATCGCAATATTTGAAGCGGTAAAACCCATTTTCTCCCAAAACTCTCGGCTCCCGCGTCCGGCGCGTAAAACCCAGGTGATATTTGTGTCGTCGCCGATTAATCTTTCGACAAGCTCGCGCCCGATGCCGCGCCCGCGAAAATCTACGGCGACTGCAACTGTTCCGATGTAGCCGTTGGATACGCCGTCGCATAAAGCGCGAGCGAAACCGACGACGCGCTCGCCCTCAAACGCAACAATCGTCCGGTCGGCGTTTTCCATCATTGTTTGAAATCTTTCTTTATCGGCAACGCGCTTTTCCCAGCCGTTTTCAGCTAAAAATTGCCTAACAAGTTCGTAATCTTCCGGTTTTACGATTCGGTATTCCATTTTTGAAGCTGATAGCCTAAATAAATCAAAATCGGCAAAAACAATAAAACTGTTGCCAGACCCGGATTGTAATCTCTGATAAAAAATGCCCAGACCAAATGTGCGGCGATGTTAAAAGATTCTATCGCAATCCAAAACCAGAGTATTGTCCCGGCGCTTTTGCTCGCGGGCTGCACCCAGCGAAAAAAGCAGAACACGCCGAACAAAACTAAAAGAACATTGGAAATAAAAAAAGCGGGTTTTGCCAGATGCGGTGCGTCGCGGTAAAGAAACGTCATTGGCGGAAACCGCTCGTAGAATTCAAAAACAAACTCCTCGATTGAATGAAGAGCCTGCAAGCCGATGAGCATCAGAAAAGCTACTTTGATTTTGTAGCTCATATTCTTAGATTTGTCGTTCTCTCATATTTTCCGCAACAAAACGTTCGGAAATATTTTATGCGACCAATTTTATTCAACCTTGGCGTAAATTTTATCAATTACGTCTTTATATTTTTCATCAACGACGCGGCGTTTGACTTTCAAAGTCGGCGTCAATTCGCCGCCCGCAATTGTCAGTTCGTTTTCGAGCAGCGCGATTTTTTTGACCTTTTCAAATTTTGAAAGCGTCGGCGTCTGGGCTTCGATTTGTCGCTCGAACAAATCAATGATTTTCGGATGCGCGCAAAATTCTCCGTGCGTTTTGATTTCCAAACCTTTTAATTTGGCGTAGTTTTCAAGCTGTTCAAAATCAGGCACAATCAGCGCCGCCGGAAATTTGCGCCCGCTGCCGATCAAAACAACCTGATTGACGAAACGCGAGCGTTTAATCATTTGTTCAATCGGCGACGGCGCGATGTATTTGCCGCCCGAAGTTTTAAAAAGCTCTTTTTTGCGGTCGGTGATTTTCAAAAAACCGTCGGCGTCCAATTCGCCGATGTCGCCCGTGCGGAAAAAGCCGTCGTGTGTAAAAACCTCGCGCGTCGCTTCCGGTTTGTTGTAATAGCCCCGCATCACATTCGCGCCGCGCACGAGAATTTCGCCGTCTTCGGCGATTCGGATTTCGACCGAACGAATCGGTTTGCCGACAGTGCCGACGCGGAAATGCATCGGATTGTTTGACGTAACGACCGGCGAAGTTTCGGTCAAACCATAGCCCTGCATAATCGGAACGCCAGCGCCGGTAAAAATCAGCGCGATTTCGTCCGACAAAGCCGCGCCGCCGGAAATGCACGAGCGCAACTGACCGCCGAAAACCTCGCGCAATTTCGAGTAAATCAATTTATCCGCGATGCTGTGTTTGACCGCCAAAAGGCGCGGGACGTTTTTGTTTTCGGTTGTCAGGCGCGCGTGTTCTTTGGCAATCTCAATCGCCCAATCGAAGATTCTGGGTTTCAAACCGCCGCCCGCTTCGGCTTTGTCTTTCGCTCCGGCATAGACTTTTTCAAAAATTCGCGGAACGCCGACAAAAATCGTCGGTCGCACTTCCGCCAGATTTTCTTTGGCTTTTTCGATTGATTCGGCGTAATAAACGGAGATTCCGTTCCACAGATAAACGTACATTCCGGTGCGCTCGAAAATATGCGAGAGCGGCAAAACCGAAAGCGCCTTGTCATCAGGCGAAAAGGTGTAACGCTCGCTCGCGTCTAAAACGTTTGAAACGAGATTCGTGTGCGATAACATCACGCCTTTCGGCTCGCCCGTAGTGCCGGACGTGTAAATCAGCGTCGCAATGTCGTCAGTCTTGATTTCGGCAGTTAATTTTTTGATTAAATCCGGCTGCTCGGCGCGCAAGCGCTCGCCGCTTGTTTCCAGCTCGGCGAGCGAAATCGCGTTTTCCGCCGCAATGTTTTCCGAATCGAAAACGACGAGCTTTTTCAAACCGGACAAAAACGGCTCGATTTCCCGCAAATGCTCGCAACAGCCCGCATTCTCGATAAAAAAAACTTCCGCGCCGGAATCTCGCAAAATGTATTCGACCTGAGTTGCGTTAAGCGTCGTGTAAACGGGAACATCAACGATGCCGGAAATTTGACAAGCCGCGTCCGCCAAAGTCCAATTCGGACAATTCGCCGAGAGAAGCGCGGCTTTGTCGCCGCGTCGCAAGCCCAGCGCGTAAAGTCCGAGTGCGATATTTTCCGCCCGCCGAATCATTTCTTCGGACGAAATTGCAGCCCAAGCGTCGCCCGTTTTGTAATTGAGCGCGTCGGAGCGCGGTTTTTCAGAGGCGGCGCGATAAAAAAGCTCAGCCAGAGTTCGAGGTTCATTGTGGAAAAGCGGGAGACGTGCGGCGGTTTGAGCTTGAATGGGGGCTTCAACTTGCATCTTGACCTTCTTGTTTTTGGTTTCGGAAGAATTGGGTTCTTCCTGAATCTTTACATATTTGCGATGCGCGGGCAAAACTTTTTGTTTGTTTACGGACAGAGGCGAGGAAGTAAAAAAGATTTTACCGCAGAGGACGCGGAGGAGACACAGAGAGCTAAGAGATTTCTCCTTGTTCACTGTGTCTCCTCCGCGTCCTCTGCGGTTTCTATATCTAGTGCGTGAAAGCGTTTACTGTTGATTTCCGCTCATTTCTCGCGGTTCGGTCAGCAATCCTGCCATCACGCTGAATGCGCCAAATCCGAGAAAAGTGTTTCTAGCACGGCGATTTTGGGAAAACCCGAATAACCAGGGCGCAGTCATTGTCAGCAAACCGACGACGACATCGGCGGTTAAATGCGCTTTAAAAGACATTGCCGGGACAAGTCCCAATTCGTAGCGCGTCATCAAGCTCGCCAGCAAAACTTCGCCGCCGACGGCGCGGCTCAATCCGGCTGCGGTTTCTTCATTTTTGTAGCCGATTAATTCGGGCGCGGCGGCAATAAAAGCCGCGTAAGCGTAATCGGTCGCGGCGTGCATCTGTCTTGAAATCGGTTTTGCCATTTTCAATTCTCCTTTGAAAAGTTTTCTTTTAGCTTAACCGTTCAAAGATTCCGCGCTCTGTTCGTTAGTGAACCGATTACTGAATTTCGCGCAAAACGCTTCTCAAAATTTCGCGGCTTTTCTCCGTCACCGGAACGAGCGGCAGGCGCAGAGTTTCTTCCAAAAGTCCCATTTCTTTCATCACAAATTTAACGGGCGCGGGACTCGATTCGATAAAATTGGCTTCCATCAAAGGCAAAATTCGATAATGAATCTCGCGCGCTTTCGCAAAATCCCCGTCGAGCGCGGCGTTTGTCATTTGTGACATCAATTCTGGAATCTCGTTTGAAGCGACCGAAACCAAGCCGTCAGCGCCGAGCGCAATCAGAGGCAATGTTACGGCGTCGTCGCCCGAAAAAACGGCGAAATTTGCCGGGCGTTTTTTGATAATTTCCATAATCTGCGACAAATTGCCCGACGCTTCTTTCGTCGCCACAATGTTTTCGCAGTCTCGCGCCAATCGAACAGTCGTTTCGGCGGAAATGTTGCTCGCGGTTCTGCCCGGCACGTTGTAAAGCATAATCGGCAAATCCGGCGCGGCTTCGGCGATGGTTTTGAAATGTTGATACAAGCCTTCCTGCGTCGGCTTGTTGTAATAAGGCGCGACGACGAGCGCCATATTGATGCCCAAATCCTGCGCTTTTTTGGTAAATTCGACGGTTGCCGAAGTCGAGTTGCCGCCCGTTCCGGCGATAACTCGCGGAATTAGTTTGCCGACTTCCGTTTTAGCGTCATCAACGGATAATTCGTGCGACATTTCCGAAATAAATTCGGCATTATCAATTCTCGTCTCCGCGCTTTTGGCTTTAACAACTTCAACTGTTACACGAATTACGCTTAAGCGTTCTTCTTCGCTCATCGTCGCGCTCTCGCCCGTCGTTCCGCACGGCACGAGCAGTTTCACACCGCCTTCGATCTGGCGTTCGACCAAATGCCGGAAACAATCTTCATCAACGCTCAAATCCGCTTGAAACGGCGTTACCAAAGCCGTCGCGCAGCCACGCAGCCAACCAATTTTCATCGTCATAAAATTATTTTTCTAAAATTTCGTTCATTACTTCGGTAAATTCAAACACGCCTTTTTTCCCGACAATCCATTTTGCGGCTAAAAGTGCGCCGGAAGCGAAACCTTCGCGCGAGCGCGCCGCGTGTTCAAGCAGAATTTGATCAGCCGTTCCGTCGAATCCAACGCGATGCGTGCCGGGAATGTTTCCGGCGCGAGTCGAGGTGACTGTAAATTCTTTTTCAATGTGTTCTGAGATGATTGCTTTCAATTTCAGAGCCGTGCCGCTCGGCGCGTCTTTTTTGCGCGAATGATGCTGCTCTTCGAGAAACGCTTCGTAGTCTTCAAATCGGGCGAATAATTCAGAGGAAAAATTGACGATTCGATAAAACAGATTAACGCCGACTGAAAAATTCGCACCGTAAACAAATGCGCCGTTGTTTTCGTTGACAAAACTTTTGATGTTTTCAAGTTCTGCGTTCCAGCCGGTAGTGCCTTCGACAACCGGGATTCCAGCCAAAACGCAGGCTTCGACGTTTTTGCGAACAGCTTCGGCGACTGAAAAATCAATCGCCGCTTCCGCTTCTTTTAGTTTTTCGGCTAAATCTTCGGCTGAAAGATTTGCGCCGGATTCGTCAACGATTACCGCAATTTCGTGGTCGTCATTTTCGGCTAAGGTTTTAATGAGTTTGCCCATAGCACCGTAGCCGATCAAAGCTATTTTCATAGTTTTCAAGAACTTGTCATTCTGCGAAAATGCCGTTATTCTTAAGAAAATTTGCCTCAACCGGCTCATTTTCTCAAAGTATCGTCATTATAATTCTCTCAGCTCAAACTATGAAAATCAGTAAATTCATTTTGTTTGCAATTTTTTGCATCGCCTCATTTTCGGCGGACATTTTTGCTCAAACCGTGAGCGTTATGCGCGGAGCTTATTTGCAAATGGGAACGGCAAACGCGATGACCGTTCGCTGGCGCACGAACATTGCAACCGACAGCCGCGTGCAATTCGGCACAACTCAAGGCGCTTTGTCGCAAACAGTTGATAATGCCGATTTAACGACCGAACACGAAGTTCGCTTAATGAATTTAACCGCCAATACTAAATATTTTTATTCAATCGGCTCTACGATGCAGACTTTGGCTGGAAACGACGAAAATCATTTTTTCCTCACATCACCCGCTGCCGGACAAGCCGCGCCGAATCGCATCTGGGTTTTGGGCGATTCGGGAACGGCAGACATAAACGCGCAAGCTGTGCGAAATGCTTATTTAAATTATAACGGCGGGACTTACACAAATCTGATTTTGATGCTCGGCGACAATGCCTATAACAACGGCACGGACGCCGAATATCAAGCGGCGGTTTTCAATATGTATCCAACCGTTTTGCGCCAAACGCCGCTTTGGTCAACCATCGGCAATCACGATACGGCAAATTCGATATCGCCTCCGAGCAGCCTGCCTTATTTTCAGATGTTCACTTTGCCTGCGAACGGCGAAGCGGGCGGCGTTGCTTCGGGCACGGAAAAATATTATTCGTTCGATTACGGCAACATTCATTTCGTCTGCCTAGACTCGATGACTTCGAACCGTGCGGCGGGAAGCGCAATGCTCGCGTGGCTGCAAAGCGATTTAGCGCAAAACGTACAGCCTTGGATTGTCGCTTTTTGGCATCATCCGCCATACACAAAAGGCTCGCACGATTCCGATTACGAGTGGGAATTAATCGAAATGCGGCAAAACGCCTTGCCGATTCTGGAAGGCTATGGCGTGGATTTGGTTTTGACGGGACACAGCCATTCTTACGAACGTTCTCTTTTGATTGACGGGCATTACGGTGCCTCCTGGACTTTTACAAATGCGATGAAGAAAAATGCGGGCGGCGGGCGCGAAGACATTGACGGCGCATACAAAAAACCGACAGCTCCGAATGTGAATTTCGCTAACAAGGGAACGGTTTACGCTGTTGCCGGAAGCTCCGGCAGAATCAGCGGCGGAGCGTTGAATCATCCTGCGATGTTTGTTTCGCTGAACAATCTCGGCTCGATGATTTTAGACGTGAACGAACTGCGGCTGGATGCCAAATTCTTACGCGAAAACGGCGCGATTGCCGATTATTTCACGATTACTAAAAGCATTTCGCCGACAGCAGCGTTAGTGGCTGTCGGCGGTCGAGTTGTTGCGCCGGCTCCGGGAAATCGAGGCATCGGCGGCGCAGTCGTCACAATAACAAATTCAAGCGGCGAAATCAGAAGGGCGATTTCAAACCAATTCGGATTTTATCAATTTGCCGATGTCCGGGTCGGACAAAATTACGGTTTCTCGGTTAAGCATAAGCGTTATCAATTTGAACCTAGGGTTCTGACAATTAATGAAGAGCTAAAGAACATTAACTTAACGGCTTTACCTTCAGGTCAAAAATAAGGCAATGATTTTCAAAGTTAATAAACAGGTGATTTTCGCTGTCTGTTTTTCGGCGGGGCTTGCCATATTTTCCGCTTTTCCTCATCCGACGGCAGCGCACGGCGGTTTGCACGAACAGATCGCAGCCGTCACAAAAGAAATCAAAAAAGACCCGAAAAATCCCGCGCTTTATCTCAAGCGCGCGGAGCTTAATCGGCTTCATCTTAATTGGAAAAACGCTGAAAAAGATTATGACCGGGCGGAAAAGTTAAATCCGAATCTGTCACTCGTTGATTTCGGGCGCGCAAAGCTGTGGCTCGACGCAAAGCGTTTTTCTGCGGCTAAGCGCGCACTTGAGCGATTTTTAACAAAAGAACCCGACAGTTTTGAAGCCGTCCTGACGCTGGCTCGCGTTTTATCCAGGCTCAATGAAAAAGAAAATGCCGTCAAATATTTTACGCGCGCAATTTCGCTTTCGTTAGCAGATTCAGCCGAAATTTATCTCGAACGCGCGCAAACGCTTGCCGCAAACGGAAAAATTGAAGAGGCTTTGCGCGGCTTGGATGAAGGCATTGAACTTCTGGGAGAGCTGGTTGTTTTGCAAACTGCGGCGGTTGATTTGGAATTAAAACGCGGTGATTACAATGCGGCTCTGGCGCGTTTAGACAAATTAATAAAATCGTTGCCGCGCAAAGAAAGCTTTTTATTAAAGCGCGGTGAGATTCTGCATAAAGCCGGAAAAAAATGCGCAGCACAAAAGGCTTTTATCGAATCTTTCCACGCAATTGACGCTTTGCCCGATTTTCAAAAAAGCGTTCGCGCCATTCAAACAATGAAAACTAGTTTGCAAAAGTTATTAAAGCAAACGCCCTTTGGAAATTGCCAACAATTCGATTAATGTAAAATTCCCAAAAAAGTAAACGCCGCAAAAGTGAATTCACTTTGCGGCGTTTACTTACAATAGATTAACTAGGTTTTTTATCGAACAACTTCGACGGTCAAAACCTGCTGCCCCGAAACGATGAATTCAGCCGGAGCGAGTTCCTGTTCAAAAATCGGCGACAAAATCGTCGGAGTCACGCCGCCGACCGAGCGGTCGTTGTTCAAGGTTGCGAGAACCGAAGGCGGCAGATTCGGCATTTCGCTCGTGCCGATAATTGCGCCGTTCGTAACGCGCGTAATTTGCACGTAAAGCCGGTCGGCTTTTTTCACGAGATTGATTGTGTTGACCAGTTCGTTAACGGTTTTCGGGACAAACGAGCGTGACGGAGCGACTTGCTGAAGCGAAGCGCCGTCGCCGACGTAAACCAGATAAGTGCCCGGCGCGGTGTCAGCAGAAATTTTAAGCGGAATTCGTTGGATAAACTGTTTTCCGGCGTTTGAGCGGACAAAAGCCTGCGCTTCGAAAGATTCTCCGGCTCGAACTTCGGCGCGGTTAATGGCAAGCCGTTCCAAACTGGCGGCTTTTTTGCCGTCAACCGAAGTAACGTTGATTTTAATATTTTTGATTTCGGCGTTGTCAAAACCGCTGCTCAAAAGCGCGGCGGTCGGAACGGCGATTGAACCGGCAGCCATCACCGGCGCGTTCGATGCCGAGATACGCCGTTCGATGTTAACCATTGGCGCATCTTTAACTGAAATTTGACCGCTCACGTTAATGGTGGATTCGCCAAGCCCTCGCTCGGTCGCGGTAATTGCGTTATAAACCGTGATATTTAAAAGCAGCGGCGTCAAAAACGAATCATTGATAACTTCGTAGCGATACGTTTGCGGTCGGTTGCGGCTCGTTTGGACGTTTAATTCGACCGGAATCATTTTCGGCTGGTTGCCGAGCTTGCCGTAAATTCCGGTTTGACGGTCTTGTTCGAGACTGCCGACCATTGCGCCGGGAACTGATAATTTAAAAGAATTATTGGCGTTAGGCACAACCGCTACAACCGAGCCTTCGCCCATCGGCATATTCGCCGAGCCGAGATTTAAAAATTGATGCCCGAAAGCGTAGATTTTATCGCCGTCGCGAAAAGTCACGGTTCCCGCCGCCGCCAGACTATAATCGCCGCGCGCGAGCGCAACCGTCACCGAAGAGCCGGGAAGCAAAGTTTTTTCGTCCGCCTTTTTCATCGGCGAAATTTCCGAAGCGCCTCCGGCTGCCGCGACCGGCAGCACGCCGTTTGCCGCAAGCTGCGGCGCGAATTGATTTAAAGTTTCCTGACTAATACCGGAAAAAACGAGCGGCGTCGCAATCGGCGCAAATTGCTGTCCCAGCAGGGGTAGCAGCGGCGAGCCTTGGCTTACGTTCGCCAAAAACGGCGCGCCGGAGATTGCGGTTTTCGGCAGATTCGGTTTCCAGTCAGTTGAAGCCAGTTCGGTAAAAGTAAACGAACGCGGCTCGTTCACTGAACCGCTGCTGCGGGGCGCAGCTTGCTCGAAAATGTCAATCATTGATTGAATGGGCGTAATTCCGGCAATCGGTTCTTTGGAAAACGGGAAACTGAACGAGATTGCACCGACAAGTTTTCCGTCAATAAACACAGGCGAGCCGGACATTCCGGCAAAAACTCCGGTTCTCTCGACATTCGCGCCGGTTAGTTTACCAATAATCGCCGGTTGTTTCGGACCGATAAAACCGGGCAAAACTCCTAAAATCTCGACTCCGAACTCTTCGGATTCGGTTCCGACGAAAACCGTGCGCGAAGTGGCGCGCATTCCCGGTTTAACGTCTTCGAGCGGGAAAAATTCGATTTTGTTTTTAGTTGAAACGCTGGAATTTTGCTTGGAATTCGATTGCGCTCGCGTTGCGCCGGAAAATCCGGTTAAAACGAGCGCCGCTAAAACCGTCGTTGCCAGAAACTTATTTTTCATTTGTTTTAACAATTATAAAATCTTGCCAACAAATTTCTTTTCGTCGGCGGTGGCGATATGGTAGCATATTTGCGGGTTGTTCCGCCCGCAAAAAAATTCAATTAAGGCGACGAATCCTTAGAGTCGCAAACGCAGCTAAAAGTTGCGTTTTATTCAACAAGATTTTCTCGCAAATTTTTCTCACTCGCTTTTTAAAACACAATGAAAAAATCAATTTGGCGAAAACTGTTTGCCAGTTTTATACGGCTTGTTTTTCCGGCGATTTTAATCGTCGTTATCGCTTTGGTCGCCGCCTCGCTGTGGCTCGTGCATCGCGCCGCCGAACCGCCGCGCGCCGAATATCTCGTGACGCCCGAAAGTTTATCTTCGTTTACGCGCAGCAAAGTCAAAATTTCCGAAGAAACGTGGCAAAACAAAGACGCGAGCGCGGCTCGCGGCTGGCTTTTGCGCGGCGGCGAAAACGCGCCCGCCGTCATTTTGCTTCATCGTTACGGCGCAGACCGCTCGTGGCTTTTAAATTTGGGAGTCAATCTCAACGAAGCCACCGGATTTACAGTTTTAATCCCGGACCAGCGCGGACACGGCGCAAATCCAAGTGTGAAATGGAGCGGTTTCGGCGGCGTCGAAGGCGAAGATTTAGCCGCCGCCGTTCAGTTTTTACGCAATCAAAAGACAGCGGATCGAATCGGCGTTTACGGAGTCGAAATGGGCGCGCTTGCCGCAGTTTTCGGCGCGGGCGAAGAACAAGCGATTCGCGCGCTCGCGCTCGATTCGATTCCGGCTTCGAGCGAAGACGTGCTGGAAAACATCGTGAAAGCGCGCTCGTCGGTCGCCGGCGAATTCGCTTATCAGATCGCTTGTCGCGGCACAATGCTTTATTACCGCAAGGCTTTTCGCCACGATTCGATATGCGACGCCGCGCAGAAATTGGATAATCGCAAAATTCTGCTGCTCGCCGGAAAAGACGCGCCAGCTCTGCAAGAATCAACCGCCCGACTTGCCGGCTGCCTTTCAAACTCGCAGTCGAAAACTGATTTGCCGATTTCCGGTTTTAATCTCATTAATTCGGCTACAAGCCAGCAGCAAGAGGATTACGACCAAATCGTGATTAACTTTTTCCGCTCTGCTTTAAACAACTAAAAATTCACCACAGAGACACAGAGGCACAGAGAAAAATACAAAAAATTCTCTGTGCCTCTGTGTCTCTGTGGTGAAAATTAAGAGCTTCGCAGCTCGCGTTTGAGAACTTTTCCCGTGCCGCCGATGGGCAGCGATTCGCGAAATTCAACGTAGCGCGGATATTTGTTGGCGGCGAACTGTTCTTTGCACCACCGAATCATTTCTTCTTCATTGAGCGACGCGCCTTGTTTTAAGACTAGAAACGCTTTTACTTCTTCGCCCATTTTCGGGTCCGGGACGCCGATGACCGCGCAGAGTGAGACTGCCGGATGCGTCATTATCACTTCTTCCAGCTCGCGCGGATAAACGTTGTAGCCGCCGCGCAGAATCATATCTTTTTTGCGGTCAACGATTGAAAGATAGCCTTCTTCGTCAATAATGCCGATGTCGCCCGTGTGAAACCAGCCGCTGCGAAAGGCTTCCTCCGTCGCTTCCGGGCGTTTGTAATAACCTTTCATCACGTTTGAGCCGCGAATAACGACTTCGCCGCGCTCGCACGGCTCGACTTCTTTGTCGTTTTCGTCAAAGCATTTAACTTCGACTCCGAAAATCGGCTGTCCGACCGTGCCGGGTTTTGAAGGTTTTTCAAAATGATTGAATGTCGCGAGCGGCGAAGTTTCCGACAAACCATAGCCTTCCAGCACGCGCACATTGAAAACTTCCTGAAACGCTTTCATCACTTCGACCGGCATCGGCGCGCCGCCCGATGAGCAGACTTTCATATTTCGGGTGATTTCGGAAACGTCAAAGCCGGTTTCTTCGACATAGCGCAGCAGCGCCCAGTACATCGTCGGCACGCCGACCCAGAAATTGACTTTTTCGCGCTGCATCGTTTCGAGCGTCGTTTTCGGCTCAAAACGCGGAAGCAGAACGACGCGGTTTCCGCCGTACATATTTGTGTTCATCTGCACGGTTTGCCCGGTCGTGTGAAACAGCGGAAGGGTGATTAAAACGGTTTTCTGCGCGCCGTCGGTAAAATCCAGAACCGGCAAATGAATGCCGTAAGTCGTGGTCACATTGGTCATTAAATTGAAATGCGTCAATTCCGCGCCCTTCGGCTGTCCGGTTGTGCCTGAAGTGTAAAGAATCGCGCAGGTATCGTCCGACGCGGTCGGATATGTTTCAAATGTTTCCGGTTTATCGAATGTGATTTGGGTTAAAGTCGGGCAATTTTCAAACGGCGAAGGCGCGAGCGGGCTAGCCGTCATTACAACGAGATGCTCGCACGTCTCAACCTGATCGAATCCTTCTTTAACCGCTTGAGCCATCGGCAATTCCTCTGTGCCTTCAAAAACAAAAACGGCTTTTGCGTCGGAATCTTTGAGGTGATAAGCAATCTCGCGCGGCTTAAATAAAATACTGAGCGGCACGACCGCAGCGCCGACTTTCAAAATGGCATAATAAACAATCGGGAAAAATGGCAAGTTCGGGCAAACGAGGGCGACTTTATCACCGTAACCGATGTTCATTTCCGTCAAAGCATTTGCCACGCGATTCGCCAACCCGTTTAACTGCCCGTAAGTAAAGCGCATCTCGTTCCAAACGATTGCTTCTTTGGCGGGCGCGAGCCGCGCGTGATGTTCGATAACCGAAGCCAGATTGAGCGTCGTCGCGTTGTTCATTTTTATCCTTTTGTAAAGCGAAAATAGGAATTGACTAAAAAATAGTTAACCGATTTTGCAGTAATTTGACAAATCTTAGCAAATCGAAAATAGAAATTCTCCGCGTCCTTTGCGCACAACCTTTGCGTTCTTTGCGGTTAAAGTTTCTTCGGAATTAAACCGCAAAGAACGCAAAGTCTCTCGCAAAGGACGCGGAGAATTTGATTCCCGGTTATCAAGTTGTAATCTTGATTCGCAATGATTTTTAAGCGGCTATTTACTATTCACGATTCACCATTTACGATTTAAATATGAAGACGGATAAAACAGCCAAAGAATTAGCTTTTTTGCACGACCTTTATGTGGCGACCGATTGGAGCGAGCGTTTCGCCGAGCTTGTTGATTTGCGGCTTAAATTGCCCGATGAGGGACAACTTTTATACATTGAGTGCGGAACCGGCAATCACGCGCTTGAATTAAGAGAAAAACTCAGTGATGCGGTTGAAATGATCTGCACCGAATCCGACGTTGAAAGACTGCGCATCGCACAGGCGAAAGCCGAAGCCGTTTCCGCCGACATTAAATTTCAAAACTCGCCGCCGCACCGGCTCAATTTTCCGAACGCAGAATTTACGGCGGTTGTGTGCGATGCGTCGTTTTTGCCGGTGTCGGATTTGCTCCCGATATGGCAGGAAATTTATCGCGTGACGGAAGAAGAAGGAAACGTCGCTTTCGTGCTGCCGACCGCGGGCAGCTTCGGCGAGTTTTTCTCGATTTTCTGGGAGGCTCTGCACGAATTGGAATTAAACGAGCTGGGCGATGAAGTCGAAAAACTCATCGTCGATTTACCGAAAGTTTCGGACGTTAAAGATGTGGCGACAAACGCGGGTTTTCAGGCAGTCGAACCGGAAACGCGGCTCGAAATTTTTGAATTTGATTTGGGCGAAGACTTTATCCGTTCACCCCTCATTTCCGATTTTTTATTTCCGATTTGGACAAAATTTGTGCCGCCGGAACAGCAAGTTCATTTGATTAGAAAAATCGAAGACTTGATAAACATAACGCGCGACGAATTGACCTTTCGGCTGACGGTGAAGATGACTTTGGTGACTGCGCGGAAGGGATAGGAAAAGGGCGTAGGGTTTAGGGTGTAAGTGTGTAGCGGAGAAATATGATTTTTTTTAAATACGCCCTAAACCCTATGCCCTTTCGCTCTTCTATCTTTCGCGGACGGCGGCGCGGCGGCGCGCTTCTTCGAGCAGTTCTTCATCGCTTGCGCCGGAAAGATGCCCGCGCGTTGGTCGAGTTTTTTCTTCTTCGAGCTTAAAATCCTCTTCAGCTTCCAGCATTCCTTCTTTAAAGGCTTTGCGGCTTTGTCCTAAAGATTTCGCTAATTGCGGCAAACGGCTCGCTCCGAAAAGTAAAAATAAAACTGCGACAATTAAAATTAATTCGGTGGTTCCGAGTCCAAACATAAATAATTTTTTCCTTCTAACTAAACTTCCAGCCTTTTTGACACGGCACGGATGAAAAAAGTTTAGCCGATACCGCGCATTTTGGCTAACGCGGCAGATTGATTAATGATAAAAAGCATCGCCACGCTTAATCGAAATGCGCGGTTTGATAATGTTCCGCCCCGTAATAAAGATATTTTCGCCAGGTTTGGTCGGCGCGCCCCAGATAACGCATAATCTGGCGGCTGACGTGGAGCGAAAACGGGCGTGGGCGTTTTAACAATTTCATTCCGGCTTCTTCGGGCGTTTGGTTGCCTTTGCGGTGATTGCAGCGTTTGCAGCAAGCGACCAGATTGTCCCATGTTGATGAGCCGCCGCGCGAACGCGGATGAACGTGGTCGAGCGTCAATTCAGCCGGGGCAAGAACTTTCACGCAATACTGGCAAGTGTATTGGTCGCGCAGCAAAATGTTTTTGCGCGAGAGCGAGCGGCGCTCGTGCGGAATGTGGCGATATTCCATCAAACGAATCACTGAGGGCGCTTCAATCGTCATTTTTGACGAATGAAGCTTGTGTCCGTTGTGTTCTTCCATCCGCGCCACGCCTTTGAAAATCATCACTACCGCACGGCGTTCCGTGCAGACGTTAATCGGTTCGTAAGATGCGTTGAGGACTAAAACTCGTCCGTTCATTTGACCTCTTTCTTAATTAAAATTCTAAATTTCCGATGAATTTTTACCTGAAAAAAGTAACAAATCTCTGAACCGCCGCCATTGGCGACGGTTACGTCCAAGATATTTTTTGATGCTTGATTAGTGAATTTGTTCGCTTAACGCCCTTCTCTAAATTTATCAGTAGCTTCGATGAGAGCCGAAGCGATTCCGGGTTCGCTGATCGAATGCCCGGCGTCCGGAATAATGTGAAGCGCGGCTTCGGGAAAAGCTCGATGCAAATCCCAAGCCGACGTTGCCGGACAGACGACATCATAACGACCTTGCACAATAACGGTCGGAATGTGTCGGATTTTCCCGACGTTTTCGAGGAGATAATTGTCGGTCGGGAAAAAACAGTTGTTGACGAAATAATGACATTCAATCCGAGCGAGCGAAAGCGCTTCGTGTTCGCCGGAAAAATGGTTAATCAGATTTTGATCCGGGAAAAGTTTCGACGTGCTGCCTTCCCAAACGCTCCACCGCCGAGCGGCTTCGAGCATCGTCGCTTCATCGGCGTCGGTCATTCGCTTGTAATAAGCCTGCATCATATCACCGCGTTCCGCTTCGGGAATAAAATCGCGGTAAGGCTCCCAGGAATCTGGAAAAATCTCGCTCGCGCCGTATTGATAAAACCATCGCAATTCCTGCGGTCGGCACAAGAAAATTCCGCGCAGGAAAAGACCGCGCGTTCTGTCTGGATGCGTTTCGGCGTAAGTCAGAGCGAGCGTGCTGCCCCAGGAACCGCCGAACACGAACCATTTTTCGATTCCGAATTTCTCGCGCAGTCGTTCGATGTCGGCGACTAAATCCCAGGTCGTGTTGCCATCGAGTTCGGCGTGCGGCGTTGAACGCCCGGAACCCCGCTGGTCAAAAAGAACGACTTGATATGCTTTCGGATCAAAAAATTGACGATAACCGGGAATCAAACCGCCGCCCGGACCGCCGTGTAAAAAAACAACGGGCAATCCTTCAGGATTGCCGCAGCGTTCGTAATAAATTGTGTGTTTGTCCGAGACGGGCAGCATTCCCGAATCGAAAGGCTCTATTTCTGGATAAAGCGTTTTCATTGTCCGCATCATACAAAACATTGCGCTTCATTTTCAAATTTAAAACAAATTTCGCGCAAATACTGCAAAAACGCAAAGAAAAGGTGTGAAAATTACTCCGGCAGGTTTTCGCCGAGCAGCCGCAAAACGTTTCCGCCCATTATTTGCTTTATCTCATCTTCCGAAAAATTTTCCCGCAAAAGCGCTTCGGTGATTAAAGCCATTCCCGAAGCGTCGAAAGGCGTTTTTACCGCGCCGTCAAAATCCGAACCGAGCGCGACCGCGTTTGTTCCGACAATGTTTGCGGCATAACGAATCGCTTTGGCAATTGCGGCGGCGTCCTCGCCGCAAACCGCCGTGTCCCAGAAACCGATTCCGACAACGCCTCCGGTTTCGGCAATTCGGCGAAGCTGTTCGTCCATCAAATTACGGTTATTGTCGCAAGTTCCGCGCACGCCGGTGTGCGAAACGACGACCGGGCGTTTTGCCATTTGCAAAACATCGTCAATCGTCCGGGCGGAAGTGTGCGCGACATCAACGAGCATTCCGCGCCGTTCCATTCGGCGAATCATTTCGCGCCCTGCTTCGGTCAATCCTCCCTTTTCGACGCCGTGAGCCGAGCCGCCCATTTCCGAATCGAAAAAATGCGACGGCGACATCATCCGAAAACCCGCTTCGGATAAAACGTCAACGTTTTCCGGTTTTCCATCGAGAACGTGCGCGCCTTCGATTCCCAAAACTCCGGCGATCAAATCCGGCTCATTTCGTCGGCGTTCCAAAAATTGCTGTAAATCGCGTTTTGTTTTGATGATGATAAATTTTCCGCGCTCTTTTTCGGCGTATTCGCGCAGCATTTCGGCTTGATAAACCGCGCGTTTTAAAAGGCTGGAAAGATTAGCGAGCGGCTGACGCTGCGCCAGAGCGAGCCAGAAAATATTGTCTGTGTCGGGAGAATTTTGTTCGATTTTCAAATCGCGCGGCGATTTCGTTACAACCGTAAAAAACTGTAAAGCGATGTTTCCGGCGCGCATTCGCGGAAAATCAACGTGACCGCTTTCGTTTTTTACGTTCAAATCCCGATTCCAAAGTAATGAATCGGCGTGCAGATCGGCGATGAAAAGTTTTTGATGTAAATTGCGGGCGTTTTCCGAAACTTGAAACGGAGGTTTATGCGCGACCGGATTTTGAGAATCGGCGACAATTCCGGGCAGAATGAAAAAGAAAAAGGCGGCGAAAGCTGCCAGAGCCGTCGCCGCCACGATTAAAGATATTTTTAGGAATCGAGCTTTTTTTCGCCGCACTAGAGGTTAAAAAGCTGTCCGAGAAGCGAGGCTTTGCGCGGCTTTGCCGGAGCTTCGAAAACCGAAGCCGGGCTGGCGTCTCGCTGTTCGCCGTATTTGATGAAATTTTCCAAATACTCTCGTTCGCCGTCGTTCATTTCGGTGACTTTAACTCCGATTAAATACTGGTTGACCGAATCCTGCTGAGCCAGCATCTCGTAAGACTGAGCGGTCGCTTTCATACGCACTTTGCGTTCGGGCAATTCGATTTCGAGAATCAATTTTTGCTCGCCGCCCGCGAGATAATGCTCGCCGAGACGAATAAACGGCAGAATAAAATTGATGTCGTCGCAACTGAAATCCTGCGTAAAACCGGCGACGTTTAATTTTTGCTGCGCGTTATTTAATTTGCCGGTCGCGTTTTCGATTTCGAGGGAAACCGTTAAGGGAAGACGGGCTTTTTTGCGCGGCGCGCTGAAAAATTTTGTCGCCGTCTCACTCAAACGAGACGTAAAAAAACGAATGCTTTCGGGCATAACGATGGGGGACCTTTCGCTAAAATGTTAGTCTTTTAAAACTGGTGTGTTTTGATTAACGGGAAAATATTACCGCAAAACAAAACCGATTGACAAGCAGAGAATAAAAAAGTTTGTGATAAACTCAATTTTCTCAAAACTTTCCCTTAATTTTTGACGGCGTAGGGCGCGCCGTTGTTATCGCTGCTTTTTAAAACCGTCTTTCCGTCTTTCCCGATTTCGAGTAAAAACGAGAGCTTTCCGGTTTTGCCGTATTGCAACGGTTCGGCATTGATCGAATATTTCTTTTTGTCCGGCGAAAGCTGAACGCGAAAGCGATAGCCGACCTCGGAGCCGAGAACATCGGCGGTCAGCAGTTTTTTATTAACGAGCGTGTTCAAATCTGCGAACGAGCCGTCGCCTGTCAGGCTGTAAACGAGTTCGGCTTTGACAATATCTTCAAGCAGATATTGCGCGTCGCGGTGGCGATGTTCCATCCAGAGACGGTAAAAATAGCTTTTGCCTTCGCGTTTTAAAGTCGCTTCGGTTTCCGCGTCGCCGAGGACAATCACCCAATCGTTGTTTTCGCGCCGCAGCCGCACTTCGTCAACTTTCATCGCGCCGGTTTCCGGGTCAACGCCTTTGATAAAAACGCTAGCCGCCGTTTGGCTGAGCTGCTCGCCAGTGATTTCAATGCTCGCCTGAGCGGCGAGATATTTAAAATTGCTGCGTAAATCTTCCGTCTCCTGCGGCGTAAAACTTTCGACCGCCGGACGCCAATTCGTCATCATCAGCGCTTCGCGGAAACGCAGCTCTTTCAAATTTTGGTAAAAATTTTTGACAATCTGCGTCGGCGTCTGCTGTGCGGAAGAAACTTGTCCGGCGTTTTGTTTTGTTGGTTGCGCGTTCTGCGTTTGCGCTGAGGCTGTAAAAACTGAGGAAAAACCGACGCAAATGGCGACGATTGATTTGACGAATTTCGACGAAAATTTCAGGTAACGCATAATCCCGATTTTTGCTTTTTTATTCCGACGTGAGAAGCGCCAAAAGAAGCGCTGGAGAGCTGATTCCAATTATAGCTTCACACCTCGTTTGATGTGCAAGTGTTTTTTGCAGTTTGCCCGAATGTTCCGTCAAATTGAACAGTCTTAAACTTTTACCTTAACAAACGAAAAGCCGCGTTTCGGCGGCTTCATAAAACTATCAACTGTCAGCTATTAACTATCAACTGTATGTTATTGCAAAACAGTTGATAGTTAATAGTTGACAGTTGATAGTTTTTCTGTCTTCGAACACTTTGATTTCCTGCGTTATTTTATTTTTCTGCCGGTCATAATCAACTCGCGCCCGACAAAGTACAAAAACGCAGCGAGAGCCAGAAACGGCAGCAAACCGAGAATGTCGGAATAATCTCCGGCGAAAAACGGGTTGCTCGCTTTCGCCCAGGTATTAAAGTTTTTCTGAACGGCTTCGAGCGCGGGAATAAAGGCGAAAAGCGCGAACAAAATGCCCGCCACCGCGCCGCCCGCGATGTAGCCGGAAGCCAGCAAAACACCGTTTGATTTATCGGTTTCGGCGATGATTTGATCTTCGGTCATATTTTGCGCCGCAAACTTTCGCTTCAGATACAAATCAACCAGCCAGCGGACGACTCCGCCGAAGAAAATCGGCGCGCTCGTCGCTAGAGGCAAGTATATTCCGACTGCAAACGCAAGCGCGGGAATTGCCGATAGCTCAAGAGCGACGGCAATAAACGCTCCGATCAGCACCAAGCCCCACGGCAAATTTTGTCCCAAAACGCCTTCGATGATATAGCTCATCAGAGTCGCCTTCGGCGCGTCATAGCGTTCGAGGTCGTTGCCTTCGTCGTCTTTTTTGATAATGCCGTTGATCGTCGGGTCAACGAAATACGCGGGCTGTCCCTGCATATTGACGAGATATTTGCCTTTTTGCCCCAAAGCGGCGTCGGTGTTATGCCAGACGCGGTAAGTCGCGGTATCGGAAGCAAATTTTCCGCCCGCGCGCTCGCCGCGATATTCGCCGCCGTCCTTTGAAAGCATATTTTCGGTGACTCGAAAATCGGCGGATTTGAAAGACGCCGCAACGTCAACCGGCTGATAATAAGTTTTCGCGTCGTTTAGCCAGAGCAGTAGCGGACCTAAAATCAAAGCTGAAGCCAGCGCGCCGATTAAAATCGCATATTGTTGAGAGCGCGGCGTTGCGCCGACGAGAAATCCGGTTTTCAAATCCTGCGAAGTCGTTCCGCCGTTTGAAGCGGCGATACAAACGATTCCGCCAATTGAAAGCGCTGTCACGAAATACGGATCGCGCGTCGTCCAGCCCAATGCCAAAAAAATCAAACAGGTAAACAACAGCGTCGCAACTGTCATTCCCGAAATCGGATTCGATGAAGAACCGACTTGTCCGGTCAAACGCGAAGAAACCGTGACGAACAAAAAGCCGAAAACAATAACCATCAGCGCGCCCAGAAACGAGACGACCGGATTATTAAAAACGCTCAAACCGAGCTGCGGAAAGAGCATAATCGCCGCCATCAGCGCGAGGATTCCGGCGATCACCCACTTCATCGAAATATCCTGATCCGTTCGTTCGAGTCCGGCAACTTCGCTCGAACTGCCGCGAAAATCCGCGAGTCCGGCTTGCAAGCCGGACCAAATCGTCGGCAGGCTGCGAAACAAGCTGATGATTCCGGCGGTCGCCACCGCGCCTGCGCCGATGTACAAAATGTATGCGCCGCGAACGTCGCCCGGCTCCATTTCCGAAATCAACTTTGTGGTTTCCGGCACGAGCGGCGAGGTCAGCGAATCGCCGAAATATTTAATCAGCGGAATCAAAACCAGATACGACAAAACGCCGCCCGCAGCCATAATTCCGGCGATATACGGTCCGATGATGTAGCCCACGCCCAAAAGCGCCGGATTGTTTTCGACCGCAACCGAACCGCCTCTGTAAAATTCACCGAAATCCTTGTGCGGCTCGCCTTTAATCAGGCTGAAAACGTCAACGAAGGATTTGTAAATAAAACCGATGATGAAACCAAGCCCGATAATTTTTCCGCCCTGCAACGCCATATCGTCGCTCATTATGGCGGTTTTATCGGCTGCATGTTCGCGATGAATGTCGCGCGATTCAGCCGACGCGCCCGCTTTGAGAACTTCGGCGCAGGCTGTTCCTTCCGGGTATTTGAGAATTCCGTGCTGGTCGCGGATAAGCGCGCGGCGAAGCGGAATCATCATCAAAATTCCCAGCAAGCCGCCCAAAACCGCGACGAGCATCACGCGCCAGAAATCCAGATCGAAACCCAAGATTAAAATCGCGGGCATCGTCACACCGACGCCGAAAGCGATTGATTCGCCCGCGCTTCCGGCGGTTTGCACGACGTTGTTTTCGAGAATCGTCGCGTCGCGCGTGATTTTGGCTGTTGACAGTAGACGGAAAAGCGTAATCGAAATTACGGCGACCGGAATTGAAGCCGAAACGGTCAGCCCGGTTTTCAAAACGAGATACAGCGACGAAGCGCCGAAAATAATTCCGAGCAGCGTCCCAACAATAATCGGCAGCGGCGTAAACTCGGCGACATTTGAAACGCTCGCCGGAATGTACGGGCGAAAATTCGCCAAAAACGGATTCGCAGGTTTTCCCGACGCTGCGTCAACGTCCGGCGTTACATCATCAATACGGCTTGACATTAAACAAGAACCTCCAAATTTTCCTTTAAATACGGGAAGAGTTTAATACGACTTGTGACACTCGCGTTAATTTAACTTTTTAGAAACAAAACAGGCAAGCAAAAGTTGCAGCGGGAATTTAAAAACACAATTTTGAATCAAAATGATTTACAATTCGGCGAAATCTTCGGAGTTGAAAATGAAAAAATCAAAATTGCTTTTCCTTTTGCTGATATTCGTTACGCAAATTTCTTCTTTCGCGCAAACCAAAGTCCCTGAGCCAAAAGACGTTTTAGGCTTTACGCCGGGCGACGACCGCAAGCTCGCTTCGTGGAATCAGGTTTTGGAGTATTTTCAAAAGCTCGACGCGGCGAGCGACCGCGTTAAATTTGAAACAATCGGCAAAACCACGATGGATAAACCTTTTGTTTTTGCGGCAATCAGCTCGCCGGAAAATTTAAAACGGCTCGAATATTACAAAGGAATTCAGGCAAAGCTCGCCGACCCGCGTTTGATAAAAAGCAATGATGCAATTGCGCGTCAGTTAATCAAAGAAGGTAAAACGATTGTTTTAATCACCTGCGGAATTCATTCGACCGAGGTCGGCTCGACGCTTTCGTCAATGCTCATCGCGCACAGGTTAGCGACTTTAAACGAGCCGGAAGTTTTGAATATTTTAAAAAACACGATCGTTCTGCTCGTTCCGTCTCTGAACCCTGACGGCGTTGATATTGTCAAAAACTGGTACGACAAAACTTTGGGAACGCCATACGAAGGCACTTCGCCGCCGGAGCTTTATCATAAATACGTCGGACACGACAACAACCGCGATTGGTACGCTTTTTCGCAGGTCGAAACGCAATTGACGGTTGATAAAATCCATAACGTCTGGCATCCGCAAATCGTCAACGACATTCACCAGCAGGGCGAGCGCGGCTCGCGTCAATTTATGCCGCCGTATATGCAGCCCGTCGAGCCGAACGTCCCGAAAGAAATCGTCGAAGGCTATACCGAGCTTGGCAATTATATGCTGCAGGAAATGCTCAAAAACGGATTTGTCGGATTGACCAACAATTCGACTTACGACGCCTGGACTCCGGCGCGCGCTTATTCGCATTATCACGGCGGCGTGCGGATTTTAACCGAAACCGCGTCAGTCAAAATAGCCACGCCGACGAGCGTCAAATTTGAAGATTTGCGCGTCCCTGCGGACGACGGCTACGACCCGAAAAAAGAAACGCCGAATCATCCAAAACTCTGGCAAGGCGGCGAATGGCGTTTGCGCGACATCACGAATTATATGTCCGCCTCGACGTTTTTCCTGCTCAGACACGCCGCCGACAACCGCGAACGCTGGCTCACGCGCTTTTACCAAATCGGCAAAGAAGCCGTCAGACCGCGAAAAAACGGAGAACTTAACGGATTTTTATTTCACGATTTTGCATATAATATCGTGCCCATACTCCAACGCGCAGGCGTAGAATTTGTTAATAGTGAAAAAGGATTTTTCGTTCCGATGGCTCAGCCATATGGGAAATTTGCAAAAGCTGTTTTAGAGAAACAGTCTTATCCAGATCTCAAAGATGAAAAAGGAAACCCAATTCCACCTTATGATGTAACGGCACATACTCTTTCACTGTTGATGAGAATAAAAGTCGAGCCGATTTATCAACCCTTTAAATACGAAAGGGATAGTAAATGGGGTTCTGCGACAACGGCAAGTGAAGACGGAGTTGTTGAATTCGGAATTTATAAGTCACATATTCCGGCGATGGATGAAGGTTGGACACGCTGGGTAGTTGAAACAAAGCAGAAAAAATTTGTTTCGCTGAGCAATAAAGATATTCAAGAAAACAGATTTGAAAGAACCGTCGGTTTCGTTCGCGAGAACCGAGGCGGAAAAACGCCCATATTGGATAAGATTCCAGCAATCATTTTCCCTGACCAATCGGTAAATCAAATCTTAAACGGTTACGCGAAAGGCTCGATGCCAGAAGAATACACGGGCGGCGTGGGCAAAGAAGGGGTTGAAAATCTGCGGAAATTTGTCGAAGCGGGCGGTACGCTAATTTTCTTAAACCGCGCTTCAAACTTCGCCATCGAACAATTCAATCTCCCGGCGCGCGATGTCACGCAAGGCGCAAAACGCGCGGATTTTTACATTCCCGGTTCGATTCTTCGCACCGAACTCGACACGACGCACCCGGTCGCAAAAGGAATGGACAAGCTTTCAATCGCTTGGTTTGAAAACTCGCCCGCGTTTGAAATCAAAACCGATCCGCTGGCGCTCGCCAACAATTTCCGAATCATCGCGCGTTATCCGGCGAATCCGAAAGACATTTTGCTATCGGGCTGGGCTTTGGGCGCGGAAAGAATCGCCGGAAAAGCCGCGCTCGTCGAATTTACAATCGGCAAAGGCAGGATTTACCTGTTCGGCTTCCGCCCGCAATATCGCGGTCAATCGCTGGCGACGTTTCCGCTGTTTTTTAATGCGATAACCAATCAGTGAACAGTTATCAGTCAACAGTTATCAGAAAGAAATTGATAACTGATAACTGTTGACTGATAACTGTTCTTTAACCGCCTTCCCAGCGGCGATTTATCAAACTGGCGACAAAACCCGCGCCGAAACCGTTGTCAATATTAACGACCGTGACGTTTGATGAACAGGAATTCAGCATTCCGAGCAGCGCAGCCAGACCGTTAAAAGATGCGCCGTAGCCGACGGAAGTCGGCACGGCAATCACCGGAACGCTGACAAGACCGCCGACAACAGACGGCAGCGCGCCTTCCATTCCGGCGGCGACGATGACAACGCGCGCCTGTTTTAATAATTCGCGCTCAGCCAAAATGCGGTGAATTCCGGCAACGCCCGCATCCCAAATTCTCACGACGCGGTTGCCCATCGTTTCGGCTGTCAAAGCGGCTTCTTCGGCGACGGGAATGTCGCTCGTTCCGGCTGTGACAACCGCGATTTGTCCGACGCCAAGCTCGGTTTTATCCCGTAAAACGCGAACGAGATTGGCTGATTCGTGCCATTCGGCTTCGCTGCAGACGTTTCTCAGTTCTCCGTAAGTGTCAGCGTCGGTTCGCGTTACCAAAACATTCGGATTCTGCGCCGCGAGCTTTTCAAAAATGCCGACAACCTGCGCGCGCGTTTTGCCCGCGCCGAAAATCACTTCGGGAAATCCCTGCCGGCTTTTGCGACCGGTATCAACGCGGGCAAAACCGATGTTTTCAAATTCAAAATCATTCATTCGTAAATCGTAAATCGTGAATCGTGAATCGTAAAGCGTTTAATTTTTATGATAATTTTATCTTGAATATGGAATTAACTGTGGCGATTACGGGAGCGAGCGGGACGATTTACGCGCAGCGAATGCTGATTTATCTGGCGCAGAGCGATGCGGTTTCGGCGATAAATTTAATAATGTCCGGCACGGCGGGCATTGTCGCACAGGTCGAAACCGGTACGAACGCTTTGCGCGAGCCGACGCTCGAAAAAATAAATGAATGGCTCGGTTTGCCGAAAGAATCGAAGCTGATTCGCTATTGGCGGCTCGATAATTTGGCGGCGAAACCGGCGTCGGGTTCAAACAAACAAGCCGGAATGATCGTCGTGCCGTGTTCGATGGGAACTCTGGGCGCGATTGCTTCGGGCGCTGGAACGAATCTGATTCACCGCGCGGCGGACGTTTGTTTGAAAGAAGGCAGAAAGCTCGTTCTCGTCCCGCGCGAAACGCCTTATAACGCGATTCATCTCGAAAATATGCTGAGGCTCGCCCGTGCCGGAGCGAGAATTTTGCCCGCTTCGCCCGGTTTTTATCACAAACCTGCGACGATTGAAGAATTGGTTGACCATCTCGTTTTTAGAATTTTAGACCAATTCGACGTTCCGCATTCCCGCAAAACGCAGTGGACGGGCGAGGAAGTCGGCGAAGCGTGATAAAATTTGGAAAAATTTAAAATATGCTTAAAGCCTTTACTTTCATTCTTATAATTTTTCTTGCATATACAACAAATATTATCGGGCAGGAAAAATATGTCCGTTTTGTTGATGAAGCGGGGAAAGACAAATCTTTTAGCATTTTCAGGCAAAAACTTCTCGATGCCGTCAAAAAACGCGATGCGAAATTTGTTTTGAGCATTCTCGACCCGGAGATTAAAAACAGTTTTGGCGGCAGCAATGGAATTGCCGAGTTTAAGGAAACGTGGAAAATAAATAATCGTAATTCTCCGTTCTGGGAAGAAATGAATGCCGTTTTGACAAACGGCGGTTCGTTTATGGATGAGAGCAAACAAATGTTTAGCGCTCCGTATCTTTTTAAACAACCGTTTCCCGAAAACGTTGACTCGTATGAATACGCGGCGATTTTTGGAAAAAACGTCAAACTTTACAAGCAGCCAAAATCAAATTCCGCAGTTGTTGCTACGCTTTCATTCAATGTCGTTAAGCCGGATTACAACAAATCAGTAAAAGATAAATCTAAAGAGGACAAATATCATTGGGTAAAAGTAGAAACGCTCGGCGGTAAGAAAGGTTTTGTGCAAGGCGAATTCGTCCGCAGTCCGATTGATTACCGCGCTGTTTTTGCAAAGGAAAACGGAAAATGGAAAATGATTACATTCATTGCCGGTGATTAAAATGAAACCAACCGAACGCTTTTCCGACCGCGTTGAAAATTATATTCGCCATCGCCCTTCGTATCCGCCGCAGATCGTTGAACTGATGCGGCGCGAAATGAATTTAAACGAAAATTCGATGGTCGCCGATGTCGGTTCGGGAACAGGAATTTTCTCGAAATTGCTGCTCGAAACCGGCTGCGCGGTTTACGCAGTCGAGCCGAACGAGCCGATGCGGCACGCGGGCGATGAATTTTTGCGGAATTTTGAACGCTTCCGCTCAATTGACGGAAGCTCGGAAAATACGAATTTGCCCGACGAAAGCGTTGATTTAATTGCGGCGGCGCAGGCGTTTCACTGGTTTGACCGCGAAAAAGCGAAAGCGGAGTTTGAGCGAATCATCAAACCAAGTGGTTATGTGGCTTTGATTTGGAACGAACGTCAGCTTGCTTCAACCGCTTTTTTGCGCGATTACGAAGACTTTTTGCTGCGATACGGAACGGATTACAAAGAAGTCCGGCACGATGCGGTTTCAACAGATAATATTCGCCCGTTTTTCTTTGGAGATTTTCACGAAACCGCTTTTCCGAACGTGCAGCGGGTTGACTTTGACGGATTAAAAGGCAGACTATTATCTTCTTCGTACATTCCTCACGCCGGACATCCGCTTTTTGGGGAAATGTTGTTAGAATTAAAAAATATCTTTGACCGGCACGCAGAAGCGGACGCGGTTGAAATTCTTTACGATTCAAGGGTTTTTTACGGGAAGTTCAAGCAATGAGCAGTAGCAGCAACAGCATTTCGGAGACTAAAACGCCAACTCGAACAATCAGCGTCGCGCATTCGCCGGATTCGGACGATGCGTTTATGTTTTACGGTCTCGCGACCAACAAAATTGACACCGGCGATTTGAAATTTACGCACGTTCTTCAGGACATTCAAACCTTAAACGAAAAAGCGCGAGATGCCGTTTACGATGTGACCGCGATTTCGTTTCACGCTTACGCTTACGTTTCGGACAAATACGCGCTCTTGCCGCACGGCGCTTCAATCGGCGACAAATACGGTCCGATTGTCGTCTCGAAGGAGAAAATGTCGCCCGCCGATTTGAGCAAAGCCAGAATCGCCGTGCCGGGCGAGCTGACGAGCGCCTTTTTAGCTCTCAGGCTTTTCGATCAAAATTTTAATTACGAAGTCATCGCTTTCGATAAAATCATTGACGCCGTGCGAACCGGCAGATGCGACGCCGGTCTTTTGATTCACGAAGGACAGCTTTTTTATCACAAATTCGGTTTGCAGAAAGTCCTGGATTTGGGCGAATGGTGGCACGAGCAAACAGGCTTGCCGCTGCCGATGGGCGGTAACGTCATCAAACGCGATTTGGGCGAGGATTTGATGAAGAAAGTCTCCGGTTACCTGCATAAAAGCGTCAAATATTCGCTCGACAACCGGGAAAACGCGCTCGCTTACGCGATGCAGTTTGCGCGCGATATGGACACGGACACCGCCGACCGTTTCGTTGCAATGTGGGTCAATGATTTAACTCTCGATTACGGCGAACGAGGGCGCGAAGGCGTCCGCAGACTTTTAACCGAAGGTTACGAAAAAGGAATTATTCCGACCAAACCGGAAATCGAGTTTGTCGGGTGAAGAAAATCTCAGATTTAAAATCACAAAATCGAACATTTGAAATTTCAAATGTTCGATTTTGTGATTTTACAGAGAGAACTTAAACGCCGCCGGGCGCATCTATTTGTCAGCTTTTCATTATTTATTGGAGACAGAAGAAATGATTGGAAAAAAGCTGGCAATTTGGTTTGCTTGCGGCGTTTTATTGTTCGGCGCAAGTTTCAATGCTTCAGCGCAGCAATTATCAAAAACGAACATCGTTAAAGTTAATCTCAGTCAGGCGGAAATCGACCGCATTATTAAAACTTTCACTGAGAAAGAATTGCAATTTCGGCAGGCGTTAACCCAATATAGCTTTAAGCGCAAAGCCGAAATTCAGATTTTCGGCGACGGCGGACAAGTGACGGGCGAATATATCCGCGAATCGCAGTATATGTTCGGCGATGACGGAACGCGCTACGAAAAAGTTCTGTTTATGCCCATCCCGACAATGCCTCCAGGAGTTATTACAGCCGAAGATTTGGACGACCTCGGCGGCATTAACCCGTTTGCTCTCGAACCTTCAAAGCTGCCGGTTTATAATTTTACTTTTGTCGGCAAAGAGCGCATTGACGAGCTTGATTTGTACGTTTTCGACGTTGAGCCGAAAATTAAACCCGACCCGAAAAGATCGAAAGACAGATTTTTCAGCGGAAGAGTCTGGGTTGACGCGGAAGATTTGCAAATCGTCAAAACAAAAGGCAAAGGCTTGCCCGAAACCAAAGACAACAAATTTCCGGTGGTCGAGACCTGGCGCGAAAATATTGGCGGAAAATATTGGTTTCCGTCTTATTCTTATGCCAACGACGAGCTTTATTTTGAAAGCGGCAATACATTGAAGATCAAGGTCCGCGTTCGTTATACGGATTTCAAAGAAGCCAAGGCAACCATCCGTATTTTGGATGATGAAGAAGTTGTCACGCCCGAAAAACCGCAAGCTGCGCCAACTCCGACGCCGAAAAAACCTTAATTTCGGTAAATCGTAAATAGTAAATCGTGAATCGAAAAGTTATGCTTTAACGATTCACGATTTTTCTATTTACGATTTACTATTTTCAAAATGAGCATTGCGACTAAGACCGGAGACAAAGGAAAAACTGCCCTGATCGGCGGCGAACGGGTTTCAAAAGCGGATTTGCGCGTCGAAAGTTACGGCACGATTGACGAGCTAGGCGCGGCAATGGGGTTTGCGCGTTCGATTTGCGAAAACGGAGAAATCAACGAATTGACGAAATCAATACAACGAGATTTGTTTCTGGTTGCCGGTTCGGTCGCGAACCCGAATTTCACCGAAGCGCCGAAACCGTATCTGACGCCGGAAATGATTGAACGTCTGACGGAGGAAGTGAATCGCATCGAAAAAATCGAAGGGATTTTATCCGATTGGAGCTTGCCCGGTGATGTCGCTTCGGCAGCAGCTTTCGATATAGCGCGGACAATTTGCCGCCGCGCCGAACGCTGTATTGTCAGACTTCAGGAAACTGGCGAAGCGATTGATGTGCAGGTTGTCACGTATCTCAATCGCCTTTCCGATTTGCTCTGGCTCATCGGCAGATTTCTGGAGTTAAAAGCCGGAGTTAATTCACGCCTCCGGGACGATGAACACGGCGGTAACAAATGGTCGCGCGCCTGGTAAGAGATAATTGTTTACACGCTTGATTTTTCGTTTGATTTTCTTGCTAGACTTTTAGTTAAACTAAGGGAATGATATTGCCATCTATAGCAGAAGTTCAAATATAAATGCGATTAACAAAGGCGGGCGAAATGATACGAATAAGCAGCGTCATAACATTTCAGGTAATTTTGTTAGTAAGTTTCTGCGGAATAAACGAGGGACAAACGAGGAGACAAAGCGGTATGCCAAACCGCGAAGTTTCAACTGCTGCGCCCTGTTCACTGAACGGCGTTTACCGCATTGATACAGCCGAGAGTGATAAGCTTTACTCGGTTGTGGAAGGCGCTACCGGCAAAGTTCCATCCGGCGAACAGCAAAGGCTTTTTATGGATTTGTCCGTCCGCCTGACTCCGCCTGACATTTTGGCTATCGAGTGTCGCGGAAGCCGCGTCAAGGTCGGCTCGTCGCGCGCACAGCCTGTAACGTTCGTAGCCGACGGAGTTACCCGCAATCAGCGCACTTCTGATGGCGATATTGTCCGTTCGCGCATCGCATTCGAGAATGAAAATCTGACTTTTAAATCCAACGGCAAAGCAGAAGATAACGTGAATGTTACATTTACGTCTCTCGAAAACGGCAGGCGGATGCAGGTAACGCGCCATATTTACGCTGAACAGCTTACCGAACCGATTATTATCAAAACCGTCTATGACAAAGTTGCCGATGTCGCTCGGTGGGATATTTACGGCGAAGGACAAGGCGCACGGCAAATAGCTAAACAGGATGATGCCGAAACTTCGCCCGCTGCCGCGTCAACAGCACGTTCTGCCAAAGCAGAAAGCAGCGAAGCCGACTTGCTCCGCAATGCGCTCAACCAATGGATAGAAGCGACGAACGGGCGGAACATCGAAAAACAAATGACTTTTTATATGCCGGAGCTAAAGGCTTTCTATCTTGCCCGAAACGCTACGCGCGATTTCGTGCGCGCTGAAAAGGCACGAGTTTTTGCAAATGCGAAATCAATTGATATTCGCGCCGAAGAACCGGAAATTATCTTTCAGGACGGCGGGCGAACGGCAATAATGCGTTTCCGCAAAAAGTATAATGTAACGGACAAACAAAAAAGCCGCAGCGGAGAGGTTATTCAGGAGTTAAGGTGGCAGCAAACAAACGACGCCTGGCGAATTTTCAGCGAGCGTGACGTTAGAGTTATTCGCTAAACAGCGTCAGGATGAGAAAGCTCAAAACGATGGATTGGCAAATTGCAGAAAAATACTAAAGGTTGAGGCACGAGTTGTCGCTCATCCCAATAGTTTGTCCGATTGACTCCGGCAGTCTGCCGACAAGCCGGAGTCAAAAGCGAAAGCTCATTCTCGCCTGCGAAACTATTTCGTTTTCTTACGTTTCGGCGGTTTTGTTCCGCCGTTACCGCCCGAATATTTTTTAGCTCTGCTTTTTACGACTGTTTTCGCGGCGCTGCTTCTCGGAGTTTTTTCACGCTTTGGCGGTCGTCGGTCGCCGTCTTCGGCAACGTCGTTCGGGACGGCAACGCGAACATTTGCGCGCTCGTTGCGAATGCGCGTGTTGCTCATTCCCTGCAAAACCTGCCTGGCATATTCCGCCGGAACGTCAACCAGAGTAAAACGGTCGTAAACGTCAATCGCGCCGATTGCTTTGCCCGGAACGTCCGCTTCGTTGGCGATTGCGCCGACAATATCAGCCGGTCCGACGCGGTGATTGCGACCGACGCCGATAAACAAACGAATCATTCCGTCGGTGCCAAAACCCATTTGTTCGGGTTCGGGCGCGACTGCGACTTCGAGCGGTTTGTCTCCGCTTGCAATGAAAGAAGCGGCGGCGGCGATTTCTGCAAAATCGTAACCGCTTTCCTCCGCCAAGTCTTCGACGAGCGAAAGATGCAATTCCAAATCTTCTTCCGTCAGCGTTTTTAAAAGCCGTTCTTTATACATCGCTACACGACGCGCGGCTACATCAGCCTGCGAAGGCAGCTTCATCGGTTCGATTTTTTGCTTTGTATATTGCTCGATGTCGCGTTTCATCCGCTGCTGGCGCGGTGTGACGAACAACACGGCTTTGCCTTCGCGTCCCGCGCGTCCGGTTCTGCCGATGCGGTGAACATAGGATTCTGTGTCGCTCGGCATATCGTAATTGATTACGGTTGCAATGCGTTCGACATCAAGCCCGCGCGCCGCAACGTCCGTCGCTACTACGATTTCGACTTGTCCGTTTCGCAAACGTCGAATCAGAGCTTCGCGTTGCGCCTGATTCATATCGCCGTGCATCGCTTCGGCAGCGTAACCGCGAGCTTGTAATTTGACGGTCAATTCGGCGGCTCCGACTTTTGTGCGGTGAAATATCAGCGTGGCTTCGCCCGGAGTTGAATCGGCTTCCAAAATTCTGCTTAGCGCGTCGGTTTTTTGCGCTTCGGAAACGTTGATATAAAGCTGTTGGACGGTTGGAACGGTTAAAGTTTTGCGCTCGATTTGAATGTTTTCCGGCTCGTTTAAATAACGCTCGGCGATGCGTCGAATCTCGCGCGGCATTGTCGCCGAAAACAAAGCTGTTTGGCGCGTTTCGGGCGTGTGCGATAAAATCCATTCGATGTCGTCAATAAATCCCATCCGCAGCATCTCGTCGGCTTCGTCGAGCGTGACAATTTTCAGATCGGATAAATCGAGAGTTTCGCGCCGCATATGATCCATAACTCGACCGGGCGTTCCGACAATAATTTGGACGCCGTTTCGGAGATGCCGGATTTGCTGCGAGATTGATTGCCCTCCGTAAACCGGCAATGCGCGAACTTGTCCCAAATATTTTGAGTAAGTGTGAAACGCTTCGGCGACCTGAATCGCCAGCTCGCGTGTCGGTGTAAGAATAAGAGCCTGAACACCTTTGTTTTTTACGTCGAGCCGCTCAAGTATCGGCAAAGCAAACGCCGCCGTTTTTCCCGTTCCGGTTTGCGCTTGTCCGACCACATCTTTGCCCGCGAGCAAGAGCGGAATTGTTTTAAGTTGAATCGGCGACGGAGTTTCGTAGCCGACATCGTTGATTGCTTTGATTAACTCATCGTTCAAGCCGAATTGCTCAAACGAGTTTTCATTCATTTCTTCCTGCATAGTGATAATTATATTTTCCTACAACATTATCGGAAAGAGGCGATTTGATAAGTACGCTTGCTGACAAAATAAATATCCGCTCGATAAATCTTCGGATACAATAAGCGAATGGCAAAAAAACCCGGTATTTTTCCAACGTTTTTTATTTCCGGTTTTGAATGTTCGACGTTTCTCTGGAAAGACAAAGGTCGGCGCAATCTCGTCGCCGAAACGCAGCACGACAAATATGTCCGCGAGGATTATAAATTGCTCTCGGAACTTGGCATCGCCGTTGCGCGCGAAGGAATCCCTTGGGCGTTTGTTGATAAAAACGGCGAATACGATTTTTCACCGATTGACCCGATGATCGAAGCGATGAACGAGTCGCACATTTTGCCGATCTGGGATTTATGTCATTACGGATACCCTGACGATTTAGACCCGTTTTCGGACGAATTTACAAACAGATTTGCCGATTATTGCCGCGCCGCCGCCCGATATGTCACGCCTAAAATTCGCGCGCCGCATTATTTTACGCCGATCAATGAAATCACTTTTTTTTCGTTTATCGGCGGCGAATGGGGCTGGACGGCTCCTTATAAAAAGACGAAAGAAGATCGTTTCAAATTGCGTCTCGCGTTATGCAAAGCTGCGATTGCGGGCGCGAAAGCGATTCGTGAAATCGCACCCGAAGCGAGAATGATTAACATTGATCCGCTGGTTCAAGTCGTCGCGCCGCGCGACCGTCCTGATTTGATTGAAGCTGCCAAACACGAAACGTTCATTGATACTTTTCTGGCGTGGGACATTCTCTGCGGAAAAGAGCACCCGGAATTCGGCGGCGCGCCGGAAATTCTCGATATTGTCGGCGCAAATAATTATTCATTCGGGCAAATGGAATATCGCGAGCAGGGTCCGCACGCCGCTTTAGAGCCGAACGACGACCGCATCAAACCGCTTTGCGATTTATTAAAGCTCGTTTGGGAGCGTTACGGCAGACCGATGATAATCGGCGAGACGAGCGGGCTTGGCGAAGGTCGCGCCGCTTGGCTCAAAGACGTGATGGAAGAATCGCTCGCCGCCGTTAACGAAGGAATGGATTTACACGGAATTTGTTTGTTTCCCGGCGTTGATATGCAGGATTGGCACACGGGCGAATGGCTGAACAACGGAATTTGCGATTTGCAGGATTGCGACGGAGATTTGCGTCGCGCTCCGGCTGAGCGTTATATTGCCGAATTGCGCCGCTGGCAAAAAGAACTAAATCGCGTCACGGTGCTTGATCCTGACCCGTTAAGCGATCCGGTTGAATTGCAGGACGTAATTGAAGCGGCAAAACGATTGCAAACAAAACCGGATGCCGATTGGAGCTAATCTGTTACATTGCTTGACAATTTTCGAGCCGCAAGCATAATGCAGCCTGCTCTAAATTAGATTCTTTAACCGATTATTGAAAGGATTTATTTTTGATTTAAATGAAAACAGCAAAATTTCTTTTGCCAGTTATTGCCTTATTTTTACTTGTAAACTGTGCCGCGTCGAAACCGGAAACCACCAAAGCCGAAAATGCTGTCACTACAATTGATTCGCAAAATGCAGCGGCTTCGGCAGAAACGGAAACGGCTATTGACGGTTCTGCGACAATACAACAGACTTCCGCTCCCGATGCGCTGGTAAAGGACTTATACAACGTTCACGGCAAAGATTACAGCAAAATCATGAACGGCAAAAACCGCGTTTTATTGGACAAATATTTCGATAAAAATCTGGCGGATTTAATTTGGAAAGATTTAACTACTCACAAAGAAGAAGTCGGCGTGCTGGATTTTGACCCGTTTTATAACGCGCAGGATATAAGCATCAAAAAATTGACGGTTGCTTCGCCGAAAATTCAAAACGACAAAGCCGAAGTGACGGTCAATTTTGAAAATTACGGTAACAAAGAGACGATTGCCTATGCTCTGGTGAAACAAAACAGCGCCTGGAAAATCTCTGACATCAAATATAAAGACGGCAGCAGCCTGCTTAAATATTTTAAAGACTACGCGAACAACAGCGCTGCTCAAACTGAAACGGCGGACGCTAATTTTGAAGGAACTTATCAAGTCGGCGAGACGACGTGCACAGTCAAGCCTGTTAAAATGGCTTTTGAAGTACGCTGGGCAAAAGGAAGCGGAACCGAAATATTCGTTTACGAACACCACGAAAACGACCAGCATATTTATACTTCCGAAGGCGACGGCAAACGTATGAATATTTTCGCTCTTAACGAAAATCTGGATTCCGGCGAGTTCATTCGCGCCGACGGCAAACGATTTGCAGTTAAGAAGATCAAATAATCTCTAATGTAAAAAAAAATTTGATAACGGCTTTTAATGCTTGCTGATAAATTCCAATAAAAAGCGATGAATTTCATCGCGCGCTTTGCGAAACGCCTGCAAGCGCGTTTCCTCATCTCCTTCAACTGCCGCCGGGTCTGCAAAACTATGATGAATCAGTTTTGTGTGAGCCGGAAAATACGGGCAGTTTTCGCGCGCGTTGTCGCAACCCGTTACTACAAAATCAAATTACGTCCGGCAAATTCTTCAACCGGTTTTGAATGGTTTGTAGAAATATCAATTCCGATTTCTTTCAAAACTGCGATTGCTTCCGGTCTGACGAGGCTTCGGCTTTGTTCCGCCGCTTTCAACCTCATATGCGCCTTCGCCGATGTGCGTCAATAAGCCTTCAGCCATTTGGCTGCGAGCAGAGTTTCCGGTACAAAGAACTAGAACTCTTTTTTTCATCTTTCCTCTTTTAAAAGCCAGCGAAATAAAAAAACTGCGGCAATAGCTCCGGCAAATTGAGCAATTATAAACGGCGGCGCGTCAACGCCGCGTATTCCGGCAAAAGTATTTGTAGCCGTTCGCGCCAGCGTCACTGCCGGATTTGCAAACGAAGTGGAAGACGTAAACCAGTAAGCCGAGGTTATGTAAGCGGCAACGGCAAAAGGAGCGACTGAGACGCGAAATTTAACAACGCTCAAAATTACCGCGAGCAGTCCGAAAGACGCTAAAAATTCGCTTAAAACCTGTGCGCTTCCGGTTCTGATTTTGCCCGAGGCAAAAAATAAGGGCAGTTCAAACATCACGTTTGCCGTTGCCGTTCCAGCAAACGCGCCGCAAATCTGCATAAGCGAATACATCAGCATTTCGCGCAATGAAATGTTTTTCTGCAAAAATCCTGAAAGGGTAACGACCGGATTAAAATGTGCGCCTGAAACGGGTGCAAAAGTCAAAATCAGAAAAACAAGCCCAGAGCCGGTCGCCAGTGAGTTTGCCAATAAAGCGACGGCTTCGCTCCCATTTGCCAGCCGCTCGCCCATTATTCCCGAACCGACAATGACTGTCAGCAAAAAAGCTGTACCTAAAAATTCCGCAGTCGCGCGTTTGAACAAATTCGGTTGGTAGCCGTTTTCACTCAATCGTTTAAACCTCTTTCAAGCCTTTTTCCAAATCGGCAATGATGTCGTCGGCGTTTTCAATTCCAACCGAAAGACGAAGCAAGCCGTCCAGTATTCCGGCTTTTTTCCGAGCATCTGCGGAAATCGCAGCGTAGGTCATCGAAGCCGCCGGTTGAATGATCGTTTCAACTCCGCCGAGCGATGTTGCGAGTGTGCAAAGCCGCAAATTATTGACTAGCCGATGTGCCCCGCCGAGACTGCCGACATCAAACGCAATCATTCCGCCCCCACCACGCATTTGTTTTCGCGCCGTTTCATATTGCGGATGCGATTCCAAATCGGGATAGAAAACCGAAACCACTTTTGGATGCAGTGCCAATACATTCGCCACAGCAGATGCGTTTTGGTTGTGCCGTTCCATTCTGACGGCGAGCGTTTTAATTCCACGCAAAACCAGCCACGCAACTTGCGGCGCGATTCCTCCGCCAAAAAGCTTTGCCGCATAACTTTTGACTTTGTTAATCGTTTCCTGTTTTCCGACAAGAACACCCGCCGTCAAATCGCTGTGTCCGCCGAGATATTTGGTGGCGCTGTGAACAACCGCGTCAATGCCCAATTTTAAAGGCTGCTGATTAAACGGCGTGGCAAAAGTGTTGTCCAAAATGGTTTGGATGTTTCTTTGTTTTGCAATTTGAGCTACAGCTTCAATATCAGTTATTTTCAAAGTCGGATTTGCCGGAGTTTCGATGTAAAAAAGCCTAGTATTTTCCTGCGATGCATCGGCATAATTTTCAGCATTCGTCGCGTCAATGTAAGTGGCATAAACGCCGAAGCGAGCCTGCATTTCGTCGAAAAACAAATTTGTCGTCGCATAAAGCGATTCCGGCACGACAATATGTTCGCCGGTTTTTAATAAGCTAAAAAGCGCAGCGGTAATTGTCGCTCGCCCGGAAGCGAAAGCGAGCGCTGCTTCGCCGCATTCGAGTTCAGCCATTGCGCGTTCGAGGGCAGTTTGCGTCGGATTTCCCAACAACCCGTAAAAATAACCTTCGCGCCCGCCGTTATGGATTTCCGATCCGGTTTCGGCATCTTCAAAAGCGAAGACCGAAGACGAGTAAATCGGCGTTGAAACTGCGCCGAAATGCTCGCTTCGGTCGCCTCCGGCGTGAACCGCCGCAGTAAAAATCGAATCCTTATTTTTCATTTTTCGCATCAACAGCAAGAAACTGTTTCGCGGTTGATGCTAATTGAATCGGGCGTCGGAGCGCAACACGAGACAGCCATTTCCGTTTTTATTTCCGCCGTTTTATCACCGCAAACGCAAGGCTCGCTCTCCTGTAAATTGTCTTCCAAAACGACAAAAACTTCCCATTCGTTACCGTCCGGGTCGCGCGTCCAGGTTTTATCCTGCAACGCAAAACAGCAGGATGTTTGCATTTCATCCTGCGTCAAAAGCCCGCGCTCGATCCATGCAGCGCGCGTTTTCAAAACGTCTTCGGTGGAAGAGACTTGAATGCCTAGATGCGACAGCGCGCCGCGTTCTCCGAACATAGCTTCGTTAAGCGTAAAATTAAGCGGCGGATTGCTGACATCAAATTTTGCGTAGCCGATTCTGACCTTGCTTGGCTCAATCCCGAAAAGTTTTTGATAAAACTCAATGCTTTTGCCGACATTTCCAACGTTCAGCGCTAGATGCGCTTTAATTGCTTGTACTTGATTATTTTCTAACATTTCTTTTGTTCCTTTTTCCAACCTATATTCGCTTTTGCGAATGTGTAAGAATAACTTATTCTCGCTGAACATATTTGTCAAGCTAGATATAAGAATTTTTGTTGCTTTTATTTTATGTAAATGAATGACGGCTTGATATGGTTTTCGCTTTTGATGTTAGGCAAGCGGTTGATGCCGTAGCACTGCAAATATGGGCGCAAAGAAGAGGGGTCAAATTCGGGATTCTCAGTTTCAGTTCTTACGAACAATCGTCGAGCGGGAACAAGGTTTGTTGGCGTAAAGCAATGATTATTGCTTCTGGTTCTGGCGTTGGAATGGACGAGTGCTGGTGATGCAGAAACTATTGGATAAAAAAGCAAAAGGCACATGGAAATAATCAGATTCCGCATGCCTTTTGCTTTTTTACTTTTGTCTTAAACCGCCGATGCGGTTTCTTTCGGCGCGACGTAGAGAATGCGATTGCAGCTTTCGCACGTCATAATCTGTTTGCCTGAGCGCACGTCAGCCAGCATTTGAGGGCGCAGAGACATAAAACACGCGCTGCACGCGCCGTTTCGCACTTCAGCGACCGCCACACCGTCGCGGATGCGCGTAACGAGACGGTTGTAAATCGCAGCGGCTTGTTTCGGTAATTCTGCAAAGATCGTTTCGCGGTTTTTTCGTTCCGCTTCAAGCTCGGCTTTGTGCGATTCGGTTTCGGCTTCAAAATTTTTCAGGCTCGCCTCTTTTTCTCCTTCGATGCTCGCAATCTCGTCGGCGCGTTCGGCTAAATTCTTTTCCGCCGCTTCAAGTTGTTCTTCGGTTTCGAGCTGTTTGGTTTCAAGCTCGGAAATTTGTTTTTGGAATGCGCCTTTTTCGCGTACAGCGGCTTCGTATTGTTTTTGATTTTGGGATTCTTTTAAATTTCTTTCGGCGCGTTCGAGCTTTGTATTGGCTTCGGCAATTTCGTTTTCGAGTTTTGTTTTAACGGCACTGGCATCGTCGCGCTGTCTTTGCAGCTCTCTAATGCTAGAGGCGCGTTTCTCGAACTCTTGTTCCAAGGAAACGCGCCTCTGTGGTGCTGTTTTAATTGAGTTTTCTAATTTCTTGATTTTAGTATCGGTATTTTGCAATCGGATTAGCTGATCCAGCTCTCGTTTCACGGTTTTATAAATCTCCTTTAAATATCAATGCGATGAAGAACAATCTCCATCTTTTGAATATCACATAACTCGCCCGCCTCTGGCAAGAAACTAAAAGTGTTATGCCGCTAAGCTGATGCTCAGCGGCACAAGTTTTTTCATTTTGGAAATAATCCGTGCAGGCTTGTTTAGACAAAAGTCGTCGTTTTAAGGAAAGCCTTATTGAAGCTGTTGTTATTTAAGAGCAGTCTTAATAGCTGTTCTGATTCCTTCCGGCGTCATTGCTTCTTCCGAAACTTCATTTCCATTGATAAAAAGCGACGGCGTTCCCTCAATTTCAACGGATTCGCCGCGTTTACGGTCAGCAGTAACACGATTATTAACCTGCTCAGAGTTCATATCGCGCCGAAATCTCTCGATGTCCAAAGCCAACGAACTAGCATAATCAGCAAACAATTGCGGTGTGTTTTCCGCGCTGCTCCATTCATCCTGGTGTTCAAACAAAATGTTGTGCATTTCCCAGAATTTACCTTGCATTCCCGCAGCTTCGGCAGCTTTGGCTGCTTCCGCAGCATGCTGGTGTGAATCAAGCGGGTAATGGCGGAAGACAAAACGAACGCGATCTCCGTATTCTTCTTTCATTTTCCTGATCTCGGAATGCAAACGCGCGCACGGCGGGCACTCAAAATCAGCAAACTCTTCAATTGTTACAACTGCGTTTTCAGCGCCTTTAGCGTGCGCCGGTTCTGCGCCGGCTGCGGCGGATGAAAGACTTTTAAGAGGCTCCGATCTGACTGTTTGCAGATGTGATTTGCCATAACCTGAGAGCCATAATCCGGCGGCTGAACCGGCTATTATCCCTCCGATAACCATAAATAAAGAGATGTATTTTGTAATTTTCATTTTAACGTTTCCTCCAGATTGAAAAATTTAATATCGAAACAAATTGCTTATCTTGACGAATAACCTGCTTCCGGTTGAAGCTGTCGGCACACCGGTTCGCAGCAGAGTCGAAGGCGTTCCCGGAACTAAAGTCAGATTTTCATAATTATCCGTGTATCCGATATAAAGAGCCGTGCCCGGATTGAGCAGATAAGTCAGCAGAAAATCAGTTGTTATGCGTTTCTCTCGTTCGAGATTAACAAGCGTATCATTCGGCAAAACGGCGTTATAATCAAAAATTGCCCGCAAAGACAGCTCACGGTTGAATTGATAATTCAGTTTTGACCGCATTATGTGATTGTTAAAGATGCTCGCTTTTGAATGGTTGCCGGATAAGCTCGGATCAAAGCTCGTAGTTAATCGGTTATAGATATAAGTTTGTTCAAAACGAAATTGCGTGCTCGGGCGGAAATTCAGACCGATGTTGGCGTTTTTAGAATTTGCCCGGAAAGGCTCCAGTCCGGGTGCCGGAAAATAATTGATTGCGCCGCCCCAGTTATAAGAGCCGGAAACACCGAGCCAGCTTAACCTGTCGCTAAAAAAGGAAATTCCGGTGTCGCCGGTGCGGAAACCTTTATCAAGAAAAAGCTCGTAGGATTCCGAATGTTTAAACTCAATTGTTGTTAATCCGGTAAACTCAACGTTGAAGCCAGCGTTTGCATACCAATCCTGCATCTGACCGCGCCTGTTCCAGTTCACCATTGCGTAACCTGAAGGACCGAAGCTGGCAATTCCTCGTTTATTCGGTCGCCAGCGATAAGAGGCGTATTGTTCAACCTGACGAATGTCCGTTCGCGGAATAAATCCGAGAGTTGAGCGAAATTTTGGGCTTCTGTCGGTGTATGTCAAATCATAATTGAAATGTCTCCCGCTGCGGGTAAGGCTTGCAAGATAAGCCGGTCCTGAAAGCTTGGTTCCGTCCAGCTCTTTCGTGAGGCTCTGCATAACCTGTCCGGTGAAAGACCAGTTCTGGTTTAGTTTTACTCTGGTATCAAAAGATAAAACCCGGTTTGCGCTCGATCCAAAGTTGTAATTTGTCACCAGAAAACCGACGCTCGACTGTTCGCCAAGCTCGCGTTGAACGCGGAAAACTCCGGCTACGGCGCGTTTTCCGTATTGCTCCTCATCTTCAAAGAAAAACCTTCCCGGCGCGCGGTCATCAATAATTAAACCGCCAAACGCCCATTTTCCGGTTTTTCCGGTTAAACGCGCGCCAAACTGCGGATCAATGATGCGGCGCGAGAAAAATATATTTTCCGGCGTTTGAAAGAAGCCTGCATTTTCGATAAAAAACGGTCTTTTTTCGGGAAAGAAAGTTTCATACCGGCTGTTTACGGTGACTTGCGGCTCGTCGGATTCGACCTGACTAAAATCAGGATTGAATGTTAAATCAAGCGTCAGAGCGCCGCGTAAAACTATTTTGCCGTCAAGCCCGGCGCGAAAATCTCGGCGTGACTTGAAAAAAGGATTGCCGGAATTATCGTAATTGAGGGCGCGCTCGCTAGATGATACATAATAAGGAATTAGTTGAACGTTGCGCCCCGCTGAAATGTTTTCGAGTCCTTCGAGTTTTCCGGCTTGCTGGATAAAGCCTTGAACGCGCTGTGTGATATACGGAAAATAAGCTTCTTCATTGTTGTGCGGAATTGTCCGTCCCAAAGCGATTCCCCAGGATTGCTCAGCATCGTCAGAAAAGCGCAGGCTCTTAAACGGAATCGTCATCAAAACGATGTAGCCATCATCCGTTAAACGCCCTTCGGAGTACCAGAGCGTATCGAAGCTGTAATCATCGCCCTGTCCTTCGGTCGAGATGCCGTCAAGCTGGATGCCTAAAGGATTCGCGCTAAAGACATACGCACGGCGGCGGTCGTGAAATGTATCGAGCGTAATGCTGACCAGATCATCGCTTAAAACGTCCTCGCGCTTAGCCATATGAGCGCGGATTCTTTCGCGCTTGTCTTTGCAAACAAAAGCGACATAAATATTCAAATCGTCATAAGAAAGATAAGCCTTCGTTTGCTGGCTAACGCTCTTTCCATCATCTGGCGAACGCTGGCGAAAATTTGTTACCGCAACTCCTGCTTCACGCATTCTATTATTTAAAAAATCATCAAGCGCTGGCGGATGAAGCGTACGCGGAATACGTAAAGTTGATTTACTGCTTTCAATATTATTCGCTGAAGCTGGCAAATCAATTGGAGGCTCGTCCGTCTTCTTTGCTTCTATAGGTTGCGTGGTAACGGATGCGTCGCTTTGTGTTTGCGGTTTGGAAACATTCGGAATGCGAAGCGTCGCAATGTCGGTTTTCGTAACGACTTTTGGCTCAAGTGGCGGCGTTGTAGTTTTTCCGCCATTTTCACTTTTTTTATTGTTATCGCCAACAATTCCGGTATTAAATGGCGACGTAATGAATACGACGAGTTTATTATAGCTTTGCTTAACGGTGGCAATGCTCCCGCGTAACAGATTAAAAGAAAATACCGCATCGTTTCCTCTGCGTTCCGCCCTGACAACAACCAGACTGCCCGTGTATAAATTGCTTTCGAAAACTGAAACTCCCGCTCTCGGAATCGTTATGTAAAAGCGATTGTCGCTTTGCTGCGAAATGTAGTCGTTTATTGATTCGTTCGCCGCAACAATCACTTGTATTCCAGCCGGAATCTCGCTGATCCGAACAGGTTCAAGAAACCTCGTTCTCGGCGTCTGCGCATTTGCCTGCAAATTGTTTGCAACAAATAAAGTGAAAATGAGTAAAAAACCGAAGGTCAGGAAACGCTGCATAACGGAAAACTTATTGAGGGCGAATTACAAGAAAACGCCCTCATCAAAAGTAAAGGAATTAGATTTTTCTAATTCCTTTTACCTGGTTGGTTATCTGCATCTAGATAAGCAACTGTCATAAGCTCTGCGGCACTGGTTAAGTCCGCCCGGATTATTCGCTTGTTTGACGCATTTGTCATACCCTACGCGGCATTGCGTTTGGCAGCTTCCAGCCGCAACCGGCGAAGTGCTAAAGCTAAAGGTTGCCGTCAATGCGAGCGCAAATGTAGCCGCAAAGAGTCCAATTTTCTTTTTCATCTTTTTTAATTTCCCTTCTATTGTGTTATTGCGTGAAAAGCATTGATAGAAATTGCAATTGATCTCCAGAGCATGCTTCTCTTGCAGGAAAAGTTTCAAGATGGCTAACGGTGCGAAAACTTTCGGACCGTAAAGCGCATCTATTCCGAAACGCAGCAGCGCACACTGATGCGTTTAAAGAACTTTCAAAAGAAAGCTCTTTCATCAAAAAAGGATGCATCTTTGTTATTTACAACTGGAGATGCATCCTTGATAAGACTTCTTGCACTGTGATTTCTGGGCTTGTGTTTTTGCAGCGTTTTCACAAGCTGTCTGGTTGCGTTTACACTGTCCTGTACAGGATTGCGCGCTGATACCTTCTGCTTGAAACGAAGCACCAAAGACAATAGCACCGGCAAGTGCAAACGACGACGCAAAATAAGCTAATTTTCTTTTCATTTCGATTCATCCTCCTTGATAGGAAGTAATTTCACCAAAAGTCAGCGTAGATATTCCGGTATGCAGAAATATCCTGATCTTTTTGGTGCAAATGGGTTACAAGATCGGGGAGAGCTTTAACCGCCCGAAATTTGCATACACCTCTCCCGCTTCTACTGTTCAGACAAATCAATGTCATCGCAATACGGGCAAGCACAAATCATTTGCTGTTTTAATACAATGAATCGAAGGAAATGTCCAGAATTACGACATGCTGTTTTTGTTATCAGTCAAATTGACGGATGGACTGCAAACAGCATCAAGATTCAATTGAATTGAACTTAACTTAACCCAATAAAAATTTGAGATTCTTCAAAGATTTCAATTTTAATTTTAACGGGTGTTTTGAATTGGGCAATAGCATCGCCTTAATTTCTGATCACTTATTTCGGCAGTTTGTCATAATCTTCTTTAGACTTTACTTGCAACGGAAGGTGTTTTTGAGGCATCTTAAAAGACGCTACATTCTTTCTCTCTTTTATCAACGGTTGTTCGCTCCCTTTTTGATTTAGCGGTTGCGTTTGGATACTTCGAGAGTGAGGCAGGTTTAAATTTTAAGAAGAAGCTCGCAAAGAACGAGCTTTCAAACGCTGAAGTCCTTCGTTGCCAACCGTTTCTTGAAGCACGCTTACATCGTTAGAAACACTTCTATTGAAGCTCCTGAAATAAAAGGAGATAAGGAATAAAAATGTCTACAAAACTTTACGTCGGAAATCTTTCGTTCAAAACTACGGGAGACGATTTAAATGAACTTTTTTCAAAAGCCGGAACTGTCGAATCGGCTTCGGTCGTAACAGATCGCGATTCTGGTTTTTCACGCGGTTTCGGTTTCGTCGAAATGTCGAGCGCCGATGAAGCAAAATCAGCAATCAGCCAATTTAACGGCACCGAGATTGACGGTCGCGCCTTAAACGTTAACGAAGCACGCCCGCGCGAAGATCGCGGCGGCAATGGCGGCGGAGGCGGCGGCTTTCGTGGAGGAAATCGCGGCGGAGGCGGCGGTGGCAATCGCGGCGGCTCGCGCTGGTAAATCGTAGTAACGGTTTATTTTAACCAAAGCGGCTTTGGCGTTAACTTTTCTCGCCAAAGCCGCTTAATATTTTAGATTATTTAGAAGTTGTGCAAAGTTAGAAAAAAAGACTCTAGCAATAATTGATAGTTGAGAGTTGAAGAGCGGTGATTTTCATTCTCTTTCAAAATTCAACTTTCAACTATCAATTATTCATCAGGTTGAATTGGTATTTAACCGAATCCCGCATAGCTGCTAAATTTGCACGCTCCCGCCTGGCGGTCGAGCGATTATCAAAGGATTTTAATGAATTTTTCACAATTAGGTTTGCAGCCTGCGCTTGAGCGCGTTTGCAGCCAGCTCGGCTATGTTGAGCCGACGCCGATTCAACAAAAAGCGATTCCCATCGTTTTGGGAAACTCTGACATTATTGCCTGCGCCGAAACCGGAACCGGCAAAACCGCAGCATTTCTGCTGCCCATAATTCAAAAAATAATTGAAAACAAAATTGTCGGACTTTCGGTTTTAATACTTGCGCCGACGCGTGAATTAGCTACGCAAACCGAAACGGCTTGTCGTGAGCTTGCTCCGAAAAGAATAAAATGCGTCGCTCTCATCGGCGGCACAGGTTACAAACGCCAGCTTGAAGGTTTACGCGGCGCAAACATCGTCGTTGCCACGCCGGGGCGTTTGACGGATTTAATGGAGCGCGGCGCGGTTGATTTTGCGCTGCTCAAGACTCTGGTTTTGGACGAAGCAGACCGGATGCTCGATATGGGTTTTTTGCCTGCGATTAAGCGGATTGTCGCAAAAGTGCCGAATGAGCGTCAAACGCTTTTTTTCTCGGCAACAATGTCGCCTGAAATCGAGCGAATCGCGGTTTCGATGATGAACTCACCGGAATTTGTCGAAGTCAGCCGACGCGGGAAAGCAGCCGGAACGATTGAACAAGTCGCTTATCCGGTAGCCGCCGAGTCGAAAACTGCGCTATTATTAGATTTACTGGAACGCGAGAATTTTGAGCGAGTGTTGGTTTTTACCAGAACGCGCCGCGCCGCCGAGCGCATTTCGCATATTCTCGAAGCGCGCAAACACAAAGCCAATCGAATTCACGCGGATCGCTCGCAATCGCAGCGCGAAGCGGCTTTAAGCGGATTCAAAAACGGAAACACGCGAGTTTTGGTTGCCACCGACATTGCGGCTCGCGGAATTGACGTTGACCAAATCTCGCACGTCATCAATTACGACGTGCCCGAAGCGCCGGAAGATTACGTGCATCGCATCGGTCGCACGGGCAGAGCCGGAAATAAAGGTCGCGCCATTACGCTGGTGACTTCAATCGAGGAAACAACGATGCGTTCAATCGAAAAATTAACCGGACAAACGGTCGAGCGGGTTTTGCTGCCCGGTTTTGGAGGCAAATTACCGATTGCGGCGACAACACAATTTGCCGGAAACAAGAAAAGCGCTGGACGACGTTCATTTCGCGCTCGCACAACCAGATAAATTTTAGTTAGATAAATTTCGAGGAGAATCAAATTATGGAAAAAGCAACATATACAATCGGACAATTAGTCAGCAAACAATGTTTGAATTGCAATGAAGAACAAAGCCATATGGTTGCGTCTTTAACTAAAAAAGGTCAGATTTCAAAAGTAGTCTGTTCGGTTTGCGCTGTTG
>DASVUH010000057.1:0-82688 GCA_036387135.1 Pyrinomonadaceae bacterium | reverse complement strand
AAGAGTTGAACTGAGAAACAGGAATCACCATTTTATTTGCGCCCTTTGCGGTTCGGTTTTTCCGTTTTCTACGGAATCGAACCGCAAAGGGCGCAAACAGTTTTTGCCCTTGATTTATATACTCAGCGCCGTCTCTCTAATCAAAATTTTTGGAAAAAAGCTCCCTGCCTCTTGTTCAAAATTCACGAAAGATTTATCCGAAAATCGCAAGATTTTGCTTCAACGACTCCGCGCCTTCACTGACTTCGCAACCTAAACACCGAAACTTCTCTTCACCTGCCGTTAAAGGCACAACACTTGCGCTTATTAGGGAAAAGAAGCAGCCGCAAAGCTGCTTCTTTTTCATTGGAGTGAGGAATTCCAAATTATTGGAATAAAAAGCCTTCCTCCAAATTGAAAGAAATTAAAAGGTTAGAAAACCGAAAAAACATGACTTCCCTAAAAGGAGAAAGGATGAACAAAATGCTTAGATTTTTATCAATTATTTCTCTGCTTCTCTGCGTTTCCGTCGTCGGATTTGCGCAGGAAACAGGAGGAGAGATTCAAGGAACGGTAAAAGACCCGGCGGGAGCCGTTGTTCCTAACGTTACAATTTCAATTAGAGGTGTTGACGTTGGGTTTAACCGAACCATTCAATCCGATGCCGAAGGATTTTACCGCATTCGCCAACTTCCGCCCGGTACTTACATCGTATCAACTGAGCCGACCGGCGGTTTCGCCGCTCAAACCAGAGAAGGCATCCAGGTAGCGCTCGGTAATGCGACAACGGTTGATTTTACTGCAGCCCCAACCGCCGGTACGACGACCGTTGATGTCACTGCCGACACCGGAGTTATCGTAGATGCGACCGAAACAAAAGCGCAGGACAACATTTCCGCACAGGAAATCGAACGCCTGCCGAAAGGAACCGGATTTACCAGCTTGCTCAGAACTTCAACAGCAGTTCGCGCAGAGCCTCTTTCCGGGCAGTTCTCGATTAACGGCGCAACCGGACCGGAAAACAGTTTTATTATTGACGGACAGGAAACTCAAAACTTCAGAACCGGTCTGATCAACAGCAACAACGATATTCCGTTTCAAGCCGTGCAGGAAATTCAGGTTAAATCCAGCGGATTTGAAGCTGAATTCGGCGGCGCGACCGGCGGTGTTATCAATGCCGTTACCAAAAGCGGCTCAAACCAATTCCGCGGTGAATTCGGCGCTCAGTTTATCACGAATAAACTCAATGCCACTCCGCGCGGGATATATACCGTGACCACAAATTCGGCTGGAGTCCCCGGTTCCGGCAGTCAGTTTAATAGCGGTCAGGCAATAGAGTATTTCCCCGTACTTAAGGATCAGGGTACAACCTTTTTCCCGACGGCTACTCTGAGCGGTCCGATTATCAAAGACAGATTGTGGTTCTTTGGCATTCACGCTCCGCGCACTGTAAACACGACTAGACAAACCACGTTTGTTTCTGGATTCGGTGCGGCACGTAATACATCGAGTGTTCAAACATCGAATCAAAAAACAGTCTATAACTATGATCAGGTCAGACTCGATGCTGCGCCGTTTAACAACCTTCGTATATCTTCGAGCTTTACCTGGAATCCGATTACTGATGAAGGAGGACTCCTCTCAAGCACGTATACGACAGGGTTTAGAGCTGCAACTTCAAGCCAAAACTTTGTGATTGGCTCTCCATCATCAACTGTTGTAAATGGAGTTACATATACAGGGGCTGAAGCAGCGAAATTTCAAGGAGGTCGTCAGAACTCCAATAACTTCAGATTAGAAGGTGTTTATACACCGACCAGCAATTTGGTTCTGATAGGTCGCTATACTCGCGGCTTTTTGAATGAAAAACTTGCCTCGTACGGCATCCCCGGCGCTCCTGATATTAGATGTACTCAAGTTTCTGCCGCCGATGCAACGAAAGCAGGTTGTACCCAGGGATTTCTTACCGGTAACAACATTCAGACTTCCAGAGACATCTCGATTCGCACCACGATAGACGCAAATGCGAGCTACCTGTTTAACGCACTCGGTCAACACGAGCTTAAAGGCGGCTATCAAAGAAGCAACATCCTTAACGACGTTTTTTCAGGAAACGTCGGTCCGGGACGCACCTACTTGTACTACGGAGTAAATTGCTTTGATCCGAATTTCACATATGTTCAATGGCATATTTCCGAGGGTAATTATCCGTGTCCGGCAAATTCCATTGGAACGGGTATAACCTACCAATTCGGTACGGTAGGTAAAGCAACCAATAAAGCCGATACCTTCTTCGTTCAAGACAAATGGCAGCCGACCAGCCGTTTGACCTTAAACCTCGGGCTGCGCACCGAACAGGAAAAACTTCCTGCTTTCAATGAAAATGCCCAGCCATTGAAGTTTGGCTTTATGGATAAACTGGCACCGCGACTTGGTGTAGCTTATGCGCTTACCGGTGACGGCAAAACAAAAATCTCGGCTTTCTATGGTCGTTTCTTTGATCGCTTGAAGTTTGCATTGCCGCGCGGCTCTTTCGGCGGTGATTTTTATCACGTCAGCTACTTCTATATCACTGCGGACAAACCAAACTATGCGAACTATACGGTTCAAAGCTTAAGAGGTAACTACAACTTCCCGGGCGGCGGTGCCTGTCCGATCACTTCCGGTTCTTCATTTGTTTGCGACCAGGATTATCGTATTCCGTCCAATGCTCAGGGGGCGGATGTCTTTGAAGGCGCGGTTGACCCGAACGTTAAACCATATCGCCAGAGCGAAGCGACGGTTGAGTTTCAGCGCGAGCTGATGCGGTCAACGGTCTTTACAGCGCGCGGCGTGTGGCGAAATCTTGATCAGGTAATTGAAGATATTGGTATCTATACTGCTTCGGGCAGCGAAGCCTATATCATCGGCAACCCGGGATCAGGATTGGCTGCCGAGCTTTATCAGGAATTAGGCTATCAAAAGATTCCCAAAGCGAAACGCAACTACAAAGCTCTGCAGATTGAATTGGATTCGCGTTACGTTAGAAATTTCAACCTCAATTTCAACTATACCTTAAGCCGTTTGTACGGTAACTACTCGGGTCTTGCAAGCCCCGACGAAGCGACCAGCGCGACCGGCGTCGGGCGTACGACTCCGAACGTAAACCGCGACTTTGACCTTCCGCAGGTTGGATTCACCGCCAGCGGACAAGAAGCCGTCGGAATTCTTCCGCTTGATCGTACACACGTCTTTAAGGCTTCGGGTACTTACACATTTGATTGGTGGGCAAGCAAGGCAAACAGCACGGATGTTTCGTTCTTTACCACCGCTCAATCCGGTACTCCGATGACAACTTTTGTCTCCGTTTTCGGAATTCCGATTCCGCAAACAAAACGCGGAGATTTGGGACGCACTGAGAAATTTACGCAAACAGACCTTAACTTCACGCACCGCTATAAATTCGGACGCGATGAAAGGTTTGCAATGGCGTTTGATTTCAATGTTCTCAATGTCTTGAATGAAAACAACGTGGTTGCCGTCAACCAAAACCTGCATAGCGGCTCCTTTGGTCTCGGCATCGGTTCCGTTAATAATTGTGGAAGCAACTTTGTTTGCGCTGCAAATTACTTAACCAGCAACGGCGTGTTGAATCAATATCAGACGGCAGAAGCTGCTTTCGATCCAACCACGTCTACTCCCTGCAATGCGGCTAATCCTGTTTGCGGCGTGGCTGCGGCACGAAACATAGCTTTCGGGCAGCCAATCGTTCGTCAAGAACCGCGAACAATTCGCTTCGGTTTCCGTTTCCTGTTCTAAGAACAGATATTTCCGAAGAAAACTTGAAAGCCTATCCGATTCCGGATAGGCTTTTTTTATATCTAAAATCAAACTTTTATTGAACTAAAAATTCGGTATCGGGCGAAATGTCAATATGCGGTTTGTAGTTGCGGGCGGCTTGCTTTGCGCCGTCAATGATGCTTTGAAAGCCTTCGACTTTTTCAATTATTTTTTTTGAATCGAGAGCGGCTGAAGCGTGCTTTTTATTGTTTTTAAGATTTTTGCTTTAACTCCGTAAACCGTCGAACCTGCCGCGTCGGCTTAAATATCGGATTGAATGTGTTCTGAAATTAAAATATTTTTAAGAGATGTGAAAATTTATTTCTCTTCGTTGTTAATAAACCGCCGCCGCGCACGTCTATATTTGTAGATGACGATTCAAAGGAGACTAACGTGACCACCACCGACACGCTATCAAAAAGCGATTTAATAGACTCCGCAAAAAGCGAGATGCCGCATAAAACAATCGCGGGAAACGCGGTGCTTAAAGAACCCGGAGTTCTTTTTCGCGATTATCATAAAACGATCTTCTCGGCGAAAGCAGCCTTTCTGTTATCAACACGCAGCCAAAGATTAAATCTCCGTTTTCAGAACCTGATTAAAATTTGTTCGTAAAACATAAATAAGTTGTCACAAAACCGATTATTGCGGTGTTTTTTAAATAAATCCGGTAGTTTAGAGGATTTTATGTCTTACACAAGTAATTTTATCAAACCTGTCGAACAAATAAATGTAAATGAAGTGGCATCCTTATTAGCCTGTTTTGCCAATTCAAAGATGAAAATACGGACGGTTATCGCAGACGATATGCCATTGGCGAGAAGCCGAATCAGGCGTTATCTTAAAACCGATTCGGAAATAGAAATTATTTGCGAATGCTCTCGCGGCGGCGAAGCTATTGAGGCAATTAATAATCTCAAGCCCGATCTTGTTTTCCTTGACGTTGAAATGCCCGAAATCAGCGGCTTCGAGGTTCTTCAGGCAATCAATTTAGACCCGGCGCCAATCGTTATCTTCGTCACCGCGTACGATCAATTTACCTTACGCGCTTTCGATTATCACGCGCTCGATTACCTGCTCAAACCGTTTGACGAAGCTCGCCTGAAACGCGCGCTGGAGCGCGCCAAACGCGAGCTGCAGCAGACCAAACAAACCGATATTAACGAACAACTGCAAAGCGTGCTGCAAAACGGCAAAGCCGAGTCGAAGTTCCTGAAACGTATTGCCATCAAATCCGGCGAGCGCACGTTTTTTCTGCCGACCGATGATATTGATTGGGTTTCGACCGCAGGCAATTATCTGGAGCTGCACGTCGGCAAACAAACGCATTTAATTCGCGAGCGAATGTGCGAGCTTGAAGCAAAGCTCGATCCGACAAAGTTCGTCCGCATTCATCGTTTATCGCTTATCAATATCGAGCGCGTCAGAGAGATGCAGCCGCTCTTTAACGGCGATTATATGATCATTTTACACAACGGCACGCGCCTCACTTTGAGCCGCACTTACCGCGAAAAACTATTTGATTTAATAGAGGGAAAATAGCCTTTGGCTTAAATACCTCTTTTGTGTAACGGACAATTTAAAGACCCAAATAGCCTGACGGGCGCGTCGGGCTATTTGTGTTTTATTACAACAACTTAGCCGCATCCGGCGCCTTGTTTTGAATAAAAACGGTTAGTCCAAATAACCTGCTTTTCGTCTCCGAACAGCGACGGCTCGTCACAAATTCGTTCCTCTTATATTACAAATTGTTTCTAATCAACTCACGATCCGGGAAACATCTCTAGAAGGAGAAGACAATGAAACAAATCACACATATTTTAATCGTTCTTTCAATCGCGGCTTCCGCCGTTTACTCTCAACAAAGCCAAACCTCATTTACCGGGGCAAAGGATGCAGACGCACAATTACCCGTTAAAAGGAAAGTTTTAATGCTCGCTAACATTCCGCCGGATGTTATTAACCTTAATGATCAAGGCATTGCTTTTATGAATGCAAAGAAATATGACAAAGCCGTTGAATGTTTCAAAAAAGCGACTGACTCAGCACCCGGCGCTGTTAAGCTTCAGTTCAATTTAGCAACCGCATTGGCGTTTGCAGGACGCGACGCGGACGCTATTGAAATTTTAAAGCTTACGATTAAAGCCGAACCTAATTATGCTAATGCTTATGCCGCTTTGGGAGCATCGTTTTATGCGCTTGGAGAATATTCTGAAAGCCTCTCGGCTTACAGGCGAGCATTGGAGCTTGACCCGGACAATGCTCTAACGCTCGATAATTATGGCGTGACGCTTCATCAGGTAAAAGAATATGAACAAGCTCTTAATGCATTTAACGCTTCCCTCAAAATCCAGCCCGGATTGGCAAAAGCCTACAATGATCGCGGCGCTACTTTCAATTCGATGGAGCGATACAAAGAAGCAATAGATGATTTACAAAAAGCCCTTGCTTTACACCCTTCTTATGCGGAGGCTCATAACAACCTCGGAGTCGCGCTTAATAGGACCGGAAAGAAAAAGAAGGCTCAAGCCAGCTTTTTAGAAGCGCTGCGTTTACGCCCCGACTGGAATTATGCAGAGTATAATCTTGCTCTAAGTTATTATGAATCGGGCAATCGAGATGCCGCTCTGCAGCGTTTTGCCGTTCTCAAAAAGATTGATTGGGAACTATCCGAAAAGCTCAGAAAGGAGCTTTATCAAGGTTTTATTCTTGACGCTTCAAAAAAATAACTTAATAAATCTTGTCTCAAACCCTGAGCAAAAGGACTCAGGGAAGATGTGAGAATCGCAGACAGATTTTCTCATCTTCCCTGAGTTCTCTTCGATTTCGGTATTTCAGTTCGGCATCACCGACCGGATAAAATAAATTCTCAAACCTTTGGGCTGATTTTCATTTCTTTTACGCCTTATTGATTGAAAGAGGTTTTTATTACTTTCATCTATGAGGTTTGTATGAGAAAACACATCATTGTTCTAGCTTCGATATTCATCTTTTTGGGAATGTTTTTGGGAGTTTTTTTCGTTTACGGACATCTCCAATTCTTTTCCATAAGCACAAATCTTTTGCCCGACCGTTCCGCGCTTGACGGCACTCTCTTCGTCTTTCAACAATTTAGCCACTTTTTAAACGTTTATTTTGAATTTTTCGGGCAATTCGGAATCAATCCGTTAAATTCTTTATTCGTTATTTTGAGTTCGCTTTCATTCGGTTACGGTTTATTAAAATCAAGAGATTGGTCACGTAATTTAGGATTTCTAATTATTTTCCTAAACGCCTTTTCCTCGCTTTACGCAATGTTTACCGGCGCTGTTTCGTTCGCCGTCATCGTCCAGCTAGGATTGTGCGGTTATATGTGGTGGATTTTGACTTCGGATGAAGCTAAAAGTCTGTTGAAGACGAAATTAACCTAAATCTTTTCTGAGGATGATTATGGATTCGGATATGAACGAAGGAACAGATGCGGTTAACCGGCGGCTGCCGATCTGCCTTTTATGCGGAACGCCGATGCAGCCGCTGATGCAAATGAACGTCAGAACGGGCGGAAGCCAGGGTTTTCATTCGGCATTTTCTTTAACATCGGAATTAACTCAGAAAACGCTTAATTTAGACACCTATCGTTGTCCGAATTGTACGCGCTTACAGTTTTTCGATTTGGATTCGAGTCTGCCGAACACTTGAAAAAGTAAGTTTAAATAAATTGAGAAACATTATGAAACACAATATAAATCAGCAGAAATCAGCAGCCGGTTCCAGAGTTCCGCCCTGTCTTTTGTGTCACACGGCGATGGAGCCTCTAATGCAAATGCAAGTCAGAATCGGAGGCGGTCAGGGATTTTGGAGCGGGTATCAGCAAATGGATGAGAGAATTCTCGTGCTTGACACTTATCGCTGCCCGCATTGCCGGCGGCTCGAATTTTTTGATTTGGATATGAGCTTGCCCCAAAAGTGAGAAATCCGCCGCCAATTTATTGGCGGCGGATTTCTCGCCGATGACGTTAAACCAAAACGAGCGCGTCTTCGGTGATTTCAAATTTGCCGTTGGCGTGTTCGACCGCTTCGATAAGCATATTAACGAGTTTTCCCTCGACTTCATCCCAATTGCCCTGCAAGGTGCAGCCAGCCGCGTTTTTGTGTCCGCCGCCGTTAAATTTTTCGGCAATTTTCACCACGTTGACATCGCCTTTGGAACGCAGGCTGGCGCGAAAAACTCCGGGCGAAGATTCTTTGAGCATCACGACGGCTTCGATTTCCTCCGCCGTCAACGGAATATTGACAAAACCTTCGGCATCTTCTTCCGTCGCTTTGGCAAGCTCAAGCATTTCCTGCGATTGACGAATCGAAGCGACTTTGCCGCCGTCGTGGCGTTTGACCGATGACATCACTTGTGCGAGAAGCTGTACGCGGCTCCACGGATAGCTGTTATAAACCGATTCGGCGAGCTTTGCCGGTTTGACTCCGGCTCTGAGCAGCTCGGAGGCGACTTTGAAGGTGCGTTCCGTAGTGTTTGAATAATGGAACGAGCCGGTGTCCGTCAGCAGCGCGGTGTAAACGCATTCGGCGATTTCGCGCGTGACGCGACCGCCGATGGCTTTGCAGAGATTGTAAATCATTTCGCCGACTGCCGAGGCGGTCGAGTCAATCCAATTGATGTCGCCGAAAAGCTCGCTCGTCGAATGATGGTCTATGTTGACGACGAGTTGTTGGTCGAGGTCTCGGATTCCGGGACGTTCAACGTCCGAACATTCCATCACGAAAACCGCGTCATATTCGCGGTCAATCGTTTCGACGCGCCGCACTTTGTCGGCACCGGGAAGGCGAATGCAGGACGATGGCACCGGATCGCGGACGATGACTTCGGCGTTTTTGCCGAGCGACGCGAGCAGCCAGTAAAGCGCCAGCGAAGAACCGATTCCGTCCCCATCGGGACGACGATGAGTCGTGATCCCGAAATAACTCTTGTTTTCAATTAACTCGACTACTTGACTTAGCAAAGGATGAAGAAGGAAGGATGAAGGATGAGAAGGACGAAGAAAGAAATTTTGATTTTTGTTTGATAAAAACAAATTTAATCAAAATCGTAATCCTTCATCCTTCATCCCTCATCCTTCCTGATGTCTTTCCGTTGGTTTAATTTCAGAGAGCAGGCTTTCAATGCGATTGGCTCGCTCTTCGACCGTATCGCGGGCGAAATGCAGTGCGGGAGCGTGCCGCAAATCGAGCGCAAAAGCGACTTGTTTGCGAATGTAAGGCGCGGCGTTTCGCAAAGCAATCAATGCCGCATTAATTTCCTCGTCGCTGCCTTCGACAAGAACGAAAACTTTCGCGTCGCGCAAATTGTCCGACACGCGCACTTCCGTTACAGTCACGGTTTCAACGCGGCGGTCGTCCAGCTCGTAACCGACAATTTGCGAAATTTCTTCGCGCAGCAATTCTGCGACTCGTTCAGGTCTCCTCACGAAAGTTCAAGGTTCAAGGTTCAAGGTTCAAGGTTGAAAGCAAAAACTTTGAACCTTGAACCTTGAACTTTGAACTATAATTCGGTTGCGGCAATTCGTTCAATCGTATACGCTTCGATCTGATCGCTGACTTTGATGTCGTTAAAGTTCTTCAAACCGATTCCGCATTCAAAGCCTTCGCGGACTTCGGAAGCGTCTTCTTTAAAGCGTTTGAGCGAATCAAGCTCGCCTTCCCACGAAACAACGCCGTCTCGAATCAAGCGCGCGCGCGCCGTGCGGCGCATCACGCCGTCCAGAACGCGGCAGCCCGCAATCGTTCCGACGCGAGTAATCTTAAAGACTTCCTGCACGAGCGCGTGTCCCAAGATAACTTCGCGTTCGATGGCGTCGAGCATTCCGATCATCGCCGCGCGAATTTCTTCTTCGACTTTGTAAATAATCGAGTGCAGGCGAATGTCAACATCTTCCGATTTGGCGACTTCCGCAGCGCGGGATTCGGGTCGGACGTTAAAGCCGATAATGACAACCGCCGTTTGCGTGTCGTCGGCTTGAGTCGCCGAAGCAAGCAAAACGTCGGATTCGGTAATCGCACCGACGCCGGAGCGAATAACGCGGACTTTGACTTTTTCGGTCGAAAGTTTTTCGAGCGTTGCCCGCAAAACTTCCACCGAGCCTTGCACGTCGGTTTTCAAAACAACGAGCAGTTCTTTCGTTCCGGCTCCGACCAAAGATTCCAAACCACGAGCCGTTGTTTTGACCAGACTTGCCGCGCGAGCCTGCATCTGTCGCTGGTGCGAGATTTCAGTGGCACGTTCAATATCCGCAACCACGAGGAAAGTATCACCGGCTTGGGGAACCCCTCCCAATCCGAGAACTTCGACCGGCGTTGCGGGCGGCGCTTCGGTCAAAATTTCGCCGCGGTCGCTGAACATCGCGCGAACGCGACCGGAATATTGTCCGGCAATTATCGGATCGCCGATATGGAGAGTTCCCTGCTGGACAAGAACCGTAGCGACAGCGCCGCGTCCTCTGTCCAATTTCGATTCCAGCACAACGCCGGAAGCGCGGCGCGTCGGGCTGGCTTTCAAATCCAGAATATCCGAGGTCAGCAAAATGGTTTCGAGCAAATTGTCGAGATTCTGCTTCATTTTCGCAGAAACTTCGACCATTTCGGTCTCGCCGCCCCATTCGACCGGCGATAAACCCTGCCCGGCAAGCTCGGTTCTCACGCGGTCTGGATTGGCGTCCGGTTTGTCAATTTTGTTAATTGCAACGATAATCGGCACTTCCGCAGCTTTCGCGTGTTCGATGGCTTCAATCGTTTGCGGCATCACGCCATCGTCCGCCGCAACGACCAAAACTACAACGTCGGTCGCTTTTGCGCCGCGAGCGCGCATCATCGTAAACGCTTCGTGACCCGGCGTATCTAAAAATACAACTCGACGTTTTTCTTCCGTGTCGTCCGAACCGTTGACGAATACGCTGTATGCGCCGATGTGCTGTGTGATTCCGCCCGCTTCGCCCGCCGCGACATTTGCCTGTCTGATTCCGTCGAGCAAACTGGTTTTACCGTGGTCAACGTGTCCCATTACGGTCACGACCGGAGCGCGCGCCGTTTCAACATCATCCGCGTCGGAAAGAATCAGTTCTTCAAACTCTTCCTCGGCGACCATTTCTTCAAACTCGATGAACGAAACCTCATAGCCGAATCGTTTGCCCAAATCAGTCGCAACGTCCGGGTTAATCGGCTGATTGAGCGTGGCGAAAATTCCGCGTTTGATTAAAAGCTGCACAACGTCGCGCGGAGCGATTCCGAGTTTTTCGGCAAACTCGCGGACGGTCGCTCCTTCAACGAGACGGACATTTTTCGAGTCGCTCGTTTTGTTGATTTGCTCCTGTAGCTTTTCTTCGAGCGTTTTCGGGCGCGGCGCAAAAGCTAAATCGCGTTCGGCAAATTTATCGCGTCCGTGTTTATCTTTCGCCGGATGCCCTTTTTGGTTGCGACCTCGCGGTTTCGACGGCGGCGTGTAAGTCGTCATCGGCGTGGAGGTTTCGCCTGCCGTTCCGCGCATTTGCGGCGCGTTATTATTATTATTGCGCGGGTCTCGACTGAAATCGGCGCGCTGATCCGTTGTCGGTCGGCGGTCATTGCCGCCTGCGCGCTGCGCGAATCTCGCGGGCTGCTGAATCGCAGGTTTCGGCGGCGGAACGGGAACTTGTACCCGGTCGCCCGCTTTCATTCCGGCATCAAGCGCCGCTTTCGTGAGCGTCATTCGCTTGATTTCAGTTCCGCGCGGCGGCGGCGCTGCTTCGGGCTTATCCGCCGGAGCGATTGTCGGCTGCGGCTGCTCCGCGACGGCTTCAACCGATTTCGGTTCTTCGGCGGGAGCTTCGATAACAATCGGCTCGACCGCTTCGGTTTTCGCTTCAACCACCGGCGCTTGCAACTGCGGTTGTTCGACAGGAGCCGCCACAACTTCCGGCTCCGGCTCAACCTTCGGAATGCGTTTGACGAGCTTGGTCGTAGTCGTGATTTTTGCCGTCGCCTCGGGTTGAGATTTTGTCTCCGGCTGGGCGACCGCATGAACGACAGGCGCGGGTTGTGCCGCTTCCGGCATCGGAGCGGTTTCGGCAACAACCGCAGCCGGTTGACCGTTTGTTTCGGCTGCCGCGCCGTTTTCCGGTAGAACTTTATGTTTGATAAGTTTTACGGAGCGCGCCGCCGAAACTTCTTTTTTAGGAAAATATTTGTTGCGAATTTTGTCCGCGACTTCTTTCGGGACGGTATTTGACGGCACGGACACATCAATGCCTTCGCGCCGCGCGTCTTCGAGAATGCGCTTGGTGTCCTGTTTGACTTCTCTCGCTAAGTCGTAAATACGAATTTTATTGCCCGCTGCTGCTGATGACATTCTGTTTGCTCTTTTTCGCTTGCTTTATTGCCGAAGCAAATTCGGCGGCTGCTCAAAATCTTTTCTTTAAAAACAGCCATTGTTATTTGTCTAAAATCGAAATCAGGCTGAGCATTTAAAAACAGCTCAGCCCGAAGCGCGTTTTGTTTTCCTGCCCTATGCTTCCTGCCGGTTTTCGTCCTCCGTATTTACCGTTTCTTCCCCAGTGTCGCTATTTTCACCGCCCGCGCCGTTTGACGAAGCGTTTCTGGCTTCGACGACCGATTGAGCCGAACCCAAAATTCGTTCCGCTTCGTCCAAACTGATGTCGAGCCACTCAACCAAATCGTCAACCGAAACGGCGGCGAGCTTATCAATATCGTCAATTCCCTGCTTTTTCAAATCTTCGGTCTGCGAAGCGTTGACCACTTGCAAAGCCGATAACGGAACGGGCGCGCCCGAAGCCATCATTTCGCCCATCTGCTTGGCGATTTCGCGTTTCAGCTCTTCTTCGTTGCGAATATCAATATCCCAATCAACGAGCTTTGCCGCGAGCCGGACGTTTTGTCCTTTTTTGCCGATTGCCAGAGAAAGCTGATCTTCGTTGACGATTACTTCCATTTTGCGCCGCTCGATGTCCGTGATGCGAACCTGATTGACTTTCGCGGGACTCAAAGCATTGGCGGCAAAAACCGAAGGCTCGTCCGACCATTCGATAATATCAATTTTCTCGCCGCGCAATTCGCGGATAATTGATTGCACGCGCGAGCCTTTCATACCCACGCACGCCCCGACCGGATCAACGTCTTTTTCGTTAGATGCAACGGCAATCTTCGCACGTTCGCCCGGTTCGCGGACGGCGTTCTTTATAACGACCGTTTCGTCGTAAATCTCCGGCACTTCCATTTCAAACAAGCGTTTGACAAACTCCGGGCTGGTGCGCGACAAAACGATTTGCTGCCCTTTCGGGTCTTTGTTGACATCGTGAATCACGGCGCGAATACGCTCGCCCTGATTCCAGTTTTCGCTGCGGACTTGTTGATTTCTGGGCAGAGCGCCTTCCATGGTTCCCAAATCAACAATCATATCGCCGCGCTCGAAACGCTTGACGACGCCCGAAACAATTTCTTCTTTTTTGTCAATATACTGCTCGTAAACGTTGTCCCGAATCGCTTCGCGCACTTTTTGCACGAGAATCTGCTTAGCGGTCTGCGCCGCGATGCGTCCCATTTCTTCGCGCGAAAGCGGAATCAAAAGCTGGTCGCCAAGCTCGACTTCTTCGCCCGCCAATTCAATCGCTTCTGCGAGCGACAATTCGGTCGTCGGACTTTCGACTTCTTCGACGACGGTTTTTAAAACCGAAATCTCGATCTCGCCGTCTTCCGTGTTCCAGTCAACCTGAAGCGCGTCGCCGGTTTTGTCCTGAATTTTAAACTGCTTGCGCGCGGCGGCGCGCACGGCGTCTTTTACCGCTTCGACCACAAGCTCGCGGTCAATATTGTGTTCGGCGCACAGCGCGTCAATATTTTGTGCAATCGTTGATGTCATTTTTTCCTAACTATTCTGCTCAGATTATTCTGCCGCCGCTTTTTCCTGTTCGCGTTCGGCGGCTTTCCTGAATTCTTCTTCGATGTCAATTTCCAGATTTGCTTTGGCAATCTGTTCAAACGGAATCTCGACTCGCCCGTTTGTTTTATCGTCAAAAATCACCGTCTCGCCTTCGACCCCAATGATTCGACCCCGAAAATTGCGTTGATTTCCAATCGGCTGACGAGCCTTTAATTTCGCCAAACTTCCGGCATATTTCGCGTAATCCCGCAAATTGTAAAGCTCGCGTTCCAAACCGGGCGACGAAACAATCAGCGCGTAATTGGAAGAAATAAAATTTTCAACGTCGAGAATTGTTCCCAGCGTGTGACTGACGTGCGTACAATCGTCTACCGTCACGCCGCCGGGTTTGTCAATAAAAACCCGTAACTCGGAATTTCGCCCGCTCCCGACAAATTCGGCATGAACCAATTCCAACCCGCTCTCGGCGGCAACCCGCTCGGCAATTTCCCGCACCCGCTCTGTAACTCGAAGATTCTCCATTTCCCCTTTTCCCAATCGTTTTTCAGGCAAAGAAAAAGTGGGCGCGAAACCCACCGGATTACTTCATCGCCTTCCGAAGGAAAATAAGATTATACAGAGCAATCGAATATAAGGCAAGATTCGAGATAAATTACATTGCACATTCTCTTGGTTATTTCCACTTTTGTTGATCGTTCACTTAATATGTAAGATCGTATTTGGAGGATTAGTAAGTCTCATGCCAGACCATTCTCAACTTGATGCCCGTTATTTTATAGACCGCTATGTTTACAATTGCCCATATTGTAATCGCCGTAATGTCGCATATGCAGTAAGGTCAAGATACGTCTTTGATTGGACAGAATCGAAGAAGTGTTTCGTCTACTTTGTTGAATGTCAATCTTGTCATAATAAGTCTATGCACCTGTCGTATCGGGATTTGGAAATCATACAATATGCCAGTAGTTCTGCTGGCATTTGGTATCGTTTTACTTCTGACATTGAAAATATTGATGAAGCTTTTTTCTACTCTGTGCCTACGTCCTTCTTCGTTATTGATAATCGAATTCCTAAAGTTCTCCGTGAACTAATTACAGAAGCTGAAGGATGTTTGAAAAGTAACTTCTTAACCGGAGCTTCCGCTTGCGCGCGAAAGGTCGTTTATGAACTTACTATACTCCAAGGTGGCACGGGGGATAACTACGAAGATCGAGTAAAATCGTTAAAGAGTATAAATCCTAATCTTGATCCTATATTTTTTGATACCCTTCTTACTATTCAACAAGTAACAAGTACTAAAGTTCACGAAGAATCCTATGATGGATGGGAATCAAAACATCTACGACTGATTCTTTCTGCTCTTACAGAGGTATTACATGAGATTTATGTTGTGCCAGCCATTAGAGAAGAAAAACGAAAAGCTATTCTAAATCTTAAAGATGAGGTTTTAACTGGCAAAGGAAAACCAAAAGAAGCTAATACTTAATATTAATTGCAAAAATTAATCATAGTGCTAAAAAGATTACACTCTTGATTATATCAAATTGGTATCTTTCATTGTCATTATCTTCGGATTAATCTAGCGCTTGATCTTCTAGATAATACAGGTATTAAATATTGAATATATTTTCATATTTAAGCTCTAGCTTTGTCTTCTGCCGATCATATCCAAACCAACCGCAGCAACGAGAATCGAGCCTTTGATAATGTCCTGCATAAAATCTTTGACGTTTAAGAGAGACATTCCGTTATCGAGCGAAGCCATAATCAACGCTCCCAAACACGCTCCGAAAATCGTTCCGCGTCCGCCCATCAAACTCGCGCCGCCGATGACGCAAGCCGCGATTGCGTCGAGTTCTTTCAAAGTTCCGGCGTCGGGGCTGGCTGAACCGACGCGGGCGGTGAAAATCAGCGCCGCGATTCCGGTCAGAGCGCCGAGCAGAGCGTAAACCGCGAGAATATTGCGCTCGTTGTTAATTCCCGACAGACGCGCCGCGTCCGGGTTGCCGCCGATGGCGTAAAGATAGCGACCGAATGTCGTGTTGTTGGTGATAAAAAATCCGAGAAAAGCGACGACGAGCAAAATCAAAACCGCAATCGGCACTCCGGCGTAAGCGTTCATCAGAAAAATAAATCCGATGATAGCCGCGATTTGCAGTGCAGCCGGAACGATCACCGATACGGCGCTCGCGTTTTCCGAAACAAATTCGCGCTGAGCGCGCAGTTGCCGAAAAGCGAAAAACAAAACCGCTAAAATCGCCAGAGCCGCAATCGCCCAGCCGGTTTCCGGCGAAACGTAAGATTGTCCGATTGATTTGAAGCTCGCTTCGGAAACAGGAATCGTTTCGCCCTGCGTAACGCCTTTGATTGCGCCGCGCCACGCGAGCAAACCGCCGAGAGTCACGATAAACGCGGGAATTTTGGCGTAAGCGACGAGCGAGCCTTGAAACAGGCTGATTCCGACGCCGATTAAAATCGCCAGCAGAATCGAAGGCAAGAGTCCGTAATTCCAATTCGTCAAAGCGATTGCCGCGACTCCGCCCGCAAGCCCCAGAACTGCGCCGACCGACAAATCAATTTGCCCCGCGACAATCACCATCAGCATTCCGACCGCCAAAACTCCGGTCACTGATGTTTGCAGCATCAGATTTGAAAGATTGCGCGGCGTCAGAAAAATCCCGCCCGTCGCCCAATAAAAATAAAACCAGATTGCCGCCAGAGCCGCGAGCATCGTGTAAGCGCGGAGCGCGGAAGTGTTGATTTTAAAATTGCCGATGTTTGCTGTTTCTTTCATTTTGGTTAGAAGATTTTACCGCAGAGAGCGCTGAGGAGACGCAGAGGGCAATAAGAGATTATTCTTTGTAGTTTAAAACTCTGCGGCGGATTCCGTTTGTTAGTTTTTCAACGTTGAAATTGATTAGTAATCCGATTTTCCATTCGCCGAGGCGGAGATAAGTAATCAATTGTGATTCGTGAATTGAATTTAACGCGTCAACCGATTTAATTTCGACGACAACCAATTTTTCAATCAGAAAATCCAGCCGGTAACCGCACTCCAAACGAATGCCTTTGTATTCGAGCGGTAAAGGTTTTTCTCTTTCAAAATTGATTTCTCTTAAAATGAATTCCCTCGTCAAACATTCTTTATAAGCGGATTCAAGCAATCCGGGACCGAGTTTTTTATGAACTTCAATCGCCGCGCCAATAACCGCATCAGTTATTTGATTCACATTTTGAAAATTCATCTCCTCGCCCTCTGCGTCTCCTCAGCGCTCTCTGCGGTAAAAACCGTTTTATCAAACATTCCCCGTCGCCGCCGCCATTACTTTTTCCGGCGTGGCTTCGGTTTTAATAAACTCTCCGGTCACTCGCCCTTCGTGCAAAACCAGAATCCGGTCTGAAAGCCCCAAAACTTCGGGCAATTCCGAAGAAACCAGCACAATTGCCAAACCTTGTTTCGCCAGCTCGTTAATGTTGGCGTAAATTTCCTGTTTCGCGCCGACATCAATCCCGCGCGTCGGTTCGTCCAAAAATAAAATTTTCGGATTCGTCAGCAGCCATTTTGCCAGCACGACTTTTTGCTGATTGCCGCCCGAAAGAGTGCCGACGATTGTTTCGACCGAGCTTGTTTTAACGCGCAAATCTTTCCGGGCTTTTTCGCCGAAAGTTTTTTCGCGCCCGCGATGCGTGATAAAACGACCGCTTAATTCTGTAAGTCCGGCGAGCGTCATATTATTTAAAACCGTCTGATCGAGAATCAAACCGAGCCGTTTGCGGTCTTCGGTGACAAAACCGATTCCGTGACGAATTGCGTCAGCCGGGGAATTTATTGAAGCTCTTTCGCCTTCAATAAAAATCTCGCCGGAAACTCGTCCCGCGTGCGCGCCGAAAAGCGACATCAAAAGCTCGCTCCGACCGGCTCCCATCAAACCTGCGATTCCCAAAACTTCGCCTTTTCTGACGGAAAAACTCACATTTTCCACCACATTTTGCCCGGCGTGTTCGGTATCGGCGGCGGTTAAATTGCGGATTTCGAGCGCGACTGCGCCGCGTTCGTGTTCGGATTTCGGGAAAATATCACCGACTTCACGCCCAACCATCAAAGAAATGACTTTTTCTTTCGTCAGATTTTCCGCAGCTTCCGTACCGACGGTTTTTCCATCGCGCAAAACCGTGATGCGGTCACTCATTTGAAAAACTTCACCTAACTTGTGCGAAATATAAATCATTCCGACGCCGCGCGATTTTAAATTTTTCAGAATTTCAAACAGCGTTTCGACTTCCGATTCGGTCAAAGCGGCGGTCGGTTCGTCCAAAACCAGAATGCGCGCGTTTTGCGAGAGAGCTTTGGCGATTTCGACAAGCTGCTGCTGCCCGATTCCGAGATTTCCGACCAATGTGCGCGGATTTATCGGAAGATGCACATCTTCGAGCAATTTTGCGGCACGCGCGTAAAGCTCGCCCCAATTCACGATTCCGAATCGGCTCGGTTCACGCCCCAAAAAGATGTTTTCGCCGACGGTTAATTCTTTGACGAGCGATAATTCTTGAAAGATAATCGCTACGCCAGCCGTTTCGGAATCTCGAATTCCGCGAAACTGCCTTAACTCGCCGTCTATAAAAATCTCGCCGCCGTAGCTTCCCGCCGGATAAACGCCCGACAAAACTTTCATCAGCGTAGATTTTCCCGCTCCGTTTTCGCCGACGAGCGAATGAAATTCCCCGGCGCGCAAATCAAACGTCACTCCGTCCAAAGCGCGCACGCCCGGAAATTCTTTTGTTATCGAGCGCATTTCAAGTAATGCAGTCACAGAGTCTGGCGAGTCTGGCGAGTCTGGCGAGTCTGGCGAGTCGAAGGAATCAAAAGAAAATAAATTTCTGTTGACTCGCCAGACTCACCACTCGCCAGACTCGCCAGACTATTGCTTGGGTCTTTGATCGGGCGGGACGTTCGCGTAAACGTCTTCGTATTTCGCGTAGCCGTCTTTGATTACGGTCTGCATCAGATTGTCTTTATCAACCGAGACGACTTCGAGCAAAGTTGCCGGAACGCTCTTTTTGATAGCATCGTTTTGAAACTGGGTTACGCCGCTCAAAGACTCTTTTTTCGCAAGCTTTATTGCCGCTTCAACCGCGCTGTTGGCGAGCGGAATAATCGGTTTATAGACGGTCATTGTCTGCTTGCCTTCGGCGATTGATTGCAGCGCGGGTTTGTCGGCGTCTTGTCCGGTGACGAGAATTTTTCCGCTCAAACCTCTTTTGTCCAAAGCGGCAATCACGCCGGAAGCCATTCCGTCGTTGGAAACTACGAATACGTCAACTTTGTCGCCTTGCTGCGTCAAAGTGTTTTCGGCGAAATTCAAAGCCTGTTCACGACTCCAATCGGGAATATGCTGTTCGGCGACGATTTTAACACCCGGTTGAGCTTTTAAAACCTCAAGTTGCGCTTTTTTCATAATGTGAGAGTTGTTATCGGTCGAAGCGCCGTAAACCATCACGTAATTTCCGCTCGGTTTTTTCTGCAAAGCGTATTCAGCCATTTTTCTGCCGATAACCGGAACCTGGTGGGAAATATAAAGGTCAATTTTATCGGAATTTATTAGCCGGTCGTAGCTGATTACCGGCACGTTTTGAGCTTTGGCTTTATCAACCATCGAAGCGGCTTGCGTCGCGTCGTGCGGCGCGATGACGAGAACGTTAACGCCTTGTGTCAAAAGATTTTCGACATCGTTCGCCTGCCGTTCGGCACTATTGTTGGCGACCGTCACGACGCAGTCCACATTTAACTCTCTGCAATGCTTTTCAAACGCATCCCGGTCACGCTGCCAGCGCTCTTCTTTAACCGTGTCCATCGCAAAACCGATTTTAATCTTGGCGCCCGTGTTTTGCGGTTGACCGGCGGCGGTGTTACCGTTTTGCGGGGCGTTGACACAGGCATTTGTCAAAACTGCCGTTAAAACGAACATTAATAAAACAATTTTTCGCATTTTTTCTGCTCCAGAAAATAAATTTAACTTATTGCCAATTTTTACGGCGGCAAGTGCGCGCCGCAAATTTTTTACAACTTTTTTCGCCGACAAAACGGCGCAAACTTTTAAGAGAAAACACTTAACCAAGCGTTTTCAGCTTTAATCCGAATGATAATTTCAGGTTTTGTCACTTTTTTATTCGATAAAAAATATAAAATGTGAAGAAATCTAAACTTTTTTAGAATTATTACACGAAAGTGTCAACCTAATGGAGCAAAAATAAGTTGACTTCGATAGTAAAATTATTGAAAGATTGTACCTTGAAGCGTTACTCTTAACGCGATTTTGAAAACACTTTATTTTCTTTATCAGAAATACGGAATTTTTGCTGAAAGTTCGTTGACTTTCCTTGATTATTCGTGTAAAAGATTCGAGGTATTTAGAGTTTTTATTTAGAGAACAGCAAAAATAAGGATTTAAGGAGAAATATGAGCAAAACACTTTGGGTTCGCAAAACCATTGCAACTTCTTTGGCTTCTGCCGTTTTTATGACATCTTCGATGTTTGCTTCGGCAACACCCGGCAATCAACCTCAACTGGCTGAATTGATCGTTTCGGGCGCTCCGGCTGACGGCGATATTCCATTTGTTTCGGTCAACGGAGAACGTGCTTTTTCAGGGCGCACAATTCAATCGTCAACCAACATTACAACCCCTTCAACGTCAAGCGCCACGATTAATTTGGGCAAGCTCGGTCGCGTTGAAATCGCGCCGAATTCAAATTTCGTTTTAAACTTCAACGAAAAAGGAATTTCGGGGAATTTGGTTTCCGGTAACGTTCGCGTCGTCGGCAATGACAATTCTGAAAACAGTATTCAAACAAAAGACAGCGTAGTCGTAGCTAATCAAGCAGGCGACAAAGCGTTTACGGTTAACGCTCTTGACAACGCAACCAGCGTCACGTCGGAAAGCGGCGTCGTTGCCTTTAATTCAAACGGTAAATCAACAACTGTCAATGCCGGTCAAACTCAGACGAGCGGACAGGATACTGACACCGACGCGGGTTCCGGCAATATTGCGCTTTACGGACTTATTTTCGGCGCGGCGGCAGCGGTCTTGGTTTATGTTGCTTTAAGGGACAACAACGAGCTACAATTCGGCACCGGATCAACAACCCTAAGCCCGACGCGTTAAATTACTTGAGGAGATTCTTAAAATTTTTGGTTGCCTGATTGATTATTTGGAAAATATTCCGGCAGCCTCTTTGGAGGAAAAGAGATAATGATTAACAGAACTTTTATTCACAAAACGCTTGCAGCTTGTTTAGCGCTCGCCGTCTGGAGCGTCACTTCAATGGTTGCCCTCGCTGCCGCCCCACAATCAAACGGAGAAATTGCCGTTACCGGAACCGTCACGGTTGACGGACGCAACGTGGTTTCGGGCAGCACGGTCGCTTCGGGCAGCTCAATTATCACGGCGGAAAATTCGTCTGCCGTTGTCAGCCTCGGCAAAATCGGACGCATCGAGCTGGGACCGAACACGACCATGACTCTTAAATTCGATAATTCCGGCATCTACGGAACTTTGAATTTGGGTAAAGTTCGCGTGATGAATAATAACGGCTTTAACGCCAATATTACCACGCTCGAAGGTTTGACAATCGCCGATGCCAATCAAGCCAACACTTTTGTCGTCGAAAAAGAATGCGGACACACTCACGTTGATACGATTGCGGGCTTAGTCACGCTTCGCACCGGCGGAAACGACAAACAAGTCGCTGCCGGAACCGATGCCATGGCTGGCAGCTTACAGCAAACCGGATGCAAACCGTGCGTTCGTCCCGGAAGCGTCACGCCGACACCGACGCTCGGTCTCGGGCTTGGCACAATAGCCGGTCTTTTGGTGGCTGTTGGCGTCGCGGTTGGGGTAGGTATCGTTTATGGCAAATCGGATGTTGACGGCGGCGGTGACGTGATCGTTATCAGCCCAAACCGGTAAAATTCACCGACAATTTAATTTTACTGCCACGAATTGGATAACTTGACAAAGGAGTCCAATTCGTGGCTTTTTGTACATTTTACTCTGACTCTTTCCTAATTATAAAAAAATGCATATTGCAGTAATTGGTACGGGATACGTTGGTCTGGTAACGGGTGCGTGCTTTGCCGAGTTTGGCGTGGACGTGACCTGCGTTGATGTTGATGAAAGTAAGATTGCTCGCCTCAAGGACGGAATTATCCCGATTTACGAGCCGGGACTTGATCAAATTGTCGAGCGAAACTCAAAAGCGGGACGCCTTCATTTTACAACCGATTTGAAACAAGCCGTTGAAAATGCTCTGGTGATTTTCCTCGCCGTCGGCACTCCGCCGAACGAGGACGGAACGCCGAATATGAGCTTTGTCGAAAAAGCGGTTCTCGATATTGCCCGTTATATGAACGGCTACAAAGTCATCGTGACGAAATCCACGGTTCCGGTCGGAACCGGCGAATGGGTACGCAAATTGATTCACGAAAATCAAACGGCGAAACACAATTTCGGCGTTTGCTCTAATCCCGAATTTTTGCGCGAAGGCGCGGCAATCAGCGATTTCATGCGCCCCGACCGCGTTGTCATCGGCAGCCGCGACGCGGAAGCGATTGCGATTATGAGAGATTTATATCGCCCGCTATTTTTAATTGAGACGCCTTTCGTCATCACTTCGCTCGAAGCGGCGGAATTGACGAAATACGCCGCCAACGCTTTTCTCGCCACGAAAATCTCGTTTATCAACGAAATCGCCAATCTGTGCGATAAAATCGGGTGCGACGTTCACGACGTAGCCCGCGGAATGGGAATGGACAAACGAATCGGCGGCAAGTTTTTGCATCCGGGTCCGGGCTTCGGCGGTTCCTGTTTTCCGAAAGACACACGCGCGCTGGCGACTGTTGCGAAACAATACGGCTCAGAATCGCGCATTGTTGATACCGTTATTGAAGTCAATGACAATCAACGCCGGATAATGATTCCGAAAATTGAACAGCTTATAGGCGATTTTGCCGGTAAAACAATTGCCGTCTTAGGTCTCTCGTTCAAACCGGAAACCGACGATATGCGCGAATCGCCCGCAATTGAAATTATCAATGAAATCGTAGCGCGAGGAGCAAAAGTGAAAGCCTTTGACCCGGTAGCGATGGAAGAAGCCAGAAAATCTCTGCCCGACATCGAGTATTCAAAAGACGAATACGATGCTATTTCAGGAGCGGATGCGCTGGTTTTCGTGACCGAATGGAATCAATTTCGCGCTCTCGATTTGGAAAAAGTCAAATCGCTTTTAAAATCTCCGAAAATCGCCGATCTTCGCAACATTTACGAACCCGCCGCAATGCGCGAGCGCGGTTTTGAATACACCGGAGTCGGGAGATAATTCAATTACGAATTACGAATTACGAATTACGAATTACGAATTACGAATTGTGGAATCTGATTTTTAAGATTTAAAAAGAAATTCCTTCATTCGTCATTCGTAATTTGTAATTTGTAATTTGAAATTTTATGCAAAGCAAAAAATTTCTGGTTACGGGCGGGGCGGGTTTTATCGGCTCGAATCTGGCTGACGCTCTTATCGCACAGGGCGGAACTGTTCGCATCATTGATAATTTCGTGACCGGCTATCGAGAAAATCTGGACGAAATATCGGGCGATTTTGAATTTATCGAAGGGGATTTAAACGACGAAACAAAGCTGCGCCAGGCTCTCGAAGGCGTCGAAGTCGTTTTTCACGAAGCGGCGCTGCCATCGGTTCCGCGCTCGGTTGCTAATCCGAAAGAAACTCACGAAGCCTGCGTCAATGCCACTTTTAAGCTGCTCGTCGCCGCAAAAGAAGCCGGCGTACGACGCTTGATTTATGCGGCGTCAAGCTCGGCTTACGGCGACCAGCCGACTTTGCCGAAGATCGAAACGATGCTTCCCGAACCGCTTTCGCCTTATGCCGCGGCAAAATTGATGTGCGAATATTATTGTCAGGTTTTCACCCGCGTTTACGGTCTGGAAACAATCAGCTTGCGTTATTTCAACGTTTTCGGTCCTCGGCAAGACCCAAGCTCGGAATATTCGGGCGTTATTTCGCGTTTTATTGACGCTTTGATGATCGGCAAAACCCCGATTATTTATGGCGACGGCGAGCAAACCCGCGATTTCACTTATATCGCCAACGTCGTTAACGCCAATATTCGCGCATCGCAGACGACAAGAGGAATCGGCGAAGTGATGAACGCCGCGAACGGCGACCGCGTGACATTGAACGAGCTGCTCGAAGTTTTAAAAAAGATAACCGGCAAAGAAAACGTTCAAGCCGAACACAGAGAAGCTCGCCCCGGCGACGTTAAACATTCACAGGCGGACAACGCGCGTGCCCGCGAATGTCTGGATTACGAAAAGCTCGTCGGCTTGGAAGAAGGCTTGCGCCGAACAATCGAATGGTGGAAATTGAGCCGCTTTGCCAAAAATCTTTAACTGAAAATCTTGATTTGCGCTTTTCAGACTCATCCGGTCGAATCTAAAATAACCGGATGAGTTTTTTATTTTTCAACGCATTCGGTCGCCTCAGAAGCGGCTGGCGTTTTTTGCTCTTTGCCTTCGCGTTTGTGTTTTGCGTGACTGCAATTGAAGGCGGGTTCTTTTTGTCGGCGCAAGGTTCGCCCGAATTAAAATCTTTTCTCGGCGGCAACGGCGGTTTTATCGTTCAAAATCTGACGATGCTGATAGTTTCAGCGGTTCTGGCATTTGTATTTCAGAAGAAAATCGAAGATTTGCCCGCGAAAACATTGGGCTGGACGTTTGAAAGCAAGAGCTTGCTGAATTTCCTGAGCGGCATCGGCATCGGCGTCGGAACGCTTTTACTAGCTGTGACGATTGTGTTCGGTTCGGGCGCGTTAAATTTTAATTTAAACAACGCCGCAGCTTTTGCGCTTTTGCAGTCTTTTCTGACGGCGGCAGCCGTTTTCGGTTTGGGCGCTGCGGCGGAAGAAACCTTGTTTCGCGGCTATGCTTTGCAAACTTTCGCCCGCGCACATCTAGCGTGGCTTGCCGTTATCATTACTTCTCTGCCCTTCGCGCTCGGTCATCTCGGAAATCCGAATATCGCGCCGGTTTTTACTTTTCTCAACACCGCGCTCGCCGGTATCTGGCTGGCAATTGCTTATTTGAAAACCCGCAATTTATGGTTTCCGTTCGGCGTCCATTTCGCGTGGAATTTTTTGATGGCGCAGATTTTCGGGATTCCGGTCAGCGGAATTACGAGCATTGCACCGTCGCCGTTTCTAAATTCAATTGATTCAAACCGGCTTGTCTGGCTGTCGGGCGGCGATTACGGGATCGAAGGCGGCGCAGCTTGCACAATCGCAATAGCCATCTCGACGTTGTTCATCCAATTCGCGCCGTTTTTTAAACCCGACCCCGAACTATTGGCTCTGACAAGCCGGGAAATTCCGGTCGAAACAAATACTCAAACGGTCTAAAGCCGTACTGACTTAGTAATAAGTAATAAGTAATAAGTAATTAGCTTTTAAACTTATTACTTATTACTTATTACTTATTACTTGTTACTTGTTACTTTTATGAGCAATCAAGCGGGCGCGAAACAAATTCAACGAACTCTGCGCGAAACATTCGGTTTTCAAAAGCTGCGCGCGGGGCAGCGCGAGGTGATTGAAAACGTTTTAGCCGGAAAAGACACTTTGGCGATTATGCCGACGGGAGCGGGGAAATCGCTTTGTTATCAATTGCCGGCGCTACATCTCGAAGGAATGACGATTGTCGTTTCGCCGCTGATTTCGCTGATGAAAGACCAGACCGACAAGCTCGAAGAAAAAGGCTTCGACGTTGCGAATTTGAACAGCTCTGTTTCCGAAACGGAACAGCGCGAATCGCTCGAACAAGTCGAGCGGCAGGCGAGCGATTTTGTTTTCACCACGCCGGAAAGATTAACCGACGCCGATTTTTTGGAAACAATCAAAGATAAACAGATTGATTTCGTCGTCATTGACGAAGCCCATTGCATTTCGCAATGGGGACACGATTTCCGACCGGCTTTTCTGGAGATTCGCGCGGCGCTTAAACAATTAAAAAATCCGCCGATTCTGGCTTTGACCGCCACGGCGACTCCCGAAGTCATTGAAGACATCAAACGACAGCTTGAACGACCGCAAATGCAGGTTGTTAATTCCGGCATTTTCCGTCCGAATCTGGTTTTTGAAGTCGTTCACACGACAAACGATTTGGAAAAACGCGAGAATCTGGCGAAATTTTTGCGAGAAATTGAAGGCTCGAAAATTGTTTATTGCGCGACCGTTAAAGCGGTCGAAGAAGTGTTTGATTTTTTGGAGAAAGTCGGAATAACGGCGGAAAAATATCACGGGAAATTGAGCGCAAAACAACGGCACGAAACGCAAGATCGCTTTATGTCCGGCGAAATCGAGACGATTGTCGCAACAAACGCATTTGGAATGGGCGTTGATAAAGCGGACATTCGAGCGGTCGTTCACTGGCAGATTCCCGGCTCGCTCGAATCGTATTATCAGGAAGCCGGACGAGCCGGGCGCGACGGCGAACCAGCACAATGCGTTTTGCTTTACGACACGCGCGACCGCCGCGTGCAGCAGTTTTTTCTGGGCGGGCGTTATCCGACGGCTGACGACATTTTGGCGATTTATCAAACGCTGGAAAGCTTTTCGTCTGCTGCAAACTTGACGCAAATTCAGGAAACAATCGGTGACGCGGTAGCGAAAACCAAAACGCGTGTCGCGCTGAATTTGTTAAAAGATGCGAAAATAGTCAGAGAAAAACGCGGCGCGAAGTTTGAATTGGCGAAACGTGATTTGAATGATGCGGAAATCGAGAAAATCGCGGCAGAATATGTCGAGAAAGGCGAAACCGACCGCGAAAAGCTTGAGCGAATGATGCTTTATGCGCAAAGCGCGTTTTGCCGCTGGCGAATTTTGTCGGAATATTTTGAAGCAGAATCGGAAGAAATCGAAAAATGCGGAAGTTGTGATAATTGCGAGCGCCCGGTTGAAAAAAGATTGGAAATCAAAACGCCGGAAATTCAGGTAAAACCGGAGGAAGAAGAAATTCTGCGCGAGCTGAAAGAAAACGCCGCCCCGAAAATCACGGTCGGCGAAATCGTCAATTTGCCGCAAAATTTGGAAGGCGAAGTAAAATCAATTGAAGACGACAAAGTTACGGTCGTGCTGCCGAACGGAGAAACTAAAATGTTCAAAATGGAGTTTGTTTCACCGCAAAATCAATAATTTATGCAGCCTTGTTGTTTTTAAATTTATAAATCAGTCATCGTAAAGCACGTTTTTAAAGCAAGCTCATCCGCGAGTTTCTTCAATAGCATTTCGTTTTTCGGGGAACAAACGTTTGACGTTTATTGCTTCTTTTTTCAGACTTTTTTGCGGATTACGAGATTTAATTAGCCCTAAAATTAACCCGATTATTTCAAGACTAAAGAGAAAAAGGAATAAAACAGCGATAGTAATGACTGTGGGAGCGACGCCGAGGCTAATCGTTTGGGAGTTCTTATCAGAATTAGGAATAAAGGCTTCCAAAAACTTGACCGAAATTGGAATAAAATAATCAATTAGAGCGCCGGTCACGCCTAATGCAGCAAAGATTCCGGTTGCCAAGGCAAACTGTGAAAAGACCAGCCTCCAATTCGATTGACGCTGGCGACCGCTAAGAAATCGCGCGATCTCGGCTAGAGGCATCCAAAAAGCGCTTAATAAATAAAACAATCCGCTAATTCCGGTTCCGGGCAATCCTGCAATCATAATATTTTAAAAATCCTTTCTTAATGTCCTTTTTCATATACTCGAAGCGGTCGGCGCATTAAAAGTTCGCTCCAAAATGCTTCAAGGAAAAAAACGGCATTAACCATTCGCAAAACCAGGAATGCCGGAAAGCTCGCCAATGCCCGCCAAAACTCATTTCTTTGTTGAGCTTTAAACAAAATCGGGACAAGCACGGCGGGCGCGTCAATTACATAACCCAGAAGAAAAAACGGGCTAACGAAAATCGAAAGCAAGGGAATAAGAATCAGGAAAGCGAGCGAAGCAATTGTCGCATCCCACATTGCCAGACCGACAAGAGTTCGCAAATATTGGATTTCGAGGACGCCGCACCAGTGAAGCTGAACGTTTTGGATGAAACCGTGCGACCAGCGTTTGAGCTGTTTTCGCATAAACGAAAAATTATGCGGCTCAATCGGATAACAGACGGCTTCGGGAACGAACCGAACGCTGTGTCCGGCTTGATAAAAGCTCCAGGTTAAATCCATATCTTCAGCCATCGTGCGGGTTGACCACCCGTTATTGGCTTTAAGAATGTCCGTTCGATAAATCGAAAAACAGCCCGACGAAATCAGAGGCTTTTCGTAATAATCCTGAATCGGTTTATAAAAAGTGAAAGCGAAAAGGTATTCGACGTAGCGCCCGCGTTCCCATACGCTTTTAACGCGACGCGGAACGACGAATCCGCAGGCGGCTGCCGCGTCCGAATCATCAAAAGCCTTGAGAAGCAGCTCGATTGCGTCGGCGGCAAGAGTAGTATCGGCGTCGAGCGCCATTGTATATTTCGTTCGGACTCTTTCGAGAGCGAAATTCTGGGCTCCCGCTTTCGTGCCGGTATTGATCGGAGGTTTGATAACGGTCACGCCGCAAGCGCGTGCAGTGTCGCCGGTTCCGTCGGTGGAACAATCATCTACGATGATTATTTCGTCCACCTGAACGGTTTGATTTTGCAAGCTGCGAATTGTGTCGGCGATATTGTCAGCTTCATTATACGCCGGCACAATAACTGTAAGGTCTGTGCCGGTTTTTTGAAGAAGATGCAGTTCACCCGTTTTTTCCGCAAATGAGGTTTCTAAAATCATAAATTTGATTTGCTTTATGGGGAGAAGCGCTTCTAAATCTCAAATATCTAAATCTCACGCCGAATATAACCGGCGGATCAGCGCCGTTTAAAATGCCGAGGCAATACGCCCAACAAATTTCCAATAATTGCTAATGTATAGAAATACTATCAGCCATACTTTCCACTGTCAAAATTTGTAAATCAGTCGGATTATTGCTCTAATAAATCAAACTTTCTTTTATGCTGCTAATATCTTGCGTCGTAATTTGAAAAACCGATTTGGAAGAGATGTTAAGCGATAAAATATCAATAACTTAGATTAGTCAGCACTTAAGCTCTTACGGGATAAATGAAAACAGTTGTTTTTCGACTATCTTGAGAAACCTGATTGCAGATTTCTCCGTAAAAATGTAAATGTTCGTCACCAGTTTTCTGATACGGAGTGTAAAATAATGAAAATCAAATCTTTTTTAGCGGCTGCGCTGCTGTTCGGCGCGATTCCGCTTGTTAACGTAAACGCACAACAAACGATGAATGAGTTAAAACCGCCGGTTCCGGCAAAGAAAGCAAAAGTCACCGAAATTCACGGCACGAAGCTCGAAGATAATTATTCGTGGATGCGAAGCGACAAAGACCCGAAAACCGGCAAAGTCCGGCAGGAAGTCGAAGAGTATCTGCTCGCCGAAAACGCTTACACCGAATCGGTAATGAAGCCTTACGAAGCATTGACGAAATCGCTTTACGACGAAATGCTCGCGCGCATCAAGCAAACCGACCAAGGCGTTCCGTATCGTTACGGCGATTACGTTTATTACACCCGGTCTGAAGAAGGCAAACAATATCCGATTTTTGCCCGCAAGCGCGCCGGCGATAATAATGCCAAAGAAGAAATCACGCTCGACCAGAACGAGCTGGCAAAAGGCTTAAAATATTATTCAATCGGCGCGTATTCGATCAGCGACGACGGCAATCTGCTCGCCTTTTCTTCGGATAATACGGGTTATCGTCAATACACGCTGCAAATCAAAGATTTACGCACCGGACAAATTTTGCCCGACAAAATCGAGCGCGTCACGTCCGTCGTCTGGGCGAACGACAACAAAACTCTGCTTTTCGTGACCGAAGATCAGGTGACGAAACGCTCGGATAAATTCTGGCGACACACAGTCGGCTCAAACGACAATCAGCTTGTTTACGAAGAAAAAGACGAGCTTTTCGACATCGGCGTCGGTCGTTCGCGCGATAAAAAGATGATTATCTTATCGGCGTTCGCCAAAACGATGAGCGAAGCGCGTTACATTCCGGCGGATAATCCGACCGCCGAGCCGAAAGTCATTTTGCCGCGCCAAAAAGACCACGAATACAGCGTTGATTACGACGAAGGCAAGTTTTACATTACGACGAATAAAGGCGCAAAAAACTTTCGCGTCGTGACGGCTCCGATGAACGATCCGTCCGAGAAAAACTGGAAAGAATTTATCGCGCACAACCCGAAAGTTAAAATTGACGACATCACGTTTTTCTCCGGTCACGGCGTTATTTCCGAACGCGAAAACGGTCTGGAATATTTGCGGATTCTCGACAAAAAGACCGGCAAATTTCACCGCATCGAAACGCCTGAGCCGGTTTATTCGATGGGTCTCGGCGCAAACCGCGAGTACAATCTAAGCAAAATTCAATTCGGCTATAACTCTTTCGTCACCGCGCCTTCGACTTTTGAATACGATATGAATTCAAAAGAACGCAAGTTGTTAAAACAACTCGACGTTCTCGGCGGTTACGACAAAAATCAGTATGTTTCCGAGAGAGTCTGGGCGACGGCGCGTGACGGCGTGAAAGTTCCGGTTGCAATCGTTTACAAAAAAGGAACGAAACTGGACGGCTCGGCTCCGATGCTGCTTTACTCATACGGTTCTTACGGCGCTTCGTTTGCCCCGACCTTCTCTTCGCAGCGCTTGAGCTTGCTAGACCGCGGAATGATCTACGCGCTGGCTTCGATTCGCGGCGGCGGCGAGCTTGGCGAAGAATGGCGCGAACAGGGCAGAATGTTCAAGAAAATGAACACTTTTACCGATTTTATTGACGTTGCCGACCATCTCGTCAAAAACAAATACACTTCGTCGGATCGTTTGGTGATTCAAGGCGGTTCGGCTGGCGGTTTGTTGATGGGCGCGGTCGTCAATATGCGTCCCGATTTGTTCAAAGCGTCAATCGCCCAGGTTCCGTTTGTTGACGTAATGAACACGATGCTCGACGCTTCCCTGCCTTTGACGACGAGCGAATATATCGAATGGGGCAATCCGAACGAAAAAGAAGCGTTCGATTATATGATTAAATATTCGCCTTACGACAACATCAAACGGCAAAACTATCCGAATATGTTGATCGAAGTTTCTCTCAACGACTCGCAAGTGCCGTATTGGGAAGGTGCGAAATTCGCCGCAAAAATCCGCGAGATGAAAACCAACGACTCGCAGATTTTGCTCAAAACCAATATGGGCGCGGGACACGGCGGCGCATCCGGCAGATACGACGCGCTCAAAGAAACCGCTTTCCGCTATGCTTATATTTTGAGCCAGGTCGGATTAGCGAAATAAACCACTCCTAATCAAAGAAAAAAGTACGGGCGAGGTTGATACTCGCCCGTACTTTTTTGTCAGCCGAAATCTGCGAGACCGCGTTGTTCGCCTCCCGCGAATGATTTGCCCGTTGCGAGACCCGATTATTCGCCCGCAATGCCTTGCTTTACATCTGCAAAAGGCATTTTCAGCCTGCGAAGCACCGTTTGAAGTCTATTATTGTGTGATTTTCAGGTGTGAATGATTTTCAACTGTGATTTACCACTCCCACCTGCGAATCAGTTATTTGCAGCGGAAATGTAACTCATTTATGATGAATTTGGGAAGCGGAATTTTATCTTAATCATTCATCAGCGAAATCAAGCTATCAGAGCAAATGCTTTTTTGTATTACGGAGATATTGATACGAACCGGACGCGCATCTAAGTGCTTGCTTTCTCCGACAAAAATAACTTAATAATTTACTCCAAATTGATTTCACTGCTCTAATCCGCTTCCTGAAATTCTAAATTCGGATATTTTCCGCCTTTTATTCTTTTACCGTTAGTCCAAATTGCATTTACAAGAATTGCACCTGAAAAATTTGCGCCAGCAAGTCTGGCACCATCAAGATTTGCGTGGTTAAGATTTGCATATTGAAGATTTGCGTCTTGAAGATTTGCGTCTTGAAGATTTGCGTTTTCAAGGAATGCGCCGTAAAAAATTGCGCGTTTAAGATTTGCATTTGTAAGAATTGCGCCTTCAAGAATTGCGTGGTGTAATTCTGCGCCTTGAAGATTTGTACGGTGTAGATTTGCTCGGTAAAGATTTGCACGTTGTAGATTTGCGTTTTGAAGAATTGTGTCTTGAAGATTTGCTCCTTGAAAATATGCGCCATGAAGATTTACTCCCCAAAGAAACTGAAAACGAAGATTAGCCATATTTGCATCTAAAAAGGACAATAAATCTGGTGTGATAACTTCAGTTTTTTTTGAATTTTGAAGTAACTTTATAAGCCAAACACTAAGTGACTGATTATTAGGGAAAGCAATATTTAATAATTGTTTGCTGGTATAAGCGCAGGAATTTGCCAGAGCTAATAAAGACTCTTCGGCGTTTCTTGACTGTTCAATGTCGTCCCTAAAAGTTTTAAGACGTGGCACGAGCTTTTCCATGGGCGTTCCATTTTTTAAAAGAAAACCGATTAATTCACAAAAAATGTCTTGCCATTTCTTCAAAACCTCCGACTTTTTTAAAGCAATTTCGCGTCTGACAAAACCAAGGAGATAAAAATCCATTGCCGATCTGCCGCAAATCTTAATCCATTCGACTAAAGCCGTAACCTCATCCCAGCCATCGTTATAATCGTCTTGCCTTTTTTTCCGCTCCCTAACTATTTTCTCAGCCATTTGAACAATGCGCCGCGCGGTCAGATATTCCGCGAAACTTTTATGTGTAAATTCAAAGGTTTCATTTCCTTCAACATCACGAAAACCAGATTTCTTGAAATAAAATGCCACTAGCAAGCCCGCCACGCCTTGTTCGGCATTTTTCTTAAACTCACCTAGCAACAAACCGAGTCCGCTATTGCTGCATTGCTCTTCTATTTCTCTTAATGTGACTTTGCGCCCTCCGTTATGCCAAGTTGTCAAAGCGACTTCTTCAAGAACTCTGAAGAAATCTGCTTGTTTCACATTTCGCAGCGCCGGATGTTGCTCATCTGCCCAAATTCCTCCCCGCGTGAAAACTGATTTCAGTAAATCCTCATAAATTAAATTAATATTTGTGTCGTTATTAAACTTGATTCTTCCGCCGCGATAACTCAAAGCCACCAGATAATTGAGCAAAGGCAAACCCGTTACTTCACTAAAATCATCACGCTCAAGCTGTTTCGGAAGCTGTTTATAGTTTTCACCTGTCAATTTACCGTATTGACGCCACCAATCATCTCCCTGATCGGGGTTTAACAGATTTTTTTTATCAATATATTCCTTCGGTTTTTCTCTCTGGAGAAAGTAAGGAAGCTGTTTATAGTTTTCACCTGTCAATTTACCGTATTGACGCCACCAATCATCTCTCCGATCGAGATTTAACAGATTCTTTTCATCAATATATTCTTTCCGTTTTTCTTCCTCCAGAAAGTAAGGAAGCAAATGCAGCGTTTTGGTTGAGGTAAGCAATTGACTTCCGCTTGATTGAACTGCGAGATCACGTCCGCAAATCAAAACTTTTAGCTTTGCTTTGCGATTGTTTGCCGTGAGGACTGCTTGTTCGACCATACGCATAAATTGTTGAGCAACTTCCGCCCCGATTTTTCCCTGTGAAGAAAGCTCGTCCAAACCATCGAAAATAATCAAAAAACGTTCGTCGCCGTTTTCAGCGTCGAGCGGATTGTGTTTAAAGCCTTCCTCTTTGACAAATGCTCCGACAATATCGGCTAGATTGTCCGAGAGTTTTAAAACCAAATGAAGCGGAATAAATAAAATGCGGCGGTCTGTTTTATCAACCTGTCGCGCGGCAAACATTTTGGCGACTGATGATTTGCCAAAACCGGGACCGCCGCTCAGGATTCTGATTCCTTCCAAACGGTTTTCGTCGGCAAGCCAATCGTCAAGCGCATCATCCAATTCAACAACGACTTTTTCAACTTCTCTTTCTCGCCACAAACCGTATTCTCTCGTTTGTTGATCGCTTTTCTTTTCCGGCTCGCGTTCGTAATAAGCGGACAGCGGAACATAGACTTGACGCAAACCGAAAGCCTCTTGAAACATTGGCTCGTCAATCCGTTTTTGCAAAAATGCGTGGTATCTAAACCATGATTCTTCGATTTGCGTCGCTTTAGTAAAGGGCGTGTCAACTTCGTTTTCAATCAGCTTGTATTTCTCGCGTTCAGCGCGCCATTCTTCATTCAGAGCAAATACAAAATAGGAAGGAAAACGCTCGCCGAGTGAAAGCGCTTTTGTCTTATCCAAACCGAAGTTTTTAAACCAACTGCTAAAAAGAGTTTTTAACTCAGGAATGATCGGCAATCCTTTAGGGCGTCGAAAGAAATCACGGTCAATCTTTAATTCGCTGGCATCAATAGACCAATTTATCTTTTCTTCAATTTCATTTAATTTTTCGTCGTCAAAATCAATCTCACCAGCCAAACTTGCAAAGCCTCTCGTCACTTCGCGAAACAATGCCTCGTTCTCTTCAACCAGCATAAACAAGGCTCTCGCTATCGAACGATAAATCAAGAGCCACGCCATCTGCCCGGCATCTTCTTTAAACTTAAAAGCGGCAACACCGTCAACTAAGCTGTTAATTGCGGTATCAGTCTTTCCAAGTTTGGCGCTAACAATAATTTTGGCTACCGACTTAAAAAGGTCTTTAAAATTTACTTCGATTTCTTTATTCCAAATAGAAATGGGCTGTTTTACGGAAAAGCCATGGGATTGAGACATATCATTTTCCTTAATTTTCGGGGAATGTAATATAGCGATGGAATTACGCCAGATAAACAATAAAAAATCAAGCAGAGTTTGTCATTAATTCAAAACAATAGACAAAACCGTGAGAACCTAAATTCATTCTCACGGTTTTGTATGTCTCGCAGGTTTGCCAGTTAAGAAATAAAACTCAAAATCCAATCAACATTTGCCGATAAGCTGTGATGGTTTTATCGGGCGTGAGTTTAATCTGGCGCGGCGTCGGGTAAAGTTTAGCGGCGCAGAGCCGAAAAATTGAAGCGGTTGCGGCGGGTGAATCGAGCTGCGCGCGTTTGATGGTGTCGGCGATTTCCTGTCCGATTTTTATAGACTGCTGCCATTTGTTGTCGCGGTAAATTTTGCGCAGAGCTTCGATGTCCGTGGCGTTTTGGTATTCCAAAAGCGCCCGCGCGAAATTAATAGCGTCGGCTTGAGCATCAGCTTCGCCGCGTCGTGCGAGAGCGCCGCGTTCGGTTTCACCTGCCAGATTTAACGCCTCGTTTAAGCCGAATCGTTCCATCTCCGATTTAAAAGCGCGGTGCTCGATTAAGCTGGTCAAATCGTTGACGTTTGACTGCTCCACATCCTGCGCCAAACCGCGTTTGGTTTTAACTTTCGGATCAAACAGAAAAACCGGATAGCCGTTTGCCCGCAAACGTAAATGCAAAAGCTCGTGCGCGATGACGGCTTCCGCTTTTTTCGGCTGGTCTTTGAGATCAATGCTGACCGCGAGATACGGGACGCCGTCCGAATGAATAAAGCTCGAACCGAGCATAAATTGTTCTTCTCCGGCGTATTCGACAAAATGCGCGGAAATCTTTCTTTTCGTTTTGTTTTCGATTTCATCGGCTAACGCCTGAACTTCGGCGCGCAGTTTGATGCCGAGAAAAAGCTTCGCATTTTGAGCAAAAACATCGGTTTTGACGAATAACAAACCGCTGACAAACAGCAAACAAAACGCCTTTTTAATTGTAGCTTTATTCATAAACAGGCTGCGACGCCGAGCGTTTGATAACCGTGTCGTCGTGCAAAATGTAAACGTTGTTTTGTTTATCGAGCGCGAAAGCGTCAACGCCTTTTAAAGGGTAAATGCTCGAAAAATGCTGTCCGTTATTGGTATAAACATTAATTGAATTCCGATCGGAGATGAAAATGCGGCTTTGATTATCAACCTCGATGCCGCACGAATTCATTGTTTCGAGAAATTTGTTGACGTATTTGCCTTCGGGCGTAAAACGGAAAATCTGAAGTTCTTCACGGTTGTAAGAGAGTTCATAACTGCCCAAATCGCCGAAAGCGTAAATCGAATAAATGTTTCCCGCGCCGTCAACTGCCAGACGAATCGCAGCCAAAGCAGTTGTCGGCGGATCGAGCGCGGCGTCGGCTGTTTCGGTGTGAAACCCGACAATCTTTCTTACGGTTTTGCCTTTGTCGTTAACGTGATACAGAGTTTCGATATTGTCGTCCGTAACCACAAACAATTTCCCGCCGTCGCTGCGAAAAGCGAAATCGAGAATCGCGTCGGGCGAAAAATAAATGGCTTTTTTCGGCTCGCTCGAAGACTCTTCATAGACAAAAATCACTCCGCCGACCAAAACGTGCAGCCGGTCTTGAGCATCAATCGCGATTTTTTGAATCGAGCGGGCGCGTTTGTAAAACTGAGTTTCGGATTGAATCTGCCAGAGTTTTAAAAATTGTCCTTTGTCGTCAAACTGCTGTACGCGCAGCGTTCCGTCTGAAACATAAATTCTGCCTTTTGAATCAACCGCGATTGAATCGGCGTCTTTAAACATTCCATTTCCGGTTCCTTTAGCGCCGAATTCGAGCAAATTCGGATTCGGCGTCGGAGTCGGAGAAATGCTCGGCTTGGGCGTGGGATAAGGCGTTTGATAAACCGGATATGTCCTTTTCGGCTCATTTTTACCGCTCATCAAAAGTCCGAGCAAAACGAGTCCGCCAAATCCCAAAAAGACTGCGACGACGATGCCGATGAAAATATTCGGATTTGCGCCGGATGTTTGAGGCTGTTCGTAAACCTGCTGCGGTTGTATTTCAGGTTTGTTTTTTTCCCGTTCGATGAGAAATCTCGTCCCGCAATATCCGCAGTTTGCAAAGCTCTCCCACAATGAATAATTCGTGATTTTTCCGCCGCATTGCGGACAAATTAAAGGTTTCATAATCTAAATTAATTCCACCCCGCTTGACGGTTTTGAGACTGAATTTTGCTTGTGAGATTTATTTATTGTTTCCGCGCGCTAACGCGGCGGCAACATTTAGCCCGCTTTATTGAGGCAAATTTAAACGGTTTTGGGGAAACGAGCGGCGTGTAAAAATTTATTCTTTGGGCGTCGAAGATTCAACGATGCGGCGACTGACTGCTGCGGGTTTATTGGAGACGAGCAGAATATGATTCAGCTTAACTTTGTTTTTATTGCCTGATAAATCATAGTCGAGACCAAACTTATAATGCCCTGTCGAGAGCTTCTTACAAACGTCTTCGGGCAAGTGAAACAAAAATGCGTCAACATATACGCCGAGACTGCTGTCGGCATAACCGACGGGTTCGTCCATTTGGTCTTCAATAAAAACCGGAATGCTTTCCGATACTTCGCAACTATTGTAAAGGTCGCCTAAAACGTGCTTGCGTTTGATTGCTAAATGATTCATCGCTGCAATTTATTTTAGCATCAGAGTGAAGAAAGAACTAGTTTCAATTGAAATTTTTGAGCGCAATTTTATTTTGAGACAAACGTTTTATCAATTTTATTTCGATAAATTTTAGCGAGCGCTTCAATTAATAAAAAAGGGAAGCTCCCGAAGAAGCCTCCCTTTTTAATGTCCCGAAATAACCGAATTTAGATTCTGGTATTCCGATTGTCGTCTTCGTCCGAAGGATTGGCAACTTCGGCTGCGCCGTGTCCGGCTGCCGCTCCGGCGACTCCGCCGACAACTCCGCCGACTGCCGTGCCTACGCCCGGAACGACCGAACCGATAGCCGCGCCGGTTGCCGCGCCGCCTAATGCGCCGCCTGTGGTTCCGACGCCGTGGACTTTATGTCCGCCGCTGGTGCGCCATTCATTGTCGAAATAAGCGGCATCATCATCGTTACGTGCATTGACGCCCATATAAATCCCGCCGCTCTTGATTCCTTCTTCGTAATCTTTGGCATGTTCTTCGGGAATTCCAGAACCGACCAGAGCGCCGATTAATCCGCCCGTCAAACCGCCCGCGCCTGCGCCCGCAAGAGCTGCTGCCAGAGGTCCGGCGACGATTAAGCCTAAGCCCGGAAGCACAACGTTTGTGCCGATGGCGGCGATACCGCCGAGAACTGCGCCGATTGTTCCGCCGATTGCCGATCCCGCGCCCGCGCCTTCGAGAGCTTTACTGCCAAGCTCCGTATCCGGCGTGCCTTCGCCGAAATGACGATTGCGTGTTTCGTCCGACATTAAAACGCTAACATCGTCCGTTGTGTAACCGCGGTCGCTGAGCGATCTGTAAGCGCGTTCGGCGCTGTCTCTGTCATTAAAAAGTCCGTGAACCGATCTCGATCTGTTTGTTGTTTCGTTCATAATTTCCTCTTTCTCCTAACTTTTTTGCTGGAAAGCATACATCCTGCCAGGTGTATGTTTTCCGTTTTTAATACTCAAAAGCACGTTTTTCATACAACTGAAAGGATGTCATGGAAATCTGCAAAAGACGTGCCAACGCCGATTGCTCAAAATACGTTCACAAAAGAAAAAGCGAGCATTTAATTAATAAATGCTCGCTTTTTTGATTTATTAGAAATTTGTTTTAAGCCGATTTCGTCATAGTTTCCTGTTCGGATTTCCAACGCAAAACCGGTTTGCGCGCGGCTGCCGCTTCGTCCAACCTGCCGATGCGTGTCGAGTGCGGCGCGCCGATGACTAAATCGGGATTGTTTTCGGTTTCCTCGTTAATTGATTTCATCGCCTCGATAAAAGCGTCCAAGTCCTGTCTGCCGACCGATTCGGTCGGTTCGATCAGCATCGCGCCTTCGACAATCAGCGGAAAATAAACCGTCATCGGGTGAAAGCCGTAATCAATCAGGCGTTTGGCAATATCGAGCGTGTGAACTCCTTTGCGCGCCTGTCGTTTGTGCGAAAAGATGACTTCGTGCATCGAATCGCCTGTGAAAGGCTTTTCGTAATCTTCCTGCAAAAAATGTCCGAGATAGCGCGCGTTTAAAACCGCCGCTTCCGTCGCTTCGCGCAAACCCGAAGCGCCGTGCGTTTGTATATAAGCAAAGGCGCGCACAAACATTCCGAAATTGCCGAAAAACGCTTTGACGCGCCCGATTGTCGCCGGATAATTGAAATCTAATTTGTAAGATTCGGCGTCTTTGATGACGCGCGGAACAGGCAAATATTTTTCGAGTTCCGCAGTGCAGCAGCACGGACCGGAACCGGGACCGCCGCCGCCGTGCGGAGTGGAAAAGGTTTTATGAAGATTCAAATGAATCACGTCAACACCCATATCGCCGGGACGCGCGACGCCGACGAGCGCGTTCATATTCGCGCCGTCCATATAAACCAGACCGCCCGCTTCGTGAATAATGTTGCAGATTTCTTTTATGTTGACTTCAAAAAGCCCCACCGTATTCGGGTTTGTCAGCATCAATCCGGCAATTCCGCCATCGGCGCAAAGCTGTTTCAAATGCTCCAGATCGGTCAAGCCTTCTTTGGTGGATTTAACGGTTTTGACTGTAAAACCGGCAATCGCGGCTGACGCCGGATTTGTGCCGTGCGCCGAATCGGGAATCAGCATCACGCGGCGATTTTTCGATTCTTCGCCGTCGCGCTCGTCCAAAAACGCGCGCATCAAAAGAACGCCGGTCATCTCCCCCTGCGCTCCGGCGGCTGGCTGCAAACTGATGCCCGGCAAGCCTGTGATTTCCGCGAGCATTTCCTGCAATTCATACATCAGACGCAAAGCGCCCTGCGATTCGGATTCGGGCGCGAGCGGATGCAGATTGGCGAAACCGGGAATTCTGGCGACCTTCTCGTTCAAGCGCGAATTGTATTTCATCGTGCAGGAGCCGAGTGGGTACATTCCGAGATCAATCGAATAATTCCACGTTGACATTCGGGTAAAATGCCTTACAACGTCAACTTCGGAAACTTCCGGCAGTCCTTCCAAATCGTCTGCCCGGCGCAGCTCGGCGGGCAAAATGTCATCGAGATTTGTTTGCTCAACGTCGAGCTTCGGCAAAGCGTAGCCGACGCGCCCGGTTTGCGAGCGCTCGAAAATCAAAGGCTCGTTTTGCGATGGATGTTGTGTAACTTTTGTAATGCTCATAAAATTATAGTGATTGTTGAAAAACGAAAAAATTCCCATTAAAAGGATGATTAATTAAATTGATTTCAAATAGATTAGCATCATTAAAAACAACTTCCATTCTGGCAGCATTCAGATTATCTTGCTCATCGTTTGAAGGAAGAACTAAATTTATTGTATTGCTATTGATGTATCTTAAAATATTTCCTTCTGGTGCTGCTTCCGACATAATTCTAAAGCGTAAATTTATAGAAGCATTTTTAATGTGTCTTACTTTACTGAAATCCTCTTGTTTGAGAGAGAAATTCTCTATTACTTGTTTAAAGTTTTCGTCCATTTCAATCCTATTTCTCTCAAAATTATCCTCCATAACCTGTGCAAATGCTTTTGCAATTAAATCTGCCGGTTTAATTGTTTCAAAAAAACTACCATGAACCAAAGCAACTTTTGCATTAACTCCATCTCGACCGCGAACTAAATAAAACACATCTCTTTCTTCAAAAAATATTCCGCCATCTGCTTTTATCAAATCTTTGTATGCTTTTGTATTTTTCCCTAAAACATCAACAATATTTTTCCTGCCAGTTGGGATTGTGGAATTAAAAGATGCGACGCAATATTTTTCACTATCTTTTACTTCAATAAGCTCACCACCTGTAAAAAGTTCGTTATTTTTACAAACCTTTATACATAAATCGGGAAATTTCCCTTTTCTTCTAAAAGAAAGTAAACCCGGATCAAAAGGGAACTTTTCCAAATTGGGGAATAATTTTAGTCTTTCTTTATCTTCAATCAAACTCTTAAAAAAATGGTAAATTGAAGCTGTCATATTGAAAATAAAGTTTGCTTGCCATTGCTGCCGGCGATTACAACCGGTAAATTAGCGCCCCAAATTTCTCCAAAATTTTCCGTACAAAGATAATCTTTGTAAAATTTATGCAAGTTATCTGCATCTCGAATTTGAGCTAAACGTTTTTCAATGCAAGCAGCGTTCTCCGCATCAACTTCAATACTTATTGAACTGCGTTCTATTTGCTTAGTGACAACAGCCGTTGTTCCCGTTCCGGCAAATGGGTCTAAAATTTTATCGCCGACTTTTGATGAGCTTAAAATTATTCGCAAAAGCAACGCAATTGGAGATTGTTGTTTGTGGAAACGTGTATTGTCAACATTTCTAAAAGCCTCGTCCCCTGCAAAATAACCGCTCGTCAATTCTCGTATATCGTCCCAAACATCGGTTACAAAGCAACCATTTTCGCGCTCGTACTTCTGATGTTTGAGCAGGGGCGGATCAATCCGCAAACGGTTGAAAACGCGCGGGCGTCTGCCTTTTGTCGCAAAAGCGATAATTTGATGACTTTTGCCGAACCTGAGAGAAGAAGGAACAGCCGATGTGAGTTTTTTCCAAACTATTAAGTTTTGCATTTCCCACCCGGTTTCGCGCAAAACTCGCAAAACGGCTTCAGCATTTTTTTCGCGTTGCATAAAATAAATCGCGCCGCCGCTGCTGGTCAACCGCCAAACCTGCGCGCAAACTTCACGCATCATTTCCCAGTATTCGTTTTCGGGCAAATCGTCGCTGCAAGATTGATACTCTTTTTGTTGATTAAATGGCGGGTCGAGAAACGTCAAATCAACTTCCCGTTCTAATTTGGGCAAAACTTTCAAACAATTGTCATTAACAATTTGATAATTTGATTGATTGTTCCCATTTAACTCGTTCATTTTTAAACTTTCGGCAAACCTTTGCGGGCGATTTGTTCGACGATGTCGCAGAAACGATTCAGTTCCCAGAGCGTCGTATAAACATTTGGCGTGATGCGAATGCCTTTAAATTCTTCGTGAACAATCGGCGTCGTAAAGATTTTATGATTCGCCATTAAATAGCCGCCGATTGCTCCGGGGTCTAAATTGCCGATTTGAAAATTGGCAATCGCGCACGATTGTTTATCGTCAAAAGAAGTGTTGAATCGAACGCCGGGAACGTTTTTCAAACGGTTCATCCAGTAACGCGAAAGATAACGCAGACGCGCTTCTTTGCGTTTTCCGCCGATGGCGTTGTGGAACAAAATCGCTTCGCCGATTGCCAGACGCGGCGCGGCGGAATGCGTCCCGATTTCTTCAAATTTGCGAATATCGGCGGCATTTTTATTTTCCGCCGCCATCAACGCCCAGACTTTCGGAATCTTCTCTTTTCTGACATAGAGCATTCCGCTGCCTTTTGGCGCATAAAGCCATTTGTGCAGTGAAGTTCCGAAATAATCGCAGCCCAAATCGGCTTGTTTAAAATCAAACTGCGCGAACGAATGCGCGCCGTCAACGATTGTTTCAATCCCGCGCGCCCGCGCCATTTCGCACACGGTTTTGACAGGATTGATCTGCCCGGTCAAATTTATCTGGTGCGCAATTAAAATCAGCTTTGTTTTTGGCGTCACGGCACGTTCAAAAGCAACGGCGATTTCGTTAACGTCTTTCGGCGCAAGCGGAATTTGAATCAGCTTGAGCTTTAAACCTTCGCGCAGTTCGCGCTGTCGCAAAGTCGTCAGCATTCGCGGATAATCCTGCGTCGTGGTCAGAATTTCATCGCCGGATTTTAAATCCAAACCCATCAACAAGATTTCGAGCGATTCCGAAGCGTTGCGCGTAATGGCTATTTCCTCGCGGTCGCAGCCGAAAATTTCCGCCAGTCCGGTGCGAATCGTTTCCGATTGCGGCTCTAAAATCTGCCACATCGTATAAGCCGTCGCGTCTTCCTGCTGCCAGATGTAACGCACCAGCGCCTCGGTGACAATTCGCGGGCTTGGAGAAACGCCGCCGTTATTTAAATTGACAATTCCGCGCGTGACCGAAAAGGATTGCTGAATCTGCGCCCAGAAATCTTCATCCGTCGCGGCTTGTTCAGGTGTTAAATGCGCGACTCCCTTTGTTGCGGCTTGCAGACTTTCAAATAACGAAGCAACAACTGACGAAGAAACAGCCATTGCGCCGAGTCCTTTGCCAACAGCGGACAAGAATTTCCGCCGGTCAAAATCACGAACGCGATCTTCTTCGACAAACATAATTTGCTCCTTTCGACAAAGGACTTCCTATGTTAATTAGGCTGAAACGCCTTTTAAGCCCTCAACTAAATCGTCAATTTGTTTGCGCGAGTTTGTTTCGGTCACGCAAACGAGAAAATCGTTCGGATTTTCCGGGTAATAACGCGAGAGCGCGAGTCCGCCGACCATTCCTTTTTCCGTGCAGAGTTTTTCCATCAATTCGGCGGCGTTTCCGGGCGCTCGAATCACAAATTCATTAAAGCGGGGCGCGGTAAAAGCGGGCGAAAAGCCTTCGATTTCAGCAATTCTTTTTGCCGCATAAGCCGCTTTTTGCGCGTTTTGCACGGCGACTTCCTGCAAGCCTTTGCGTCCCATCGTTTCCATATAAACAGTGGCGGCAAGCGCGATCAACCCTTGATTTGTGCAAATGTTCGAGGTCGCTTTTTCGCGGCGAATATGCTGCTCGCGCGTCGAGAGCGTTAGCACAAAACCTCGTTTTCCGTTTTTGTCGTAGGCGACGCCCGCGAGTCTGCCCGGCATTTGGCGAACGAATTTTTCGCGCGTCGCAAACAATCCGACGTAAGGACCGCCGCACGAAAGCGGAATGCCGAACGATTGCCCCTCGGCGACGACAATATCCGCGCCGCATTCGCCCGGTGTTTTCAATAAGCCGAACGAAATCGCTTCGGTCACAGCGACAATCAGCAGCGCGCCGACCGCGTGCGCCGCTTCAGCAAGCGCCTGCAAATCTTCGACGCAGCCGAAAAAGTTGGGCGATTGCACAGCAACGGCGGCGGTTTGGTCGTCGAGCTGCGCGTTTAAATCTTCGAGATTGATTCTCCCCGTTTCCGCGTCGAATCCGATTGTCACAACTTGCGCGTCGCCGTGTTGAAGATAGGTCTTGGCGACTTCGCGGTATTCCGGGTGAACGGTCGAAGGGACTATGACTTTGTTGCGGCGCGTGACGCGCTGCGCCATCAAAAATGCTTCCGCCAGCGAAGTCGAGCCGTCATACATCGAAGCGTTGGCGACTTCCATTCCGGTGAGTTGGCAGACCAGAGTCTGAAACTCGAAAATATATTGAAGCGTGCCTTGCGTGATTTCCGGCTGGTAAGGCGTGTAGGAAGTAAAAAACTCCGAGCGTTGAATGATGTAATCAACAATCGTGGGCGAATAATGTGAATAAGCGCCCGCGCCAAGAAAGGTGGGGCGTTTCGCTCCACGATTTTCCTCAGCCATCGCTTCTAATCCGGCGATCAATTCCGGTTCGGAAAGCGGCTCGGTGATGTTTAACTCGCGATTAAGCTGTAACTCTTGCGGAATCGAGCGAAATAAATCGTTTGCCGAATCAAGCCCGACAATTTCGAGCATTTCGGCGCGCTCTTCCGCCGAATTTGGAATATACCTCACTTGAAATGCGGAATGCGGAATGCGGAATGCGGATCTTCAGAATTTAAAAGGTTTTCAATATATTTGAAAGAAATTCCTTTTTCATTCCGCATTCCGCATTCCGCATTCCGCAATTGTTATGCGTTTGCTTCTAAATATTCTTGATAACCGGCGGCGTCCATCAGCTCGTCAATTTCCGACGGATTTGTCAGCCGAAACTTGACCATCCAGGATTCGCCGTAAGCGTCCGCGTTGACCGATTCGGGCGCATCGTTTAAAGCCTCGTTAATTTCCAGCACCTCGCCGGAAACGGGCGTAAAAATGTCGGAAACAGCTTTTACCGATTCGACCGAACCGATTGATTCGTGCGCCGTAAAAGCCGCGCCGATTTGCGGCAGGTCAACATAAACAATATCGCCGAGCGATTCCTGCGCGTAATCGGTGATTCCGATTGTCGCCGTGTCGCCTTCAACCAAAACCCATTCGTGGTCTTTCGTATAACGCAGATTTTCGGGAACGTTTGCCATAGTTTTATTCAAAAATAGTTTTATTCAAAAATAGATTTTTTGCGTGTATCAACTTCAACCGCGTACGATTCTAAATAGCCGCAATCCTGGCAGCGGTATGTATTAACTTTATACTTCTCTTTTCCGTCGGTTTGTAATCCGCCGCGCCAAAAAGATTCAATCGGTTCGCCCTCAACCCATCGCGATTGCATTTTGCCGCCATAAGTTTGATCTACAATCGCCCCGATCTCCATCGCCCCGCCGCATTTCATACAGATAAAATCAGGAGGATTCATAATTTTGCTACTTTTTTTCGCGTTTATAAAACGGCGTCGGAACGATTTGCGCCTTTAAACGACGCCCGCGCACGTCAATTTCGATTTCCTGCCCGACATTGGCAAATTCGGTCGGAACAAATGCCAGACCGACGTTTTTCTTTAAAAACGGAGCCGGCGAGCCGCTCGTCACTTGCCCGACTTTTTCGCCGTTTATCAAAACATCGAAACCGTCGCGCCCGATGCCTTTGTCCGTCATTTCAAAACCGACGAGCTTGCGTTTTAAGCCTGCTTCTTTTTGTTTTTGCAGCGCTTCTCGCCCGATAAATTCGCCCTTGTTCAATTTACAAATCCAGCCAAGTCCGGCTTCGAGCGGCGTGATGTCTTCCGCCAGCTCGTGACCGTAAAGCGACATCGCGGCTTCCAATCTCAAAGTGTTGCGCGCGGCGAGTCCGGCGGGCAGAATTCCGTTTTCAGCACCGTAATCGCCCGCATCGAGCATTTTGTTCCAAAGCTGTTCGGCTTTGGCGGCGTCGGCGTAAACTTCAAAACCGTCTTCGCCCGTGTATCCGGTTCGGGAAATTATCGAAGGCACGCCGTCAACATCGCCGTTTGTAAAATGATAATACTTAATTGAATTTAAATCAGTATCAGTAAGCGTTGAAAGAATCTCGACGGCGCGCGGACCTTGAATCGCAATCTGGCAATATTCAACCGAAGCGTGACGTAAATCAACGTCAAAACCGGACTTTTGGGAAGAAATCCAATCCCAATCGTTATCCTGCGTCGAAGCGTTGACGACGAGAAAGAGCTTTTCTTCGCCGAAACGATAAACGAGCAAATCGTCAATCACTCCGCCTTCGGGATTTGTCAAAGCCGAATAATGCGCCTGCCCGTCAACGAGCTTTGTCACGTCGTTTGTCGTCAAATGATTGACAAACGAAATCGCGTCTTTGCCGTCAACGTGAATTTCGCCCATATGCGAAACGTCGAAAAGCCCGCAAGCGGTTCTGGTTCGCAGATGTTCTTCAATCACTCCGGCGGAATATTGGACGGGCATATCCCAACCGCCGAAATCAATCATTTTGCCGCCAAGCCGACGATGCGCGTCATTTAAAGGCGTTTTTTGAAGCTCTGTTTCGCTCAAAAGTTTTGCTCCGAATCGGTAAAATAAATTAAAGTCTAATCAAGCGAACAACGTATCACGCCCGCTTTTACAAGGTCAAGAAAGCCGTAATTCTATCGTGTAATGAACAAAATAATTACTTCTACTTTTAAAATCGCCGCGCCGTCTGATTTCAACTTTCGCCGAACGGTTTACAGCCACGGCTGGTACGATTTGCCGCCGTTTGAATTGGACAAAGAAAACTGGATTTTGACGAGAGTTTTCGACGTTGAAAACGCCTTGCCGGTCGCGGCTTCGATTCGGGAAATAGAAGGCGGTTTAGAAATTGAAATCTTCGGCGACGTGAACGAAAAAATCGCCGGTAAAGTTATCAAAGATTTTCGACATTGCTTGCGGCTCGACGAAGATTATTCGCAATTTTACCGGCTGACCGATAAAAACAAACATTTTCGCTGGATTTCGGAAACCGCTTCGGGCAGGCTGTTGCGCTCGCCGACGGTTTTTGAAGATTTAATCAAGACGATTTGCACGACGAATTGCTCGTGGGCTTTGACGAAAAAAATGGTCGCAAATCTGGTCGAAAAACTCGGCGAGACAACCGCCGATGGCAGAAAAAGTTTTCCGACGCCCGAAAAAATGGCGGCAATGCCCGTTGAATTTTACCGCGAAGAAATTCGCGCCGGTTATCGCGCGCCGTATTTTCCCGAATTGGCGAATAAGATTTTAAGCGGAGAAGTTGATGTCGAAAGCTGGTTAGAGTCGCATTTGCCGACCAAAGAGTTGAAGAAACAAATTAAATCCGTTAAAGGCTGCGGCGATTATGCAGCGGAAAATCTTTTGAAACTGCTCGGCAGATACGACGGTTTGGCGCTCGATTCTTACCTGCGGATGCGTTTTGCCAAAATTCACAATAACGGAACGTTGGCGACTGACGAACAAATTCGCCGTCATTACGAACGGTTCGGCGAGTGGCGCGGATTGGCGCTGTGGCTCGAAGCAACCAAAGATTGGCTTTGACTCGCTTTACTTTTATCTGCTTTAGCTTTATTTTATTCGAGAACACTCAAACTTTCCGGCAATTCCGGTTCGCCTCCGCTTTCGATAAGAAAAACAAAAAATGAAAAAACTATTGTCAATAATGCGTCTCGCTCTGCTCGTCTGCCTTTCAACTGTCGGCTCCGTCTCAATTTTCGGCGCTACATTTACTGTAAATTCAACCGCCGACGCGCTGGACGCGGCGGCTGGTAACGGCGTTTGCGAAACTGCAACCGGCAACGGTATCTGCACATTGCGCGCGGCAATCACCGAAGCAAACGTCCTCGCCGGCGACGACATTATCACGCTGCCAGCCGGTATTTACACGAATACGCTTGTCGGTGAAGACAACTCAAATAGGAGCGGCGATTTGGACATCAACTCGAACATCACCATCAACGGCGCCGGTTCCGGCACTACTTTTATTCAAGCGGCGGCGGCTCCCGGAACTGCCTCCGAGCGCGTTTTGCAATTTCTCTTCCCGAACATAACGGTGGTTCTCAACGATGTCACCATTCGCAACGGCAGAGAAGCGGTTAGTTTAGGCGGCGGCGTCAACGTTGAAAATTTTAATCAAGCGGTAACTTTTAACAATTGCGTGATCCGCGACAACTTCAGCGGGTTCGGCGGCGGCGGAATCGCCCTTTCAGGCACTCGGACGGCATCTGTGGCGCTTAATAATACGATTGTCACCGACAACACCGTCTCAGGTAACAATGATCGCGCTCCGTCTCCTGGCGGCGGCGGCGGCATTCTTTTAAATTACGGCGGAACGCTGACCGCGACAAATTCGACTATCAGCAACAATACAGTTACGTTGAGCGGATCATCCTCTTCTCTCGGCGGCGGAATTGGAAGTATTCTCGGAACAGTTACTTTGACGAACAGCACCATCATAGGTAACAAAGCCACTGCAACTGCGGGAGCCGGGACATACGGCGGCGGAATCTCATTATTATCCGGCACGGTTAATATAATTAACAGCAACATTGTCAAAAATGTCGCATGGAATGCAGGTGGCGGTGTTTATAATCAGGAGGGGACTTTAAATATTACCAATTCAACCGTTGGCGAGAACAATGCCGGTTTTGGCGGAGGTATCAGCTTTATTGCAGTCAATATTGCGGCTATGACCACTGTTAACAACAGCGCAATCGTTAACAATACAGCCGCCGAGTATCCTGGTGGAGGCGGCATTGGTAATTACACCGAAGGTGCTGCGAACGCTGTTTTCAATCTAAACAACAGTACCGTTAGCGGTAATACCGCTGGGGTTGGGGGCGGAATTTCAAACTCCGCAGGCGGTTCGGGCAATGCTGTAATAAACATTAACTTCTCCACCGTTGCCGCTAACTCCGCTCTCAGAAGTAATGGACAGGATGGCGCAGGCGGTGGCATATATAACGAGGGTGAAATAGGGACAGGTATATCAGTCGTCAATCTAAAAAACTCGGTTGTCGCCAACAACACCACGGGCACTTATGGCGCGGGTCCTGATATCAGAGGTATCATTACATCGCAAGGCTATAATCTAGTTGAAAATACATACGCCGGCATATTTGTGACCACTGCAGGAGACGAGATCCACATAGATCCGTCTCTCGGCGCTTTGGGTTTAAACGGCGGAACAACCTTGAATTATTTACCAAACCCTGGCAGCCCGTTGATTGACCGCATTCCTAACGGCATTAACGGCTGCGGCGGTTTTGATCAGCGTGGCGTTTCGCGTCCCGCTGATTCTGACATGAACGGCGTCGCGGCTTGCGAAAAAGGCTCAACCGAACGCGCTTCCGCCCCGACGGCGGCTTCGGTTTCAGTAACCGGACGAATTCTGACTAGCTCCGGGCGCGGCATTGCCAATGCCGTCGTAGCGATGACAGACCCGGGCGGCAACACCAGATTTGCGAGAACAAGCACCTTGGGCTACTACCGCTTCGACGATGTGCAAGTCGGCGGAACCTATATTTTCACCGTTTCCAGCAAACGCTATGAATTCGGGGCAACGGTGAGAACCATTACGGAAGAAACCAACAATTTGAATTTCGTCGCCCCATGAGACTTTTTCATTACCAATAAATTTAACACTTGAATTTAAAAGCTGACCGGCATCAGCTTTTAAGTAATTTTTCAAGCTTTTTCAACATTTTACCTTGCCGCAGAAATAAATTCTCGATAAAAAAAATTCTTGCCTCTAAAAAATGTGCGTGTAAAAATTAAAGCGCAGATTTTTAAATCACAAGCGGCAAATCGTCTCTCCCGCAATGATTTGCCGTTAGAAAAATTAAGGAGAGAAAAGATGCGGAAAAAATTAATGACAATGTTTGTTTTTTTAGCGACGGCAATTGCCGTTTTAGCTTTTAATTCAACGGAAGCGGCAGCGCAGAGGCGCGCTCGCGGCGCGGACAAATATGCAATTGACCAGACAATCCGCCGCGTTGAAACAAATGCCGACGCTTTTGTCGCCGCGATCAACGATTCGCTCGACCGCTCAAGACTCGAAGACACAAAGTTGGAAGACCGCATCAACGAGCGCGCACGCGAACTCGGCGACGCGACCGACAAGCTGCGGCGCGAATTTGATCGCGGCGATTCTCTGGCGGAAAACAAGCAATACGTTCGCAATTGTCTGAACATCGCTCGAACGATTAACGGGATTGTCCGGCGGCGGAATTTCGGCGCGAAAACCGAAGGAATTTGGGCGCAGGTCAGACGAGATTTAAACTCTCTGGCGCGAGCTTACGGCTTGAACGGAATTTGAGCCTTTATTTTAAATTAAACTCAATTTGTTGAAATAAAAAGGGGAAAAGGAGCGCCTGACGCGCAAACCTTATTCCCTTTTTGTTCGTATTTCCTTTTAACCTTTTCGGCAGGAAAATGTTAAACTGTGAGCTGTAGATTCTTCGACCAATGATTGAAGCCGGAACAATTCTCCAAAATCGTTATTTAATTCACGACAAAATCGGCGCGGGCGGAATGGGCGCGGTTTTCACAGCCACCGACCAGCGTTTCGGCTCGCAAGTCGCCATCAAAGAAACTTTTTTCAGCGAAGCCGTTCTGCGCCGCGCTTTTGAACGCGAAGCGCAGCTTTTAAACAGCTTGCGGCATCCGGCACTGCCGCGCGTTTCCGACCATTTTGAAGAAGAAAACGGGCAGTTTCTCGTGATGGAATACATCGCGGGCGAAGATTTATCGGAAATTCTCGAACGCAAGGGCGCATTTGCAGTTGCGGACGTTTTGCTCTGGGCTGACCAGCTTCTCGACGCGCTCGATTATCTGCATTCGCAAAAAATTCCGATTATTCACCGCGACATCAAACCGCAGAATTTAAAATTAACGCCGCGCAGTCAAATCGTGCTGCTCGATTTCGGTTTGGCGAAAGGCAGCATCACCGACGTTTCCAAATTAACGCAAACCAAAAGCGTTTTCGGCTACTCGCGCGCTTATGCGCCGCTCGAACAAATTCAGGGAACGGGAACAGACCCGCGCAGCGATCTTTATTCGCTTGCCGCCACCATCTATCACCTGTTGACGGGCGCCGCGCCGGTTGACGCTCTGACGCGCGCGATGGCGGTTTTGAATGGCGGCGAAGACTCTCTGCGCCCGGCAAATGAATTGAATCCGAAAGTTTCGAGATCGGCTGCCGCCGTGCTGCATCAAGCAATGTCGCTAAACCCGAATCTGCGCCCGCAAACAGCCGCCGCAATGCGGCGGGCATTGACGGAAGCCGCAGAAAATCCTGATTACGCCGCCCCCAGCCCGACCGAAAATGCGACGACATCGGCGGCTTTGTTTACGCAAAAAACCGAATTGATGGGCGGGCAAACAAAAGACGGCAATCAAACCGCCGCGAACGCGAATTTGACTGCGCCGCTCGAAGCCGGTTTTTTCGCTGAAACAAAAGATTCGGATGCAACGAAATTCAGCCGTACAAATCTGGAAAAACAGCAATTCGCAACCAATTTGCACTCAGCCGCGCAGACCGACCTGGAGGAAGCCGAGGCGGAAAAACGAAACGCGGCTTTTAAAGTTCCGGTTGAAACGCCTGCGGCTAATAATTTAAATTCAAATGCCGCGCCGCATAAGAATCGTTCGCTTTCCAAAGCAATCGGAATTGCCGCCGCGATTGCGATTTTAGCGGGCGGCGGTTTTGCAGGTTGGTATGCGATGAGCGGACCCAATGTCCAAACGGACAATTTTCAGCCGCGGCAAACCCAAACCGTTCATAAAAACGAAGCTCAAAAACCGGAAACGAGCGACGCGAAACAAAACGCAAACACGGCATTTGTCATCACAGCTTCGCCCGAACCGCAGCCGTCAAACACTTCGGTAAAAAGCCCAGTAATTCCACCTGCTCCGCCAACCGAAGCGAAACCCAGCGCACAAACAGTTATCGTCGAAAAGGCGGAAAAACAAACGCCCGCGCAATCAAAGCCAAACGTCCAAAATAAGCCGCAAATAAAAGTCACGGTTGGTGAAGCCGATACAACCGAAGACGACGATGTGAATGATGACTTTCCGAATATTCGCCCCGAAGATATACCGGGCATTTCAGCCGAAGAACGCGAAGAATTGAGGCAAGCTCTCAAAATACGGAATCAATTCGAGATTCGGCGCAAAGCGCTGGAAAAGGTAAATCGCAGACGTGCTGAAAAGGGTTTGCCGCCGTTAAATCCACCACCGCCGCCCGGAAGAAAACCGCCGCAGGATCAACGCTAATCGTTTTCCGACGGCAATTCCGATGCAATAATTTCTTTAAGTTTATTTGTTAATTGTTCCGCGTGAGTTTTTAAATCAACGCCGTCCGGCGCGGGCGGAAGCTCGAACAGAGGATGATAAACGATTTCGACTTTGGCGAGACGCGGCGTCGGCATATCCTGTGACCAAACCCGGTTTCCTCCGCGAATCGTGACTGGCAGAATCGGAACTCCGGCTTGCAGCGCGATGCGGAGAGCGCCGTTTTTAAAATTGAGCAATTTTCCGTCTGAAAAACCGCGCTCGCCTTCGGGAAAAATGACGAGCGTCCCGCCCGCCCGCAGCCAGCCGCGTGACATTTTCAAAGCGTCTTTGCCGCCCCGCTCAAGATTGACCGGAAACGCTCCCAGAGCGCGGATAAAATCGCCGATCAAAAACCAGCGCGTCGCCGCGTCCCACGTCAAATAACGAATTTGCCGGTAAACCGGAAAGCAAATCCAAAACGGATCGAAAAAACTCTGGTGATTGGCGCAAATCAACAAACCGCCGGTGCGGTTTTGAGGAATGTTTTCCAGATTTATATATTTAATGCGGAAAAACAGCCGGGATAATTGCCGCCCGGCAAAACGAACCGCGCTCAGTCCCCATTCGGGCATCGAAGGCGGCTCTATAATTTCCTGTTTCTGAACTTTTAAAGGAAACTCGGTTTCGCTTTGACTCAAAAAATTTCGTCTCCGTATCTTTTAAACTTTGTCCGGCAAAAGCCGCTGCCAATCCGCCGGAACGTCTCGCTCTTTTAGCCCGTCGTCATTCCACATTTCGCATCGCTCGCAGGTGAAACCTTTGTACTCTCCGATTTCCGAGCGCGTTAAACCGACTCGGTTGAGCCGCAAGCAGTTTGCATTTTGGCAATATCGCTCGATTTCAACGAGCAAAACGGTTCGCGGCTGATTGAAATTCGTTTTCTTCACCGTTCGATTCCTTCGAGCGGAAATTGCCGGTCAATAAATTCCAAATGAAGCCGGGCAATTCCGTCCGCGCCGATTCTGCGTCGCCTGACGACGGCGACGACGGTTATATTGTACTGGTCGCAAGTCATTCTCACAAAACGCCCGCGGTCAACATCGAGAGTTGTAAAAACCGCCGCGCCCGATGGATTGACGTTTTCCGTAACGGTCATCTCGCTCGAAATGGTTTTGCCGTTTTCATCGAAAACCTCGATTCTCACCGTGAGCGGAATCGGATGGCGCGTCATTCTTCGCCCGTCTGCGCCCAAATCTTTTGCCGGAGCCGCGTTTGAACCCACTTTGCTCGTGCCGGAAATTTCTCTTAAACGGCAAAAACCCAGCTCGTCCGAAGCCAAAACTTCATACAAAGTCGTCGGGTCTGTCTCGTAACTCGCGGGCGCGCGTTTCCCGACGAACGCGACACCGATGTTGTAAAGCTGTTTCTCCGCATTTTCATCGGTAATTTTGCGAACGTGGCGGACGAGCGCCCACATTCGATATTGCGCTTCGAGATGGTCAAAACAGCGCAATTGACGCGGCAGCGGCATCATCAAAAAAAGCAGCCTGCCGACTTCCATCGGGCGCGTCAGAGTAAATCCCGCGCCAAACGGCGTAACGTCAATCAGACGGGTAATTTCTTCCCAATCGTGTTCGAGCGATTCGCGGCAGCGCACTCGAATCGGCAAAGACAGTTCGAGACGGTCGCGTTTGCGGCGATTTTTTCCGTTGACGGTATCTTCGGACATCGGTTTTACAGACGACATAATTTTTTGAAAGGAGTCGGTTTTAGAGGTTCAAAAACACGCTTCGAGCGGTTGTCAAAAACGAGATTTGAAGGTATAATTAAGAGTGTCTTAAATATCGCAGTTGCAAAAATTTAAGTCCATTTTTCTTGAGCAAAACTCAAACTTTTTTGAGTGCCGCCCGTGCTTTTAAATCGAGGCATTTAAACGCGGCTTTTTTATTACAAATAATCCGGTTTCGATTCCGGTTTTCGCCGAACGGCAGGAAGCGTTCGGCGCAACTTTGTTGATTTTACCCCGAAAGGTTAATAAATGGAAACACTTTTAGAAAAAAATCAGGTAACGATTGAAGACGAGATGCGGCGTTCGTATCTCGATTACGCGATGAGCGTAATTATCGGGCGCGCTTTGCCCGACGTTAGAGACGGTTTAAAACCTGTTCACCGCCGCGTTTTGTGGGCGATGAACGAGCTTGGCAACCAGCATAACAAGGCTTACAAAAAGTCTGCGCGCGTCGTCGGCGATGTCATCGGAAAATATCACCCGCACGGCGACACCGCCGTTTACGATACGATTGTGCGTCTGGCGCAGGATTTTTCGATGCGCTATATGCTCGTTGACGGGCAGGGCAATTTCGGCTCGGTTGACGGCGACGCTCCGGCTGCGATGCGTTACACGGAAGTCCGTCTGCAAAAGCTCGCGTCGGAGGTTCTCGCCGACATTGAAAAGGAAACTGTTGATTTTCAGCCGAATTACGACGAATCTCTTTCGGAACCGACCGTTTTACCGACCAGAATTCCGAATCTTTTAATTAACGGCTCGGAAGGAATCGCCGTCGGAATGGCGACGAAAATTCCGCCGCACAATTTGGGCGAGATTTTGGACGCCACGATTACACTCGTTAAAAACCCTGACGTCTCAATTGATCAGCTAATGAAAATCGTTCCGGGACCGGATTTCCCGACCGGCGGTTTTATTTACGGACGCGAGGAAATTCACAACGCTTATCGTTTCGGACGCGGCATTCTGCAAATGCGCGCGAAAGCCGGAATTGACCGCATCGGGCGCGGCGACCGGGAAAAAGACGCGATTGTCATCACGGAAATTCCGTATCAGCTAAACAAAGCGAGGTTGATTGAAAAAATCGCCGAGCTTGTTAACGAAAAACGGCTTGAAGGCATTTCCGAGCTGCGCGACGAATCGAACCGTGAAGGAATGCGAATCGTCATCGAATTAAAGCGCGACGCGATTCCGCAAGTTGTTCTCAATAAACTTTATAAACTGACGCCGATGCAGTCGTCGTTCGGCATTATCAATCTGGCAATTGTCAACGGGCAGCCGCGCGTGTTGAATTTAAAACAAATGCTCGAAGCGTTTGTTGATTTCCGCCGCGAAGTCATTAGACGTAGAACCGAATACGATCTGCGTAAAGCGCAAGCTCGCGCGCACGTTTTGGAAGGCTTGAACAAAGCGATTGACGCGCTTGATTTCATCGTGCCGCTGATTCGCAATTCGCGCTCTTTGGATGAAGCAAAAGCGTGGCTGACGGGCAACACCGAAACTTTGCGCGAGCAAAAAACGTGGAAAGGCGCGCCCGCCGACAAAACGCTCGCCGGTTTCCTGAAAGACCTCGAAACGGCGATGAAACGCCTGCAATTTTCGGATATTCAAGCGCAGGCGATTCTCGATTTACAGCTTCGCCGCTTGTCGGCTTTAGAACGTCAAAAAATCATTGACGAATTGGAAAATCTCTTGAAGTTGATTGCCGAACTCGAAGCGATTTTGGCGAATGAGCAGCTTTTGCGGCAAGTCATCATTAAAGAGCTTGAAACAATTCGCAAAGATTTCGCCGACAAACGCCGAACGGAAATTGTTGACGCCGGAATCGAAATTCGGATTGAAGATTTGATTGCCGACGAAGACGTGGCGATTACGGTCACAAACGCCGGCTACATCAAACGAACGCCGGTTTCGATTTACTCCAAACAACATCGCGGCGGAGTCGGACGCAGAGGACAGCAAACGAAAAACGAAGACATCGTTCAGCATCTGTTCGTAGCCTCGACGCACGCTTACATAATGATGTTCACCGACGACGGGCGCGTCTTTAAAATGAAAGTCCACGAACTGCCCGACGCTCCGCCGACCGCGCGCGGGAAAGCGATTGTTAATTTGATTAACATTCCTTCCGAGCGAAAAGTAGTCGGCGTGATACCGATTCGCGATTTTTCGGAAGAAAAATACGTGATGATGGTCTCGCGCCAGGGCGTGATTAAGAAAACCTCGCTCGCCGATTTCCAAAACATCCGCGCCAACGGAATCAACTGCGCCAATATTGACGACGGCGACGAGCTTTTGGACGTAGTTTTCACCGACGGCAATTGCCAGATTTTCATCGCCACAAACGGCGGAATGGCGATTCGCTTTGACGAATCCGATGTCCGCCCGATGGGGCGCGCCGCACGCGGCGTGCGCGGAATCAACTTGAGAAAAGGCGATTTCGTCGTCTCTGTCTGCGCGGTTTCAAAAGACGGCGAAGCGAAAATGCTCTCGATTTCCGAACAGGGCTTCGGCAAACAAACGCAGGTCAAAAACTATCGTCTCCAAACGCGCGGCGGTTTCGGCGTAATCAATATGAAAACGACCAATAAAACCGGCAAAGTCGTCGCCGTCTTCCCGCTCGAAGACGAATCGGAAGTAATGATTATCACCGAACAAGGCAAATTGATCCGGCTTGATGCGAATAAAATCCGCCAAACCGGGCGCAGCGCACAGGGCGTCACGCTGATTAAAACCGGCGACGATGACATTGTGACGAGCGCCTCACTTCTGAACGTTACGGATGACGAAGAAGTTGCTCCGGCTGAAAGCTAAACAAGTCTCACAGATTAAACAGAAAAAGCCGATTTAAAATTAAATCGGCTTTTTCTGTTTATAAGCATTCCCAACGCCCGTTAATGAACATTGCCGGAGCGCCTTGACCGCCGCCGGAGCATTGCGAATTGCGGCGGCAGTCGGCGCAGAAGAGCATCGTTCCGTTGTTTGAATTGCGCGGCAGTTCGTTGCTGCGGAAAGTCGGCATTTGGACTTCGCTGCCTAAAACCATTGGTCTGCCCGGAACAGTCTGGTTGGTCGGCTGTCCGGTAGCGAACATTATTTTTCCGCCGATAAAATTTGACTGGTTTCCTGCGGTTTGGCAGCCCAAAATATAGCCGTCGTAGCAGAAACGGTCGCCGGTCGAATAAACCTCAACGTCATTATTCAGTCTGACGCTGCCTGCGCTGTACAGATTTCCGGTTGAGACGAGCATTCGGCGTCCTTTTATTTCCAGCGGCTCGCCGAAAATGTTGTTGATGAGCGTGATCGGATACGACAAATTGCCTGCGCCCTGAAGCTCGCCGAAAACCAGCGAGCGCGTCATTCCTTCGGTTTGACTGCCGATAATCGTCAGATTTCCGTTCTCGATGATGTGCAGAAAATCGCCGCCTTTGACGCCCGCGCCCGCGCCGCCCGGAACGCCGGAAAAAGTCTCGGCGATGCTGACCATTCCGGCTCGATAAATATAAATTCCGTCGGCGCGGTTTGTCGCCGTTTTGGGCGGCACCTGGAAAAAGCTGCCTTCGATTTTCCAATCCGTATTCCAAATATCAACCCAGATTCCGGCGTCCGTGTTGTAGAGAAAACGCGAATCGCGCACTTTGATGAAATCAAACTGCCAGGCGGTTCCGGGCGCGTGTATCGCGTGGGCGTAAAAGCCGCGATAGAATTTATTAAAGGTGACGCGCTCGATGAAAAAATCCTGGCTCGTTAAATTCGTGCCGACCGCTTCGATTCCGTAAGTTTTATCCTGACTGTTGGCGAAAAGCTCGATGTCGCGAATGGCGACTCGCTCGGTGCATTCGCCAATTCGGAAAATGGCGGCGTTCGTTACGCCCGGAGCGAGCGAGATGCGCGAAGGGCTGCGCTGATTGACGTTATTAATCGCCGCGCCTGTCAGAATCGAGCCGACGCCTTCGATTGTCACGCCCGGCGGGAGCGTGATGCCTTTGTAATTCGGGACTTTGCCGACTGTATAATCGCCTTCGGGAAAACGCAAAGTTCCGCCTCCTCCGCGCGAGGCGATAAACGCCAGCGCCGAGCGAATCGCAACAGTGTCGTCGGTTTGCCCGTCGCCTTTCGCGCCGAAATCTCGGACGTTGTAAAAACCGGCGGTTAACGCGTCCGGGTTGGCAATCCAGTTATAAGTGATTTTTCCGGCGAAACGGTCGGCTTGAAACGAGAGCTGATACGTTTTATCTTCGCCCGTGAAACACCATTTGTAATTGTTTTCATCGGCATTGACGGTCGCCGTAGTTGCCGACGCGGAACGCACGGCGGGCGCGCCGCCGCAAGAACCGAGGCGCATCGGAGTCGCGGGATTTAAATCGGTGATGGTGATTTGCGTGGCGGGCGGGACGTATCGCGTAGCGCACGTCCCGCCTTGCGGAATATGCATGTCAACCGCGTCGAGAAAAATATTGTAGCCCTCGAAACGATTTACGCCTTGCTGTTGCTGCGTTTCCGGCGATTCGGCAAAAGTCGGCGCGTTCGATTGGGAAAAATTAACGATGATAAAAAGGCAAAAAACAATTGTCAGCAAAATTCTCATAATGTTTTCTCCGTTAAACATAAATTCTTTGAGATAGTGGAGAACTAAACTCTCAATTATTAGGCTTTGAGCAAAACTTTTTCTCAGTCTTAACAGTTTTCAAAAGTTTAATCGAAAGCAGCACAAAACAAAACAATCCGTTTTATTCAAAAAGTTTTCAATTGAATGCTTTCTTTATCTGCAAAACTTTTCCGCCATTTCAGACGCTCGACTCAATTCACAGTCACAAAGGATGGAGTTTTGTTAGAAGTGAAAAAAATTATTGACTGACTGGCGAATCAAGCGTATAAACTTCCTGTCTTCCGACAATTTGCTTCAATCTTCAAGTGGGTCACGGTCAACTAAGTTTGTATCCGTCATTTTTTTACAATCGGATTTTAGCAGTAACCAAATCCGTATAACCAAAAGGAGAATCTTATATGTCTGGTTTGGATATGCTTGATGTCGCTATCGGTGTGATATTCGTCTATTTATTGTTGAGTTTAGTTTCTTCGGCGTTCAATGAATTGATCGAATCGTTTATGAAACAACGCGCCGTTAATCTCGAAACAGGAATCCGGCAAATGATTGTCGCAGATACTGAAAACACCAAAAAAGTCAGAACCGGATTTGAAAATGCTAAAGCAGCAAAAGACGCAGCCACGCCGCAACCAACACCACCAAACTTAAAAAACCTCGAAGAAGATTACGTCACGGCTTGGGTGCACAAAGAAAAATTAACGACTTGGCAACAAATTGCAACGAAACTCGTTGCCTCCGCCGATCCGACAAATGCGGTAAAGTTCTCGCAGGCTCAATCAAATCTGGCGACCGCAAACAACAATCTAGCTGACGCTAACACAACTTTCACGCAGAAAGGACAAGATTTGACGACCGCGACCAGCCCCGGATATGTCCAGGCGGTAGATAATTATCTTGTCGCGCAAAGAAATCTAAACGATTTGGATAAAGTCAGACAATTATATCAACATCCGTTGATAGACGGGCTTTTCGCCGGCAATTACGATTACGAAAAAAGCAGATTCCGTTTTTCTTATTGGAAAAAGCTGCCGTCCTACATTCCTTCCGGCAATTTCGCTTTAGCGTTGATTGATACGCTTGCGCCGATTGATCCGAGCGATCCTACAGACAAAAAACACTCGCTCGAAAATTTTAAAAATTCGGTGGCGACAATTCAAAACGAGAAACTAAAAAACGCGCTATTGCCGCTGATTAATGCGGCGGGCGACGACATCGACAACGTTCGCAGAAACATCGAGAATTGGTACGACAACACAATGGACCGAGTCTCAGGAGTTTATAAGCGGCGCGTACAGTATTTTACCTTTTTTATCGGCTTTTTTACTGCCATCGCCGTTAATGCCGACACGATTTCGATTGTTAATGGCTTAGTTCACGACCCGGGGTTACGCACAGCATTGATTGCAACGATTCCCGAATATATTAGAGAACATCCTAATCCATCGGGAAACTCAAACTCCTCAGGCAATAATTCTAATGCGGGAAACAGCGACAAAGTAGAATCAACTCAAACACCCAGTAACTCCGGTGTCGAACCTTCGACTTCCGCTTCACCTGCAAAAACAACGAACTCCAACAGCGCCTCAGCAGCAGCAAGCCCGGAGCCATCAGTAATAAAGGCGGCTTTCATTCAAGCCTCGCCGCCTGTCTCGAACTCGGCAACCGCGCCCAATTCAAATTCTAATAAAAGCAACACGAATTCAGACGTAACAACAAACTCCAATTCGCAAACAAAGCCCTCGCCAACGCCCAAATTGAGTCCTTGCGAGGCTGATCCGAAATCTGAGGATTGTAAAAATCTAATTGAAAAATGCCAAAAAGACCCGCTCGGCTCGGCGGATTGCAAAGCGTTTTCTTTTGATTGCGAAAGAAATCCGAAAATATTCGGTTGCTCGAAAGTCACTTGCGCCGGCGAAAATAAAGTTTCAGCTTTATGCAAGCAAGCGCAGGCGTGCGAAAAAGATTCCGACTCGCCGGCTTGCAATCACGCCTCTTGCGCAGTTGATCCGACTTCGGCTGACTGCAAATTAAACGATAATTTGGACAGAATCAAAAGTCTCGGATTGCCCATTGGGTGGCAGCAAGCTCCGCCTCAATGTTCGATCTTGTCACCACATCAATGCTTTAAGGATGAGAGAGATTTCTTGTTGAAATTGATTGGCTGGCTTATCACCGGAATTGCTATTTCGCTCGGCGCGCCGTTTTGGTTCGACTTGCTCAACAAATTTATGATCGTCCGTTCCACTGTTAAACCCACCGAGAAAAGCCCGCCAGATAAATCAAAAGATTGAAGTAACAATTATTAAAGAAAAAGAAGCGCTGTTTGCAAACAGCGCTTCTTTTTCTTTAATAAAATTTTGCTGGACCACAACGGCTTATTCAAACAAAGGCTGATTGATTATTGGCATATTGACGCCAAAATGTTCGTAAGCCAATCTGGTTACAAGTCGCCCGCGCGGAGTACGGTTTAAAAATCCGGTTTGAATCAAATAAGGCTCAATGATTTCTTCGATTGAATCTTTTTCCTCGTGAATCGATGCCGAAATCGTCCCGAGTCCGACCGGACCGCCGTCGAATTTTTCGATAATCGTCAGCAGCAGTTTGCGGTCAATTTCATCCAAACCGTAAGTATCAACTTCCATTCGATTGAGCGCGTCCATTGCGACTTCTTCCGTGATTTTGCCTTCATAATCAACTTCGGCGTAATCGCGGACGCGGCGCAGCAGACGGTTGGCGATACGCGGAGTGCCACGAGCGCGGCGCGCGATTTCACGCGCGCCTTTTTCTTCGACCTCGACGTTTAAAATTCCAGCCGAACGCAGAATAATTGTCTGCAAATCATCAATCGGATAAAAATCGAGGTGAAAAAGAATCCCGAAACGCCCGCGCAAAGGCGCTGTAATCAAACCCGGTCTGGTCGTCGCGCCGACGAGCGTAAACTTCGGCAATTCCAATTTAATCGAGCGCGCCGCAGTTCCCTGCCCGATCATAATGTCGAGATTATAATCCTCCATCGCCGGGTACAAAATCTCTTCAATCGCCGGATTCATTCGATGAATCTCATCAATAAACAGCACGTCGCCTTCCTGTAAATTTGTTAGCAAAGCCGCCAAATCGCCGCTTTTTTCAATCACGGGTCCGGCGGTCGAGTGAAGCTGCGCGCCCATTTCGTTGGCGACGATCTGCGAAAGCGTTGTTTTTCCGAGTCCCGGCGGTCCTGTCAGCAAAACGTGATCGAGCGCCTCGCGCCGCATTTTCGCCGCTTTGAGGAAAACTCCGAGATTGTCTTTGACCTTTTTCTGACCGATGTATTCGCCGAGACGAGTCGGGCGCAAACTCAGTTCGATATTCGCTTCGTCGTCCTGCTGAAATCGGTCGCGGTTGTCGTTTAATTCGTATTCGTTAGTCATTTTATTTCGATAAATTTCTTAAACTTCTTCTAAGCAGCGCCTGAACTGAAATTTCGCCGCCATCAGTCATTGCGGTTTTCAAAGCTCGGTCAGCAACCGGCTTGGCATAGCCGAGACTAATTAACGCTTCAAGCGCGTCGTCGTAAACCGTATCGAGTGAAGGCTTTTGGGCTTTTCCGTTTCCGGCGGCGACTGTTTCATCGAGCGCAGGCGACGAAATTTGCAGAATCTTATCGCGCAATTCAATCACCAGACGCTCGGCGGTTTTGCGTCCGATGCCGGGAACGCTCGTTAAGCGCGCTAAATTATTGGTGCGAATCGCGCCCGCAATTTCATCGGCGTTCATTGACGAAAGCATTGCAATTGCAGATTTTGTGCCGATGCCGGAAACCGAAATCAGCAGTGTAAACAGCTCGCGCTCGCGCCCGGTTTGAAAACCGTAGAGTTGCAGAGCCTCCTCGCGGACGTGCGTATAAATCCGCAGCGAAACGTCCGAGCCGGTTTCGCCCAATTCGTAAGCGGTCGAAAGCGGAATCGTGACTTCGTAACCGACGCCGCCGATGTCAATCACGACGGACGTTGCTCCTTTTAACAATAATTTGCCTGATAAATGTGCAATCATTTTTTAGTTTTGATGTGATTTTATATAAACAAGTTGACATCTTTGTTTCACAAACGCAACTTGTTTCACAGATTAAATTATAACTCACCGGACACTTTACAGCAACGCCCAAAAGCGTTAAAACATCATTTGATTATCGCCTTTTTTCACAAGCGAGCGGATTCAAGTTATAATCTCCCATTGAATCTATATTTGAAATGAAAACGGAAAAGATTTCTGAACTAACTACCAATCGCCTCAGCGTTTACCTGCGCTGCTTGAATCAGCTCGCAGAGGAAGGAATCAAAACAGTTTCATCCGAAGCTCTGGCAAAAAAATTTCACCTTAATTCGGCGCAGATTCGCAAAGATTTGGCGTATTTCGGCGAATTCGGCGTGCGCGGCGTCGGATATTACGTTGACGAGTTGCGCCGGACTTTGACTAAAATTCTCGGATTGGATAAAGAGCATCGCGTCGGGATTATCGGAGCCGGGCGGCTCGGAACGGCGCTCGCGGATTATTACGGTTTTAAACAATCTAATTTCAATGTCATCGCGCTGTTTGATTCGAGCCGCGAAAAAGTCGGGCAGAAAATCGGGCGCTCGGAATGTCCGGTTTACGATTTTCAGGATTTTGAGCGCATAGCGCGCGAAAACGGAATTGATGTCGCAGTGATTACCGTTCCAGCCGACAAAGCGCAGACGGTTTTCGACACAGTTGCCGAAACCGGAGTTAAAGCCGTTTTAAATTTTGCGCCCGTGCCGCTTCAGCCGCACCCGGAAGTAAAATTAAAAACCGTTGATCTAACAATCTCGCTCGAAGGCTTGTCGTATTTTTTATCGCAGCCGAACGGCGAGAAGAGTTCAAAAAAAACCGCAAAAAAAACATCGAAATAATTTGCTCGCGGGCAGCCGGGTTGGTGTAAAATGCAACAAAGGGATTGAAAAGGAGTTTTGCACGTCTTATGTTGATGAATTTGCTGAAAAGATTTTTGCCGTTTTTCCTGACTTTTGTTTTGGGTTTGTTTATCGCCAGCTTCTTTGTTTCCGTCGCTTTGCCAAAGGTAAATTATGAACGCCGCGGCTGGAAGCGTCATTCGGAATACAGTTGCCCCAGCCGATATGAACGAAATAATTTGCGTTATCAGCTCGACAGCGTTCGCCGCGAAAACGAAAGACTGCGCGATGAAATTCGCATAAACCGCGAATTGGAGCTTGACGCCGTTCCGCTTCCGCCGCTTCCGCCACCGCCGCCCAGAGTGGTTCGTTAACAGACAAACATTTTTATTGATTTAAAAGGCAAGACCGAAAAAGTCTTGCCTTTTCATTTTTGTTTCCAAAAAGGTTAGAATAGCGGGCGAAGATGGACGAGAAAACCGCGCGGCGCGAAATTATCCAAATCGGCAAGCTTCTTTACGAACGCGGCTACGTCGCTTCCTCGGACGGAAACATCAGCGCCCGGCTCGACGACGGCAGAATCATTGCCACGCCGACAATGACTTCAAAAGGGCGAATGACCGAAGATTCGCTTGCCGTTACAGATTTGGAAGGCAGACCGCTGAACGACCGCAAAGCGTCGAGCGAATTAAAGATGCACCTTTTGATTTATCAGGAGCGAGAGGACGTGCAGGCGGTCGTCCACGCGCACCCGCCGCACGGGACGGCTTTTGCCGTCGCAAATCTGGCGATTGACCAGCCGATTCTTTCGGAAGTGATTTTGGCTCTCGGCTGCGTTCCGCTGACCGGCTACGGAACTCCTTCAACCGACGAATTAACCGAGGAAATGCAGCCGTTTGTCCGGCTTCACAACGCCCTTTTGATGGCGAATCACGGCGCGGTCGCTTACGGCGACAATTTGTGGCAGGCGTTTGACCGGATGGAAACGCTCGAACACACGGCGAAAATTGCTATTCTCGCCCGCAGCTTAGGCGGCGCGCGCGATTTGCCTGCGGACGCGATTGAGAAATTAATAAACGTGCGGGAAAAAGCCGGATATTTGCCCGAAACGGCGCGTTGTCAGGCTTGCGGTTATCTGGAAGAAAACGGAATCGGCTGCCATTCCGAATCAAACGGCAGAGCGAACGGTGTGAAGATTGCGCTTTCGCGTGAAGAATTGATAGATTTACTTGCTCAAGCCGCGAGCTTAAAATAAAACGCTTATGTCCGCCACGCTGATTACGAGCCAACAAATGACGCTCGAAGAATATTTGGAGTTTGACGCGAACGCCGAAGGTCGCTACGAATATTACGACGGCGAAGTTTTTGAAATGAGCGGCGGCAGCCCCGAACACGCGCGTCTTAGTCCAAGAATTATACGTTTGTTGGGAAACCAATTAGACGAACGCGGTTGCGCTGTTTATTCGTCAGATGTGCTGATAAAAGTTCCGGCAATGCCGCCGTATCGTTATTCAGATGTCAGCGCAGTTTGCGACCAGCCGTTTTACGAAGATATTGGCAATCAAAAACTGTTGGTTAACCCGGCACTGATCATTGAAGTTTTGTCGCCGACAACCGAAAAATTCGACAGCAGCGTTAAATTTAAGGCGTATAAATCAATCGAAAGCTTGCGCGAATATTTGCTTGTGTCGCAAGGCGAAAGATTTGTCGTTCTTTACACAAAACACAACGACAAATTTTGGTTTCAGAGCGAATATGTAAAAGGCGAAACTTTAAAGCTCGAATCGCTCGATTGTGAATTAAATGTTGACGAGATTTATCAGGGAATTATTTAAAAGGAGAATCTGAAAACGAATGCAGGAAGCATTGGGAATGGTTGAAACAAAAGGTTTGGTGGCAATGATCGAAGCCGCCGACGCGATGGTCAAAGCCGCGAATGTCGAGTTGATCGGTTACGAAAAAATCGGCGCGGGTTTTGTCACGGCGATTGTGCGCGGCGATGTCGCGGCGGTCAAAGCGGCGACGGACGCCGGAGCGGCAGCGGCGCGTAGAGTCGGCGAATTAGTTTCGGTTCACGTTATTCCGCGCCCGCACGGAAGCGTTGACGACGCTTTGCCGATTGGCAGAAAGTAACGGCGGCAAATGATAATTGCTCGAATTCTCGGTACGGTCGTCGCTTCCCAAAAGGACGAGCGATTGTCGGGGAAAAAATTATTAATCGTCAAACCGATTAATCTCGACGGCACAGACCAAAGCGGCTACGTTGTCGCGGTTGATACGGTCGGAGCGGGTTTTCATGAGCGCGTCCTGGTCGTTTCCGGTTCGTCCGCGCGTCTTGCCGAAGGCAACAAAGACACGCCGGTTGACGCGGCGATTGTAGGCGTGATTGACACGATTGACGCAACCCAGATTTGATAACTTTTTCCGCCAAAACGCCGTAACAAAATTTTATGAACAACACGGCTTCCAGATCTAGCAACGCAATCATTTTCCTGCGCGTCGCGGTTGCGGCTTTTATGCTGATTCACGGCGTCGCGCGAATCAGTCTCGGTATTGTTGACGATTTCGGCGGATTTTTCACCGCAAAAGGCTTTCCTCTGGGGTTTTATCTCGCTTGGGGAATTACGATTTTTGAGATTGTCGGCGGTTTGGCGATGGCAGCCGGGTTTGCGGTCGCGCCGATTGCGCTTTTGTTCATCATCGAGCTGGCGACCGGAATTTATCTGATTCACGCCAATCAAGGCTGGTTTGTGGTGGGCGCGGGCAGAAACGGAATGGAATACAGCGCTTTGCTGATCTGTGTGCTGGGTGCCGTCGCTTACACGCATCTGGGAAAAATCAAGGGAAAATAATTTTTATGCAACTCGCTCGCGTCGTCGGAACCGTCGTCTCCACCGTCAAAAACGAATCGCTTCACGGGCGCAAATTTTTGATTGTGCAAACGCTCGACGGTAATTTACAGCCGAAAGGCAAACCGCAAGTTGCCCTTGATGCGGTCGGCGCGGGCGTCGGCGAACTGGTTTTCTGGTGTCGCGGAAAAGAGGCGAGCTTTCCTTTCAAACGAGACTCCACACCGACCGATTGCACGATTGTCGGAATTGTTGATTCGGATTCGCACGTTTATAAGAAGTAATAAGTAATCAGTAATAAGTAATCAGTTAAAAAGCCAATTACTTGTTACTGATTACTTATTACTGATTACTATTGAATGATTTTGGCGCGAGTTATCGGAAACGTTGTGGCGACGCAGAAAAATCAACGCTACGAAGGCGGGCGCATAATGCTTTGTCAAAAATTGACGCCCGAACTGGTTGAAACCGAAGATACACTGATTGCGCTCGATTCGGTTGACGCCGGAGAAGGCGACATTGTTCTGATCGTTCAGGAAGGCTGGGGCGCTTCGACGGCTTCGACGGGAAAAGCGGGCGCGGCGATTGATTCGGCGATTATCGGCGTGGTTGATTACGTTGATTTGCACAAAGCGGAATAAGTTTCAGCGAAATGAAAAACGAAACTCAAATTTTAGCGGCAAAATTACTGGCACAAATTCTAACTTCCGACGAAAGCCAGCCGCAAAACTTCAATTCCGAAGATTTATCCAAAGTTTTATCAAAGCTCGATGATTTAAATTCGCGACTCGTCCAAATCGAAAATCGCCTCGAAGATAAGCCGCAAATTCAATTAACCGAAACTCCGAATTTTATCAAACCCGTGTTTCCGGTTTTCCTGCACGCAAGCCGTGAGCGTTTTGCAATTGCGGAAGACGCCGATCAAAAAGAAAAGGCTTGCCACTTTGAACCGGGCGGCAAGCCTTGCGATCATTGCGCGATGTGCAGCTCGCGCGGATTTTAAAAAGCGATTATCTTGGGCTTCCAACCGGAGCTGCGGGCGGATTTGTTGCCGGCGCGGTCGTGTTATTGCGGCGCATCGAGTTCGGGTCGCCGACTGACGGCACGTTTTGCGAACCCGGCGCGGCTTGGAAGAAAGGCTCTTCTTTAAATCCAAATAAGCTCGCCGTGATTACGCCCGGAAATTGTTTGATTCCAGTGTTGTAATCGGTGACGACGCGATTGTAATCTTCGCGGCGCGTCGCAACCCGGTTTTCGGTTCCGGCTAATTCCGTCTGCACATTCATAAACAACTGATTCGATTGCAACTGCGGATACGCTTCCTGCAAGCTGAGCAAGCGTCCGACAGTTCCGCCGAAACTGTTTGCCGCGTCAATCACGGCTTGACGCTGTTCGGGCGTTTTCTGTTCGGCAGGCGCAGCGCCGGTAGCGTTTAAAAGCTGCGAACGCGCTTGCGCGATTTGCCCGAAAACCTCTTGTTCCTGAATTCCCGCCATTTGAGCGGTTTGCACCAGATTCGGAATCAAATCCGCGCGGCGCTGAAGCTGGGTTTCAATATCAGCCCACGATTTGCGGACGTTTTGCTGTTTGGCGGTAAAATCGTTGTAACCGCAGCCACTCAAACCTAAAGAAGCGAGCAAAACAAAACTTAACAAAAATATTTTTTTCATTCTCTTTCTCCTCATATTTCGTGAATAGTGAATCGTCAATCGTGAATCGTCGGTACGCTGGAAAGCATTCACGATTCACGGCTCACGATTTACGAATTACGATTCGTCTTTAATTTTATCAACAAAATCAATCACGCGCTCGATTTGTCCGAGATATGCGGCGAACAATTCGTGCGCTTCCGTTTCATTTAAATTCGCCGCGCCGCGCTCTCGCAAAGCGAAAATCTTTGCAAATGGCGCGGCGTCAATTCCCAATTTCTGTACCGTCATCCGCACAATTTCCGGTTTCGCCGTCGGCGGCTCAAAATTTTGCATCAGCAAAACCGCGCGAAACAAAACGGCAAAACTGCCGAGACTGTCGCTCATCAATTCCTGAAGTTTCTCAACCGAAACGGACGCCGGAATATACAGTCGGCGAAGCTGCAATAATTTACTGCGCAATTCGTACTCGGTTTGATGCCGCAAATTCGCATCGGATATTTTCAAACCTTCGAGCGGGTCCGTGCCGTACAAAACCAATCTCGCCTTTTCCATTTGATGAAACTCAATAGGAAATACGTCCGCCGCATCACGGAGTTCGGTAACGGTAAAATAAGTCGGCAGCGGATGACCGAGCCGTTTCCATTCGCGCAAAGGCGGCTGCGCGCTGCGCAAATCTCGCGGCGTAATTTGTTTCAAAGCAATCAGCAAATTGTAATCTGATTTATACGGCGTAAACTCGCCAGTCGCTGCTGAGCCGTACAACACGACCGACATCAAATTATCGCCGTGCGCCGCCCGTAAATCCTCAATAAAACTATTAAATTGCTCTTTCATCTTAATTTGATCGTCGTTCGTTGATCGTTGTTCGTTGCAAATCGTCTAGGAACATCGTCGTTAAAATTTAAAATGCTACTCGAAAGAGAAAAACAACGAACAACGAACGACGATCAACGAACAAATCTCTACCAATCGCCGCCCGCGCCGCCGCCGCCGAAGTCACCGCCGCCGCCGAAACCTCCCCAGCCGCCGCTGTCACCGCCGCTCGATCCGCCAAAACCGCCGCTGCTCCAACCGCCTCCGCCGCGCGTTAAGTTGGAGAGAAGCATTCCCCACAAAAGTCCGTTTAACAAACCACCGCCACCGCCGCCTCCGCGACCGCCTCTGCCGCCACTCAGCATTGAAAATAAAAACAGAAGCCCGATGGCGATGCAGCAAATCGTTCCCAGAGACAAACCACCGACTGTTCCGCGCGTCCGGCTGGTCGGTCTGTTTACACGCGGCGTGCGCTGCGGCGCAGTTTGCCCGACAACAGCCGTCGCGTCAAAACCGCGACTTTGCGCGATGTTCGTGATGTAAGCGTTAACGGTGTTTTCAATTCCCGCGCCGTAATCTCCCTGCCGGAATGCGGGAACCAGATTTTCACGCTGAATTTGTCCGGCTTCGCCATCGGTCAAATCGCCTTCGAGATCGCGGCTGATCTGCGTGAAATATTTGCGGTCGTCAATCGCCGCCAGAAAAAGCAGTCCGGGATTGTCGCCTTCGACATCCGCGCCGATTCCCCAGCCGCGCGAAACGGCGAGCGAATAATCGAAAATATCGCGTCCTTCGGTCGTGCGAACCGTGACTACCGCCATTTCGATTTTTGGATTAGTGACTTCCGCCAGTCGTTGAAGACGCGCATTAAGTCGTTGCTCAACCGCATCGTCAATAACGTTCGCGTAATCGTTGACCGGCGCGGTCGGCGCGGGCAGAGGCGATTCGGTTTTCGGAACTTGCGCGAATATGAAGACACACGCCGCCGTCAGCAGCCACACGCAAACCAATCCCGAACGAAAAACAGTTTGAATCATTCTTTTCAGTTAAACGAATAATAGCAAGTATCGGTTCGGACGAAAAGACCTTTATTTATTTTTTAGGCTTCAATGAGATTGTGAAGCAGGTAATGCAGCGCGAAAAACAGCGCGACTCCGCCAAAAACAAAAAGCGAAACCAGCCGGTTGCGCTCGCCGTGATGGTAAAGCTCCGGGATTAATTCGCTCGCCGCAACGTAAAGCGCAACGCCCGCCGAAAACGGCAAAATATATGCGACCGAGAAAGTGACTTGATTTTTGACAAGCGCAAAAACAAGTATTCCGAGCAAAGTTACCAAACCGATCAACGCGCTTGCGGCAATCGCTTTTTTGACCGATTCGCCCGCAGCTAAAACGAGCGAGACTGCTGTAAAGCCTTCGGGCAGCTTGTGGAGAAAAACGGCGAGAAAAACCAAAATGCCTGCGCTGAAATTGACCGAAATCGCCGCAGCCAGCGCCAATCCGTCGAAAAACGAATGAAACAGCAAACCGCCGATTGCCGCATAAGCTTTGCTCGGCGCGATAATCGCTTTTGAATGCGATTCGAGGTGGAGATGCGGAATCAGGCTTTGCTCGAAAAAGTTTATGAGCAAATAACCGCCGAGCAGGAGCAGCATCGGCGGTATCAACATCTCGCTCTTTTCCCGCCCCGCATCGCCGACAAGCCATAAATCGGCGGTACGCGGGATGATTTCGATAAAAATTACCGCCAGCAAAAATCCCGCGCCCGCGCCAACCAGCGATTTTAATAACAGCTCGCTGCGTTGAAGCGCGCCGCCCATCGGCAAAATTAATAATCCGCCCGCTAAGTTTGCGAACGCGGCGAGCGTTCCGAGAAGGAGCAGACTTGTCATCTCAAATGGCATCGGACTCAATAAAAACGGACTTTTTACAAATTTAAATATAAAACCGCTCATCGCACTATACATTACCGAAACCGATTTCAAAAAACGCCGGGATTGCTTAAGCACTTTTTGTCGTTTTCCGAACAGACTGCTTAAACATTGAGCGGTTTGGAGAGCCGAAAATTTATCTCCATTTTTGCTTGACAGGCGCTAGAAAGCCAAGTAGTATGCGTTCAGGGTGGAACAAAATGGTCTAAAGTGGCTGCCGAGAATTACAAAACCACGTCAAACGAACTTCCACCAAAAATGCTTAAACACCCTGAATCTTTTTAAGCACTCTTCCCTAGGCGGTTCAAAAAAGATTGGCGAGATTTGAAATTCTATGCTGCGTGGTAATTACACTGCAACGATTGACGAAAAGGGGCGGCTCAAAATACCGGCTTTTTTTCGCCGCAGCATAGAAGAAAAATACGGTTCGGAAGTGTACGTGACGAGCCTGACGGGCGAAAGCGTGTGGATTTATCCGCTTCCCGAATGGCAAAGCATCGAACAGCGTCTGGCGATTTTGCCTTCGACCGACCGCGCCAAACGCGCTTATCTCGACCGCACGAGCTATTTCGGGCAGCAAACGCAAATTGATAATCAAGGCAGAATTCTGATTCATTCGCTGCTCAGAAAATCGGCGGAATTATTGGGCGAAGTCGTCGTTCTCGGTTATTTGAGCTATCTGGAAGTTTGGGAAAGCGAGCGTTTTCAGGTGCGTCTGCTCGCAAATCCTCTGACCGAAGAAGACGAAGCGTCGCTGGCGCGTCTGGGAATTTAAGCGATGGCGAGGCGGAAAAGAGTTTCGCACGGTTCTTTGAAAACGAATGAAAGCGCGGCAGTATCAGCGTCGGCGCTGCACACGCCGGTTTTGCTTGGGGAAGTTCTCGGCTTTTTACAGCCGGAAACAGGTCTTTTCTTTGACGCGACGCTCGGAATGGGCGGTCACACGGAAGCGATTTTAAATGCCTCGGCGGAAACGAAAGTCATCGCTTTTGACCGCGACCGCGAGGCGATTGAAAAAGCCACTCAGCGGCTCGCAAATTTCGGCGAGCGTTTTCGGGCGATTCATACGGATTACCGGCAAATCAAACAATTTGTCGAAGCGGAAACGGCAAGCGGCGTGTTAGCGGATCTGGGCGTTTCGTCGTGGCAGCTCGATTCGGTGGAAAGAGGTTTTAGTTTTCGCGCCGACGCGCCGCTCGATATGCGGATGAACGCGGGTTCGGACGAGCCGACGGCGGCGGAATTGCTCGAAACTTTGAGCGAAGAGGAAATCGCCGACATCATTTACCAATATGGTGAAGAAAGATTTTCCCGCCGAATCGCCCGCCGAATCGTTGAACGGCGCGAGCGCGGCGAAAGAATTGAAACGACGGCGCAGCTTGCCGAAACAATTGAAAGAGCGATTCCCCGTTCTAAGCAGGAAAAAATCCATCCGGCGACGCGAACGTTTCAAGCTCTCAGAATCGCCGTTAATCGAGAACTTGAGAACCTGGATGAATTTATCGCCGACGCGATTGATGTTTTAAAACCCGATGGTCGGCTTGCCGTCATCAGCTTTCATTCGCTCGAAGACCGGATCGTCAAACAGACTTTTCGCCGTCTTTCCGGTCGCTGCGAATGCCCGCCGCGATTGCCCGTTTGTCAATGCGGCGCGGTGCGGAGAATTGAAATTTTAACGAATCGTCCGGTGACTGCGGACGAAAAAGAGATTGAAGCGAATCCGCGCTCGCGCAGCGCAAAATTAAGAGTTTGCAGAAAATTAACGAAAGAAGAAATTTAAAGTTGTCACTTTAGAAAAAGACGAGATGAACGACAATTCAACGCTCAAAATCAAAAATGAAATTCGTCACGAACACGATAATCGCCGTTTAGGACGATGCGTTTTCGGCGTCGTTGCAGGCATTTTAATCGCCGCCGGTTTTGCGTTTGCCGCGCAGCAGCATTTTACCGCGCTGGAACAAAGCAGACTCAACGTCGAAATGCAGAGACAGCGCGAGCGTTTAAAAAGCGAGCAAAAACGGCTTATTTACGAACGCGAAATGGCGGCTTCGCCGACACAGTTGGAAGACCGCGCACGAAAAATGGGTTTGCAAAACGTCAGCGCGCAGCAGCTCAATCGTCTCAGCGAAACCGAGTTGAAAACAATCGAAAACGGGCAGGCAATTCAAATCCAGCCGCGAGTTGAAAAGCTCGAAACGGCTTTTATCCGCAGCCGAAATCCGAAAGCGAATTAATAAAGCAAGATGCGACAACCACAGCAAAAACGTCCAATCGGGAAAAAAGTTAGAACTGCGGCACAGACAAATCTCAAACGGTTTGGCTTGGTCGTCGCGCTTTTTGCGTTTTGGGGAATGGTAATCGGCGCGCGGCTTGTTTATCTGCAAACCGCGCAGCACGAGTTTCTGCTGACAAAAGCCGTCGAACAGCGCCAGCGCGAGCGCAAAACCAAACCTTTGCGCGGCTCGATTCTCGACCGCGAAGGACGAGAGCTTGCCATCACGCTCGAAGTTGAATCGCTCTGGATTGATCCGTCCGAAATCGAAAACCCGGAAGCCGTCAGTTATCGCCTCGCAGCTTTAATCGGCGAAAAACCGAAAGTTTTGCTTTCGACGATTAACGAAGCCAAGCAGCAGAATCGCCGTTTTATGTGGCTGGCGCGCGAGCTTGACAAAGAAGCCGCACAGAAAATCCGCGAGGCGGATGTTCCGGCTCTGCGCTGGCAAAAAGAGCAAAAGCGTTTTTACCCGCACGGAAAATTGGCGGCGCAAGTCGTCGGTTTCGCCAGCCGCGACGACGTGGGGCAAGCCGGAATCGAAATGACGCAGGACAAAATTTTGCGCGGCGAGCCGAACGAAGTTTTGGAAGAACTCGACGGAAAAAGACGGGTTCTCGAAACTACGGAACTCAACGCCGGAAAAACTCCGCGCAACGTGGCGCTGACGCTCGATTACGCGATTCAATATCGCGCCGAACAAGCTCTCGCCGCCGGAGTGCAGGCGACGCGCGCCAAAGGCGGAACGGCGGTTGTTTTAAATCCGAAAAACGGCGAGATTCTGGCTATGGCGACCGCGCCGACTTTCGATCCGAACGCTCCGGCGGATGTTTCTCCCGCACAGCTCCAAAACCGCGCGGTGCAAACTGTTTTTGAGCCGGGTTCGACTTTTAAGCTCGTGACTTACGCCTCGGCTTTGGAATCGGGCGCGATTCAATTGTCCGAAACGATTAACGCGAGCGCCGGATTTATCAGCATCGGCGCGCGCCGAATTTCGGATTCGCACGCTTCTTCAAAACCGCTGTCGCTGACCGAGGCGTTTGCCCGTTCGTCAAACGTTGCCGCCGTGACCATCGGTCAGAAAATCGGTAAAGAGCGTTTCCACGAATTCGTCAAACGCTTCGGCTACGGCTCGCAAACAGGCGTCGAAGTTCCAGCCGAAACGCGCGGCAGAGTTTTTCCGCCGGAAAAATGGACTGCTGATTCGGTCGCGTCCGTGTCAATCGGCTATGAAATCAGCGTAACCGCGCTGCAATCGGCTGCGGCTTACGCTGCAATCGCCAACGAAGGCGTTCGCGTCCAGCCGCATTTAATTAAAGAAATCAAAGAAGAAAACGGAGAAGTTGTTTTTCAAGCCAAGCCCGAATCGCGCCGCGTTGTCAGCGCGGATACCGCGCGCGTGATGCGGCAAATGCTGGAATCAGTAACCGAAGAAGGAACCGGAAAAAAAGCCAGACTCGAAGGTTATTCGTCAGCCGGAAAAACCGGAACGGCGCGAAAATACGACCCGGAAAAACGGCGTTATGCCTCTGGTAAATACGTCGGCAGCTTCGTCGGTTTTGCTCCGGCTGACAATCCTGCGGTCGTAATTGCCGTGATGGTTGACGAGCCTACCGGAACTTTTTACGGCGGCGAGGTTGCCGCGCCGATTTTCCGCGAAATTGCCGAGCAGGTTTTGCCCGAATTAAACATCGCGCCGACGTTTAGCGAAGATGCTTTGCTCGCCAAAAATGCCCGACCGCAAATTGAACCCGAAAAAGTTTCTCTGCCCTTGAAAGCTGAAAACAATGGAAATGAAAAATCAGCCGATGCCAGGCAAACAAACGAAAAATCGTCATTTGTCGGCAATCAAAAAACGAGCCAGAAAACTGCGCCGAAAAACGAAACTGCCGACAAAAACGAAAAGGTAAAAATCGAAAAATCGGCTAACCCCGAAAAGCCGCAGCCAAACGAGCCGCGCCCGCGCTTTGTTGAAGAAAAAACGGCGGCGACTAAAACGAAAACACAAACTGCGGCGCAAAATAAAACTAAAAGCGAAACCGCGCCGAAAAAGACTGTGAATACAACCGAAAAAGCGAAGAAAACTTGAACTTAGACCAAATCGCCAATTTGATGAACGCCGATTCAACGCTCCTTTCCGCCGATCTTTTCGGGCGGGCGGCGGGCGGTTTTTCAATTGATTCGCGCGAGGTTTCTGAGGGCGACTTGTTTTTTGCTTTCGCACAGCCCGATTACGCCAACAACGGTTTTAACGGCGATTTCGGCGACAGCCACGATTTTGTACGCGACGCTTTTTCGCGCGGAGCAATCGCAGCGGTCGTCAGATATGACAAGCTCGAAAAGCTACAAGAGTTTCGCGGTCGTCTGCTCGTCGTCGAAGACGGGATTGCGGCTTTGCAGCGGCTGGCGGCTGGCGTTTATCGGATGTGGAACAAGCCGGTCGTCGGAATTACCGGAAGCGCCGGAAAAACCACCGCGAAGGAATTGACGGCGGCGGTTCTTGAGGCAAACGGCTGGCGCGTTTTGCGAAACGAGAAAAATTACAACAACGGGCTTGGTCATCCGCTGACGGTTTTGCGGCTCGTTACCGAAGGCGATTTCGATGCGGCGGTTCTGGAAATGGGAATGAGCACGCCGATGAATGAAATCGAGCGTTTGTGCCGGATAACGCCGCCCGATGTCGGCGTCGAATTAAACGTTTTGCCCGTGCATCTCGAACATCTCGGAACAATCGAACGAATCGCCGCCGCGAAAGCCGAGCTGATCGAAAATATGAAACCGACCGGCGTTGCCGTCCTCAATGCCGACGACCGGCGCGTTTTGGAGATGAGCGAAGCCGTGGGCGGCAATCGTGTTTTGACTTTCGGAATCGTTAAACCGGCGGAAGTGACTGCAACCGACATTCGCCCGGTTCGCTTCGGTGAAACCCGGTTTGTCTTGAACACTCCGCTCGGCTCGGCGGAGGTGAATTTAAAATTAAACGGCGTTCACAACATTATGAACGCGCTCGCATCCGCCGCCGCCGGCGTTTGTTTCGACATCGCGCCGGAAAAAATCGCCGCTGCTTTGAGCAGCGTGAAACCGCCGCCGATGCGCGGCGAAGTTTTGCGTTTTAAAGCAGGTTTTGAAGTTGTTAACGATTCTTACAATTCAAATCCTGATGCGCTGCTTTCGATGATTGAAACAATCGTCGAAAACGGCGCGGGGGCGCAGAGAAAAATCGTCATCGCCGGAGAAATGCTCGAATTAGGCGAGCGGGCGGCGGAAATTCATTTTGCGACGGGCAGAAAAATCGCCGGAATGGGCGTTGACGCGGTTTTTGGCGTGCGTGGTTTAGCGCAGGATTTGGTTGCGGGCGCGAGCAAAGCCGGAATAAAAAATACGATATTTTTTTCGGATTCGGCTGAAGCGGCAGAAAGCCTTTTAAATGAAATAAAACCGGGCGATTTGATTTTAGTGAAAGGTTCGCGCGGAGTCAGAACCGAGCAGATTGTCCATAAATTGCTGGAAAAGTTCGAGCGGTCTGCGGATTGACCGGACGGGTACGGATTGGGAAGATAGGCTTTTGCATTTTTAACAAAAATTTAATTTGCGGGTCTAATGCTCTATCACCTTCTTTACGAATTGTTTTTTTTGGGCGCGAGCGAAGCGGCGCGGCAATCGGCGTTCGTCAAGCTGCTCAACGTTTTTCAATACGTCACGTTTCGCACGGCTTATTCGACAATCACGGCTCTGCTGCTCGTTTTGTTCTTTGGCAAACCGGTAATCGGTTATCTGCGGCGTTTAAAATTCGGTCAGGAAATCCGCGAAGAAGGTCCGGCTTCGCATCAGGAGAAAAAAGGCACGCCGACAATGGGCGGCGTTCTGATTCTCGCTGCGGTCGTGATTTCAACACTGCTCTGGGCGCGGCTCGACAAGCTTTATGTCTGGCTGGCGATAATTGCGACTTTAATTTTCGGGCTGATCGGATATGCGGACGATTACATTAAAGTCGTCAAAAAACGCAGCCTCGGATTGACCGGAAAACAAAAGCTCGCCGGACAGCTCGTCGCGGCATTGATTGTTTGGGCTGCGCTGTGGATTTCGGGCGATTATAGCTGGAATCTGGCGATTCCGTTTTTCAAGGAAACCGCGCAAACGAATATTACGGCGATTCACCCGATTATTTATCTCGGCTTTATCGTTTTTATTCTGTTGGGATCGTCAAACGCGGTAAATCTGACTGATGGTTTGGACGGGCTGGCAACAAGCGTGACATTTATCGCGATGAGCGCGCTGACTGCCCTGACTTATGTGGCAAGCGACCGGCGCTGGGCTGAATATCTGGATTTAACGCATCGCCCGGAAGCCGCCGAATTGACGGTTTTTTGTGGCGCGCTGGTCGGCGCGAGTCTCGGTTTTTTGTGGTACAACGCTCCACCCGCGGAAGTTTTTATGGGCGATGTCGGGTCGCTCGCCATCGGCGGCGCAATCGGGACGGTGGCGATTTTGACCAAAAACGAATTTATGCTGCCGCTGATCGGCGGTGTTTTCGTTCTCGAAGCGTTATCGGTGATGCTCCAGGTTTCAGTTTTCAAATTCACGAAATGGAGCAGCGGCAGCGGCAAACGGGTTTTCCGAATGTCGCCGCTGCATCACCATTTTGAAATATCGGGCTGGAAAGAATCGAAAGTCGTTTTTCGATTCATTATTGTGGCGATTTTATTTGCTCTTTTGAGTTTATCAACATTGAAGCTCAGATGATTTTTACCGCCGAGACGGGGAGACGCAGAGAAAAAGGCAATGAAAAGAGAAAATATAAAAACTCGAATTTCTTTTGTTTTACTCGGCGTCTCCGCGTCTCGGCGGTTCAAATAAGTTGGAATTGTTAGGCAAAAAAACTCTGGTTCTCGGAGCGGGCAAATCGGGCGTCGCGTGTTCGCGTTTTTTGCGTGAGCGCGGAGCTGTAGTTGCGCTGCATGACCGAAAACCGATTGCCGAGTGGACTGACGAAGCGAAAAGTTTGAAAGAGCAAAACGTTGGTTTGATGGACGGGCAGATTCCGTCTTGGCTGCTCGACCAAATCGAGCTGGTCGTGATTTCACCGGGCGTTCCGACAAACACGATTCCGGCGCGTTATGTTGACCGCAAGGACGGCGAAGTGATCGGCGAAGTCGAGCTTGCTTACAGATTTTTGAAAGGCAGAATCGTCGGAATTACCGGCAGCAACGGGAAAACGACGACGACCACGCTCGTTTACGAATTATTGAAAAATTCCGGCATTGAAACGCAAGTCGGCGGCAACATCGGAACGCCTTTGCTTTCGCTGACCGAAACGGCGACTCTGAGCGGTTGGACTGTTGCGGAATTGTCGAGCTTTCAGCTTGAAACAATTAAAGAGTTTCGACCGAACGTCGGGATTTGTTTAAACGTCACGCCGAATCATCTCGACCGTTACGATTCGTTTATGGATTATGCGGCGGCGAAACACCGCCTTTTTATGAATCAGGCGGCGGAAGACGCGGCGATTTTAAATGCGGACGATGAAATCACAAGAAGCTGGGCGCAGAATTTGAAAGCAAACGTCGTTTTGTTTTCGGTCGAAAAAGAACTGGAAGAAGGCTTGTTTTTGCGCGGGCGCGATTTGGTTTGCAGGGCAAACGGCGCGGAAAAAGTTTTGACGACGCGCGACGAAATGTCTTTGCGCGGGCTGCATAACGCGGCAAACGTTTTGGCTGCTCTCGCGGCTGGTCTGGCGTGCGGCGCTTTGCCCGATTCGATGCGCGAAACCGTGCGGACATTCAAAGCCGTCGAACACCGGCTCGAATTTGTTGCGGAAGTCGAAGGCGTCAAGTTTTACAACGATTCGAAAGCGACGAGCGTTGACGCGACGCAGAAAGCTCTCGAAGCTCTGGCGGAGGAACCGGGCGAAATCGTATTGATTTTAGGCGGGCGCGGCAAAAACGCGCCGTATCAACCAATTGCCGCGCTTGTTGAAAAAAAGGTCGGAAAGCTGATTTTAATCGGCGAAGATGCCGACAACATTGAAAATCAATTGAAATCGGCTGCCGAAATCGAGCGCGCCGTTTCGATGCGGGACGCGGTGGAAAAAAGTTTTGCAGCGGCTGAAAACGGCGACACGGTTTTGCTCGCTCCGGCTTGCGCGAGCTTTGATATGTTCGACTCTTACGAGCAAAGGGGAAAGATTTTTAAGGAAGCGGTTTTGGAATTAGCAAAAATCCAAAATCCAAAATCCAAAATCCAAAATGGCTAAGAGGCTTCAAATTGATTGGCTTTTATTCGCGGCTGTGGCGTCGCTCGCCTTATTCGGCGTGGTGATGGTTTATTCGGCGTCGGGTATGCTCTCGCTGAAAGAAACAAACGGCGCGAATCAGTATTTGTATGCCGTCAAACAGGGAATTTTCACTGTTTTGGGTTTAGGTTTAATGCTCGCCGCAACCAGATTCGATTATCGCTGGCTGCGTCAAAGCTGGTTTGTTTATTCGGTTGTTGCGATTGCAATCGTTTTGCTGGCGGCGGTTTTCGCGTTTCCGCCGACAAACGGCGCGCGGCGCTGGATAAAATTTGCCGGAATGTCGTTTCAGCCTTCGGAATTTGCCAAGCTCGCGGTCGCGCTTTTTCTCGCATTTTTCTTTGCCAAAGGCGAGCGGGAGATGTCTGACGTAAAACGCACTTTGATTCCGTGCGGGCTGGTTTTAGCCGGATTGATGGGATTGGTTTTCATCGAGCCGGATTTGGGAACGACGATGGTGATGGCGGCGATTTTCGCGGCGGTTTATTTTGCGGCGGGCGCGGATTGGCGGCATTTTGCCATTGTCGGCGCGACCTTCGTTATCGGAGTTCTGGGCGCGCTCGTGTTGGTTCCGTGGCGGATGAAACGCCTTTTTGCCTTTATTGATCCGTGGGCTGACGCGGAAGGCGCCGGTTATCAACTCGTTCAATCGCTGCTGGCAGTCGGTTCGGGCGGAATTTGGGGCGCGGGTTTCGCGCAGGGGCAGCAAAAAATCCATTATCTGCCTTACGCGCATTCGGATTTTATTTTCGCCATTATCGGCGAAGAGCTTGGATTAATCGGCGCATTGCTCGTTTTGACGGGTTTCGCGGTGATTTTATGGCGCGGCGCGCGTGCCGCTTTTGCCGCGCCCGACCGTTTCGGCAAACTTCTGGCAATCGGAATCACGACCGGAATTGTCGTGCAGGCGTTTTTTAATATGAGCGTTGTCGTCGGGTTGCTGCCGACCAAAGGCATTCCCTTGCCTTTGATTTCATACGGCGGCACTTCGATTTTGTTAACTCTCGTTTCCTGCGGTTTATTGCTCAACATTTCGCAATACGCGGGAACGATTTCGGACGAGTGATGAAAGTGCTAATTGCGGCGGGAGGAACAGGCGGACATATTTATCCGGGAATTGCGGTGGCGAATGAGATTATGCGCCGCGATGCCAGGTCGGAGGTTCGTTTCGTCGGAACGGCGCGGGGTTTGGAAACAAAATTAGTTCCCGATGCGGGTTACAAGCTCGAATTGATTGAAAGCGCCGGAATAAAAAACGTCGGTTTGGCGGGAACAATAAAGGGCTTGTTATTGATTCCGAAAAGTTTTTTTGCGGCTCGTTCTTTGATTAAAAATTTTAAGCCCGATGTGGTCGTCGGCGCAGGCGGTTACGTTACGGGTGCGGTTTTACTCGCGGCGAGTTTTTTGCGGATTCCGACGCTCGTGATGGAATCGAACGCGCTGCCCGGATTTACGAACCGGCAGCTTGCCCGGTTTGTTGACAAAGCCGCTGTCACGTTTGAAGAAGCGGCGAAATTCTTTCCCGGAAAGGCTGTCGTGACCGGAAATCCTGTCCGCAGAGACTTCTTTGACATTCCGGCGAAGGCTAGAGACAATGAACGTTTTTGTCTGCTCGCCTTCGGCGGTTCGCAGGGCGCGCGTGCGATAAATCAGGCTTTGACGGCGGCTCTGCCGATTTTGGAAACGGTGAAAAACAGACTCAAAATCACGCACCAAACCGGCGAGCTTGATTTTGAAACGGTCAAAGACGGTTATGCAAAAGTCGGTTGGACTGAAGCAAATGTGACGAAATATATCAAAGATATGAATCGCCAATTTGCCGAAAACGATTTGATAATTTCTCGTGCCGGAGCGACGACCTGCGCTGAATTAGCCGCAGCGGGAAAAGCCGCGATTATGATTCCGCTGCCGACCGCCGCCGACGATCATCAGCGCAAAAATGCCGAAGCGATGCAAACGGCTGGCGCTGCGCGGATGATTTTGCAAAAAGATTTGAACGGCGAAACTTTGGCGGCGGAAATAAAAAGCTTGATTGATGCGCCGGAGCGCATTACGGAAATGGAACGAGCGGCGAAAAAGCTAGTAAAAGGCGATGCTGCCGCGACGATGGTTGATTTAATAGAACAGTTATCAGTCAACAGATAACAGTCAACAAAACGGCTGATAACTGATAACTGATAACTGATAACTGATTTAATGTTTAGGCATGTAAAACAAGTTCATTTTGTCGGGATTGGCGGAATAGGGATGTCCGGTATCGCGGAAGTTTTGTGCAATCTCGAATTTCGCGTCACAGGTTCGGACGCGAAGAAGTCGAAAAATACGGCGCGTCTGGAAAAATTGGGCGCGACGATTTTTGAAGGTCACGCTGCGGAAAACGTCGGCGAAGCGCACGTTGTTGTGCGTTCGACCGCGATTAAAGATGACAATCCCGAAATTGTCGAAGCCCGACGCCGTTCGATTCCCGTTATTCCGCGCGCCGAAATGCTGGCGGAATTGATGAGCTTGAAACCGTATCGAATCGCCGTCGCCGGTTCGCACGGGAAAACTTCGACGACTTCGATGGTGGCGACCGTTTTGGGACATGCAGGGCTTGACCCGACGGCGATTGTCGGCGGCGTGGTCGGCGCTTTCGGCTCGAACGCGCGTCTCGGAAAAAGCGATTGGATGGTTGCGGAAGCCGATGAAAGCGACCGTTCGTTTTTAATTTTGAATCCGACGATTGCCATCGTCACCAACGTTGACCGCGAGCATATGGATTATTACTCGGATATGCTCGATGTTTTGGGCTGTTTCCGCGATTTCGTCAACAAAGTTCCGTTTTACGGCGCGGCGGTTCTCTGCCTCGACGATCCGAACGTGCAGGCGATTATTCCGAGCGTCAAACGCCGCCGAATCACTTACGGGCTTTCGGCGCAGGCGGATGTTTCGGCGCATTACATCAAATTCGACAACAATTTCGGCTCGACTTTCGAGGTCTGGAAAGGCACGGAAGTTTTGGGCGAAATCAGTTTGCCCGTTCCCGGCAGACACAATGTTTACAACGCGCTGGCGGCGATTGCGGTCGGCTTGGAACTGGATATTCCTTTTGAAAAAATTGTCGCCGGATTTAAAGATTTTTCAAACGCCGACCGACGTTTTCAATTCAAAGGCGAGGCAAACGGAATTACCGTCGTTGACGATTACGGGCATCATCCGACCGAAGTTCAGGCGACGCTGGCGGCGGCGAAAACAGGTTCGGGTTTGCGCCGCACGGTCGTGCTGTTTCAGCCGCATCGCTTCACCCGAACGCAGGATTTAATGGAAGATTTCGCGCGCTCGTTTAACAATGCCGACGTGCTTTTTTTGACCGATATTTATCCGGCTTCGGAAGAACCGATTGAAGGCGTCACGGCGGAAGTTTTGTGCGAAAAAATTCGCCAGTTCGGACATAAAAATGTGCATTACGTCGGCGCATTGGAAGGCGCGGCGGAACGAGTTGCAGGCGAATTACAGCCCGGCGATTTGTGCATCACGCTCGGCGCGGGCAGCGTTTCACGCGCCAGCGAACAGATTTTGGAGATTTTGAAAAATCGTTAATTTAAGATTTGAGA
>DASVUH010000056.1:0-39194 GCA_036387135.1 Pyrinomonadaceae bacterium | reverse complement strand
TCAATTTTTAACCGCAACTGCGTGTTCGGATTCCGCGCCTAGCGGTGAAGGAGAAAAATGAAATTTTTAGGCTTTTTTAGCCATATATAAGTTAGAGAAACAAATATTTGTCAAAAAACTTGCTGTAAGCGTTTCTCGATCAAAACATAAATAACAATTAAGGAGATAAAAAATGACGGGACATTATCTGCAACTATCTATCGAATTGGATCAATGGACAGGTGTATTAAGAGGCTTTTACCGTTTGAATACGCGTTTGCAGGTTCTTTGGGAAGAAACAAGGAATCCCCTTTTTCCGGGCAACAATTACTTAAATGCGGGAATTGATGCGCTGGTCGCGCAAATTAAAAGTAATCCGTTCTTTTTTCAAAGTCAGGCGGTTAAAAATTTGAATAGGGCTTCTTTTACCGCCCCTAACGGAATGGAAACCGTCCGCGATTTACGCAGTTTTCTCGAAAACAACGCGCGCGTTTCGCCTTATGCCGATGCGTTTGTTCTCGGAATGAGTAACTGGCTGGACAGCAAAATTATTGAATTTGCCGCCGGAACGAATTTAAGCGGTTTGTGGAATCAGAAATTTAACAACAACGTTTTGCCCTACACCGAGTTCGGAATTCCGAAACTCGTTACGACGTTTCGAGACGATGAGGAGTTTTTTGAGCATTGCGGAACCGCGCAGGCATTGCAAAATTCGACGATTCCCGGACGCGGCATTAATACAGTCGGCGATTTTCACGGATTCTTACTTCCTTGCGCTTGATTCCCGGTTTTACCGGATTGAACGGAGAAAATTATAGTGAAAAACATAATATTTTGCCTTTTGCTGGTTTTGACCGGAGCGTCATTGGCACAGGCTCAAAATCCCGCTGCGGACGATTCGTCCGGCAGCATTCGCGCCCGAATTGATGTCGGAACAAATAAGCTCACGCTCGAAACCGGATTGAAAGCGCCTCTCGAAAAAGAATTGGCGGATTTATTGCGGGACAAAAGGAATTTTAGGATTTATCGAATCTCGATTGATAATCCCGCCGCGCCAAGCAGCGCGACACTGGATATTGACAGCCTGCTGGCTGATACCAATCCGATTGAATGCAAAGAATCGGCAGCTAGCTGCACAAGCGTCGTCTTAAATTTTAAGAATAACCTTGACCCGGCAAATTATGTCGTCGAGATTGTCGGTCTGAACAAAGTCGCGTCGAATAAAACGGACTCTTTGCCCGTGTTCTTTTATGTTCAGCCGCCGCAGGCGCCTCCGCCCCAAACGACCGCAACGATTGTTTCCTCGTTAAGCGGCGCGCGTGACAAAATCAGGATTCAATCCAAAGAAAACATTACGCCTGCGCCGACGCTGACGGTGACGAACACCGGTTACAAGGTTTCATCCGACAGCACGAAGCTAATGCCGCAACAAGACCTGATAGCGGCTCAGGTCGAAGACCCCGCAAAGCCGAATAATCCGTTGGCATCGCCGACGCCCGCAAAAGAATTCACGCTTTTGCTGGACGAAGGGCTGTCGAAAGGAAAAACCAATCTTCTGAGTATTAATAGCGGCATTATTGATCAATTCAATAAGCCGGTGAAAACCGAAGGCAGCGTTGAAATCCCCGGTTTGCCGAAAGCTCCCGATAAGCTGAATTTTGAATTAAATCTTTCGTCGGAAGCGGCGGTTCACCAGAAGCCGTTTTTTAATCTGGCGGGCAGATACGACGCGCAAAACCTGATCAGCTTTAACGATTGTTTTATATCCGTCCAAAATCTGCCATGCTACTGGCAGCCGCAGATAACCGCCGATCTCGGATTGGGCAACACCAAATCAAAAAACTCAATCACGGTAGATTTGCCGTTTAGGGCAATCGTCTATAACGAAGGATTAAATGAATTCACGCTGAACAACGAGGCTTTTGACGATGTTAACGAAACCAACGGCGAAATGCCGCTATTGACTTATTACAGTTGGAAACATACCGACTGGCACAAGGGCGCGTATTATTTATTTTTCGGACCGAAGTTTGAAGCTGACCGGACGTTCGGGCGAATAAACGCGCTGGGTTCGGTAAGAATGGATTTCAGACTGCACCGTCTGTTAGGCTCGCTCAATCAAAAACGGAGCCTGCTGTTAGATAGCGTGTTGTCAGGTCCGTCTTCGACCCGAATAACAAAACAGCAGGTCAGTCAGGTAGAGATAAAAACGGGTTATAGTTTAGTGCCGACAATCGGGATTGATTTTGGCAGAAAAGTAACCGCCGAAGTAATTGAAAAAGGAAATCTGCGGCAGGTTATTCCGACAAATTCGATCTTCAGAGGTTTCGCCGGTTTTAAGGGGACCTACGAGCTGAATTATCGCTGGCTGCCGGTAAGTCTTTCGTTGGAAGAAAGACTTTATTATCTGGGGAAAGAAGAAACCATTGGAAAGAAAACCGATACCGGAATTGACATCCGACGCGTGAAAGGGTTTCACCATCGCAGCGTTTTATCGTTTGACCTTTATTTAAATCAGGTTAGAAGATATAGCTTTAACATCACCTACGAAAACGGACGAGGCGCGCCCGACTTTGAGTATTTGAACAAAATCAGCGGAGGCTTTAAAGTTACTTACTAGGTTTTATTTCGCTTCACTTTTAAACAATCATTAAATCAAATTCGGTTGATCCGAATTTTTAACCTTTGTGTTGCCCCTAAATATGAAAATCTAAGCTCAATAGCTAATAGGGCAATCATCTTAGATAAGAAACTTAATGAATAAACTATGAAACCAGTTCTTTCACACACAGAATTAAATTGAAAGCGTTCCTCATTTCGATAACCTAAAATAAACTTCGATTGAACTAAGCCTGCTTTCGAGCTGCGAAGATGTGACTATGAGTTAACACACGATATATCTTAGTTCGCTTGAATGAGTTTCGAGAAAATTTTCGTTACCAATACGTTACCAAAAATTTAACAGAAATGAATATAATTGAACAGTTGAACCACTTCACACACGGCGTAAATTGTTGATTTTCCTTGTAAAATTCAACTGTTCAATACTCCTAGAAATATATGCCCAACAGAATGGCATTCAAGAGGTCAGGGGTTCGATCCCCCTCGACTCCACCAATAATATCAATAATTTAGGGCATCTTTCCAGATGTCCTTTTTAGTTTTAGTGTGTCATTGGTGTGTCAAGCTTAATTGAGTGATTTTTTAATGCTTCTTTATAACACCAGAGCAGATGTCAGTTATTTGAAACACAAGAGTAGAGTTCTCTTATGAAGTCTTACTCTTTAGATTTACGATAGAAGATTGTCGAAACAAACAAGGCGGGCGGAATTACTCAACGTTAATTAGCCGTTGGCTTTCTTGTTTCTCCATTAAAACCGGCACAGTGCAATCTGCTTTTGCAACCCTCGAAGTCGAAATTTGTTACCTGCCGCCATATTCACCGGATTTAAATCCAATAGAAATGTGCCGGTCAAAAATCAAGATATATTTGAAGCAAGTCGCCGCGAGAAAATATTCGGCTTTATCGGAAGCAATTAGTAAAGCATTAAAAACAATTACAGCCGCAGATGCCAGGAGAGTTGGAACAGGCATTGCGGCTATGTGTAGCAATTGTCTGAAATCTGCTCTAGTAGGTTTTCAAATTGACATCCATTCCTAACAGGAATAGTATTGCACGCAAATCTTGATTGAGCTTCTGCTATTTTTGCCAGACCTGTTGTTGATGGCATGTTCCTAGAAAGGATTACAGCTTTAACTTAACGGAGGATACTATGAGTAATAAATCTATATTAGGTGGATTATCCATTATAAGTGTTACATTCTTCTCTTTTTCCCTGTTTCAAATAGACTTACATCTTCCAGCCAGTTTAACTGCGCCACCCCCTGTTTATGATGGACAACAAAAACGGCAGGTGGATATTGACCGACAGCGCCAGGAACTTGAATTACAAAAACAAGAGCGTCTATTGCAAAAGCAAACAGATATTGACCGCAAACGGCAAGAACTAGAACAAAAAAAGCTGGAAAAAGCTGAACTCGCGCGTCAAAATCAAGAACAAAAGGCAAATGAAGAAGCGGTAAAAAGGCAACAAGAAGATGCTGCGCAAAGTAGAGCTTTAGAATTGCAAGCACAAGCTGAACAAGCAAGCAAACAGAGAGAATATGAGTTGCAAATGCGAGCCGCCGAGGCTGAAAGGGAACGGAGACGTGAGGAGTCCAGACAAGCTGAGGCAGATCGAAGAGCGCGCGAGCAAGCACAACAAAGAGAAGCAGAAGCCGAAAAATTACGACAAGCAGAAGTCGCTAGAGAGAAATCAGAGAAAGAAAGAACAAAACAAGAGGCTATCAGGCGCGGCGTTGAATTTGGAAACAAAATAATTGATGGAATAAGAAGAGGACGAAAAAATTAGGTGTAATAGCTAAGACTTAATATGACATTGACCATTTAGCTGACAATTGCGGTCTCCTGATTTGTAAATGTCAGCTTTTTCGCATTATTTTCCCTGATCTAGACATTACTTTTGCATGATTAACCTCCAAAAGTTTGCTATACTCCGCTTTCCGCGCTTGGCGGAGCTGAAAATTAAAATTCGTGGAGGGCAAAACAATGAAACAGAAATTCAATCCAGAGGAAGAATATTCCTTTTGAGATTTCCAGCAAACGTCGCAAAGGTTATCCATCAGAAACATCTGTAAAACGCGGTCAAAGAATTGTTCACGGCGATAAAGAACTTTCTGAGAAACTCGGTCGCAACGATTTATGTCCCTGTGATTCCGGGCGGAGATTTCAAAAACTGCTGTCTGCGTAAAGGCAAATTCGACGGTTCGCTACGCAATCATTACTTTTAGGGAATGAGAATATAAAAAGGCGCAAATGATGCGCCTTTTTATATTCCTGCCTGAAAACATTCATTTATGAACTAAATTCGATAAATACCCTTTTCAAGTTTAGTGCGTCATTGGTGCGTCAAGCTAAAACGGGCGCCAAAAACGCCCTTTTTGAGACAGAATCTAAAGAGTTTCTTGGTTTGGCTAAAATTCCGCTTTTATCTGGTAAATTTACAAGAAATTGTTGAAAAGGAATCTTTTAGAAATTCCGTATGAATTTTTATACGGAGTTTAATTCCGTATAATACAAAGTTCGGTATCTCCTTGTTTGCAAAAGTGGAGTTATGCACGCGGAGATTATGAACGGTGGGGAAATTACGTTTTTAATGAGCGACCAGCCGAAGGTTTGAGAAAAATTATGAAATTATCAACATTTAACGTTTCAATATCAATCTTTTTGGTTTTAGCAATCGTTTCAACTTCATTTGCTCAATCGCGGCAAAAAATTGATAAAAAGCAGCTTGCCGGTCGAGTGAAAAGCGAATTTCTGCACGCCTGGAACGGTTACAAAAAATATGCCTGGGGACACGATGATTTGATGCCTTTGAGCAAGACTCATAAAGATTGGCACGGACAGACGCTTTTGATGACTCCGGTTGATTCGCTCGATACTCTGATTTTGCTGGGATTTAAGCAGGAAGCCGAAGCTGCGCGAAAACTTATCACCGAAAATCTTTCATTTGATAAAAACATTGACGTTCAGAATTTTGAAATCACGATTCGGCTTCTGGGCGGTCTTTTGTCGGCTTATCAAATGACCGGCGACAAAAAACTTTTGAGTTTAGCCGAAGATTTAGGTACAAGGCTTTTGCCGGTTTTTGATTCCCCGACCGGGCTGCCGTATAAATATGTCAATCTAAAAACCGGCAAAACGCGCGGCGAGATTTCCAATCCGGCGGAAACGGGAACGCTTTTAATCGAATTCGGAACGCTCGCCAAATTAACGAATAAGCCCGTCTTTTATGAAAAAGCGAAACGCGCTTTGGTTGAAACTTACAATCGCCGTTCCGAAATAGGGCTGGTCGGCACTCGCATCAATGTCGAAACCGGAAAATGGACGAATACCGCGAGCCACATCAGCGCGGAAATTGATTCTTATTACGAATATTTGCTGAAATGCGCGATTCTGTTTGATGATGCGGATTGCCGCAGAATGTGGCGAGAATCAATCGCGGCAATCAATAAATATAACGCCGACGAGGCGCGCGGCGAACTCTGGTACGGTCACGCCGATATGACGACGGGAAAACGAACCGCCACTACTTACGGCGCGCTGGACGCTTTCTTTCCCGCAGTTCTGGCTCTGTCGGGCGATTTGGAAAGAGCGCGAAAGTTGCAGGATTCTTCATATAAAATGTGGACGAAGCATGGCATCGAACCGGAGGTTTTCGATTATCAAAAAATGGAAGTCGTTGAAGGCGGTTATCCGCTGCGCCCCGAAATTATCGAATCGACTTATTATCTTTATCAATACACCGAAGACGAAAAATATTTGCAAATGGGCAAAACTTTCTTCGACGATTTTGTGAAGCATTGTAAAACGGATGTCGCTTACGCCGGTTTGAAAAGCGTGGTTACGAAAGAAAAGAGCGATTCAATGCAGAGCTTTCTTTTTGCCGAAACTTTCAAATATTATTATCTGCTTTTTGCGCCGAAGAAAGCGTTAGATTTTAAGAAAGTTGTGTTTAATACAGAAGCGCATCCGATTAGAAAAACCTGGTAGAGTGATTTTTAAAAGTATAGAGAATGCTTATTGGAACCGTTATATGTAGACTCGTTTACCGGCTGCGCGCCCCAAGCATTGAGAAATACTCTTCGTCAATCTCACCTGCTTTAATTTCAGCGGTAAAATAACTTTCCTCTCGAATTGGTTTTCCGGCAAGTCGGCGCAGCATCACAATTTGACCAACGTGAGTTAAAGCATCGGCAATCGGTCCTTGCATAATCTTCTCTATCGGTTGCGCGAGCGGCGCGTCAGATGCTAAATACATATCAAATTCTTTAACGGCATTGAAAAATCGCTTTACATCATCTTCCCAAATCTGAGGAGACGATTGTAAATAAACAAACTCGCCTTTAACCAGATAAAGCGAACCTTGAATTAAATCGCCAATGTGCGCCAAAATCTCTCCGGCGGTGCGCGTCGTGTGGTGAACCCGAAATTCAGCGAAATTCATCGGCGCATCTAAAACTGCAATTCCGCCACGATAAGCCACTGTCGCAACAAGATGTCGCAAAAGGTCACGTTTCAATTCTAAAGACAAATCCATGTCCGGTTATCTCCTCATTTTTAAGAAACACTTACAACCATTTATCTACCTCTTTAAAAGAATTTCAAATCACTAATGCTCGCTTCCTGCAAATGTTATTTCTTAATTAACGGACTGCTGTGAAAGGCTATCGGCTGCCAGCGTCCTTTGCGCTTGAGGAACGTTGTCGTCGAGCGAAATTCCAATTTTTGGCTGCCGACGGCGACTTCGTAGCGGGCGCGGGTGACGGCTACATCGTCGTCGAAAAAATCTACTTTTTGGTCGTAATATGTGATGGTGAAATCTGCCGGGTTGTTTTTCAGCGCGGCAATGTATTCGTCTTTGATTTGGACTTCACCGTCCTGAAAGGTTATCACTAGGTCAGCGGGCAGCATTTTATCGAGCGCGGTTGTGTCGTGTTTGTTGGAGAGATTTGCCCAGTCGGTCATAAATTGAATTATTTTTTGCGCCTCAATATTTGTTTTTTCAAACGGCTCGTTCTTTTTCTGGCTAAATGCGGCGGTTGTTCCAAAGGCAATGGTTAAAAAGGCGATGATTAGTAGTTTTTTCATAGTTTTATTAATTTCATTAAATGCAGCCTCAAAAACCTTACTTTTTGAGAAGTTTTAAGGCTTTAATCAGAGTCTCATAAATGGGCATTTTTGAGACATATTATTAACTTGATTCTACCGTCTGAATTGACGCGGGCACTTTAACACACAACCTAATATAAGAAGCAATGTGGAGCCGCATCGCGTTCGATGACTTTTTCGGCGGAGCGCGTCGCACCTAGAGCGACAAGAATTCTCCCTGCTTAAATCGCCTGTCAATCTTTCGGACGTTGGCGAAGTCTCGAAGCGGATTATCGTTCAGCGCTAAAAAACTCGCCTCATATCCTTCTTTCAGATGCCCGATTTTGCGCTTCGGAAATATCGGGGCAGCCGTGGTTTCGCACCACATTTTCAACAACGTGCGGTTATCAACCGCTTCGAGCTTCTGCAAATTTAGAGCTTCAGCCAGAGACGTTTGCCGATAGCTGTCGCTTCCAATCGCAATCGGAACGCCGTGTTTTTTCAATAGTTGAAGGTTTTGAACAAGTAAGTTGCGCAACTCATTGAACGGCTCGCCCTCTTTTTTCTGTAAAGCGATGTCAATGGCGGATATTAACGTGGTTACGACTACTACCCGGTTTCGAGCCGCAAGCCGCGCATCCCGTTCTGAAATCTTAAAGCGGGCGGAGTCATACTTCGCCCAGTCGCCTTTCTCAGGTCTGAATCCGGGTGTGTGATTTATCTCATCAACGCCGGCGATTAAAGCATTGTGAAAATCGGTTGCCGTCTCGACGTGAGCTGAGACGCGCAAGCCCGCCCTGTGCGCCCGCCGGACAATTTCGGGCAATAGGGCGGGATTAAGCCCTCGCCAGTCAAGATATGTATTGTCATCTTTGCGTTTCTCATATTCCTCTGAATACTGAAGATATGTTTTGATGAAATCAGGTTTCCCCGCCAAAATCTTCTCCCACTTGCGGTCGAGGTCGGCTAAATTATCAATGATGTGATAAAACCCGCCCTCCGCCCAATCTTCGGGATTCGCTCCGCGCTCCAGGTTGCGCTTCACAACGCCCAACGGATGCCCTCCCGAAGCAGTTAATCCGCCGTTGGCGAACACCGCGTCAATGCTTGTCGGAATGTTTATCTTGCCGAGCAAGGACGTTCTTGCGTTGGGAAGATTGTTAGGGTTTTTGACGTAGAAGATGCCGTCTTGAAGATATTTGCGGGCGAGTTCATCAATGCGTTCCCGGTTTTCCACATTGTGGTTGTGCGCCTCGCCGAAAGGCGGAATCACGTACTTGCCGGTCAGGTCAACGACGGAATCAACCCGGACGGGCTTTTTAGAAGTCAAAACTCCGCCCGCCGAATAGAATCGCTTGTTTCTAAAATTCTGTCCGTCGAACCATTGTCCGTTTATAAGTTCATAAGTCTTTGACGAAAGTTGCTGACCGATAATTTTCCCCCCAAGCATAAGTCCGGCGAGCGCTGCCGCCGAGTTGGTAAGAAAAGACCTTCTGTTGAAGCCTCCAGCATTGCGGTTTTCAGTTTCAGACATATTATTGCCTCTCAGTTTTCGCGTCTCTGCTACATAAACACTGGGCAGTTTAATTTTATGACAGAAATTTTGTGCTGTTGCTTTGAGTTTCACGACTGAGCGAAGACGCCTAACTTTGAATTATTACGCTTTACTTTATTTCGGTTTGTTCAACTACACTTTATTTGTCTCAAAAAATAGACAAAGTGTTTGAAGAACCGGCGCATCTTAAACAAAAAGGGAAGACAAATATATGCTGATTGATAATCTTATAAGCGGCGCGAACAGAGATAACTTTGTTGATAAAACTATTGAATATTTAAATCAAAAGTTTAGTCAGATGGGTTATGAACTGGTTAATGTGCAACTGACAACGGAAACCGAAGAATTAACCGAGAAACAGTTAAACCGATTTGAAGCAATAGATTTTGCGGGACGGGTTTATACGGAACAAAATGATGACGGCACATTTACTCATACATTTATGCCTGAAACGGAAGATTATGAGATTTTAAGCCTCAATGATTTTGATAATTGATTTCGTTTCAAACTCAATAACCGGGTGCGTTATCAAATAATTTCAAAGAATTTTTGACTTTGCTAATCAGGATAATTGTTTAGACGCTCGTATAGTTGGAAACATATCCTTTAAGGTAACTTACTTTAATCATATTTTGAATCATTTAATTTTCTGTTTCAGGTAACCGCCTTAAACTCAGAACCAGAGCAATTATCGCCAAAGTCACTGCTATGCCTTTAATTACTAACACCCATTCCGAAGCAATAGGAGCAGGGTCAATCTCTCCCGAACGCAAACTGTTTAATTGTCCGAAAAAGCTGTAATAACCTAAACCACAGGCAAAAGCCCATGCTGCTGAAAGATAGCGTTGACCGCTTTGAACGTCTTTGCCGACGCGCCAGGCGGCATAGAGCAAAAAAGCTCCCATAATGTAATCGTCAAATAGATTTGCAGGCGATTGCTGCCACGTACTCCAACGGCGGATTGTTTCACCAAGCGGAGCAAGAATACCGGCTATGACGGCAAACCAACGACTAAAATTAATTGTCATTATTCATCCTATTGAAGCATTTTTAGCCGAATTGAAATCAAACATCATCATCATTAATATAAAATAGAAGACTCCATAAAATTAGTGAAGGAGAAAAGCAGATGTCAGCAGCTTCAAATGTTCAGGTAAGCAATCCATCTGCTTTCATTTATATCGAGCAATTAACTAAATGAACAAGCCAGACCTAATTATTCGCAGTCGCCGCGTTGTTATGCCGGAAACCATAGGCTCAGCTTCGGTGCAAATACGCGACGGTATTATTGCCGGTTTGGGAAAATGGGATGAAATTCCCGCTCAAACAACGCTAGTAGATGCAGGCGAGGCGGTGGTAATGCCGGGATTGGTTGACGCCCACGTTCACGTCAACGAACCGGGACGCACCGAATGGGAAGGATTTATGACTGCGACGCGCGCGGCGGCGGCGGGCGGCGTGACAACGCTGGTTGATATGCCGCTTAACAGCATTCCGCCGACAACGACGCCAAACGGATTTTCGGAAAAGCTCGCGGCTGCAAACGGTCAATGTTGGATTGACGTGGCTTTCTGGGGCGGAGTAATACCGGGCAACACTAAAGAATTAGAACCGCTTTTGAATGCGGGAGTTCGCGGCTTTAAATGCTTTTTGATACATTCGGGCGTTGATGAGTTTCCGCACGTTACAGAGTCGAATTTGTTTGAAGCGATGCCCGAATTGGCAAGATTAAACTCGGTTCTGCTCGTTCACGCCGAAGTTCCCGAACCGATTGAAACGGCTGCCGAAGAATTAAAAGACAGCAATCCGCAGGATTATCAAACCTTTCTAAAATCACGTCCGAGAGCGTCGGAAAACGAAGCCGTCGCATTAATGATTCGATTATGCCGTGAAACCGGAGCGCGGGTTCATATCGTGCATCACTCTTCCTCAGATGTTTTGCCCTTATTGAAAGCGGCGCGGGAAGAAGGCTTGCCGTTGACAATCGAAACCTGCCCGCATTATCTGACTTTTGCGGCTGAGGAAATTCCCGACGGCGCGACGCATTTCAAATGCTGCCCGCCGGTGCGCGAGCGTGAAAACCGGGAAAAACTCTGGTCGGCGTTGGCTGACGGCACGATTGATATGATTGTCTCCGATCATTCGCCCTGCACGCCGAATTTGAAATTGATGGAAACAGGCGATTTTCTTGAAGCCTGGGGCGGTATCGCAGCTTTGCAGTTTAGCTTGCCAGCAATCTGGACACAATTGCAAAAGCGCGGATTCGGTTTGCGTGAGCTGACTCGCTGGATGTCGGCAACGCCCGCGAAGCTGGCTGGTTTGGATAAGCGCAAAGGCAAGATTGCAGCCGGTTACGATGCCGATATAGTAATTTTTCAACCGGAAAAGGAATTTAAAGTCCTGCCGGAAATTATTGAATTCAAAAACAAGCTCACGCCGTATTCGGGAATGAATTTGCGCGGCGTCGTTGAAGCGACTTATGTGCGCGGCAAAAAGGTTTACGAAAATGGACAGTTTGCCGCCGAGCCTGAAGGCGAATTGATAACCAACTAACGAAAGTTAAAATTTATTATGGATTTTACGGAATTGATTGATTTAGCTTCCGAAAAACTGGGCGGCGCGGTTTTATATGCCAATGACGATTTTTTTGCGCCGAAAGAAAATTTGCTCAAACCTGCCGCGCCGATTTTTATCGAAGGCAAATACACGGATTTGGGAAAATGGATGGACGGCTGGGAAAGTCGCCGTCGCCGTTCACCTCGTTTAGACGAAAAATTTGATTGGTGCATTATTCGTTTGGGTTTGTCCGGCATTATTCACGGCGTTGTCGTTGACACGAGTTTTTTTCGCGGCAACTTTCCTTCGCACTGCTCTCTCGAAGCGTGTGCGATTGATGGGCAGCCGAACGTCGAACAATTGCTCGATGCAAAAACCGAATGGAGAGAAATTCTTTCCATATCGGAGTTGCAGGGCGATTCGCAAAATCCTTTTACAATCAATTTCCCTCAGCGCGTAACGCATCTGCGGTTTAAAATTTATCCTGACGGCGGCGTGGCACGTCTGCGGGTTTTTGGTGAGGTTGTGCCTGATTGGAATGCTTTGCGCCGAAGGATGAGCGAGATTGATTTAGCGGCAGTCGAAAACGGCGGAACCGTGTTGGAAGCGAGCGATATGTTCTTCGGACACAAACACAATCTGATTATGCCCGGACGCGCTCAAGATATGAGCGACGGCTGGGAAACAAAACGGCGGCGCGGCGAAGGTTTCGATTGGTGCGTTATCAAACTCGGCAATGAGGGAACTATCAAGCGGGTTGAAGTAGATACTTCACACTTCAAGGGCAATTACCCGGAAAGCTGTTCGATTGAAGTTTGCCGCGCCGGCGATGATGCGAATTTAGGTGAGCTTGAGTGGCAGGAATTATTACCGAACTCCAAGCTCCAGGCGCATACGCGACACGCCTTTGTTGATGAAATAAAAGATTGCGGCGTAATTACGCACGTCCGATTTAATATTTTCCCGGATGGCGGCGTCAGCCGTTTGCGTCTTTACGGTAGAATTGCGGAAAAATGAGCGAAAGGTTAGATGAGCTAAATCACGCCGCAAAAGAAACGGCGAAAGCACGATTTCTCGATTGCTGCGGCTCGCAAGATTGGGCGCAGAAAATGACCGAAGCGCGCCCGTTCGCCGATGTCGCGGCTTTGATAAAACAAGCCGAACAAATCTGGCTAAATCTCGAAGCTCAGGATTGGCTCGAAGCGTTTGCCGCTCATCCGAAAATCGGCGCGCGAAAAGCCGCCCCGAAACAGCAAATGCAGTCTGCGAAATGGTCGCAAGGCGAGCAATCCGGCACTTACGCCGCAGCCGATTCGGTGCTGGACGCATTAGCGGAAGCTAACCGTTTGTATGAAGAGAAATTCGGGTTTATATTTATCGTCTGTGCATCAGGAAAAAGCGCGGAAGAAATGCTCGACCTTTGCCGTCAGCGTTTAGCTAATGATGCAGATTCAGAGATTAGCATCGCGGCTGATGAGCAGAGAAAAATAACGGAAATCAGATTAAAGAAATTGCTGGAAATCGAATGAGCGCAATCACCACCCATATTTTAGATGTTTCAAAAGGCTGCCCGGCGCGCGGCGTATTGGTTACGCTTGAGCGGCAAACGTCAATTGGTTGGGAAATCATCGGCAACGGCGCGACGGATGAAGACGGGCGTCTGCGCGATTTGTTAGATTCGGAAGCGGTTTTGCAGGCTGGAAATTATCGCCTCATCTTTGATACGGAAACTTATTTTGCGAAACAAAAAGTTGAAGGATTTTATCCACAGGTAACAGTGGCTTTTGTCGTGCGTGATGCGGCGCAGCATTATCACGTTCCGCTGCTGCTGAGTCCTTTCGGTTACTCGACTTATCGCGGAAGCTAAAATTATGCCAATCCAAATAGTTGATAACAATTACGGCAAGGCGCGCGTGCGCTTAATGAAAGTTGCGCGGCACGGTGAGCGACACGAATTACAAAATCTGACCGTTAAAATTGCGTTCGAGGGAGATTTTACAGAGGTTCATACGACAGGAGATAACAGCCTTGTGCTGCCGACCGATACGATGAAGAACACGGTTTATACGCTGGCGCAGCAGACGCAGGAAATCGAAGAAATCGAAGTTTTTGCGATGCGTCTGGCTGATTATTTTCTGACAAGTAACCCGCAGGTAAAGCGAACTATCATCGAGATTGAGGAACACAATTGGACGCGCATCTTTATCGGCGGCGAGCCGCACGAGCATTCTTTCATCAAAAGCGGTGATGAAAAACGCACGGCGATAATCAGCGCGGCACGTGACGGCGCGACGGTTGAATCAGGCATTGAAGATTTGATTGTTCTGAAAACAACCCGTTCGGGTTTTGTAGGTTATATCAAAAACCAATACACGACTTTGCCGGAAACGACGGACAGAATCTTTGCCACTTCCATCAAAGCAGTTTGGCGTTACGCAAGCGCGAACGCGGCAACCGGCGACGCCTGGCGCGACGTGCGGCAAACAATTCTCGAAACTTTCGCCGAACACGACAGCCTTTCCGTTCAGCACACGCTTTACGCGATGGGCGAAGCGGTGTTGGAGAAATTTTCCGACATTGCGGAAATCGCTTTCTCGCTGCCTAATATTCATTGTTTGCCGGTAGATTTTACGCGCTTCGGTTTGGAAAATGACAACCGGATTTTTGTGCCGACAGACGAGCCGCACGGGTTGATAGAAGCCCGTTTATCGCGTTAGGGAAAATGTCGAAACTCGAATTTTAAAAATCGGAAATTATCGTTTGCAAATTTGTTATGACAACAACAATTTCTCAGGAATCAATGCAGGAAATTACGCGAGGGCTGCGATCATCTCTCACTGCTTTCGGTTCACGTTATCCGGGCGAGTCGGCTCGCCGTCAGCCGGTGCATACCGTTTACGGCGGAGCGCATTTGTTTAAATCGGATACCGCGCCGCGTCTCGGCACGCTTGCGATGCGCTCATTTGAAACGTATGCGCCGGACGCACAGACTTTCGCGCAGGCACTCGAACTGCCCGGCAAATTAGCCGATACGATTTACGAGCGAGTGCGTGAAAAACTCGCGCGGGAAGCGGTCGAAGATTTCCGCATTGATTTTGAAGACGGCTACGGCACGCGCCCCGACGCGGAAGAGGACGGACACGCCGTATCAGCCGCGCGAGAAGTTGCAAAAGGTCTTGAAGCAGGTACGCTGCCGCCTTTTATCGGCATTCGCATTAAAACATTTTCGGAAGAGTTGCACGCTCGCAGCATTCGCACGCTCGATTTGTTTCTAACAACATTAACCGAACAAACAAACGGGCGCTTGCCTGAAAATTTTGTGGTTACACTGCCGAAAATCATTTCGCCCGCGCAGGTGACGACTCTCGCTGACATCTTCGATTTGCTTGAGCCGAAACTCGGTCTGGCGACAGGCTCGCTCAAAATGGAGATGATGGTGGAAACGACGCAATCAATCATCAATGAACGCGGCGAATCGAATCTCCCGCTATTGCTCGACGCGGCGCGAGGGCGCTGCATCGCCGCGCATTTCGGAACTTACGATTATACCGCAAGTTGCAGCATCACCGCCGCTTATCAGGATATGCTGCATCCAGCCTGTGACTTTGCGCGTCACGTAATGCAAGTCTCATTTGGCGGAACGGGAATCTGGTTGTCGGACGGCGCGACAAATATTATGCCCGTCGCGCCGCATCGCGGAGAGCTAACCTCGGAACAGGAAGCGGAAAACTGCAACGTAGTGCATCGCGCCTGGAAACTGCATTACCAACACGTCCGACATTCCCTTACTAACGCTTTTTATCAAGGTTGGGATTTGCATCCGGCTCAGTTTCCGACACGCTATGCGGCGGTTTATACATTCTTTCTCGAAGGCTTAGAGCAAGCTTCCGAACGATTGAGCAATTTTGTCGCAAAGGCGGCGCAGGCAACGCTCGTCGGTGATGTTTTTGACGACGCCGCGACCGGGCAGGGGCTTCTCAATTATTTTCTCCGCGCGATTAACTGCGGCGCTCTGACCGAACGGGAAGCGCTGGATTTAACCAGCCTTTCGCTGGATGAACTTAGGTCCGGTTCGTTTGTAAAGATTTTGCGTAACCGGCAAAAGGGCTAGTGACGTTTAGCGCGAATAACGGCTTGCGGCATTTTTCTTTGGTAATTCGGCGATCTTTAAGATATTTTCACTTTTTCAGTCATCCGCCGCTTGATTTCAGTTTTAGCTGCTTTATCGGACAGTATAACGTGATTTAAGTCTCGTACTTCTATCGTAAAATCGTTCGACATTGAAGTGTATTGAGCATTGCTTTTATCTACTTTCCATGCATTAAGAGGCAAATTTAACTTCATTGATAATTCTCTGACAAGCTCGGTAATACTGCTCCATTTAATCGGAGGGTTAAAGAGAATATCAATTTCAACGAGTTTGTCATCAAGATAAGTATTCACTACGCCGGCAGCTTCATCATTTGGTCTGGAGCTTAGAGAAAAGCTGATTCCGATTTCATTTCGCCTTTTCTTACCGCTTAATCCTAAATCAGGAGCCGCTACTCTGGTTTCCTCAATTGACATTCCCAAACGCAAACCGAGCAATTCGGGTGAATCTTTCCGGGTTGAAATAGGTTCTGCCGGTTTTAATTCTTTCAAATTTTGAGTTGTTTGCGCGCCAAAGTTTTGCGCTGCAAACGACAAGGGAAACAATAAAGCGACAAGCAATAAAAAAAGCGAAGTTTTCATTCAATTACACCAGCCTTTTCTTTTGTAATTGACGATTCGGTTCGTTTTCTTTTGCGCTAATATTCAGAAAAAAAGCAGGGAATCTGTTGCAGGAAAGATATTTATCATTTCATAGAAAATAATAAAGCCATTATTGTTTTGGCTCAGTCGCGTTATTTATGAGATCGGTCGCAGTTATTTGTTGATGCCCATTTCGTTAAGCGCGGTCGGGCGATTGCGCCAGTCTTCTTCTACTTTGACGAAAAGCTCCAAATAAACTTTTTTCCCCAAAAGTTTTTCAATGTCGCGGCGCGCTTCAGTGCCGATTTGCTTTAATTTCAAACCGCCTTTGCCGATAATGATTGCCTTTTGCGAGCTGCGTTCGACGAAAATCGCGCAGAAAATCCTGGTTTTCTGCGGGTCTGATTCGTCGAACATTTCGGTCACGACAGCGGTTTCGTAAGGGATTTCTTCGCCGGTTGATTCGAGAATCTTTTCCCTGACCATTTCGGCGACGATTTGGCGTACGGGCTGGTCGGTCATTTCATCTTCGCTGAAAATCTTCTCTCCGGCGGGCAAATGTTTGACGATTTCGCCCAAAAGCAAATCAATCGCTTCGCCTTTGAGAGCCGAAATCGGAATCACTTCGCGCCAATCGTATTCTTTCGCGTACCAGTCAATCAGCGGCAGCAACTTGCCTTTTTCCCGAATTTTATCAATTTTATTCAAAACCAAAATCGCGGGTTTCTCGGATTGTTTTATTAAATCCAGCACGAAACGGTCGCCGTTGCCGGTCGGCGCGGCGGCGTCGCGCATCAGGCAAACAACGTTAACCGAAGCGAGCGCGTCGTGAACCATCGCCATCATTCGGCGATTTAAGAGATGTCCGGGTTTGTGAATTCCGGGCGTGTCAACAAAAACGATTTGCCCGTCGGGGCGCGTCACAACGCCTTGAATCCGGTGGCGCGTCGTCTGCGGTTTGTTGGAAACGGCGGCGATTTTTTCGCCGACCAGATGATTAAGCAGCGTGGATTTTCCCGCGTTCGGGCGTCCGATTAACGCGGCGTAACCGCTGCGATAATCTTCAGGCGAGCTTTCCGGCTTCTCAGGTCTGTTTTCCTGTGTCGTGCCTAAAAAGCCCGCCATTAACGATTCAAAATCGTCATTCGGCTGATTTTGGATTTCGGACTCTGAACTCTCGACTTTTTTTGCCATTAGCGCGCTCGAACTTTGACAGATTTTTTGCCGCAGCTTGATTGAAACACGATTGTAAAATCGCCTTTATTTTCGCTGATTGAACGGATTTCATAAAGCGCGCGATTTCCCGAAATCTGCACATCTTTATTGAGTTTTATTTCAATATCGCTTGGATTTTCAGACGTTGCGACGAGATTTTCGACCGATTCGCCGTCGCCTTCGATTCCGACCAGAAGCGACGCAACACCGCCGCCGCTCAAAACCGAAACTTCCGTTTGATTCAACCAGATCACGCAAGCGAGACGCGGGCGAGTCGCGGGCTTGCCCGGCATTTCGAGCGTCGAAGTAATCTTAACGTTCGGATTTGTTTCCGGCGGCGGTTCACTGCGTACCGGCTCGGTTTTGGCTGTTTCGGTTTTTTCGGTTTTTGCTACCGGAATTTCCGTGACTGTATTTTTCAAATTATCAATCAGCAAAACTCGCATCGGCGACGTAGCTTCCGGTTTCGGTGCGGGCAATTTGCCCGCATTTCCCAATTGGTTTTTAGTTTCTTCTTTAACTTCTTCCGATTTTACAGCCAAATTACCGGGCGTTGCATTATTTTCCGCTTTTTCCGTTTTGGTTTCGGATTCGGATTTTTTTTCCGTCGGCAACGGTTCTGCGGGCGTTTCCTTTTTCCCGGTTTCGAGCGCGGGTTCGTCAGATTTTGCGGTTTCCGGTTTTACTTCCGATTTTTCCGGGGCTTTTTCTTCAACTTTTGCAGTTTCAGATTTTGTCCCGGCTTTAGTCGCGTCGGGTCTCGGTTCGGTTTTTACCGCTTCCAGCGAATTGCTTGTGCTTGGCTCAACCGTTTCTTTCACTTCCGGCTGCCGTGCGGCGGATGTTTCCGTTTGTGTTTCGACTTGCGGCGGTTGCGGAGTCGGTGCGGGTTTGTTTTGAGGCGGATTTATTTCGGCGATTATTTCCGGCAAAGGATTTTTCATCGTCGCGCTCGTTTGCGTCACCGGCAGCACATTCGATCCGGGCGCTTGCGCTGTGGCGACTTCGCCGAGCTTGATGTCCAAGCCTCTGCTGGAGCCGTAAGTGCGAACGTACAAAGCCTCGATGAAGGCGCGCCGATTTTGGTCGGGCGCTGCGCTGCGATAGCTTTTGGCGTAAGAATCGAGAGCCTCGCGTCCCTTTCCGGCTTTTTCGAGCGCCGCGCCCAAACGCCAGTGGCTCGAACGCCACCACGCGCTTTTTTCCGGCAAAATTCCGACCGCGCGTTTCAGGCGGACAACCGCTTCCTCGGTGCGGTCTTGATTATAAAGCGACCAACCGGCGATTTCTTCGATTCTGCCGCGCAAAATATTGGTCAAAACGCCGCGTCCGATTTCCGGCACGTTGACGATATTTCCCTGAGCCGCGGCGAGCTGACGCGGCTCATAAAGCTCTTCCGCCAGAACAGCCGCCGAAGCCGCCGGAATTTGCGCGCCTGCGTCAACTCCTTCGGTCGCCGCCTGCGCGAATTCCAAAACCTGCGGCAAAGCGACGTTTTCTTTTAACAAACGATTTGCCGCATAAAGTTTGCGGTGAACGCTCGCTCCGTCATTCCCTGCGACGAATTCCTGAGCGGTTCTGGCAATCTCCGTTTCGTCCTTTTTCGCCGAATTTAAAGCGTCGGCAAAAGCGAGCAGTTTTTTCATTTGCTCGGCTCCGTCTTCGGTATCGGCACTGGCAGGCTGCAATATCGAGGCGCGGCGTTCGAGCGCCAAAAGCTCAATAAAGTTCGGGGCTTCCTGTTTGATTCTGCCCGCTAATTTCGTTTCCAAGATTCCGTTTTTGAACTGAAAATTTTTGCGTAAATCCGCAACTGCTTCTTCGTAAAATCCGGCGGCGGCGCGCGCCGTTGCCAATTCGTAATCGAGCGTCGGGAAATTGCCGTATTGTTTGGCGATCAGCAAAGCGCGTTCGGCTTCGAGCGGTTTGCCTTCATTTAATAAACCGCGCGCCAGAGCGATGTGCGCCCAGGTGTAGCGCGGCTCGATTTCGACGGCTTTTCGCCCCAATTCGACAGCTTTTGCGGCTTCTTTGTTGGCGGCGTACCAGTAAGCTGCGGTCGCCAAAAGCTGATAATTTTTTGGATTTTGTTCGAGCGCCGCCGTCATTTCGGTTTCGGCTTCGGTTCTATTTCCGGCTCCGAAAAGCGCTAGAATCAGACCGCTGCGGGCGGCTTCGTCAGTCGGATTTTCCTGCAAGATTTCGCGGTAAATCCGCGCGGCATCTTCGGATTGTCCGAGACCGCGCAGAGAATCAGCCAAACCGCGTTTGGCGGCAACTGATTTCGGGTCGAGCTTGAGCGCGCTTTCAAACGCTTGCGAAGCGGCTTCGAGCCGAAAGCCGATTCGGTGTGCCAAACCGAGCGTGATTTGCGGAGTCGGTGATTCTGATTTCAATCCAGCCGCGCGCGAAGCAAGACGGCGCGCGTCCTCCGAATTTTCAATCATCAGATAAAACTGCGCGAGAGCGATCAATCTTTCGGGATTATCTCCGGCTTTTTCCTCGACTTTTTTGGCGATTTCGAGCGCCGCAGCTTGCTCGCCCCGGAAAAATAAATTGGCGGGAATGCGGCTGACGACATCGGCGAAAAGCTTATCGGACATCGCGGCGGGCGTTTCTTTGAGAGCGAGCTTGAATTGTTCCTTGCCGCCTGCCGGATCGCCTGTCCGCATCAATTCGTCACCGTATTCGGCGCGCGCCGCGACGAGCGATTCCTGCGCGCGCAGCTTGAGCGGCGAGCGCGGATATTTCGTCAGGAATTCTTTCAACTTTCCGATGCGCTCAAACGGATTCGTCAGGCTCTGAATCGTTTCAAAAGCCGCTTTCTCGTCTTCGGACGGCGCTTTTTCGGCGACGGCGGTTTCGGATTTCGGTTTGCTGTTTTTGGCTACAGTTTCAACGTTTTTCTTTTGGGCAGCCGGTTCGACTTTTTTCGCAGTTTGAGACGATGATTTTGAATCTTTTTTCGCCGTGGGCTTCTGATCTTTTTTCGTTGTCTTTGCGTTTTCTTTGGAATTTTTGTCGTCTTTATTCGATTCTTTGGAGTTCTTCGCGTCTTTTTTCGCTGCTGCAGAATCCTTCTTCGTTGGTTTAGCGTCTTTTTTCGCCGTTTGCGCTGCTGCGGTCGCGCCGCCGATTAAACAAAGCGAAAGCAAAAAAGATAAAAGGGTGTGGTTAAAACTTCTCATCGCCAAAACTCGTTTCTCTCCAATTTAATTTGCGAAAACTGATGATAACACGCTTTGTCCGCGCGTAAAATTTCAAAACCGACGTTTTCCGATTGTTTGATGTCGTCGGCAAGAGAGTCTATTCTTGTTTTCGAGATGAACGAACTCGAAGAAAACTGGGCTGATTTTATGCGCGAAGCTAATTTGCGCGCGCGAGGGGCAAACAGCGGCGTTACGGATTATTTGCGCTTGCGCGAAACGAACGATGCGGCGCGGCGAATCGGAATCGAATGGTTGCTGGGCGCTTTTCTGCAAGTCGCGGCGGAGGCGAACCGGCGCGGAATGGGCATCACGGTCGAGAAAAAAGAGCCGCACAGCTTTCCGGTCGGCGCGGCGACAATGCAAGGCTCGCTCGTTCGTATCAAACTCGGCATTCGCTCCGTTGCCGTCGAAGCCGGTTATCCGCAAACACCGCAGGACGGTTTCGTGCGCGGCGGCGGTCTCGCCTGCGCCCGGATTTCGCATTTCGGTCTCGCAAAAGCCAACGAAGAGTTGATGCTCATTCGCAGCGAACAAACACCGCCCGTGTGGTACATAGTCGAAGAAAATAATTTTCGCCAGCAGTTTCACATTCCGCGTCTCAAGCATCATTTCGAGACATTTGTCGGAAAGTTTTAGAACTCTTTTCAACCATCTGCTCCGCAGGCTCAACCATTTGGTTTGCGACCGTTTTCCCTTATCTTTCCGCCGATTCGGTTAAATCGTGCAAATAAAATATTTTAGGTTTTTCTTCCGGTGTGGTATGGCGCTTGCCATTCTCTGCAACGGGAACACACGCATCGTCTGATGTTTCAAACGCGGACGCGAGCGGCAAGATAAAATTATTAGGAGAATGACAATGAACAAATTCAAATCTTTGCTTGGTATTTTCGCCTTTTCTCTCCTGTTATTGGGCGCGATGCCTGCGACGGCTTCGGCACAATACGGCGATATACTCGGAGACATTTTCGGCAACGGACGCAATAACCGCAGAAACGACAGAAACGACACATACAACCGGCGCAATGTCGAAGGCGCGATTGATCGGGTTAAATCCCGCTCTGACGATTTCCGCAACGCGCTAGATGACGCGCTCGATAACAGCCGTATGAACGGCAGAAACCGCGAAGACCGAATTCTCTCGGTGGCGAGGGATTTTGAACGCGCCGCCAATCGCCTCGAAGACCGCTACGACGACGGACGCAATTCGCGTCGTAATCGCAACGACGGTGATGTTCAACGCCTGTTGCAGCTCGGTTCGCAGCTCGACAGCTTTGTCTATAATCAAGGTCGCCGTTTAGACCGTCGGGTTCAAAACGAATGGTCAACGATTCGCCGCGATTTGCAAACCATAGCTTACGCTTACGGATATAATTTCGGTGACAACGGCGATTATCGCGACGACCGCCGCAATCGGCGCAACGACGATAACAGACGGAACAGAGATAACTATCCGTATTAATCGTACATTAAAGTCGAATTGAAAAAGAGGAACAGCCCGAAAGCTGTTCCTCTTTTCTTTTATTCGATTAACAATTTACGATGGACGAATGACCGGAACTCTTTATCTCGTCGCCACTCCGATTGGAAATCTCGGTGACATTTCGCTGCGCGCCCTTGAAACGTTGAAATCCGTTGATTTAATCGCCTGTGAAGACACGCGCCAAACCGGAAAATTACTCAAGCATTTCGGCATTTCCGCAAAACTCTTGAGTTATCACGAACACAACGAAAAGGAACGCGCGGAAGAATTAAAAAAAATACTGCTGGCGGGCAAAAACGTCGCCATTGCAACCGACGCCGGAACGCCGGGAATTGCAGACCCGGCTTTTCGCGCCGTGCAGGCAGCGATTGAAGCCGAGATCAAAATCATTCCGATTCCCGGCGCGGTCGCTTTCGCTAACGCCGCAATTGTCTCCGGTCTGCCGACAGATTCGCTGTTTTTCGGCAATTTTCTACCCGCCAGAAAAACCGAACGCCGCCGCAGATTGCAGGAAGTTGCAGTAATTCCGGCGACTCTCGTTTTTTACGAAACGCCGCACCGATTGCAAGCCGCGCTCGCCGATTGTCTCGAAATCTTGGGAAACCGCCGGGCGGCTGTTCTCCGCGAATTAACCAAACTGCACGAAGAAGCCGTACGCGGCGATTTAAAAGATTTAATTCAAAAATTTACCGAAACCGAGCCGCGCGGAGAAATTGTTTTGGTAATTGACCGTGAAGAAGTTCAAGGTTCAAGGTTCAAGGTTCAAAGTCAGAAAACAATCGCCGCGCGCGTTGCCGAACTCGAAGCGGAAGGCTTAAACAACCGCGCCGCGCTCAAACAAGCCGCCCGTGAATTCGGCGTCGCTCGTTCGGAGGCTTACCGGCGACTCGTTGAAGAAAAGAATTTTGAAAATTAAACGTAAGAAATTATACTTTCAGGCTCGCTGCGTTTTCCCTAACCTTTTATCGGGAAACGATTTCCAAAAATCGAAAATGAAAACAATAAAAATTTTAATTCTGTTGCTGCTAATTACCGCACCGGCAAACACCGCGTTTTCACAATCGCCGAATATCCAATTCGACCAAACAATTACGGTATTAAAAACAAATCCGAAAGTCGCCCGGGCGCTTTCTTACATTCGGGAAGTCGAACCCGCGACAATCGAAGAGCAAATCCGCATCACGGAAATTCCCGCGCCCACTTTTAAAGAAGCCAAACGAGCCGAATATCTTCGCCAAAGATTTACGGAACTCGGCTTGAAAAACGTGCGAATTGACGCGGCGGGAAACGCAATCGGTGAGCGTCCGGGCAGAACCGATAAACCGACTCTGGCTTTAGCCGCGCATCTCGACACGGTTTTTGACGAAACAACCGATGTCAAAGTCCGGCGTGAGGGAAATCTGTTAAAAGCACCGGGAATTTCCGACGACGGGCGCGGTTTGACTTTGCTGCTGGCGATTGCAAAAACTTTAAACGAAGCCAAAATCGAAACCGAAGGCACGATTATTTTCGTCGCCAACACAGCCGAAGAAGGCTTGGGCGATTTGAAAGGCGTCAAACATCTTTTCAATCAGGAATTGAAAGGACGAATCACGCATTTCATTTCGATTGACGGCGCGGGCTTGGGAATTACGCACGCGGCGGTCGGCAGCCGACGTTATCGCACGATTTTCAAAGGCGCGGGCGGGCATTCTTACGGCGCGTTCGGAATCCCGAATCCGATTCACGCGCTCGGACGCCTGATTGAAAAAACGTCTCGTTTCCAAGTTCCAAACAAGCCGAAAACCACATTTAATGTCGGCAAAATCGCGGGCGGCACGAGCGTTAATTCAATCTCGCAAACCGCAACGCTCGAAATTGATATGCGCAGCGAAGAACCGCAGGAGCTGCAAAAGCTCGACGCCGCTTACAAACAAGCTGTCGAACAGGCTTTGCAGGAAGAAAACGCGCGCTGGCAGCACAAGGAAAAATTAACGGTCGAAAACCTCGAAGTCGGAAACCGCCCCGCCGGAACGCAAAGCCTCGATGCGCCGATTGTCCAAATCGCAACAGCCGCAAATCGCGCGCTCAACGTTAAATCCGAGCTTTCGGCGAGCAGCACCGATTCAAACATCCCGATTTCGCTCGGCATTCCGGCAATCACGATTGACGGCGGCGGAGATGCGACCGGAACGCACGCTTTGCAGGAAGCGTTTGATTCGACCGACAGCTACATCGGAAGCCAGCGAGCTTTGCTGATTGTTTTGGGAATTGCGGGTTTGCGCGAAAATTAAAATGCGAAAAATATGTGAGTAAAATAAAATGTGCGAGAATTTGTAGATGGCGGTTTTATGAGCGTTGCTGACATTACCGAAACGCGAGTTTTTAATGCCAGTCAAATTGTGCCGCAGCGTTTGACTTGGGAAGAATATTTGCGCTTTGGCGAGGAAAACACTCTGGCTGAATGGATTGACGGGAGAGTTATTGTGTTATTTTCAGGCTCGACAAAACATCAGCAAATAGTCGGATTTTTAGATCGCGTTATCGGCTTTTACATCGAAACGCACAATTTGGGACAGATTTTTACAGCGCCTTACGCAATGAAGCTCAACAAACTCCGGCGCGGGCGTGAACCCGATCTGCTTTTCGTCAGCTGCGAGCGCGAGCATTTGATTACAAAAACTTTTCTTGACGGCGCGGCTGATTTGGTCGTCGAAGTTGTCTCGCCCGAATCGGTCGAACGCGACAGCGTGCAGAAATTCGCCGAATATGAAGCTGCCGGAATCCGCGAATACTGGCTGATTGATTACACAAATCAAACCGCAATCTTTTATCAACTCGACGATAAAGGACAGTATCATGCAGCCGAAATAACCGGCGGCGTTTTCCGCTCGGCAGTTTTGCCCGGTTTTTTCATCCGCGAACCGTGGCTCTGGCAGGAGCGCCTGCAAACATTTGAAGCCTTGCGCGAACTCGGAATTCTTTAATTTAAGCTGCCGTTTGATGAATGCTCGAATTTGCCAGAACCTGCCGCAAAAACTTTCCGGTATGCGAAGCGCTCGTTTCGGCAATTTCTTCGGGCGTTCCGACGGCGACGATTTCGCCGCCGAATTTTCCGCCGTCCGGTCCCAAATCAATCACGTAATCCGCCGTTTTTATCACGTCCAGATTGTGTTCGATGACGAGCAGAGAATTGCCGGCGTTAATCAAAGCGCGAAACGCGGTGAGCAGCTTGCTGATGTCATCGAAATGCAAGCCGGTCGTCGGTTCATCGAAAATGAAAAGCGTTTTCGCGCCTGTTTTCTTGGTTAAATGCGCGGCTAATTTGACGCGTTGCGCTTCGCCGCCCGATAAAGTAGTCGCCGATTGTCCGAGCCGTAAATAGCCGAGTCCGACTTCATCCAAAACCTTTAATTTATTCGCCACGCGCGCTGTTTCTTTAAAGAACCAGAGAGCTTCGCGCACGGTCATATTTAAAACATCGTGAATGTTTTTGCCTTTGTAGCGAATCTCCATGATTTGCGGTTTAAACCGCGTGCCGCGGCATTCTTCGCACATCAGCTCAACATCGGCTAAGAATTGCATCTCGACTGTGACCGTCCCGTCGCCCTGACAAACTTCGCAGCGTCCGCCGGGAACGTTGAACGAAAAATGCGAGGCGTCAAAACCTTTCGCCTGAGCCGCATTTGTCGAGGCGAAAACTTCGCGAATCGCGTCGTAGGCTTTTAAATACGTGACCGGATTTGAGCGCGGCGTTCTGCCGATGGGCGATTGGTCGGTCAAAATAATGTCGTCAATGTGTTCGCCGCCCGCGAGTTCTTTAAAAAGTCCGACGTGACCTTGCCATTCGCCGCGCTGTTTTTTCAGTCCGGCGTAAACGATGTCGTGAATCAGAGTTGATTTTCCCGAACCGGAAACGCCCGTCACGCAAACCATCATTTCAAGCGGAATTTCAACGTCAACGTCTTTCAAATTATGCTCGCGCGCGCCGCGAATCGTCAGTTTTCTGTCGTTCGGTTCGCGGCGTTTTTTCGGAAGTTTGATTTCGGCTTCGCCGCGCAGATATTTGGCGGTCAAAGAATTTCGGTTTTGCAGCAACGCCGCAAAATCGCCTTCAAAAACGACGTTGCCTCCGAGTTCTCCGGCGTGAACGCCGATGTCCAAAAGATGATTTGCCGCCGTCATAATTTGTTCGTCGTGTTCGACGACGAGAATCGTGTTGCCGATGTCGCGCAAATTGTGAAGAATCCGAATCAGGCGCGTGTTATCGCGCGGATGCAGACCGATTGAAGGCTCATCCAAAACGTAAAGCGCGCCGACGAGCGACGAGCCTAAATTCGTCGCAAGCTGAATCCGCTGCGCCTCGCCGCCCGATAAGGTTGAAGCGAGACGGTCGAGCGTTAAATAATCCAGCCCTACATCGAGCATAAACCGCAGGCGGCTTTTGATTTCGTACAAAAGGCGGTCGGCGATTGCAGATTGTTCGGGCGTGAGTTCCAAAGAATCAAAAAACTCCGTCGCATCGCGGATTGAAAGCGCAACTGTTTCGGGCAAATTCTTTCCCGCTATTTTTACATCGCGCGCTTCTTGTCTGAGACGACTGCCGCCGCATTCGGGGCAAGCGGTATAGCCGCGATAACGCGCCAGAAAAACGCGGATGTGCAATTTGTATTTTTTTGTTTCGAGAAATTTGAAAAATCCTTTAACGCCGCGCCATTTTCCTTTGCCGTCAATAATCGCTTTGCGCTCCGCATCGGACAAATCCATAAACGGCGTATCCATCGAAACGTTTTCGGCGCGGCAGTATTTCTTTAATTCATCCAAAGCCCATTCAGCCTGCGGTTTGGTAAACGGATCAATCGCGCCTTCTTTAATCGAAAGCATCGGATTCGGAACGACCAAATCAAGATCAAGCCCGGTCGTGTTGCCGAATCCCTGACAAACCGGACAGGCGCCGAACGGCGAGTTAAAAACGAAAAGACGCGGTTCAGGTTCGAGATAAGGCGTGCCGTCGTATTCGCAGATAAATTTGGTCGAAAATTTTAATTTCTGCCCGTCGGTCGTTTCGACGAGCGCGTTACCGTCGCCGTTTTGAAAAGCGATTTCGAGCGAATCAACCAATCGCTGGCGAATATCGCCGCGCATCGCCAAACGGTCAACCAAAACGAAAGTGTTTTCTAAATCGTCGAATTTGTAATCGTCCGGCGTTCTTAGTTCAATCGTTTCGCCGTTGCGATAAAGACGCGAAAAACCTTCGGTTAAAAGCTCGATCAAAACCGCTTGAATTTGCAGATTGTCTGTTGTCTCCTGATTTTTAACGGGGAAGAGAACATAAAATCTTGTTCCTTCAGCCAGTGCTTCTAAAATTTCGTTGGCAGCGGATTCGGGCGAGTCTTTTTTGACTTCGCGCCCGCAGACGTGGCAGAAAACCGTGCCGACGCGGGCGAAAAGCAGTCGCAAATAATCGTAAATCTCAGTTTGCGTCGCAACAGTTGAACGCGGATTCCGGGTTTGATTTTTCTGCCGAATCGCAATCGCCGGAGCGATGCCGATGATTTCGTCAACGTCCGGTTTGTCCATTCTTTCCAAAAATTGCCGCGCATAAGCCGATAAAGATTCGACGTAGCGGCGCTGACCCTCGGCGTAAATCGTGTCAAACGCCAGACTCGATTTTCCCGAACCGGAAACGCCCGTGACGACGGTCATTTGATTGAGCGGCAATTTAAACGAGACGTTTTTCAGATTGTGCATGCGCGCGCCGCGTACTTCAATAAAATCTCCGGCGTTGTTTGCGATGGCGGTTTCGGCTTTCATAGTCGTGAATCTGTCTCTAAAGCGAAACAATTATTATAACTTTTTCCGCCCGAAACTGTGAAGCGCAGCGCAAAGCAACCTTTGATCGGAGCAACCGCACTTAGCAGCCAAATCTTCTACGCCGCAGGAGGCAAAATGAAAAAACAAAAGGATTTGCTCGACCGCGTATCGGTTGAAAAACCTTGCACAATGGATTGGGATAAGATGTTCGGAAACGAAGAAGTGCGTTTTTGCCAGCATTGCGCTAAATCGGTTCATAATCTTTCGATGATGACGCGCAAAGACGCCGAAAGATTGGTTAAAAAATCGAACGGAAATCTTTGCATACGTTATTACACGGATAAAAACAAAAAAATTGCTTTTGGGGACGCGCCGGTTCAAATCACACGATTGGGACGGCGCGTTTCTCAGTTTGCGGCTTCGGTTTTCACCGCCGCGTTGTCGGTTTCGAGTATCGCGGCGCAAGGCTCGGCTCGAATCGCGCCCGAAACTCCGACCGAAACCGCTCAGAAGACGCAAACCGACAAAGCCAAAACTTCCAAAAGCGGCGTTTCGTCAATCAAAGGCACAGTTTTCGATCCAAACGAAGCGGTTGTTCCGGGCGCGGCGGTGAATTTGCTCGATTCGGCGGAGAACGTTATTTACCAAACCGAAACGAACGAGGAAGGCGTTTACGAAATAAATTATGTTCAAGCGGGAAATTACCGCTTGCGCGTCCAAAGTCCGGGGTTTCAGACGCATTCTGTCGAAGTCAGCTTGCAGGAAACCGAAAACCGCAAAATGGATGCGACTCTCAATGTCGGCGCGGTTTCCGGCGGAATGGCAATCGGAGAATCGCAAATTACCGAATGGGTGCGGCACACTGACAAACGCGACAACCTTGAATCTGCCGAAGAAGATGAAAAATTAACAGAGTTTTTTAACGCCGTCGAATCGGATGAATTGGCTGATGTCAAACAAATGCTGCGCGGAGGTTTTCCAATCAATACGAAAAACAGTCTCGGCGAAACGGCTTTGATGCGCGTTGAGGGTGCGGACACGGCGAAATATCTGCTCCGACGCAAAGCCGATGTTAACGCCGTTAATTCTTACAACGAAACTGCTTTAATGCTCAAAGCCACCGACGAGGAAATCGTCAAAGTTCTGCTCGACGCCAGAGCCGACGTAAACGCAACGAGCAGTTTTGGCGATACGGCTTTGATGTATGCGATGCAGGGCGATGAAGCCGAGCCGGTTGAACTTCTGCTTAAGGCGCGCGCGGATGTGAATGCGAGTGACATTGACGGACGAACCGCTCTGATGTTCGGCGCTTACGCCGGAGAAATCGAAATTATCAAACTGCTTGTCGAATCGAACGCCAATGTTAATGCGCGGGACGCGAAAGGCAAAACCGTTTTGATGTATGCGGTGGAAGGTTACCCCGGCGACGAAGCGGAAAATATCAAATATTTAATCGAAAACGGCGCGGACGTTAACGCCCGCGATGCCGAAGGGAAATCAATTTTGAAGCTCGCGCTCGAAGAGGAAAACGAAGAAACGATCAAACTTTTAAAATCGTACGGCGCGGTTGAGTAAATTCTTTTCCGTCGTTTCCGAGCGGCGGAAATAATCAATTTTGAAAGGAGAAAAATGATGTTTGTGAAAAAAATGAGCGGTTTGCTTTTCCTGATATTTGCATTTGTCTTGTACGTTCCGGCTCAACAGCCGAGCGTCGAGTACGGACAGCCGGGCGAATTGCGCGGCGTAACGAAAATTTTTGTTGACAGCGGTTTCGACGCCGAAAGGCGCGAGCAGATTGCGAAAGAAATACGAAAACGCCTGCCGAATCTGGAAATCGTTACGCGCCCGCAAGAATCGGATTTTCATCTGCGTTTTTTGGCAAACAACGAAACGGACGAAATAACCGGAACAATTGTTAAAATCATCGGCGAAAACCGCGTTCGCGTTTTGTTTAGCTTCAAAGAAACACCGCAAATTTTTGCCTCCGATTCAATCGTCGGTTTCGGGATGCGATACGCAAAACCGAATATTTTTGCGGCGCAGTTCGTCAAACTGTATAAAAAGGCAAACAGCGAAAGCTAATTTGAGAGGGTGTTACAATAAAACGGCTGACGGTTAAATATTATTCGTCAGCCGTTTTATCAATGATTCAATTTAGAATGAAAATATGCGCGTGCCGATGATATTTATTTTACTTCTCGCCGCCGTTTTAACCGGCAGCGCCTGTCTCACCTCAAATTCGGCATTGCTCGAAACGCCGCAAATTCAAGCGGCGACAAACGACGACAAATCGAAAACAAACTCAAAACGCACGCCCGTTATCGTTGAGCTGTTTACTTCCGAGGGCTGTTCGAGCTGCCCGCCCGCAGATAAGATTCTGGCGATTTTGAATCGCAATCATTCAATCGAAAACGTCGAAGTCATCGCTTTGAGCCAGCACGTTGATTACTGGAATCGGCTCGGCTGGAAAGACCCGTTTTCATCCGCGCAATACAGCAACCGGCAAGGCGCATATTCACAGTTTTTCGGAAAAGGCGACAATGTTTACACGCCGCAAATGGTTGTTGACGGCACGCGCGAATTTGAAGGCGGCAATGCCGGAAAAGCTTTGCAGGCAATCGGCGAAGCGGCGAAAGATGCGAAAGGCGATGTCGCGGTTGAAATCGAAAAGCTCGAAAACAACACGGCGCAGCTTAAAATTAAAATCGAAAATCTGCCGAAAATGTCCAAAAACGATTCAGCAATCGTCTTGCTTGCCGTGACGGAAGACAATCTTTCGACAAAAGTCACTCGCGGCGAAAATTCGGGCAGCGAATTACCGCACGTAGCGGTTGTTCGCTGGATGCAAAACGTCGGCGGCATCGCGCAGGAAGGCAGGACGTTTTCGCAAACCGTCGTTCTGGATAAAACGTGGAAACAGGAAAATTTAAACGTCGTGGTTTTCGTGCAGGAAACCGTCAGCCGTAAAATTCTCGGCGCAGCAAAAATCAAACTTTAATTTCGGAATTTACCGATAATCTGCGATTCAACATTCTGCTTTAAAGATTTCTCTTTGAGAGAAAATCGGCAAAATTTAGCTTTTCGCTCGTTATGCAATAGAATGTGCGAGCGATGGCGTGCGAGCTTTTACTTACATTTGCGGATGAAAACGGTTATACGCAGCGTGTCGCCGTTAGCGGCGAACATTTTTCTATCGGTCGCGGCGCGGAAAACGATTTACAGATTTCAAATCACTCGCTTTCGCGTCGGCACGTCGAAATTCAACGTTTTGCCGACGTTTTCATATTGACCGATGCCGGTTCGAGCAACGGCACGACAATCAACGGCGAAACAGTTTCGGAGCCGGTTTCGCTAAAAAACGGCGACTTGTTGACGCTCGGCGGCGCGGTCGAAATCGAAATCGAGATAATCGGAAACGAAGCTGAAAACGCGCAAGCCGGAGATGGTTTTAAACAGGAAAATGAGAATTTTTCTTCCGTTCAGTCCGATGAATCCGCGCCTCTTTGGAAAAACGTATTTTTAATCGCGCCCGTCGCCGGATGCGTTGTTTTGCTTGTTGTTGGAACGTTGTTATTTGCTATCGGCGGCGCAGGCAAAACCGAATCGAACGACCGGCGGCAGAATTTTCCGATCAACAACCGGCGCGAAATTTCAAACGAAAACGCCGAAGAAGAACCTGAAGAAACTCCGACGCCGCGCCGAAGCTCAAATGAAAACTCGATTGTTTCAAATTCTTCCGAGCCGGAGGAAAAGCCTTCGCCCGCGAATCAATCAAGCGAACTGAACAAAACGGAAAAATACGCTTTACAGTTTCTACGCCGGATTAGTTCGGACACGCAAGCCGTTTTGACCGCGAAACAGCTCGAACTCGTCAACGCGAAAATCAAGAAATATAAATCTTCTGCTGCGCTGGAAAATCTGCGAACGGCGCGCAGAAATTCTGCAACGATTAAATCTGCCGCCGAGAAAGAAAATTTAAATCCCGATTTTTTAACCGCTGCGGCTTTGGCGAAATTGAACGAAACAAGGGGCAACGCGGCGCAAACTGCGGCGGCAATGTCGGAAGATTTAGGAAAATTGAGCCGCGTTTTGGGAACCGAGTTGGCAAATGATTGTTTAATTGTCGTCGCTGCATTAGAAGAAGGCGGTTCGACTTTGGCGATGCGCGACAAGCTGCAAAATTTAACGGCGAAAACGCCGAACGTCAGCCCTGCAATTGTCAGAACCGTCTGGTTTTTAAAAGAAAACGGAAAGTTGAGCGATTCGGCTTTCGATTTCGTTTTGCGCTTTTTGGCAATCGGAACAATTTGGGAAAATCCACACGAATTTGGCTTAGATGCCTGAGCGTTGAAATAAAGATTAAACCGCAGAGACGCAGAGACGCAGAGAAATCAAATGAGAGAACAAAGAACAATCTTTTAACACTTTCTCTTTCATAAAACTCTGCGGCTCTGCGTCTCGGCGGTGAAAAAAATATGGAAAACGAAGAATGGATTTCGGGAAAAGTGACGTTGAAAATGTTTGGCGAGCCGGTCGAGATGCAAATGACCGTTCCGGCTAAGCCTGTGAAAATGAGCCGGATGCTGCCGATTTTTCAAGCGATGACCAGTTCGTTTGCCGGAGTCGGCGAAGCCGCCGCCATTTCGCGCGGCGAAGAAATTTCCTGCACAAAAGGCTGCGGCGCGTGCTGCCGACAAGCCGTTCCGCTGATGGAAATCGAGGTTTATCAAATCCGCGATTTGGTTGAAAATATGCCGGAACCGCGCCGCACGGAAGTCAAACGACGTTTTTCGGAAGCGTTTTCTCATTTTGTCGAAAACGGCTGGTTCGAGAAAATGTCGCATTTTAACGAAATGACGCCGCCGGACGGTTTAAAAACCGTGATGGAATATTTTTACGAAGGCGTTCCGTGTCCGTTTTTGGAAGACGAATCGTGTTCGATTCATCTTGAGCGCCCGCTGATTTGCCGCGAATATCTGGTCACGTCGCCCGCCGAATATTGCGCCAACCCGACTGCGGATACAATCGAGAGAGCCGAATTGCCGATTAAAATTTCGCCGGTTATCCGCCAATTTAATCGTTTCGGACGTTTTGTGCCGCTGATTGCGGCGCTCGAATTTGCCGAGCAGTTTCCCGAAGACGAGATTGAGAAAAACGGAATGGAATGGATGCAGGAATTTTTTGCGCGGCTGGTTGAACGGAAAAAAGTCTGAAACGGCGGGTCAATGTTCCGTTTGTTGACAAAAACATTGTTAGCGCACAAAATCTTTGTGCTTCACCGGCAAAAATTAGCCGCTTTTTATTAACCAATGAGCCGTTATCGCAAAGTCGTTTGGAATGAAGGAATGCTGCTCACGCCGCAGCACTTTCAGCAATGGGATAATTATTACGAAGAATTAATCAATTCGCGTGTTTCTTCGCTCGCGCCTTACGAATGGGGCGTTTTGGATTTGCAAATCAACCGCGAAGCCGTCTCGAACGGCAATTTCCAAATCGTTACGGCGCGCGCCGTTTTCCCCGACGGACTTCTGATTGACGCTCCCGGACGCGACGCAGCGCCGGATTTGCGCGCGGTGCAGCATCATTTTCCGGCTGAAAAAGAACGGCTCGGCGTTCATCTGGCAATTCCGGCGCAAAAATACGGGTCGGCAAATTTCCAGCCGAGCGGCGCTTCCGGCAACAGCGCCAATTTGAATCTGCGCTTTTTGCAGGAAGGCGCGCTCGTGCCGGATGAAACGACGGGAACGAACGAACAGCCGCTGGCGTTTGCGCGCCCGAATCTGCGGATTTTGTTTGACGATGAGCTGCGCGAGGGATTTACGGCAATCAAAATCGCCGAGCTTGAACGAATGGCGACCGGCGGTTTGGTGATTTCGGAAAATTATATTCCGCCGGTTTTAAGCGTGTCGTCAAACGTCTGGCTGGCGAATATGCTGCGCCAATTAGTCGAAATTTTAATCGCCAAATCCGGCTCGCTCGCCGAACAGCGTCGGCAGCGCGGCGCAAATTTAGCGGATTTTACGACCGACCAGATTGCGGTTTTTTGGCTGCTTCACACCGTCAATTCTTCGATTCCGCTGATGTCGCATCTTTTTCGCACCCGGCTCGTTCATCCCGAACGGCTTTACGTCGAAATGGCAGAGCTTGTCGGGCGTTTAATGACTTTCGCGGTCGGACAGCATCCGAAAGATATTGTCATTTACGAACACACGGATTTATACACGACTTTCAGCCAGCTTTCCGCGCAGCTTCGCGGGTTGCTGGAAACCGTAATTCCGACTCGCTGCGTCCCGATTCCGCTTGAAAAAGTGCGCGATACGCTTTACGTTGGACGCATTACCGATGACCGTCTGTTAAAAGAAGCCGCCTTTTATCTCGCAGTGCGCGCCGAAATGAGAGAAAGCAAGCTCATCGAAAGCGTTCCGCGCGTGATTAAAATCGCTTCGCGCGATGTCGTCGAAGCCGTTATCGGCTCGGCTTTGCCGGGCGTTCCTTTAACTCATCAATCACCGCCGCCAGCCGCGATTCCGACGCGCGTCGGTTTTCATTATTTCGGGCTGGACACGGTAAAAAATCCGTATTGGGACGGAATCAAGGGAGCGAAAACAATCGCCGTTTACGTGCCGGAGGAATTACCGGACGAACGGCTCGAAATGTATGCGGTTAAACCTTAAAACACAGGGATTTGCTGGTAATTACTAAAATTATTAAGCAAAATTTAATTGCTTTCCCGATCAAAAGTGGAGTAAGATGCGCCTTAGCGTCACTCCAAATTTTTATTCTTTATTTGTCGAAAATAAATCGCAATGAGCAGCGTTGTCGAAAGAAGCCAGCCAGCCAGCCGCCGTCAGTCGCAAAATGCGCCGACTGATTTGGTTTCGCTTGCCGCGCCGGTTTTTGATTTGATCTTGCGCGTCAAAGCCGGAATCGTGACGCCTTCGACCGAACTGCGCCCGCAGGTCGCCGCGATGCTGCAAAAGTATGAAGAGCGCGCTTTACGGCATCGTTTTTCGGAAAAAATCGTGCGTCTCGCGAAATTCGCGCTTGCGGCGTTTGTTGACGAAACAGTTTTGACCAACGATTTTCCCCTCAAAGAAGAGTGGGAAAAATATCCTTTGCAGCTCGAATATTTCGGCGAGCATTTAGCGGGCAACAAATTTTTCGACAGACTCGAATCAATGCTCAGACAAACGGAAGCCGCTGCGGACGCGATTGAAGTTTATTACGTTTGTTTGCTGCTCGGTTTCAAAGGCAAATACGCGGTTTATCTCGAGAATGAGCTTTTGGACGTAATTCAACGCACCGGCGCGGCTTTGCAGCGAATCGGCAGGCTGAAAAACATCGAGCTTTCGCCGCACGGCGTCGCCGCAGATCAGCCCGAACCGCCGAAAAAATATCCTTTTTTGCCTTTTTGGGCAAAAATCACAGCCGGAGCCGGTCTCGGTTTGGCGTTGTTGATTTATTTTTCTTTGCTGCTCTTGTCGCGCAGCTTTTTAAACGACGCGCTCAGAAAACTGCTGTTTTAGTAATTAGTAATTAGTAATTAGTGATTAGCCGATTTTTCACTAATTACTAATTACTAATTACTAATTACTAATGAATGTCTTGGCATACCGACCAACTTAGATACGCTTTGGGCTTAGGCGGGCTGGTGACTTTTTACGGATTGGTCACGCTGATCATCTTTGTCGCCGGAAGTCGTTTCGGCGTTGATCTGAGCTATCAGATCGTTATCGTTGCGCTCGTTCTGCTGACTTTGCCGTTTGCGCTCGTCATCAGTTTTGTCGCCTCGCGGCGTAAAAGAAAAAGAGAGCTTGCGGCGCAGAAAGAGGAAGAAAGCAAAAAATCGGTCGAGGAAAACGGCGCGCAGCCGGCACAAAAGATTTCGTCGCCTTCCGGGCGTTACGAAGAATTAAACACCTCGGCAAACACGGCGTTTCAGTTTTTGCAAACCTCGAATCTCGCGGGTGACGCCAAAGGCAAGGATGCGGTTTACGCTCTGCCGTTTTTTCTGTTTGCCGGAACTCCGCGCAGCGGCAAATCGTCGCTCGTTTTGTCCTCGAACTTTAATTTTCAAACGCTGCCGAATCAGCGTCAATCCGAGCAAAACTTTTTGCGACCGACGCGACACGCCGATTGGCGCGTGTCGAGCGAAGCGGTTTTGGTTGATACCGCCGGACGTTATCAAACCGAAACCGAAGCCGACGGCGACGAATGGACGGCATTGCTCGAAATTTTGAAAAAGCAGCGGGGCTTGCGCCCGTTTGACGGTTTGGTTTTGGTGGCGAACGCCGAAAAACTGATTAACGCCGACGAAACGGAAATCGAGCAGCAGGCGAAATTGCTCCGCGCACGTCTTGACGACGCAATGCAGCGCGCCAGGGTGCGTTTCCCGGTTTATCTCGTTTTTTCCAACGCCGATGCGATTGAAGGTTTCCGCGATTCGTTTTCGGTTTCGCAGCGCGAAGGGAAAAATCTAATGCTCGGCGCGACGTTTCCGCTCGAAAAAGCGATGAACGGCGCGCACACGCTTTTTGATTCGGAGTTTGAAGCTTTGCAAAACGGTTTGCTGCGCCGCCGCCTTCTGCGGCTTTCAGCGCCGTTTCCGCCCGTTCGCCAGCTTCGCATTTTTAATTTTCCTGCTCATTTTACCGCTTCGCGCAAAAAGCTCGGTCATTTTGTAGCGACGTTGTTTCGTCCGAATCCGTTTTCGGAAAGCCCAATGTTTCGCGGTTTTTATTTCACGGCTAATCTGTCGAACAATAACGGCATCGGGGCGAGCTATTTCAGCGAAAGATTTTTCCGTGACGTTCTGCTGCGTGACAAAGATTTAGTCGCCTCGTTTCAAGCGCAAAAACAAAGAAAGCCTATTCTCGGTTGGCTTCTTCTCGGGCTGGGCGCACTTTTGATTACCTTTTTGCTGGCAATGAGCGGCGCTTCGGTCTATTTCAACCGGCAGCTCGTGAACGAAGCCACCGCGCGCGGCGTGCGCGTGCGTGAAATGAATCGCAAGGACGCCGGAAAAAATCCGCTCGCAAAAGACGCTAACGAAAAAGAAGTTGATTTAAATACGCTCGAAGATTTGCGGAAAAGCCTGAAAACTCTCGACGATTACAATCGCAATGGTGCGCCGCTTTATATGCGTTTCGGGATGTATTCGGGCGACAAATTGTTTCTCGGTGACCGCACAAACAAAGGTCTGTTCGGAATTTACGCCGATGCGGTCGAGCAACGTTTTAAAAAACCGATGGTCGCCGCGCTCGTTGCCGATTTGCAGAAGTTTTCGCAAACGCCGGTTGTTTCGAGCAGCGCGAATGAAACGCAGGAAGCCGAATTGGAGCGAAATTATAAGCTGCTTAAAGCTTATTTGATGCTGACGCAGCAATATAAGAACAAAGCCGAAGCGACGTTTTTAAACGAACAGTTAAAACCGTACTGGAAAGAATTTTCCAAAAACGCGCCGCGTCTCGAAGTCACTTCCGAGCAACAGCTCGCGTTTTTCGCCGCGCAGGTTGACCGCGAGGAATTTGAAGCCATTGCGCCCGACGAGCAGCTCGTCAACGCTTCGCGCCAACGCCTACGCGCTCTTCCGGCTTGGGTTAAGCAATACAACACCATCATTTCCGACGCTAATAAAAAAATTGATCCGATTGGTTTGGAAAACGTCTTAGTTGGAAATAGCAATGCGAGATTTTTGCAGAGCGACGGTTACAAAGTTCCGGGCAGCTTTACTTTAAACGGCTACCGACAAGAAATTTCCAATTCAATCGCCAATGCCCGCACTGTTTTGATTCAACCGGATTGGGTGATGGGAGAAACGGCGGCGAACGAAGCGGCGACCGACGCCGATGTCGAAAAGCTCAAAAATCGCTATTTCACCGAATACACCGAGCAATGGCGCAAATTCATTCAATCGGTCGAAGTCGCGCCCTACAACAACAGCAAAGAGCAAGCCGAAAGCGCTTTGCAGGCTTTTGCAAGCGCCGAATCGCCGATTAATTTAATTTTAAAAGAAACGGCGCGCAACACGAATCTGGCTGCCAAACCGAACGATTGGTGGAATTGGTTTGCGAGTTTTTTCCACTCAAAAGATGCGGTCAAAACCGATGCCAGCTCGATGGTCGTCAAACAATACACGCCGCTCTTTACTTTCGTCGGAACTGACAAACCGAATGAAACCCAACAAACAGCGCTCGGCAATTATCAAAGCGCGCTCGGCAATCTCGGCAGAGATTTGGCGAGAAAATCACAGGACGAAGTTTCAAAAGATTTGGTTGAAAAAGAGGGCAAAGGAATCGGTTTAAAAGGCAAAGAAACCGAAATCGAAGGTTATCTGAGCACGCTAAATACCGCGGAAACAAAAGAAGCCGCCGATTTGCTCAAACAGCCTTTGGACAATCTAAAAGCGGTTTTCGGCGCGGATCTGAAATCGCAAATCGAGAAAACCTGGCGAGACCAGCTTTTACCGCGCGCCGCCGAAATCGAAAGAGGTTTTCCGTTTACCGACGCGGGCGAAGCCGATTTGCCGAAATTAACGGCTTACCTGAACAAAGCCGACGGCGCTTTAACGAAATTCTACGAAACCAAGCTGCAAAGATATTTCGATGAAGCAGGCGGTCAAATAAAACCGAAAGAAACGAGCGAAATTAAATTCAGCGCGGAATTTGTCAATTATTTAAACAACGCTTTCCGCCTGCGCGAAGCGCTTTACGGCAAAGGTGCGACGCCGAATTTTGAGTACGACGTGACCTTGCAGCCCGTTAAAGAAGCGATTGTCGAGCTTTCGATTGACGGCAATAAAATTGATTCGGAAGGAACGCGGTCGGGCAAATTCACATTTCCGGCGCGCGCCGGACAGGAAACCGGCGTTGTGATGCAGCTCGTTTCAACCGCTTCGCCGCCGATTCCGGCGACAAATTCCAACTTAAACACAAATTCTTCGGCAAACGTTTCGACTTCGAACGT
>DASVUH010000055.1:0-97815 GCA_036387135.1 Pyrinomonadaceae bacterium | reverse complement strand
TCCGGCTGGTTTGAAGATGGCAATAAATATTTTTGAATGATTACCGCACCGAATAAAATTGCGACCGCGATGATGGCAATATTGGCGGCGGTTTCCAGTTTCCGTCCGATTGTATTCATCTGATTTTTACTTTAAAAGTTTGAAGGAATATTTCTCTTTCTACCTGTAGATGACGCTCAATCAGGCGCGCCTGCGCTTTTTTCGATTGCTGATATTCGCCTCTATTTCTTAACGCACCGAATGGAAGCAAAACCTATCATTGAAAAGAAAAAAGATTAGCTTTTCAAGAAGTCTTTTAAACGAAAAGTGAAGCGTTACTAACGTCACATTTTTTTCGGAGAACAAAAAACGCTTCAGCGAAGCGGCTTTTTTTGCATTCTGGATTTGTTGGGTTTATTGGATTTCTGGATTTATAAAAAATGGCGTCTTTAGTGTCTCGGCGGTTCTAATTTCCTTGCTTCCAGCCTGACATTAAATTTATTGAAAACAACGACTGATTCGGCGTATTTAACCGAGTGTAGCAGCAATAAAGTTCACCAAATCCGAACAGTTTTTTTCGAGAGGGATAAAAGTGTATTTTCAGAATTCGGTCAATACAGCGATAATAACAACGGCAGAAATGGAAGAAACCAAAGAAAAACAAACCGGGGGACAACCCTGGCAAAAAACGCAGGACGCGCTGGCGGAACGCGCCGGTTTGTCCGTGCTTGTCGTCGAAGGACACCAGCCGCCGGCGCTCGCCGTTTCCAACAATAATTCGATTTGCCGCGTCGTTCAATCTTCCGCCACGCACGCCGAGCGCTGCGAGCCGTTTTGCGGAGCGGCGTTTCAAAAAGCGATTGAAGCCGGAAAACCCGTCAATTATCGCTGTCACGCCGGACTTTATTGCGTCGCCGCGCCGCTTGAAACCGAAGAAAAACCGCTTGTTGCGATTGTCGGGCGAACTTTTTTACAAACTTCGGATTATCGCGATCTGACCGAGCGGATTTTTCTCGGCGATTGGCAAAATCTGCCGGAGATCGAGTTATTTGAAAACGTCAATCTTTCCGGCTCGCTCGAAGATTTGGAGAAATTAGCCGCTCGTCTGCAAAATTTGAATGCGGAAGAACGCGCCGCTTTGTCGGCTCTGACCAAAACGCCGCCGGAATTTAGCGATGAAGAAACAATTGTTTTGCCCGAATCGAATTCCGATGAATTCGCCGGAACGGAAAACGACGTTTTAGAGCTTGACGCGCCGGAACCTGATTCTGAGGAAATCTTGTTTCTTGACGAGGACGAAACAATTTCCGAGCCTGAACGCGAGCCAAAACCGGTTGAAAAGATTAATGAAGCAAAATCTCAAAATCCGATTATTGATTTGAACGCTGGAACGGTGCGCGCGTGGCGCGAAAAATCAGGCGCGGCTTTGCGACAAAACTATCTCGCCGCCGCAACCGAAACCGCCGAATTTATTACGGAAACTTTTGGTTTTGAGAGCCTGGCTTGGCTCGAACAACGCGGGCAAAATTTCAAAACGCTGCTTCAAAAAGGCGAAAAGTTCGGCGGCGACGTCGGGCGAATTAATTTAAAGCCGGGCGACGAGCTTATAAAACAAGCGGCTGAAAACCGAGCTTCGCTCCGTCTCGAAAACAAAAACACGGGCGAAGAAATCGAGCTTTTCCCGGTCGTTTCGAGCATCGGCGAAATTCGCGCCGCGATTGTGGTTGCCGACGGAACGCTCGACGAAAAAATCAGGCGTAGCTTATCCGATTTTCTAACCGAAATCGCTTTACCGCTCGAAGTTTTGCGGCTCCGCGAAGAAGTCGAGCAGCGCGTTCGTTTGCAAGCCGCAATTAAGAAATTTAATTCCGATTTGCAAAACGCCGAACCAGAAAACTTTCTTGATGCGCTCGTCGAAAACTGCGCGGCACTAATCGGAGCGGAACGCGCGTCGCTGCTTTTTTTCGACGAAAACGGACAGGTTTTGCGAGGAGTTGCGGCAATCGGCGCGCAAGCCGAAGAAATCAAAAACGAAACCGCAAATTTGGGCGAACGAATTGCTTTTCGCGTCTTTCAGGAAAATATGCCGATTCTGGTCGGCGATGTTTCGCATTTAAATTTGCCGCCCGTCGAACAACGTGATTATCAATCAAGCTCGTTTTTGATTCTGCCTTTGACAATCGGCGGAAGAGCGGTCGGAGTTTTAAATTTGACCGAAAAACGCGAAGGAGCGATTTTCGATGAAACCGATTTGCAGCTTCTTGAAGCTATCGCGCCGCAAATTGCGTTTGAAGTTGACCGCGCCCGTCTGCATCAAAAAGCGGGCGAATTTGAAACGGCTTCGATTACCGACGCGCTGACCGGATTGCCAAATCGTCGTTATCTCGAAAAGCGTCTTGAAGAGGAAGTATTGCGTTCGCAGCGACACGGTTTTCCGCTCAGCTTTATGATGATTGACGTTGATTTTTTCAAACGCTACAACGATTTAAACGGTCATCAAGCCGGCGACGAGGCTTTGCGGATCGTGGCAAATTCACTGCGAGCCGCTTTGCGAGGCGCAGATATTGCGGCGCGTTACGGCGGCGAAGAATTTTCGATTCTTTTGCCGCAAACCACGCAAAGCGAAGCAAAACCGATTGCCGAAAGAATCCGGCGGCGAATCGAAGCGACCGTTTTCCCGCACGACAAAGTTACGATTAGCATCGGAATCTCGTCTTTTTCGCCGCAGCTCGATACGCCGGAATTGATTATCAAAGCCGCCGATCAAGCTCTCTACGCGGCGAAAAATGCTGGACGAAACAACATCCAGATTTACGGCAACGGAAACGGCGCGCTTTCGTAAGAATCGAACAAATTGCCGCCTGAAAATATGTCTGAAAGGAAAAATGTAAAATCTGCCGGCATCCGACAAATTTTGAGCCGAATCGCGGCTGCGGATTTTGTCGGACGCGAGCGCGAACGGGATGAAATATTAGGTTTCGCCCGCGCCGGAAAAGACGAAAAAGCGAGCGGCTTGCTCGTTTTGTCGGCTCCGGCGGCGGGCGCGTCCGAGCTTTTGCGGCAGGTTTACGACCGGCTTTTCGCCGAAGAATCAGACATTTTTCCAATTTATTTTGCTTTTCAGGCAAACGAAACGGCGGAAACGGCGGCGCGTCGTTTTTTGCAGACATTTTTGCAGCAAGCCGTCGCATTTCGCCGCAAAGACGCGAAATTGCTCGACGCCGCGCTTGAGCTTGCGGAGATTGCGCGACTCGCTTCGCCAACCGACGGAGCGTGGATTGATCGTTTAATTTTTGCTTATGAAGACGAATCGCAAAGCGGCGATCCGGGAGCATTGGTCAGGCAGGTTTTCGCCGCGCCGCTGCGCGCAGCGACGCAGGGCGCGCCGTGTTTTGTTATTTTCGATGATTTTCACGAGGCGAATGAAGATTTAATCAATGAAATAAAACAGATTTACGCCCGTTCGACCGCTCGGTTCGTTATTGGCGGGCGGCGTCGGTTTTTGTTGGACGCGCTGCAAAACGGCGGCGCGAATTTGGAAAATGCGAGGGTTTTAAATCTGCCGCTGCTTTCTCCGACCGACGCCGGTTTTCTGGTCGAAAAGCTCGCCGCCAAATATGCGGTTAAAACTAACGAACAAACCAGAGATTTGATTGTTCAGCAGCTCAACGCAAATCCGACTTTTATTACTAATTTGATTTTATCGGCGCGCGACCGCAACGTTGATTTGGACAGTTTCCGGCGGTGCGAGCAGGTTTACGCGGCGGAGATTTTGGGCGGACGAACGCGCCGTTATTTCAACCGAATTTTCGAGCGCGTTGTGCCGAATCTGGAGACGCAGCGCGAGATTTTAAATGTCTTGAAAAATGCTTTTGACGGCGAGGCGAACAAATCTTCAATCGAGTTTTGGCAAAATCGAGTCGCGGTTGAAACAGAAGATTTCAATCGGATTATGCGCGCTCTGCATTTAAATGAAATCGTCCGCGTTGATTCGAGCGTCGTCGAAACGGTGGAAACATCGGATATTGCGCGCGATTACGTAACGGCGCGTTATCGTTTGGAAATCAAAAACGAGCCGCGCTCGCTCGTGGTTGCCGAAACTCTGGCGACGGCGCTCAAACGCGCGCCTGAGACGATGGCGCGATTTTATCGCCGCTCGTCGGCGCTCGGTTTGCGCTCGGTTTTGCAGAATTTTAATTTGCAGGAAATTCCTACGGTTTTGTTTGATTACCATCGGTTTCGGCGATTTTACAAGGGCGAGGATGACCAACTCATTAACGAAAATCTGGCAAGCGAAACCGAAAAAAACGCTTTGCCGCAAATTGTTTTCGCTGCGAATTGCGCCGAATTTTATCCGCAGATTGAACGCATTGCGGAACGAGAGCGTTCGGCGGTCGCGGTCGGTTTCGAGAGCGGGCATTATCGGGACGACAGCCAAATTGTCTGGATTGCGGCGGAAATCGAATCGAAATTAGAAGCGACCGCGGAATTAACCGAATTTTGGCTCGACCGTTTGGAAGCTGTCGCGGTTTTCTGCAATTTCCGGCGCGCGCAGTTCTGGCTCGTCGCGCCCGAAGGTTTTTCCGAAGAAGCGTCTAGGCTTTTGGATGCGCGCGCGGCGTTTTCGTCGAGCCGGAGACAAGTTGAATTGTTAGCCGAAATGCTGGAAGCGGATTTAGTCTCGGCTGACAGAGAAAAGGGAAACGAGTTTGAATTGATTATGCCGATGGGCGGCGACACCGAATTGATTTCAGCGCGGGCGGCGGAAGACTTTGCCCGAAAATATGATTTTAAAACGGCTGCGATCAATCAAATCAAAACCGCGCTGATCGAATCCTGCATCAACGCCGCCGAACACAGTTTGAGTCCCGACCGCAAAATTCATCAAAAATTCGAGATGCAAGCCGACAAGCTTGTGATTACGATTTCAAATCGCGGTTTGCAGATTCCGCCGGAAAAATTAAACGGCAGCAAACCGGAGGAAAATCCGACCGGCAGACGCGGCTTGGGGCTGCGCCTGATTCGCCGCTTGATGGACGAAGTGGAATTCATCCGCACCGACGACGGCACGATAATCAGAATGACAAAGAGGAAATAGTGAATAGTGAATTGTAAATAGTGAATCGTCAAACAAAAAACGATTCACTATTCACTATTTACGGTTCACCCTGTAAAATAGGCGCGTCGAAAGGAAACCTCTTTTTTGTGAATAAAGACACGGGAAGCTTAATCAACGTTCGTTCGAGGCGCGAGGGAAACATCGGCGTAATTTACGCCGGAGATTATTTAAACAAATTGACGGGCGAGCGCATCGAGCGTGAGGCGCAAAATTTGCTCGACGAGGGCTGCCTTGCTCTGATCGTTAGTTTCCGAGACACGCAGCTTGTGAACAGCATCGGGGTTTCTATTCTGCTGGGAATTATTGACGCGGCGAAAAAAACAAATGCCGATCTGGTTTTTACCGAAATCAACGAGCACACGGCGGAGCTTTTCGAGATGCTCGGTCTCGCGCGCCACGTCCGTTTGGAAAAAGACGAATCGGCGGCAATAAAATCATTTCAAATCGCGGTTTCTTAAAAACAAAATGGCTGAACAGAATCATAAGCTCGTACATACGTTCGCGGCGCTCGCCGAATTGGGTCAGGAAATAACGGGCGCGTTTGATTTCCAGAAAATGATTCGCACCAGTTTGCATCTGCTGGTCGGAAGTCTGGCGATTATGCGCGGCGGCGTGGCGAAATTTAATCGTTTTTCGGGAGAACTGAATTTTCTCGCCGTGCGCGGTCTCGGCGATGAATTTCCGCTCGCGTTTTCTCTCAGCCGCCAAGCCGAACGCGAATTTCTAGACGCCGGGTTAAACGCAATCGAAATCAATTCTCACGCCGAAAACTGGACGCCTTTTGTCAAAGACAATCTTTCAATTCTGGTCGTCAACGAAATAGAACTGCTCGTGCCGCTCGTGGTTCGTGATGAATTAATCGGATTGATTTTGCTCGGCGGCAAAGCGAGCGGCGAGCGATTTTCCGCCGAAGACAAAGAAATCATTTGCGCGATGGCGCGGCACATCGCCGTCGGAATCGTCCAGCGCAATATGTTGACAGAGCTTGAACGGCGCGCCGAAGAAAATTTTCAGCTTTATCAAACTCTGCAATTTACTTACAAATCAACGGTCGAATCATTTGCCGCGGCGATTGACTGCAAGGACAAATACACCGAAGGACACTCGCAAAGAGTCGGAAAATACAGCGAAATTATCGCCGAAGAATTGGGTTATGACGCAGAGCGCGTGCAGGGCGTGGCTGTTGCCGGTTATCTGCACGATGTCGGCAAGCTCGTCGTTGACAGCAGCATTATCAATGCGCCGCGCGCCATTACAGAACAGGAATTTGCCGCGCTGACGCGCCACACAACCGTCGGCTACAACATTCTCGCGCCGATAGAGCATCCGTTTGCAGAAGTCCCGCTCGCCGCCAAATATCATCACGAAAGGTTGGATGGGCGCGGTTATCCCGAAAATCTGCGCGACAACGAGATTCCGTACATCGCAAAAATCGTCACGCTCGCCGATTCGTTTGACGCGATGACGACTGACCGCCCTTATAAACGCCGCCGCGCGGCAAACGAAGTCATCGAAGACTTGCAGCGCAATGTCGGCGGGCAATTCACGCCGGAACTCGTGACGGCGTTTTGCGGTGCGTGGCTCAAAGAATTAAACGGCGAAACAAAACGCAAGCGAATTTTGAAAATGCTCGGCAAAAATTATTGCGAAGCCGAACAAATCGCGCCGCTTTTGCAAAACGCTCTGAATGAAATCAGCCCGACAACCAGATTAACCCTCGTTGCAAACTAACAGGTTATGGCTTTTCCGAAAACAAAATTTGTTTATACGATTGAGAATTATCTCAATATTGACCGCAGCGAGGACGAACGCTACGAATACCTCGACGGCGAGATTTATCTGATGGCTGGCGAATCCGACGCGCACGGCGATATTTCGACCAATCTGATTGGGATTCTTTACAATAATCTAAAAGGCACAAATTGCCGCGCGCGGGCAAAAGATACAAAAGTTCGCAGCGGTTCATTGCCGCAAAAGCCGCGTTCGACAAAGGGAATGTTTTCTTACCCGGATGTGGTTGTAATTTGCGGAGAGCCGCAGTATTTGGACGAACACCGCGACGTTATTTTAAATCCTTCGGTGATTTTTGAAGTTTTGTCCGAATCAACCGAACAATTTGATCGAGGCGAGAAGTTTTTGCGTTATGGAAATTGGAATCCGACTTTGACCGATTATGTTCTGGTTTCGCAGGACAAACCGCTCGTCGAGCATTATATTCGGCAAACAGACGGCGGCTGGATTTTATACCGATATTCCGGTTTAGACGCTGATTTCACCATTGAAACGATAAATTGCAGTTTTAAATTAGCCGACATTTTCGACCGCGTTGAGTTTCCGCCTGAAATTGAGGAATAAATTACATTTAACGAAATCTTAAAAATCGGAGAAAACAACTTAAGCGGCTTTCGCGGTTTGAACCGGGTTTTCTTTGAATGCAGGCAGAAGCGCGGCGATTTCTTCGACAATCATTTTTGTCGAGTTTGGTTTCGCCAGCCCGATTGTCGCTTCGCGCATCGCTTCGTATTTGTTTTTATCGGCGAGCAGATTTTGAATCATCGGCACGATGTCCGTCGCTTTTTCCAATAAAACTCCGGCGCCGCGCAGTTTGATTAAATTAACTGTTCCGGCTTCCTGAGGCATTGGCGGCGTGGTCGCGTCGGCGATAATCGGCAAACGGCAGGCGAGAGCTTCAAAAGTCGTCAAACCGCCTAATTTACTAATCATCACATTTGCCGATTGCATCAGCTTTTCGATTTCATCCGAATAACCGATCACGCGCACGGGAAATTTCGCGTTCTTGGCAATTTCTTCGGCTTCTTTGCGCAGCTCTTCGTTTTTTCCGGCGAGAAAAATCGCCTGCACGTCCAATTCGCCGCGCACCAGTTCGCGGAAAATCTGCGGGATATTTCCGCCGCCGACAAATCCCGCATTGACAAAAATCGTGAATTTTTCCGGGTCTAAATTATAAGCGGAGCGCGCCGCCTGAGCGTCCTTTTCGTCAGCAAAATGAAATTTCGGATGCACTGGCATTCCCGAAATCTTGATTTTGTCCGCCGAGACGCCGTAATCAATCAACTGCCGCCGAGCGTCTTCATTCGCCACGAGATATAGCGTCACGTCGTCACAAGCCCAACCTTTCCAAAAACCGTAGCAGGGATCGGTGACGACCGTCACGAGCGGAACGGTATTCTGCAAACCGAGTTCACGAAGAACGCGCCCGAAAATGTGCTGCGTCAAAGGATGAACGCTGACAATGATGTGCGGACACCATTTTTCAAACAAATCACGAACAAAACCAATACAGCGCCGATGAAAAAACTCCCGCGTTTCCGGGCGAAAACGATTCATCGCCCAATAAATATATTTCATCCAATGCTGTTTGTTCCGTAAAACCCAGTTGTAAACACCGACCAGACGCCCGGTAATTCGATGCGATTCTTCTACCGCTTTAACGACGCGCACAATCGCCGATTGCCCGTTCCAAAAACGATTGACACCTTCGACAAGCGCTGCTGCCGCAGAACGGTGACCGCCGCCGGTGTCGGACGAAATAATCAGAATTTTGGGCGCAGGCTGAGACATTAAAATAAAACGTTGATTTACCAAATTTAATTAAAAAGCACGAGCAACAAGCATGTCATCCGTGCTTTTCAAAGACAGTACATAAACGGACGGATTACACTTTTACGGCGACGCCATCGGCTGCTTCTCGCGCCTCAGTTTCGAGGAGCTGTTTGGCTGCTTTTTTCAGCTTGCCTTCGAGACCTTTGATTTTAAGCAAATGCCCGGGATTAAACGGCAGCGACGGATAATAACAGTTCGATTCGTGCGTGCAGTGACAGCCAGCCGAAACTTCTTTGCGGCGCGCGTTCATTTCGTTAGTCCGCCAGGCGGCTTGGAAATTCCAATCGTAATCGCGCAGATTCAAAACATCCTTTTTGTTTTCGCACGACGACAATGCGCCCGTGTCGTAAATCACCGCGCCCGCGCTTCCGGCGTAACATTTAAGCTGTGCTTTTTGTTCTTCTTTGGTTTTGGCGATGACATCGTGCATATAAATATCAACCGCCGCTTTGAAAAAGCCCGAATCGCCCCCGTAATTGTTTTTTAAAGCCGCGTTTTTCGTGTCGTCGAGAATCATTTTCGACAAAGTGGTATAACGCTTGTGGTCGAAATTCAATTCATTCGGATCGGCTGACGGCGGACGAATGTAGTTAATATTCACTTTGTCCGGTTTCAAATCGTGCTTCAAAAAATCGTACCAATCGAAAATCGTGTCCTCGTTCGAGCGCATCACGCACGTGCAGGTTTGAATATTAAGGCGCGGGAACTGCTCCTTTTTCATTTGCTGTAAAGTCCGCGCCGTGTGAATCGCTTTATCCCACGAACCGGGCTTGCGGCGAATTTTCTCGTGTGCTTCCTGCATTCCGTCAATTCCGAGAGCGACAGTCACATTCAAATTCGGACATTCTTCCATAATGCGCGTCACGTCCGGGAAAATGCGCTGATGAATTTGCCCGTTCGACATCAAATAAACCGAATCAAGCTTGTTATTTTCATAAAAAGCGCGGACGATTTCCGGCAAATCCTTGCGCGTAAAAGGCTCGCCGCCCGCTAGCACCAAAACGCCGAGATTGCCGCCCAATGTTTCGGAAATGCGCGCGATTTCGTCCGCTTTCATTTGCAGTTTTTTGCGATTGCGGTCGTCCAATTCTTCAGTAAAAAAACAATGCGTGCAGCGCATATCGCACACGGATGTGACCAGAATATTGAGGAAAACCGGCGAAATCGGTCGTCCGACCAAAATGCTGGCGTAACGTTTGAAAATCTCTTTGGTTGCAAAATCCATTGTAATAATCCTTTATAAATCAACAAAACAAACGCTTTTTAACTTTAACTTGCTTCATTGAGGCTCTGCAAGAAAACAAGGCTTGTTCACAAGCCCTTCTATGATGTAATTATACGATTTTACGACGCTAAAATATGCATTATGCTTTGTAATTTTTTTGTCAGGTAAATTGCGCGAAAATCAAATCAAAAAACGAATAATTAAGGCACGCTTGACAATTTTGTTTCGTTTTGTAGAATTACATTTTGCGACGGGCGGGAATAGCTCAGTTGGTAGAGCGCAACCTTGCCAAGGTTGAGGTCGCGAGTTCGAGCCTCGTTTCCCGCTCCAAAGATTTTAAAGGCTAATGCTAAAGGGAAGGTTTTTCATTTTATTTTCACAATACCGATTCGTAATGTTTTCTTAAGCCGGGTTGAAATTCATTAAAATGCTTGAATTCAGAAAAACTATAATCAAAGTACGATTCCAAATAAAATTAACGTAAAAAACTAATCAATTAAACTCATTGTTTGACGAGACATCCTCAACTTTTCCGCGTTCCTTAAGTTCTCCTAAACCATTAATGTTTCTGACGATGGCAAACAATATGCCACTTAGTTAAAAGGACAACATCTACTATCCGGCGACCGGATTTCAATCACGCTTGAAGCCGATAACAAACCTGAAGATTACAAGGAAAATTTAAAAGCATTGCAGAATTTGAAAGACGCTCGCGGAAATCGCAGGTTTTACATTCTCGGCTTGCCATTCGATTCGCAGGCGTTAAAAGACCATCGCCTTGCCGACAATCCGAACGAAGCCTTTGACTGCTCTCAATATAATCCCGCTGCCAAAATCTATGACCGTCGCGCTAAATGTTTTGTCGAGTACTACAAAAGAACTCCATCCGAAAACCGCGATTTCATAGATGCTTGGGAAGTTGGAAACGAAGTCAACGGCGAATGGGCTGATGAGGATTATCAAAAAGACTTACCGCCCGAAACTAAAGGAAAACCCGAAAAAACTATTGAAAAGATAAACAGGCTTATTAATTTCATTACTGACCGCGACCGCAAGCCTTTAATGCTGACAGTTTCCTATATGCCGAACTGCGGCGACCGGACTGCCAACCAGATGAGCGAATGGATTAAAAACATTCCGCAATCAATGGTTAATGAACTTGATTATGTTTTGATCAGCTATTATGAGGACAAATGCGATTACAAAGTTCTATCGGAAAGCGACATCACTTCAAAAGTTCTCGAACCGCTCAAAACGAAATTCCCTAAGCAGTTTATTGCTTTTGGCGAAATCGGCTATTCGGTAGGTAAAGGCGAACCTTCCAAGAATCGCGGAGATAAAACCTGCTATTGCAGCGTCAAAAAAACTTTTTGCGACGAATCGCAAACAGGAAGAAAAAGAACCTGTAAAAAATCCAAAATCTCGCTAATGCAGCGTTATTACAGTTATAGACCTGATTATGGGTTGTATGTTGGCGGCGGATTTTGGTGGAATGGCGGATAAGATTACCGCATTGACGATTTTCGGGCGGCGTTAAAAAATCAATTTAATTGCCTAAAGAATAATTCTCAATGCGCTACCACTCCCGTCCTTACGAGATATTAAAAGGGAAGTTTCTTGGTAACTTAACGCCGCAAAATAAAGAAACAGCTAATGAAATCTGGGTTAAATTGCAGAATGATTACTACAAAAGTCAAATAAAAAACAGCACAGAAAACCTCATTGATTTAGATACATTCTTCAAAATTTATTTAAGAGCAAAATTTGCCGATTCGGAAAGCGAATATAAAAAGTTTGAGGACAAATACCATTATGAAATATATCAAAATGACAAGATTCTTAAATTCTTCCATCGCTTTGAAGATAACCAGATGTTATATGAATGGGTTATCAATGATTTCAAATATTTTGCCGACCTGCACCTTAAAATTAGAACCAATTACGATAACGAATTTCTTGTTTTCAATAAGCTGCTCGACCAAAACCAACAATACCTTTTAAGCATTTCCGCTATCAAAGTAAATGACTCTGAAGAGCAAGAAAAAATAACTTTAGTCGCAAAAAAGTTTGACCAAATACACACGACACTTCGGCTTCTTGATGAGTATGACAGCAATCAATTTCAGGATTTAGTTTATAAATTAAATGGGAAGGTTCGTGATAAAACAATTGCCGAGTTAGAAACAATTTTTGATGATGTCTTAATTGAATATTTAGAAACCAAAGATATTGTCACCAAGGGCGTTTATACAAAAATCGCTGATTTGTATAAATGGGAATTGTTTCAGAATACCTATAACAGGTGGGGCAATTTTTCCAAGTATGTTTTGATGAGAATTGATAGATACTTAGCCCAACATTTAGATAAGCCTTCATACTGTAACGAATCACTTGAACAACTTGAAGAAAGATTCAATAAAAACAATCGTAAAAGATACGGTATGCACTTGGAGCATATCTACGCTTATAACGATAAGAACCAATCACTTTTTCTTGACGGAAATGGTGGTTTTGACGAAACGAGATTTAAGACAACCCGCAACAAATTAGGTATGGTTCTTTTGCTTAAGGACAGTCAAAACATTAGTAGCGGCAACGACTACTACAAGAAAAAAATAAAAGACTATTCAACCAGCAATTTAATTTGGAATGAGTTGCTGGTTGGGCATATTGATTCGGTTGATTTGAAAAATCTACCTGCCGAAATCAATATCTCGAAAATCGAGCCAGATGAAAACGGGATATTTCCGTTAGATAAAGTAGAACTGCGCCAGAGGGAAACCTTTGAAATGATAAAGCTAATTTGGGGATTTTAGTTTTTAGCATTGCTCACCGCACTTATGATAACAGTCGGACAAATTGAAAGAGTTACTCAAAACCGCGTCGTTAAATTGTTCCGAGAACAATTAGATACCGAGAAGGCAACAGCAGCATTGAAGATTCATATTTAAGTCAGCATCTTCAAAAACCCGAACAATTACGAATCGGTTTCCAATTCCATTTTGATTTAAGCTCTTCAAAATTCATCCGGGTATTTTTCTACTTACAAATTACTTTGCCTTTTTCTTCATAAACTGAAAAGTCAAAGTTACTAAAGTTACTAATGATTGCTACATCTCTAGGAGAAGAGGTATAGCGTTTATGACCAACATCTAAAGTATAAATGATGCCTGCGGGAACATTTTGAAACCTGAAGTATCCGAAGGGATTGGTCAAAGCAAATCTTCAATAATGAAGAGTTAATCCATCCAGATGTGCGGTTTGTTTTCCCCTGTTTCCTCATAATCGCCTACATCTTCAATTTCAAAAGGTATCCAATCTTCTTCATCCCATACTTTTGGCGGAGTCAGCATTATTTTGGCGGTAACTCCTGCTAACGCACAAATTGAAACGATGGCAAGCAAAAGGGTAAAAATATCAACCATTATTTTTTCTCCAGTTCCTTCAATAACCAAGCCCCTTCCAACAGGGCGGCGCATTCGCTGAAAAAACAGGCTCAAAAACAGGCGTTTTTGAGCCAAGTCTAAAGGCTTCTAAGACAAATCACTTTTTTCATTAAAAACAGGTGGCGGCGGAGGCTCTGTAAAAGGTTTTTCTGTTCTGTTAAGAGGTCGCATAACTATCCAATTAGTAATGATGCAAGCCAACAGAGAGATAATTGTAAACTCTAAATTGTATTTGTAAACTGAATTTTCAGAACTCCCCCAAACTCCGAGAGCAAACCCAATTCCACCGGAAACTAAAACTTGCGTTATCAAGAAGGCACTAGCTGCGATGGCTGCCCAACGAATCGGATTTTGCCCCTTTCGTTTTGCTTTTCCATACGCAAGCCAAACAAAACATATACCTACTGCGAGAACCTGCATATCTTAAACCAAATTAAAATTGTCTCAAAAACTTTCGTTTATGAAACATTATAGCCGAACCGGCAAAGTATAAATTTTGACACGAAGATTCGAGCAGATCCACCGCACTTCGATAAATGTTGAATTGAGTTTCAGAAATGGGCATTTATGACATATAGCCTAGATTAAAGATTTGGTTGATTGATGCAAGGCTTTGGAATTGGCGGCGGTATTGCATCTTCAGGCAAATTTAAGATTATAGGCATCGGACGCAATTTTACAGCTAAGTCCTGTAATGTTCGCTCGACATCTGGCTTAAACAGAAAATTCTCATTACGAATTTTACACAACTCCCTTTCAGCTTTTTCATATTCACGCTGAAACTTATAATTATTGCCTAACTTAAATATTATATATTTGGCATAAACACTATCTCGATAGTTATCAACAAAGTGCTGTTGAAGCATTGCTAATTTTGTAGGGCTAACCTTGGTCTGACTCGGTTCAAGTGTTTTTTTGAGATAATCAAAAGCCTCTCTGTTTATTCCCGTCGGCTTATCTATTGTAATAGCAACTGGATTTGAAATTATCGCTTCTTTATTTGTGCCTGAATTATCTTTATCGTAAGTAAATTCGATTCTGACTTCATATTGACCGGCTTCAGGAAATACTCTTTCCAAATCTTTCTCTTGGAGAATAGATTTTGTTTGAACCGTTTTCCCGGATTCCATTGTATATTGACCTATTAGCACGCTACCAAAGTAAAAATTATCAATACGCTTTTCTTCACCAATGGAATTTCTTACTAAAAATGCAGTATTTTGACCTATTTGAAGAAGACCACTCCATTGGATTGGAGAACTTGTTTGATTTAGTAGCTTTAAGCCAAATAATATCGGTTCTGCTTGTAAATATCGGTTATTAGAAGTTTCAATTTGTAAAGTAAGTTTATCGTTTGCAGATTGAGCTTTGGCGGGATGTGGATGCTCTTTGAAATCATTTGTAACTACAAAAACGCTAGCAGTTAAAATTAAAAATAGAAGTCTTGATTTACTGAACATATTATTTCCTTATCAAAACATTATGGTGAACCGGCAAAGCTTCATTCCGTCTCAAAGCTCAGCAACTACCGCTCTATTCCTTATTTGGATTCGCTCCAGATGCCAAGTTTTTCTTGTTTTGCCAGTTGCTGAGCTTCGATTAGCTTCTTTGCAAACGTTTGATATTCTTCCTGTGTCAATGAAGTTTTATCTTCTGGGTTAAGTAACATAGTGCCAGCAGGACAACCGCCTATCCGAACAAGATGAATGTTCAAATTGGCATCACCGTCCGTTATCCAAACGGCTTTCATTTTTGAATCTGGCACATCCGTGAGCATACCTTCTAAGACATAAACAACTGTCGTTTGAGCGTTTGGATGTTCATCAAGCCAAGATTTAATTAATGCTTCATAGTTTTTAGAGGTTGGCGCAAGAAAACCGCCTTGAGTCATTAAAGTATAAAGATTATTTGGTTCTCCTTTCCTGCCGCCGAAATGTCCTTCCCAGGAAATATTTGAGGCTTTAATTTTTTCAGATTTAAAAGCTGAAAACTGAATCTCTTTTTTTTGGGCTAATGACACAGTTATAGTTAGCCCGAAAAATATTACAAGTGAAATCAAAAGAAATAGTAATTTATTTTTCATATCCGTTTATAACTCAATTTAAACCGTATAGTTTAGACGAGCGGTGTTAAATTCTGGAGCTAATCACAGTTCCAATTAAGATTATTTACCACCCTTCTTCAATTTCTTGCCGTAATTTAGCATTGGGTCTATACCAACCTTTATCGTGTTCATAAATCCACAGGTGTTTGTGCTTTTTGCAGCGTCCGATATGAAGCGTGCGCGGTTGATTTTTCTCGGACTTATCAAGCGACTCATTGACTTCAATCAACGATTTGTCAAGCGGACAATTTTTAGCTTTCGGTTCTGCGTTGACTTTCCAATACAGTTGAAATTCAATAGCTCTCGCTTGCAAATCGAATTTCTTTTCATTCAGATTATGCCAAAATCCTTCAATAATGATTGACGACATATCATCAGGGTGAAAAATTCCGATTTGATTAAAGTGTTTCGCTAGTCGTGAACCAGCCCACAATCCCCAATTATTCCGCATCCATAAGCCTAAGCCCATATGATATTCGCCGCTTAAAGTATTTTCGGGCGTGCCCTTTATTTCTTTGAGCATTTCGGGCGACAACATTTTCTTTAATTCGCGGTATGAATCTTCAATGTCAATAGGAATATAAACCTTAAATGGAGCGGTTTCGTCGGGAGTCGGATTAATTTTGGTTTTGTCTTGAGCTTGAGAAAAAGCATGATGAAACGGAATAATTGCAGTAAGCACAATCGAGACAAGTAAAAGGTAAAAGGCAATGTTCAATTTCTTTCTCATAAAATTTCTACGATGTTCAACAAAAAGAGGCATAACGATTGAATTAAGGCGGGCGTAGTGAACATAGAATTTAAGAAAGTAGCTGATTGAGCTTCACGCCCAATGATTTGTTCGGTTTCGTCCTACTTTTTACTACGTCTTTCTTTTAGCACTTTGATAAATGCATCTACGCACTTTGTTATGCCTTCACCATATCTCTTTTCTCGAAACAACGGAACCATTAACTCGCCTAATTGGCGGACTTCAGTATTGGATAATGCCTTTTCCAATTCTCGTGTAATTTGAATATGCCAACGTTTGCTTTCAACCGCAATAAACATTAAAACTCCAGCTTTATCAGGATTCGTTGCTCCAATTGCCCAACCGTTAGCTAAACGTAACGAATAATCAACAGGGTTTTCTTCTCCGATTGTTTTCACTGTCACAATAACGAAGTCAATCTTTGCTTTGGATTTGAACTTGGATAGGGTTTGCTCAAGTTTATCTTTCGTCTGTTTATCGAGGATTTCAGCGAAATCATTGACAAAGCCCTTCTGGATTAAAACTTCGTCTGCATTGATAGAATGACGCTGGATTTTTGACGGCGCTTTATCTTTTGCGGTTTGAGCAGGGCAATCTGAATGAAAATTCAAAATTGTCAAAGTGGATATAAGAGCTAGCAAAATTTTTGAAATTAACTTTTTCATATCAGGTTTTCTTAAATTACACGAGAAACCGAACTACTAACTTTCCTGCTAATTAGCAATGTCTCTGCCATCTTTACCGCTATCAACGGCATAATACTAATACTCTAAATAACTGAAAAAGACCGCTACAAGCGTTTCAACTCTGCTGAAAAAGGGTCGCTGGCATTTATTCTTTCGGAAGAATTGATGTCATCGAATGTATAGCTTAGCCAGTTTTGTATCAAAACCTTTATTTATGCAGGAATCTGCACGTTTAACTAATTCGACATCTTCAAAACTCGCAACTGTAAATGACAAATTTACAAGTAAATTGTTGACATTATTTCAAATAGGTCTAAATTATTAATGCAGAAATCCAACAGCAGTTTACCTGATTATATGAAGAGAACAATCACTTTGTTGATAACCTGCCTAATTTGCATTATATCCGTTTTTGCTCAAGAGGAACCCGATAAAGACTTTGATGGATTAAAAGGTTCGGTGCGAACTGTTGAAAACTACCAGACTGACTATATAGAAAATAAAGGAAAGTACATCAAAGGAGAGCGACGGCTAACAAGCATAGTTAAGTACAATCAAGCGGGAAATTGGCTTGAATTAATTTCTCCTGTTTACGAGGAAGACAAGTCTTATTTTAATAGGGAAGTTCGCGCTTACGATTCTGATGGCAAACTAATTAGCATTGAATATTACTCTTCAGCTAAGAGTAAGCTGAATCGAATGTTTTCAATTAAAGAATCAAACAACGGATTTGAGCGGTTTGTTAGTAAATCAGATGAGAAATTTATTAGGCGAACATTTATTAAGTACAACGATAAAGGTAAAGAACTCGAACAAGTTACATTCGATGCCGATGGCAGTATTTATGAGAGGAGTATCTATTCTTATAATGAAGATGGAAAGGAATCTCGATTCAGCGCTTATGCGCCTGATGGAAAACCCGGCTTAGAATATCTAAAAACTTATAAAGGACGGATAGAAGAAAATATTCGCTATCAGAGTGGAATTGCAGATTACAAGATTATTTATACTTACGATGAAAAGGGTCGAATCAAGCAAGAAGAACAATTTGACTTAAAACTTACATCCGAAGGAGCTATTAAAGAAGAAGTTATCAGAAGCAAGTCTTTTAATACTTATGAAGGCGAATTTGAAAAGCTTGAATGGTTTTTATTTGATTCAAATGGCTCTCCTACAACAAAATTATTTATTGTTCATAAGAATGATATAGAAATATCAAGAGAAGAGTTATTATACGTGCCTGCACCTACTGATAACATTAGTCCACAGAATAAGGCAGAATGGCGTTTCAGGTTAAAGGAAACGGCAGAATGCGAATATGACGAAAAGGGAAGCTGGGTAAAATGTGTTTTTTATAAACAAGGAAAATCTGATGAAAAGCCTATTCCGCAAAGAGTTGAAGAGCGAGTAATTACGTATTATTAAAATAATTAAGAAACACTTGAATTTTCTTGTAATTATAAATCGCTCTATATGATTAAACAGAAATCGAAATTACCTAATGGAGCATTAAAGCCCAGCTTACAAAATTTATTCTTCCAGGAATGAAGCTCATTCCCTTCATCCTCAGCCGCCACAGAAGAACAAATTCAATTGAGGAGGAATTAAAATAGTTCGATTTTTTTTATAAATATCCAATTTCTTCCAGAAGCCTTTCGATTTCAAACCAATCGGCAACGTTCGCTGTTCGCTATCTGCGGGTAATTTCAACGGACAACCAAACGCGGCGTCATCAATGTAAACTGGAGCATAAGCCTTTGCAGATTTAGACCAAAAGCGCTGCTGCGGATTCGCACGCGGAATTTCTCCATCTCCAACACGCCTTTTTTCTTTAGAAAAGCTCGCGCTCGTTCAACTTGGTATTCAGTGATGTCAAGTTCCTCACACCACTCACTTACGGATTTATAGAAATATCCGTCTCGTCTTTTTTTCGGTCTATCAGTCCAGTAAATCAACTGACTCAAAAAAACAGCTCCATCATGCGAACCCATAAATTTTGCGAATGCTATTGGGTTATGAACGTAATTCCAGAATTTCTTCTTCATTTCTCGGATGCGCCTTCGTCAATTCATAAATTCCGTCTTTAAATTTATTGTGTTTTTGTTTCTTTGCCACCGAATCATTCGTTACATTCTTCTTCATAATTTTTGTTTCAAGTTCCCCTGTTTGTCGCTCCGGCATCGGTACGGGAACTTTTTCTTGAATCTCTGCAATTTCTATTAATCCCTCTTGGGCAAATGTTGGCGAAGCAAAACGATTTAACTCACTTTTACTGGAGATTGTAGAAATCTTCAAGTATCAAAAATAAAACTTAATGCAGAGATGGCGATGGCGACAGCCCGCCGAAAAAGCTAAATAACGCGCATTACGCTCGGCTTCGGAGTTCGGGCGTAAAAAGATTTAGGCTTTACGATTTGCGTCACACATTCGCTACCCGTCAAGCGGAATTAGGTACAGATTTGATTACTTTGAAGGATTTGCTTGGTCACAAGAATCTTGATATGCTTAAACGCTATGCGCATCCTACCGATGAGCATAAGGCAAACGCGATAAAGCGAATGGAAGCGTCAAGAGCTTCCAGTTGAAAAAATCGGTTTTTTTGAAGAAATTGGTGGGAGTCCCCTAAGATTCCCCCAAAGTCGGTATTGAGGCGATTCCCACGAATGCTTCAAATCCTTGTAAACAAATAGTTTCGGCGGCGTAGCCAAGTGGTAAGGCAGAGGTCTGCAAAACCTTTATTCATCGGTTCGATTCCGATCGCCGCCTCCATAACTTCTTTATTTTACCTAATTACAGCGCTTAATTCTTGCAGTAGTATTCAAGCCAAAATGACCGTAGCGGAAAACGTAGCGGCTTTTTGTTTTTTATGCTGTTTTTCTGTTTACTCTTATCTGTTGTAACTTTCTAACCGCATCAACTTTGTGCTGCTTAACAGGATGCGCCTAACGCATTACCATTTGGATTCTGCTATGTCCAAGCAACGCCGCCAGCGTAACTAGATCACAGCCGCTCATTGCCATCCTTGAAGCAAAAGTATGCCGTAAATCGTAAAGCAGGCATTTTTCGATTCCTGAGCGCTTTAAAGCGCCATTATGGGCATTATTGAGCTTAATCAATTGGCTTTGACGAACCTTTCGCACTGCGTCCCGACGGAAAAGATAATTGCCAATCGCATTTTTCAATCTACGCTCTAAAACTTCAAATGCTTTGTCCGAAAGCGGTATTTCGCGCCGGGCAGCTTTTGTTTTGCCTTCTTTGATGAGCAAGCAATTTTCATCAAGCCGTTAGAATCATTACGTTTGAATAAAGCCATAAATGGTTGTACTTCCAAGCCAATTTATGCCCAAATACCTCACTGCCGCTTCCATTTCAACTCAATCTCGACTTCTTCTTCATCTCCTTGCTGCTCATATTCAAACTCGACTGTCGCATATGGCGGGATGTAGATACGCTCCCCGGCAATCTGTATTTCAAAGGTTTTCTGCTCTTCTAAAGCATCAGCCAAGCGTCGTAATTTAGCGACAACCTCTTTGGTCGAGTATGATTTCTCCACTTCCTTTTCACGTTCCATAACTTGCCTCCTAAAGATTAAATCCATCACTACTGAACAGATTCTCTCTCAAATTTCTCCAAATATAAAGGCGGTCTAACTGTAAAGTTGACGCGGGCGCAGGCTTTACAGATTTTAAGAAAATTGCTGTTTTGCGCCTCACATCCTATTTTGACTTTTGACACATGCACTTCAGAACCAGCGAAAATGTCTCAAAAACGTGTCTTAAAAAAGTGTCTCATAAGTCATACGTTTTTGGGATTTTAGTTATGAGATGGCTTATGAAACAAAAGGCTAAAAATAGAAGAGTGCCGTTTTCGTAGTTAAAGGGAAGCAAATTAACAATTAAAGTATCTCAAAAACGTATGACTTATGAGACACTTTTTCTATGTTTTCAACTGTCTCGAAAAGGGGCGTTTTTAGGATACTTTTTTTTGTCATTGTCTAATAGATTTTTCGTTAATTTGAGGATGATTTCTTATTAACTTTTTTTGGCTTTTCACCATTTGCTTTGAGCTTCTGCAAATCGGAAACGATTAACGAAAGCGATTGCCTGAATTGGTTTGGGCATCGCGGCTATCAGGTTACAGGCAATTGAAAATTGCTATAAATTCTGTATAAAGCTGATTTATAAAAGTAGAAGTCAGAGCAGTTCGAAAGCTACTCTGACTTCTTTTTTGTTTTGCTGATTAACTAAATTATTTTTCTCAGTTAAATCAGCATACGCACTGAAAGAGAAACCTAATTGGGATCTCTTTTTCTCTCTATCTAATTAAAGCAGATGGAACGGGTTTATCTGTTGCAACGCCAAATTGTTCTCCGTAAAAAGAATTATTTGCACTGTTCAATCTGTACCAGTTTCCTTGCCGGAAAACCCCAATATCCGTTTTACCGTCGCCGTCGTAATCCGCCGGAACTGGAATATCTCCCGATTGACCGAACTGAGTGCCTGCAAACTGGTTATTCTGTGAACTATTCAATCTATACCAAGTGCCGTTTGATGGACGAAATACTGACACATCTGTTTTTCCGTCTCCATCGTAATCCGCTGCCGTTGCAATATCTGTAGATAATCCAAATTGAACTGCATTGAATTGGTTGTTTGAACTGCTTTGCCAGTACCAGAACAAATTAACGTTCGCGGCTCTTATCACAGCTAAATCGGCTTTGCCATCCCCGTCGAAGTCTCCAATGAGCGGTTTATCTCCGTTCGCGCCAAACTGAGTCCCGACAAACTGGTTATTAGAACTGTTGAATCGGTACCAGGTCCCCGATGAAGGACGGAATACCGAGACATCAGCTTTGCCGTCACCGTCATAATCTGCCGGAACAGGAATATCTCCGACAGCACCAAATTGAACGCCATTAAATTGATTATTCGAACTATTGATCCAGTACCAATTACCGTCTCTGAAAACCGAAACATCAGTTTTACCGTCTCCGTCGAAATCAGCCGGAGCCAAAACATCAGTGGCAAATCCCCAATTAATTCCGGTAAATCCTTGTTGAGAACGATTGATATACCAAGCGCCATTACGAAAAACAGAAGTATCCGCTCGTCCGTCCCCGTCAAAGTCAAAGGGCGTTATTTGTGAAAAAATTGATGGATTCAACAATCTGGCAATACCAAATTGCGGCGTATTGTTATAACTGTCGAAACTTCCTCCGATTAGTATCTTTCCGTTTCGTTGCAGAACTAAACTGAGGATTCGCTCGGGAAACTCAACGCCCGCCCCTGTCTGGAAAGATGGGTCGAGTGAACCGTTGTTATTAACTCTTGCAATACTATTAACGAGAACATTGTTGAAAATTAAAATTTCACCCGCTACTACAAGTTTTCCATCCGGCTGAAGGGCGATTCTGCGAACAATGGAATTTGCTCCTTCACCTGTATTAAATGAAGCATCAAGCGATCCATTTGAATTTAATCGTGCGACAGCGTTACGATTGATATTCTCAATGCTTTGAAAACCTCCGCCGATAAAAATTTTCCCATCCGGCTGCAAAGCAATATCGGAAATCGAGCAAAAACTGTTGACTCCCAAGCCGGTATTAAATGAAGAGTCGAGACTTGAATCTTCATTAAGACGAACCAGACAACGCCGAACATTGCTGTTGATGTTTGTAAAATCGCCGCCGGCAATCAACTTACCGTCCGGCTGCAATGCAAGGCTTCTGACGTTTCCCCCGCTAATGCCGGCGTTAAAAGACGTATCAAGAGAACCGTTTGAATTTATGCGCGCAATCTTATTACGCTGAATAAAGTTAAAAGAAGAAAACTCTCCTCCGATGATTATTTTTCCGTCAGGCTGAATCTCCAAAGCATATACGCTTCCGTCAGTTCCAAAGCCAGGATTAAATGATGAATCTATTAATCCTTCCGGGGTTAGTCTGGCGATCCCTCTCCGCAAAACATTATTAACCCTATATTCGGAGCCTCCGGCAAGCAGAATCTTCTGGTCGGGCTGCACTTTAATTGCAAACACAACCGAACTGAATTCTAAAATCTCCGTCGGCGGAATAAATGAGGAATCAACCGAACCGTCTATATTTAAGCGGACAAGCGAGCGCCGGTCCTCGCCGTTAACGCTGATAAAACTTCCGGCAATTAAAATTTTCCCGTTTGATAGCGTTGCCAGTGCTGAAATTGAGCCGTTAACAAATGCCTTGGCTTGGTAGGCGGTATTTATCGAGCCGTTTTCGTTTAGAAGCGCGATGCCCGGACTTAAAACGCCGTTTATTCTCGTGAAACCGCCGCCAATCAGTATTTTTCCTTCGGGCAATAAAAACAATCGGGATGCTCCGCCATTGTTATCAACGGTAAAAGATAAGTCGCGCGAACCATCCGGGTTTATCCGAATTATTCGCGAGTTCGTCGAGCCTTGTTGGGTAAAACCGCCGCTAAAGATTATTTTACCGTCAGGCTGTAGTTCGATTGAATTGATTTCCCTGATTTGCAAGCTGCTGATATTAACGGAGGTATCAAGCGTGCCGTCCGCATTCAAACGGGAAAAATTATCCTGCTGCACTCCATTTACAGTGCTGAAAATGCCGCCAATGAGTATTTTATCATCCGGCTGTAACCGCAAGGCGCTAATAGTAATACCTGCCACCATTGTAGTGAAAGTAATATCAAGCGAGCCGTTCGGATTAAGGCGAACAATATCTTGGCGCTGAGTATTCTGAACTGTAAAATTACCGGCAACGACTATTTTACCGTCGTTTTGGACAACTACTGCTCTTGCTTGACGGAAACCTTCAATGATTGAACCGGCATTAAAAGATTGGTCTAAAGAACCATCAGGGTTTAAACGGGCAATACTGTTTGTTGTGACATTATTAACCCTTCCGAATGTGCCGAAAATGAAGATTTTGCCGTCGGATTCCAGCACACGAATCCCGAATTGCGCATCGGCTGTGGCAGTTGCAAACGTCGTATCGCGCGAGCCGTCGGAATTCAATCGAATCAAGCGATAAACCGTGCTGCTGTTGCCATCAACATAAATGCCGCTGACATAAATTTTTCCGCTTGCCGGATGGATGCCAATGTCGGTAATTGATATAGGAATATCAACGGTTGCCGGATTAAATGACAAATCAACCGAGCCGTCTTGATTTAAACGGGCGATGTTCTGACGCGGAGTATTGTTAATACTTTTAAAGTTTCCGTTAATAATCATTTTACCGTCGCTTTGTCTGGCAAAACCGGAAACGTTTCCGCTCGCATAAACTTGAGCCTTAAAATTGGCATCGAGTTCCCCGTCTGAAATCACAGATTGATAATAATTTGCTGACGCTTCGCTACGATTTTCCGGTATCGGGCTATTCGCTTTCGCGCCAGTTGACGAGGGATCGCCAAAACTTTGATTAACACAAAAAATTCCGGTAATAATCAAGGAAAAAAATAAAAGTTTGATGGTTGAGTTAAAAAAAATCATATTGTTTTATGAGTCAAGTTGCTGAGATTTTATTTCAAAGTCAGTTTAACATCCGTCTGAAATAATATAAGTCAAATCGTTAATAGCAGCGTTGAACTGAGAATTATACTAAAAACTTAAAACAAATAATGTTGTTGTCGCCAGTCCCGACGAATCGTGTTTCGCTGCGAATACCATCTGGATAATTTTCTCGACTTCGTTCACCTCATATCAGATTTTTCTTAAATAGCACGAGAAAACGAACTATTAACTATTAATTATATTGCTAAAGAGCGTAGTTTTTGCTATCCGATGGATTTGTCTCAAAAAGGGTCGTTTTCGAGACAATATTTTTAAGGAAGGTAGTTGGAATTATCTTCCGGGGCACGGCTCGAAAATTTCCAGCCTATCGCTGGTTTGATTTCGCCTTCACGATTGTCCGTATATGAGGCTATTGAGATGTATCCTTCGGAGGTGTGTTCCTGAACATCAGCCACATAAACTAACGCATACATATTTCGTGGTCGCGACAAGTAGAAACTCATTCCCTCTATAACGCCTTCGGCTCGCCCTGCGTTAAAAGTAATCTTCGGATACCAATCCTTCTGCTCTTCGAGTTTAGAAATCGTCGCCGTAATCGGCTTCATTCCGAGATACTTCTTGTATTCTTCGGGCACACCGGGCATCCCGCGCCTCTTCTTTTCGTAGTCGTCACCTTTAATTAGAAAGCTGTTAATCTCGGCGTCTGATTTAGAGTTCACGACATAGACGAATTTAATCATCTCGTGGGACGGAATCAGGAAATGCTGCTCGCCCCACTTGACTGGAATATACTTGAATTTAATCGTATATGAATTTGGGCTTCCTTCTGGCAATCTGGGCGTAAGCTTAAGAGAACCGTCTGTAAGACTAGCATCGCCATAGTTTATAAGACCGTGAAAGGGGCGCGAACAATTCTCCAGCCAAATCATAAAGCCTAGATTCGGAGTCCAGACGAGTTGCGTAGAAACGGTTGTGCCGTTCTGTGCGACATAAAGACCAACCCATTCATTGTCGGAGAATTTACCGACTTCTGCTCCAATTTCCTGCCATTTGGTCTGCCTTAGGTTGATTAACTCTTCGGACATTTCCTGTTTGAAATAAGTGCGCTGAGCCTGTCCTTCCTGCCTCATGGAAGAAAATAGTGTGAGAAAAATGAGCAGCAGAATAAGTTGTTTCATAGGACTTTAATCATCTTTTTGAACTATTTGTTTGTCCAGATATTATCTTTAGTATCTGAATCCGGGAATCTTCCAAATGGATCCAAAGTTATCTTTTTAATCGAGCGTTTCCCAAAATCAACCGTGCCTTGAAAATCGCGGTCTCCATTAAACCAAACATCTTCACTCCATTTCACAATTGCCGTTTTATCATCAAGCATTTTCGCATTCGGCATTGATTTAATCTTCTCGCTTCCGTCAGCAAATTCGACTTTGAGAACAACGGGTGAAGGCATTTCGCCTGCTTGATGTATTGTGATTTGTGTTTTTTCTCCTCGTACAACAACGTCTTTGATTGAGCCATTAACCGACTCTGTTGTGAAAAGCCAGTAATACCAAAACCAATTTAAGTCGCGACCAAGTTCTTTGTTCATAAAGAACATAAAATCCCAGGGCGACGGATGTTTAAATTTCCACGTTTCCACATACTTCCTAATGGCTGTATTCATCGCGTCGTCGCCGACTATTCCGCCCAGCATCGAAAACATCATGCTTGTTTTTCCGTAGGTTTGAAAACCATAGAATGGTCCTCCATAGTTGGCATTCCACATCATCATTGGTTCATCTTCGTTTCCGCTGATGGTGCCGTAACTCTGTCCCAAATGATCAATGTTAAAAGGTTTTCCTTTAGCATCAGCATCTGAAAGGATATTTGAATAATTGTTAAAGCCTTCATCCATCCACCCGTAACGGGTTTCATTAGTTCCCATCATCATCGGAATCCATTGATGATAAGTCTCGTGATCGGCTGCGCCTTGATTTGAATTGATGACCATTGGATATTCCATTCCGGCACTTGGTCCGTCTTGTAGCGTCAATTGAGGAAAAGCGTATGGTATTAGGAGTTTGGAATAAAATTCGAGAGCGTGACGGGCATTCTTCCCGGCGTTTTGAAAGAAATTCGCTCTTTCCGGCAGATAAAACATATGAACCGGAACGTAGCCCTTGTTTGGAATATTTGCCCGGGTCGAACGCCAGACAAACTGATTCGATGTTGCCCAGGCAAAGTCGTTGACCTCTTCTGCCAGGAAACGCCAGACGTTCTTACCTCTCGGTAATAATGCTTTGCCGACAGCGCGCTCATCTTCTTTTACGATCATTACCTCTTCATCGGTCTTGAGCGCAGATGCAAGCCGCTCACGAACAAAAGGAGCAAGTGCTTCCGAGGCATTTTGCAGCACTCCCGTTCCGCTGACGAGCCACCCGGCGGGGACTTCAATTTTGACATCAAATCTTCCGTAGTTGTTGTAAAACTCCGAAGGTCCGAGATAAAGATTTGTATCCCATCCAGTCAAATCATCGTATTTTGCCAGACGTGGATACCATTGAGTAGGTTGAAAAAGTTTGCTTTCCCACCGCTGCGTCATTCGATGTCCTTGCCCACCTTCGCCGCCTGGTAACTTTGTACTCCAATCAATCTCAATTGTCGCAACGCTGCGCGCATCAATCGGTTCTGAGAGAACTACAGTGGCAACGGTTTGATCTAAACCAACTACGAATGATTTTTCAATCTTCTGCATCTGCCCTTGGAAGAATTGCTCCGGCGGACTCAGCTTCAGATCAATTTCAGTTCCATTAATTTTAATTCTGGTAACAATCATTCCTTCGGTAGTTTCGGCAGGGACGGAAAAACCGCGCGGAACTCTCGGACGATAAATATTATGGTCAAGACGCAAAACAATGCGATTTAGTTTATCCCCGCTATTATTATGCAGCGCAATAGTCTCACTTCCGGTTATGGTTCGCGTTTCGGGATTGAGACTGGCATTAATCGAGTAATCGGTTTTTAGCTGCCAGTAATTTGGTCCCGGACGACCTGAAGTATCTCTTGTTCCACTTCGATAAGCTTTTTGAATCGAGTTTGTGAGCGGAATATTCTTTCGTATCGCACGCTTTTGTAATGCTCCCGAATCATTAAGAATTGTTGTATTCAGAGGAGTTTTAGCTATCTGCACCTGTCCGAAAACAATGTAACAGTTTAAAAATAAGAACCCAACAATAATTTTTAGTTTCATAAGATTTTTTTGCGAAAACAATCTAAGATTTGCCGAAATTACAGAATATTTTACAGTCTCGCAAGCAAAAGCGTAAGTTTTTTTTTAATGCCTTTTGCCAGATGATTTTCCCGATACCAAGTAGATACAACAAAGGACAGTCACTAAGTAACGAAGCACTCGCTAAGCAGCAGTAGAAATAATGCTGTGATACTCAGTGACATTCTGTGGAAACAAGCTGAAAAGAACTACGAATCAAAATGCCGCATGTTCGAGTCGTGCCAGGTGCATCCTTCAAAGTCAACAACCATCTGCTGAAATCGCTCGTTCCTGGCGTTCGACTCTACACTTTCAATCCAAATCAGTTCCACCTATGGAAACGTAGCGGAAAACGTAGCGGGTATGTGTATAGATAGAGTGGTATGGAGTGAATAAGCAGAAAAATAAAGCCAATAAATACAGCCCATAATGCTCCATACCATTCTATAAAATATGGGTTGCAATGTTTGCAAAACCTTTATTCATCGGTTCGATTCCAATCGCCGCCTCCAAATAATAAGAGCGTTTCAGCTATCTTTAGCGAAACGCCTTTTTGCTATTGTGGGGACATTTGTGAGGACTCTTTACACATTAACCTGCTTTCCGCTTTGCGGCGTCAAAGGATTCGAGTTTAGCAACAGACATCAATTTTGCGAGCTTCGACAGGATGCGCGTGTCGCATCACCATTTGAACCCGGCTGTGTGCGGGCAATGCCGCAAGGTTACAAGATCAACTCCAGCCATTGCCATTCCTGAGGCAAAGATATGGCGTAAATCGTAAATTCGAAGTTTTTTAAATTCTGTTCGTTTCAGCGCACCTGCATGAGCATTGTTTTGTTGCACAATCGAATTTTTTACATCGTTACAGGCGCATCCTCCTGCAAAAAGATAATCGTCACCAGCATTTTCAATTCGGTTTTTTTAGATTGCCTTTGCCCGTGCAGTCAAAGGAATGCGCCGACGAGCCGATTTTGTCTTACCCACTTGTATACTCAGAAAACTGCTGTCGAGATTTACATCTGATTTTTTGAGACGGTAGATTTCTAATTTCAACGGATTGTCTCAAAAACGACCGAAACCGGCTTTGTCGGCTTTGTTGCAGAAGCGCGTTCTGTTGCAAAACCTGTGATAAATCGGGCTTCTGCAACAAAGCCGTGAAATCTCCCCGACACGGGTCTGTCATTTTTCAATCAAAATGACAAAGCGTGTTACTCATTTTGACAGAAATTTGTAGACAGTAAATTTCAAACTTACTGTTATTTGCTTTTTAAAACTAGATTTCGAGTGTTGGTACACTTATTGCGATTCATTCGGATGAAGAGTTTTGCTCTTTTGTAATTATCTTATCCAGCTTTGCCTAATAATTGCTTTATAAACAAATGCCACTGAATCAAATCCAAGCTCAAAAAGGTAAATTATTGCGTAGTTTTATCGAAAGCAACTATTACTTTCAAAGTAAACTTGCCGCAGCTTTGAAAATAGCGATTATTGATCTTAATGGGAAATGGTTAAAAGCCAGCCCCGCGCTCTGCGATACGCTCGGTTATAAAGAGGAAGATTTAATTTCAACAAACTTTCAGACTATTTCTCATACCGAGGATCTCCAGCAGGAATTGTTGAACATGAATCAATTGATTGATGGGATTATTCCAAGTTATCAATCAGAGAAAAGATACTTTCATCAACAAGGTCATTGCATCTGGGTTCTTCAAAACGCGACATTGATTCGAGATGCGCAAAATAATCCTCACCATATAATTTTTCAAATTCAAGATATTTCAGATCGCAAAGAAGCCGAAAGACAGATTTATTATGCGGCTTTTCACGATCATTTAACTGGTCTGCCGAACCGCGCTTTATTTTCAAACAAATTGAGCGAGGCGATTGAACGGTCTAAGAAAGTCAGGAACTATGAATTTGCCGTCGTTTTCGTTGATCTTGATAGATTCAAAATCGTAAACGACAGTCTCGGTCACGAAATGGGAGACGAACTGCTGGTCGGGCTTTCGTTGCGGTTGGAGAAATGCCTGCGCGGAACGGATACAATTGCTCGTTTAAGCGGCGATGAGTTTGCAATACTGCTTGACGGCATTTCCGCTTCCAAAGATGCAACTGATATTGCAGAACGGATTCATAATTGTTTGAAAGAGCCATTTGATTTGAACGGGCATAATTTTTATACCTCCGCTTCAATCGGCATTGCTTATTCAAGAATCGGTTACGATAAACCGGAAGATATACTCCGCGATGCCGATACCGCTATGTATCGCGCCAAATCAAACGGGAAAGCCAGACATGAGATTTTCGATCAGAAGATGCATGCTCAGGCAGTGAACGCATTGAAAATCGAGAATGAATTGCGAAACGCAATAAACGCAAACGAGCTAATGCCTTTCTATCAGCCGATAGTTTCACTAAGAACCGGAAAAATCGTTGGGTTTGAAGCTCTTGCCCGCTGGCTGCATCCCGAGCGCAATCTTATCTCGCCTTCAACTTTTATACCCGTAGCTGAGGAAACGGGACTTATTATTCCTATTGGATTAAAAATTCTTGAACAGTCCTGCCGCGAAGCCTGCAATTGGCAGAAAGCCTTTCCGAGTACCAAACCGCTAACGGTAAGCGTCAATGTTTCCGGTAAGCAATTCTCGCAAAGTAATTTGATCAAAGAGATCACCGATATTCTCATCAGGACGGGCATCCAGCCGAACAATTTACGGCTGGAAGTAACCGAAAGCCTGTTGATGGCGGATATGTTATCTGCCACCGAAATGCTCAGAGAGCTGAAGCTGATGGGAATTCAAATTTCCATTGATGATTTTGGCACGGGATATTCGTCATTAAGCTACCTGCATCGCTTTCCGTTCGACATTCTCAAAATTGATCGCTCTTTTGTTAATAATATGTGCGTTGACAAAGAGAGCCTGGGAATTGTTAAAACGATCATTACACTTGCCAATGAGCTAGGGAAATCCGTTGTCGCCGAAGGCATAGAAACGGAAGAACACATTGCAATGCTTTCTGATTTATCGTGCGATTACGGGCAGGGATTTTATTATTCAAAACCGGTAAATTCACACGATGTGAGCCGTTTATTGAAACAACAGTGGCAGGAACAGATTCAATCAAATGAATTTGAATATGTTCAAGCACTCGGTAATGTATCTGTCGTTGAAACTTACGGCTCAATGTAACAGCTTCCGGCAAAGCCAAAGGCGTCGTTTCAGAATGTTGAATTGATTGTTTGAGCTGCTCAACGAATACCAATTTCCAGCACGAAAAACTGCAATGTCAGCTTTGCCGTTTCCATCATAATCGGCAGCTGCCGGCATATCGGAAGGCTCTAAATTATAGTGTCAAATATGATTGCCTTATGAATTTCAAGGTGCTTCTATCAACCTAAAACAATTGCAGAAATCTACAGATTTGTTCTAACAATAGTTTCCAGCATTTGGTTCATTTCCTTTGTTACCGTCTCTCTATCTTTGAATAAATCCCACACCATTCCATTTATAGGCAATGATTCTTTGCTTTTTATTTGATTTGCCAATTTAAACCTATCCTGGGGACTCGGGTGCGTGTCATCTTCAGTCGTTAGGCTGTTAATGGCTTCATTAAATTCCTGTTCCAGATTTTTTCTGACAGTTTCATCCTGCTCCGTCATTTCGTATAAATTCTGAAGCGAGCGGTTGGAATTATATGCGGCATTTATCTCTTTTGCGGCAAGATGATTAAACTCTACGCCTCGACGAACGACGTGCGTTAAACCTTCGCGGAAAGCATCCGCCCCGTATTGATGAACGGCAACACGATCAGCCAATATTTCCTGCAACCGAGTCGCTCCGTGCGTGATGCGGCGAAAGAGAAAGTGATAAACGCGGAGAAATTGAAAGGCGATGTTGTAAACTGTCGCCGTGCCGTTTTGCGCCATTGCTTGAGCGAGCCGGATAATATCATTCTCCACACGCAGGGCGACAGCGCCGCCCGCCGTATCGCGGTTTGAAAAATGCCCGTATTCGTGAGCCAGCACGGCGCGAAAAGCATTTTGACTGAAATCGTTAAGAGTAGCGACACCGATGATAAGAATACGCTCGGCTTTATCCTGCATTTTCATCCTGATGCTTCCGCGCTCGTAGACCGCTAATTCGCTGCCGGGCGTCAGACGAATTTCATCTACCGGGCGGGTATTAATCGCTTTTGCAACGTCGCGCGCCAAAGCCCAAAGCTGCGGCGCTTCATCTTCTCTCAGCGCGCGTCCGGGGTCGTCCGTTTTGTTTCGCACCAAGAGCGACTTAATCATATAAAAAATCGTCATCGCTCCGACTATCACAAGAATGAGCAGCAATTTGACCGGAATCCAGCCGAGCCATAAGAAAAACATTATTGCTCCCAATACGGCGACGACAACCAGCAGCATCACGATTGGCTGCGAAAGGTAATAATAGACTCCTGCGATGGTGATAACGTTTTTATAAATTTTACGTAAACCTTCCTGCCCGCCGCCTGTGATGTCATTCGGGTCCGAATTTTCAATCGAGCGCAAAGTTTTGGCTGATAGAATTTTTCCCGCTACGAATAGGGTCAGCAAACCTAAAGCCCAGGCACCGACCAGATACAGTCCGTAATAAAAATAAGCACCAAACCGGAAATCACCGATAAAACTATTGTTCGAAGCATTTCCTGACTGATATTCTCCGCGTTTTGCACGTTCGATTCCCGACAAAATTTCTTTTGCGGCTTCGGGCGGCAAACCTAAACTTTCGGCTTTTCTGATTTCAGCTTCCGCCGCAGAAAAGTTCCCATCGTTTGCCAGACGAATCGAGTTGAAATAATGCGTCGCCATAAAATCGGGATATTTTTCTGCTAAAAATCTGGAAGCATCAAGAAAATCCTGCTCGCGATTTAGCGATAAAGCGAATTCTGCGACAGCAGTTGCATAATCGGAATCGTTTTCGGTGTCTTTTTGCATTGCTTCTTTTGACAATGCCAGGGCTTGTTCCAATTCTGTTTCCGTCGGCTGATAGTTATTTACGCCCCGTTCCGTCAGAGCGAGAGCGTAACTGAACAAATTATCGGAAGAACGGTTAAGAGCGAGAGCTTTTTGGCTCATTTTTAAGCCTTCGTCGCGTTTGCCGATTCCAATCAAAGCGAATCCCAAACGCCTCAGCGCCGGTTCAAAATTCGGAGCTTGCGCGAGAACTTCGTTGTAAAGTCTCGCGGATTCTTCATAATTCTTTTCATCCAAAGCATCGGTCGCGGCTTTAAATCCGTTAACTACTTTCGGGGCAATTTTTTGTAATTGCTGCCGGAGTTTTTCTTCTTTATTTAAGTCGCGTCCCTGCTGCTGAGCCAAAGCTGCGCCGGTTAAAGCAAAGCACAACAAAAAGCAGGCTATCAGCCAGTTGTGTGAGATTTTCATTGATTGTTTTCCTTTTCTAAGAAGTTCTTTTGAGCCGAAAGATGAAGCCCGCTCAAATATAATTAATACGATTCAAAATATCAATGTTTTAGTATCTGGAAAGGGCAAACTTCTGTAAAAGAAGCAATATTCTTTTAAATCAATTTCTGAGACTTATTGTGACTTGCTCGTTAAGAACGTTTCGCAGGCAGCTTCTTTTAACTTCAACTCTTTTAATTTTTTCGGCGGAATCAAGCAAGCTCTTTATATTTTCAGTAAAGAAATCATCGGCGGCATTTTTCCGTGCAAGCTGAGAGAAAATTTGGTCGTAAGCATTTTCTCTTTGATCGAAGTTTAATACAGACAATTCGGTAAACGAGAAGCTTTTAATTGCATTTCCCGGATTTTTTTCATTAATCCGCACCTGCCGCATAAATTCCGAGTTATTAGACACAATAAGCTCGTTTCCAAGTACGGCATAGCAGGTTTTCAAACCAAGCATCGGCAAACTGACTTCGCGCCACGTTATATCATTTTCGCTTTTTGTTTCCCACAATAATCTAACATTTGGAGAAGAAATTACAGTTTTAGACAAAAAGCTTTCATTCACTGCTGATTCGAACAATTCCCGGTTAAAATTATCAGGCTTATCCAGATTAAAAATAGCGGTGTTCTGAAAATCAACAAAAAGCGGCGACGGCAAAACCTTTGGTGCGGTAAATGTCAAAACAGTCTGCGGATTTGCCGGCTGAAGCAAATTTGCGAAATCAATTTCGTAGTTGTGAAGCTGGCTTATAATTTCTTCATTATCAGCTTCATCAATTGATTTATCAAAATTTTCGCTGAGATAACTGTAATCCTCTCCGTTAAAATCGTCGAAATCAAAAGACCGGTAATAATGATTGCGGGGATCGTTTTTTTCGGTAGTTTCGTGCCGCCCAAACAATGTATTCCGAAATGCTTTATTAATAATCAATTTATTCGCCGCCTGTAAGCGATAAAAGGGAACTTCGACGGGTAAAAAGGCAAGACTCTTTTCGGCTTTTTCCGGTTCTATAGAAGTCCGATTGAGGGCTTGATCGAGGAGAAATTTTCGGTGTTCAATGATTTGCCCTTCTTCTAACGAAAAATCGAAAACTCCGGCACGAATATTTTTAAGATCAGCGACATTCGACATCAGCCAGTAATTCTTAAAGTAATAATCTTCGTTCAGAGCAGTTTGATTAACCCAGACGGTTGCCGTGTGCGGTTCTATTTTTTCAACCAAAGCTTTAAATGCAGGTTCATCAGATAAACTGTTTTTACCCGCTTTTCCGTTTATGTTCGCTAAAGTTTGCGCGAGCAGTTTTTCGCCGGTCGCAAGAATAAAACGCCCTTTATAATAAGTAAAAATCAGCTCCTGCTTTTGCCGCCCTCTATCTGCCTCCACATTTGCGCGGAAAACGATTGTCCCGTCTTCGAGCGTTTGTTCCTGAAATTTATCTTGATTCTGAACGAATTTCGTTGCCGTAAAAATTGAATCATTCATCGGCGCAATAAAAACAAATTCAAGCTTCCCGATGTCGTAAATCGCTATTGCGGCTCGGTTTGCCGTTAAATTGCTCAATACATCCAAATCGAGGGGAAACCCGGCTGCGTTGTTGAATTCTTCCCAACGGCTTGCCAGTTTTAAACCTAAATGGCGATTTTTAAAATCCCTGAAGTTTTCGCTTTCGAGATACTTTTTCTTTAGAGTTGATTCGTTCCAAAGCTTGATCAAAGCCGGTAGATCGGCAATCTGAACATACACGAGCGCTTCGCGCGGAAAATCTTCGGCAGCGTCGAAAGCTTTGCGGTTAAACTGCGAAAAGACGATTAGCGCAAAAACGGAAACGACAGTAATTGCTGTGAAGATTTTTAATTTCATAATTTTCTTGTATTTTCCAAATCAATCGTCAAATCTGTCGCCTTCTGGTTTTTCATATCGTCGAGCTGCTTCAAATAATCTATGCGTTCTTTGTTGATAACCGCCTTTGACCTTTCAAATTCAATTGCTTTCGAATAATTACCGATCTTTTCCGAAGCATCGGAGAGCGTTTGCAGCAGCTCATCGGATTTGGCGTCATTTAGCGTTTCAGCCAATTTTAAAGCAGCGAAAGGCTTGTTTGATAAAGCATATAATTTAATTAATTCATTTCGGGCAGAGTTTTCAGCATCCTTTTCAGCAATTAAAGAATTCAGGAAAAACTCTGTTGCAGCTTCTCCTCGTCCGCTGTTTTCGGCTACGAGTCCATTATAAAATTGCGACCGGGAATCAAATTTTGCATCAATGATGTCAATGTTCCCGCCCATTTCAAGCAAAGCCCATCGTGCCTCCCAGCGCGCGGAACGTAAAGCATTACGGGAAGAAATAATCTGCGTTAAAAGATTTACGGCTTCCTGTTTTTCGCCTTTGGCGAAAAGAAGCCTGGCAAGTTCGATTCGGTTTGATGAATCATCCTGATTCGCTTCAAGCAATTGATGACGAAACGCAATCGCTGCATCGTTTAGTCGGAATTCAGCGGAAACTTCGGCGGCGATTTTCAAGGCATTTACCTGATTAATCGAATCAATTGTTTCCCTCTGCGTTAGTTTTGCGGCATCAACACCTTTAGACGTAACTACGTCAATCGCAGCTATTTCGGCTAAGGCGCTTTCCTTTTGCGTTCCATTACCGATTGCGATCATCAATTGCAGCATTCGCAGCGCATTTTCAATGTCTCCCTTATCAAACAGAGCGCGGGCAAAACCAATAAAATTGGCTTCATTGTATTGTCCGAGCGCCAGCATTCGAGCAAAAAATGAGAGAGCGATTTCTCTTTTATCGCCGTCCGAATTTTCCTCTTTCAAAACTTGCAGGATTTCATTAAATCGCTCAAGACTCGGCGGGTTTATTTTCGTTGTGGAATCGCTGACGGAAATTCCGATAAAGCGCTCGGCTTCGAGCAAATCGAATTTGCCGAGGCGGGTTTGTATCCGTATTTTCTCAAGCCGCAGCCATTCCGGTCGGACATATCTGCCGTTTATATCTTTTTCTATTTTTGTGATTAACTGTTCGGCTTTTGCATTTTCGCCTTGTCCGACGAGATATATTAAATATTTCTTTTGCCACTCTAATCGGTCGTTTTCGAGTTCTTCCGTTTCGTAATCGTTTTCCTGATCGTAAACGGATTCGGCATCGGCGCTTGTCCAAACTCTTTTCGCGATTGATGTAAAATTATAATCGTAATCATAACTGCTCAAACCCTTGCTTCGCTCTATCAACAATTCATAAAACTGATTCTGCCGATTTTTGCCGATAAGAGATTCGTTTATTAACATCCCGGCAAGCGATTTATCGGCGGGGCGTTTATCCAGAATTTGCAAAAAGTATGCAGATTTTTCTCTTTCGTCTCCAAAAGAGGCGGCAAGCGCGCGAATTAGATTTTGAAAATCTTCCGACCGGTCTGCATCGTTGTTTTGCAAAAATTTGATGATTATTGACGGTAACTTTTCTCGCGCTCTTTCAGCTAAATCCTGTTTCTGCAAAATCTGGAAAAATACTAAGGCGCTTTTCACATCATCATCGGCAAGAGCCTTTGACCGGCATTCTTCCGCCAAATCCGTTTTGCCCGCCAAATGATAAGCAACTCCAACAGCAGACCAAGCCGTTTTATCTTCAGGGCTTATTTCAAGAGCTAAGCGAAAATGCTCGATTGCCGATTCAGGCGCGTTTTTTTCCAGATAAAAAGAGCCGAGCTTGAATTGTTCTTCCGCATTTCGCGGCTGATTTTCAATCATTGAAACTAAAAATTTCGCGGGCGGCACTGTTTGGTCTCTACGCTCGAAAAGCCATTCGCCGTATTTGCGCGAAAGTCGAAACCAGTCATCGTTAATAAGAAACCGCTTTTTATCGGGTTTTTGTTCGACGAGCATGCCGATTGATTCAAGCTGCAAGGCTTTACAGAAAAAACATTCCGCCGTTTCTCCCAACTCTTTGAGCGCCAGCGATGTTTCCGCACGACGCGATAGTTTCCAAGCCGGCGGCAGATTTGCGTTTTCAATCGCCGCGTGCGCCAACTTCCGCTCTCCTTTGCCGAGCAGAAAATTGATGAGCTGCAATTGATAGGAAGATGATTTTTCGGTCAAAGATTTTAATTCTTCGTGATTTTCCGCATAAAGAATTTCGAGATAGCGAGCGACATCAGAGTTTGAAGAAGCAAAAACTTTATTTTCCTTCCAATAAATCGCCCGCAAAGCCTCAAGCTCTTTTTCCCTGTTATTCAACAGCCGGGCAGCTTCAGCCTTCAAGGCGAGATTCTCGCTTTTGTATTCTTCCAACAATTCAAAAGTTTTTTGATAAGCGCCGCGCTCGTTGTAAAAGCTGACCAGGTTTTGCAGATGAAAATGCGCATCGGTTGTGAATTTTGCTTCTTTGAGTTTCCTGAGCAAAATCGCTTCTTCCAAATCGCCGAAACCGGCTCGGCGGCAAATATTTTGAATTAGCGAAATTGTTTGATTGCGGTCGTTAGCGGACGAAGTTTCTTCCATTAGTCGTTGCAAATCTTCGTGCAAACGGCTGAGTTCTTCATCCGTCCCAACCGTTTTAGCGATGTTTCCGACTGCTTCGGTCATCGCGCCTTCCAAAATCACGCGCCGTTTTCTCGCTTCTCCGGCATTGGTTGAATCGGTTTCGTCGGCTTTTTCAATCAGCTTTTCGCGCAATTGCCAGAGCCTTTGGTTGATTTGATCCAGCGGTTCTTCTTCGCGCAGGGAATTGACGTATCCGGTAATATCGGAGGCTTTTAAATCTCCGTAGAGCGGATTTTCAAACAGCTTTGCGAAAGCCTCTCGATAAAGCTCTCCAGCTTTTTCTTTTTCGGAATATTGAAGCCTTTGCGCTTCGGCAAATTGGTCGCTCGTCGTTTTCGGTCTTTCTTCTACAGGCAGTTTCGCTTTCTCGACTTCGACTTCGGCAAAACGACCGGCTTTTTTCAAAATTTCGATTTTCCTTTTGACGTATTCGGGCGCGTCGTTCGTCAACTCCAAAGCTTTGTCGAGATTTTTGACAGCTTCATCAAAATTGTTTCTTTTCGTTTCAAGATCGGCGAACGCCAGATAAAGCTCGCTCATTTCCGGCTGATTGATGATTGCCGCCCGATAATTTTCGGCGGCGTTTTCCAAATCGTTTCGCGCCGCATAAATTCTGGCTAAAACTACGTTCCAACGATAATTTTTGAAGGCGTCTGCGGAAGTTTTCAAATAAAAATTCAAAAGCGTCTCAGCGCCGCCATAGCGCTCAGCATAGGAGATGGCATTTTCGACGAGCATTTCATCGTCGGGTTGACGATTAATAATTTCAATGTGCTGTTCAATCGCCGATTTATAATCACCGACCTGCGTAAAAGCATCAATCATCTGCTCGCGCAAATCAGCTATTTGCTCGTCAAGCTCGCGTCTGTCGGCGTCGCTTTGTTTGAGCGCGTCAACAGTTTCGCCGAAGGCTTTTCGCATTGTTTCGGTTTTACGGGTTCTTACGCAAACGCCTGCCAACTGGCGAAAAAATTCCGTATTCGCCTTATCTTTATTGTGCAGCGCGGACAAAATTTGCTCGGCGGAATCAAGCCTGTTGAGCTGAATCAATCGCTTTGCTAGCTTTTCTGCCAGCGCTGTTCGGTAATATCCACGACTTTGCGAAAGAGCATTATGCAAAACCGCAACCGACTCGTTTTCAAATCCCAAACGGTAGTAAAAATCAGCCGACTCGGTTAAAACGCCGTAATTTGTCGGGAATTTTCGGACAAGCTCGGCTAAAACTGCTTTGGCTGAATTCCTATCTCGGTTTTCTTCAAAAGACTTCGCCAATTGTAAACGATAGAGAATTGTTTGCCGCGGGCTACTGACAATTTCCGCGAGACGTTTCAGCGCCCGTTGCTCACCGGAAAAATTGTTTTCGGATTGATAAAATTCTCTGGCTGCTTCAATAAATTCCTTATCTGCGCTTTGTTGTACGGCTTGATTTAACAAGCATACGGCTTTTTCGCTTTGTTTGATTTTAATCAGAAACCCGGCATAGCCTAAAGACAAAAAACCGGAATCTTTTCTTTTACTCTTTTCAGCTTCAAACGCCGAATCAATTGCCGTCACAATTTGCGGCTCTTTTACAGCCAAAACTGTCAAACGCTTAATGGATTTTCGCTTTTGTGTTTCATCGTTTGCGCTTCCAAGCGCCTTAACATATTCGCCGATTGCCTTCGTTTTATCGTGCTGCGCTTCCAAAATCGCGCCCGCTTCAAACGCATAAAGCGTTTCGTCGCTCTGCTTGGAGCGCAAGTTTTTTATCGTCCGCAGCGCATCTTCGTATTGAAAATAATCCCAATAAACAGTTGCCGTTTCGAGATAAATTTCCTTTTCGCCGCTCGCTGTTGAAATCAGTTTTTCCCATTGCTCGCGAGATTTTTCGTATTGTCCAAGCTCCGCGTAAACTTCTCCGCTTTGCGTTATCGCTTTAGCCGACGAGGGCAAAAAGTCTGCTTCGGAATGCGACAAAGCCGCTGCCTCTGTTAAAAATTCGCGGTTTTTCTGCCCGAATGAGCGAGTAAATGAAATTAATCTACTCAAAAACTCCGGTGTATTCGGATAAAGTCGGTTGAGCTTCCGATAAGCCTCGACCGCCGCTTCATAATTCGATAAACGCACAGCCGCGTCAGCCCGAAAAAGCTCATAAATCAAGCCGTCGCCCGTGGCTTTCGCTAAAAAATCTCGCAGTTCGCCTTTGCGAGATAAATCATCGAGAAACTGTTCGCGGATTTCCTTCGATTCAAAATAATACTTGGCGGCTAAGCTGCGCCATTCGTTTTCGCGATTATTTATTTTGTGAAACCGTAAAAGCCCGTTGACGAAAGCCGGATTGTGCGGAAAACGCTCGCGCGCGGATGTGTAAAGTTTTAGATAAAGCTGTTTCTCAAAATCCGTCGCCGATGTTTTTTCCCCGACAAACTGCGAAAGATAATTTTGCAATTCGGCGTCGTTTAATTTACCGACTAAATCCTGTGAGAAACCGGCAAAATCCGTTTGCCGGTTTTGGCGCAGAAACCAGCGGGCGAGCTTATCCTGCCAACTGCGGGATTGAAAACGCGCCAGCGCCGCTTGATAAATTTTTAATTGGTCTTCGATTAGATTTGTTTGTTCGAGCCACGCCAGACGCTGTTCGTAAAGCCATTCTTCATCCGGGTATTTTTGAATTTCGTTTGAATAAACGGCGAGAATCTCCGCTGTTTTTTTCTCATTGGCGAGCGAGGCGACAAGTTTTTCCAAAACATCGGCATAAGTGATCGCCTGATTTTTCCGCGCTAAATAATCATTGAAAACGTTTGCCTGCTCACCGTAATTATAGGTGTAATCATAATTTTTCTGGCTTTCGACTTGATTTGGAATGCTAATTCCGGCGTTGGAATCAAACGGATTATCCAACACGGATTCGTTTGAAAGTTTTGAAATATCCGCAATTTTCGGCTTCAGCAAATTCCCTTGCTTTCCGAGATAATTTAAGAGTTTTTGATAAATTTCGCGCTGTTTCTCAGGTTTATCCGCGGCGGCAAAAGCATCGGCTAATTTCAGCGCAGCCGCCGGATAATCATCCGCCCTTTCGTATCTTTGCTCAAACTCGTTGAGCGCCGCTACGGCAATCTCCGGTTCTTTTGTTGCCGTATAAAGCCGCACAATGTCGAGATACATTTGAGCCAGTTCTTTTGAGGTCGGAAACTCCTCTTTGTAAGCAAGAAAAATTTTATAAGCAGCGGCGCGGTTGAAATATTTGGTTGCTTCGTTTTCCTGTTCGAGAAGTCGTTCTTTCGGATTAGTATCAGAAAAAATCAGCGATAAAATTCCGGTCGCAATTCCCGGGCTGGTGTCGGTTTTGGCAATGTCTTCATAAAAACGCAAATCGCCCTTTGTTAAAGGCAATTTTTGATTTCCGGCATCCGAAAACATCTCGAAAAGCTGATAAAGAACTCTCGCGCGCAATTCGCCGGTCTTCTTAAAATCTTCACGCAAATAAAGCGTGTACAGAAAACGCGACGCCATTTCCGCTTCGTTTTCACGCAGCAAAAGGCGCACGACCGTCACAAGCTCTTCGGTTGTCCAGTTTGTTTTTGCCTTCTCAAGATTTGAAATTATCGCCGCGATCCGGTCATTTCCATAGTAATAATCGTGGTTTCGATAAAGTGCGTAGCGAATTGCCGCGTCGAAATCCGCCGGGTTTTGTTTCAGCCGTTGTTTGAGTTCCGCGCCGTAAGCTCGAAGACGATCCTGATTGCTCAAAAACTCGTAAAATTTACCGGCTTCCTGTTGCGACCAGAACGGATCAAATGCCGCTTGATAAATGCTTTCGGCTTCTTTCGCGCGGTTTGTTTCAAGCAAAATATCAATTTCTTTTTCCAGCAAAACGCTTTTTCGTTCGGGAAACGGCGCTTTCGCCTGGCGGATAAAATTTAAAGCCTCGGCGAAGTTTCCTTCTTCGGTTAAATTATCAATAAGCTGTTCAAAGATTTCATAGATTTCAGCGTTTTCTCTGGCGACTTGAGCGTAAAAATCATTTTGCATAAACCGCTTCAAATCGTGCCTTCTCGCTAAATCAATCAATTTTCCGAAAACTTCGGCGCGATTTTCCGGATTTGCGGTAATAAGAATCTTTCGCAAGATTTCGGCTTCCTTTTCAAATCGAGCGCGGCGATGATAGAAAGCGGCTAAATTTTCTAGCTTTGAGCCGTCAATTTCGGTCAAATGAATCAGCGCCTGTTCAGCCGCATCAAAATTGCTTAATTTTTCCTCTAGCTCTGCCAGTTTTTCGAGAATCCGAGGATTATCCGGTTCGCTTTGCGCAAGTTTTGCGAGATTTTCAAGAGCCTGCGCGGTCGGTAAAGGCATTATTGCGTCAGCTCCGAAAAACTCCTCGCGGGCGTACAAAGCTTTTTCGATTGCAGTTTGCGCTTCTTCCGCAAAAACGTTTTGTGACGAGTCAGAAGCAAACAAAAAACCGAAAATTATCAAACAAAGAAAAACCGGGCTGATGAGGACAAGGAAGCGGAGATTTTTTCCGATATTCATCCGCGCGTATCCGTATTTATTTGAGGTTGATTTAATCTTTTTCATTTGCCCAAAACCTCGATTTGCAAATCCTCCGTAGTTTGATTGTGGGCAAAATCCTCCGCCGTAACAGACAGGTTGTATTTCCCGGAGACAAGATGTAGCGGTATCTGCAATCTCCCGATATTGGCTTTTTCCTGATTCGACCAGAAAAGCTGCGCGGGTTTTGCGCTGTAGAGTTTTGCCGTCAGACGATTTGTATCGGCATCGGCGGAAACTTTCAGCAAAATTGTTTCGCCAGCGTGAAAGGTGCGTTTTTCGAGATTGATTTTTATCTTCGGAGCGCGGCTGTCAACTACAAAAGTCTTTTCTTCACTGTAGCCGTAGCCGTTTTTATCGGTTAATAAAAGCCGGCATTTATACGTTCCGTCAGCCATCCAAACGGGCGCGAGAAATCGGGTTTCCCACATCCCTTCGTTTGTTAAAAACTTCAAAGGCAGCGTTTCGCCGAACGGCAGCACGGCGAAAACTTCCTTGATTGATTCATCGGTTTTAACGCGAATTACCGGATCGCCCGGCTGGATCAAGCGCGGACGAAGCAAAGCGCGTGGCGCTGCGAGAAACGACGTGTAAGGTGTGACGAATTTATATTTTTCCGAAAGACGAATAATCTCGGCAATATAATCCTCGCGCTCGCCATCGCGATTCATCGCCAGCAACAATGCGTTAACGCGAGCCTGTGCCCACACTCGCGGCAGAAAATGGTGTGTTTCATCAAATTCAGGCAAAGCGGCTTCGCGCGACATATTTATCGTTTCCGCGCCGTATTGCGCCGCAAGATTGAATTTTTGCAATTGCGCTCGCTTGTAACGACCGACAAAGGAAATGCCCGAACCGAAAAAAGAGTTTCCGCCGCTCGCATAAATGTCGTAAAGATTTCCGTCGTCGGAGCTGCCGAGCTTTAAATTTTCAATTGTCGGGGTTCCGATTTTTTCAAGGAAAATTTTTAATTTTAACGAAATGTCTTCGGTTTCACGCGCCGATTCAAAATAGCCGTGAGTTTTATCGGTTAGCTCTTTCAGGAGATTTTGATTGGCATCCGCTCCCAAAGCAAAGGCGAAAAATTTAGCGTTTGAATTGTCTAAAACGGCGGATATTTCTTTTGTTCGAGTCGTTTCAAGCGTGGGATTTGCATCGGAGATTAAAATGATGTTTCTTTCGCCGTCCGAAAGAAGATTGCTCTGCTCGACCGCTTTTTGAAGAGCTTTCTTCAAATTCGTTCCGCCTTCGAGCAGCGAGCTTTTGAGAAACTGCAAGGCGTTTTCAATTGTTTCCCGCGCAGCCGAAACAGGCTGCGGCGAAAATGTCACGGTTTCATCGTTGAATAAAATCAAGTTGAATTCATCTTCCGGGGCGAGATTGTGCAGAAAGAAATCAAGGGCTTCGACGGCGCGCGCCAGCTTTTCGCCATACATTGAAAGCGAAGTATCAAACAGCAAAACGATTCTTTTCGGCTGTCGCGTTTCGCTTTTGTTTTGGGCAAAAACCGCCTGCGCCTGAAAAAAACCGTCGGCGTTTCGATTGGCAAGTTTCGGATCGCGCAAATCATACGCGGAGATTTGTTCCGGCGCTCGATAAGCGACTATGGAAAAACTGTTTTCGGCAGCGTTTATTCGATAATCAAACGAAAAATCATTTTTCAGCTCGATATTCCGCGCGTGAAATTCACCGACAAGCTCATTCGCTTCATTTCTTTGAAAATGCAACGGATAAGCCGGATTTTCAGGCAATAGCGGCGTGATGGGATGATCGCTTAAAACACGAATTTTTAAATTCAGCTCGCCGACCGTCTGCGTTTCGCCGTAGGAAGGTTTGAGCGGAAACGTAAAATGCGAGACGAGATTTTCAATCGCCAAATCTTCGGTGTATTCCATTTCCAAGCGCTTTGTTCCGTAAGCATTTATCGGGAAAATTCTGGCTGAGAACCCGCTGCCGCTTTCCGTTTCGTCCGTTTGCTGCAAAATACCGGGATCAATTTGCCCGGCTTTGATTTCCCCATAAATTCGCTCGGCTCGCCTTTTCTCCATCATCACGCCGGGTATGCGCTGATCGGCATCCCAAACGGCAAAATCCAAAACTGACGAACGTTGAGGAAGGGAAAATACATATTTTCCTTCAAGAGTTCGCTCCGTGTGATTGTCAAAAATCTGTAAAACTTTGACTGTAGCGCGCTGGTTATCAATGAAAATCTCAACATTCATCAAGGCGAGCGAAAGAGCTTTCGAGTTCGGCTTTTCTCCCGGCAAAGGAATCAAAACCCCGGATTGCGCAGACGCGAAGAAAAAAGGCAAAGGACTAAAAGCAAAAATTAAAATGCAAACAAACGCCGATAGCCGTAAATTGGAAAAAGTTAGTTTTCCACAAGACAGTTCTGCTCTCAAATCCGTTTTTGCCTTTTGCCTTTTTACTTTTGCCTTCATCATCATTCACCTTTCGCAAAATAATCTTTCCTTACTTTGGCGATGCCGTTCGTCGTTCCGAAATAGATGTTTTCAGCGCTGCCAGTCACAGCTAAAACGGTTTCGGCTGGTAAAAAACTTTTGAATGTTTTCCATTCGCCGGTTTTTAAATCGAGAATTTTGACTCCCGCCAAAGTTCCTATGTAAAGCCTGTCGCCGTCTGTGAATATTGCATTCGGATTTACCGTAAATTTTCCGGTTTCAGACTGAAATGAGTGAATTTCGCCCGATGGCAAAAGCTCAAAAACTCCGCCGCCGTAAGTGCCGATGAAAATCCGTTCGTTCGCCGAACAAAGCGAAGTCACCCAATTGGTCGTTAAGTTGGAGTTGGTATCTTTAAAAGTGCGCGTTATTCGATTATTTTCGATCTCTGCCAATCCGCCGAGCGTTCCTGCATAAAGTTTTTTGCCGATGCGCAGGAGAGCGTAAACGCTGTTGCTCGGTAAACCTTGAACTGTCGAGAAAACGTGAAATTTTTCCTTCTCCCGAACTGCCAATCCCTTTGCCGTAGCGACGAATTCGCCTGAAAAATGCGTTATTGAATCGCTCGGCAAACCGTCTTTTTTCGTCAGATTTTCAACCGTGAAATCACTTTTAATCTGAATCAGCCCGCTTGATGTTGCTGCTTGCATAATCTCGCCGTCCGATTCCAAATAATTAATTTCACGAATTTCTTCCGTTTCAACATGTCCTCGTTTGTTTCCGTCATCAGACACAACGTCAAGCCCATTGCGAAACGTGCCTGCCCAGAGATTTTCCTTGTGGTCTAAAGCAATTGCTGAAATGAAATTATTCGTTAGAAGCCGGTTTTGGCTTTGATTGAAGGGTTTTAGTCTTTCGCCTGTAATCGCTAAAATTCCTTTATCAGATAAAAGCCAGAGCTTTTCATCAACCGCAACCAAACGAGCGTTTTGCATGGATTCCGGCGCGGAAAGCTCTGTAGTTGATTTGTCATAAACGGATATTCTTCCGTTGTCCCTCATTAAAATGAGTTTATCTGCCTGCGAAATTAAACTTGAAAGCGATGGGAGATGAGAGATTGTGCGGAAAGATTTATCTTCTAAAACAGCCAGTCCGAAATCGGTGGCGACAAATAATTTCTTATCTTTTATAGCAATTCCGACGACTCTGTTCGATGGTAAACCGTCGAGATTTGTGTAGCGAGACCAAATATCGTTTTCATAAATCCAAAGACCGTTATCGAAAGTCCCGACAAATAATCTCGCTCCGTCTCCGAATAAAGAATTAACTGCAAGAATCTTCGTTTTATCGGATTTAATTTCAGTAAAACTCTGATTGTCAAATTCAAGCAAACCGCCCGCGAAAGTTCCGATTAATAGTTTTCCGTTTGCCTCAAGGAATGATGTAACAGTTTGGGCGTTTCGGTCTTTCCAGATGTAATTTTCAAAACGTACGCCGTCAAAGGTCACCAGATTTTTCGTTCGCGTTCCGATAAAAAGCTTGCCGCCGAAAACCGTCAAGCAAGTTAAATCGCTTTCCGGCAAACCGTCCAAAACAGTAAAATGCTTTAAAACTCCTCCTTCATCCGAATAACGAACCAGACCGCCGTCCGTCGCCGCAAAATATGAATCTTGAAATCTAACAAAATCTCTGGTGTTCTCAGCGCTTTGCCAAATTTCGAGATTTGGGGAGAAGTGAGGCGCAAGGATTTTTTTCTCAAACGGAACACGGTTTTGCGTTATCAGGCGGGCGCGCTCAAGGTCGAGCGTTTTTCGGGCAGCTTGGTTAATGCTGAAAATCTGAAAGGCGGTAAAGCCGATAACCGTTACCGATAATGCTGACCACAAGATTTTTTTTAAAGATAATCGCATAAAACGGAAAACGATTATCTTCGATTAGAAATCGGGTTTTAAGGAGTCAATCAACGATGTCTGGGCGGGGCAGCGCGGAAAGCAGGATGTGGAAATCCACAGATTTTTAAATCTTCTTTTTAAGCTGGAAGTTTGTGCCTCCGTTTTCACTTTTGAGCCACGCAATTTCGGCTTCGATTAAAGCCGCACGAGCTTTGATATTGGAAATACCGCGCCCGTTTGTCGCGTTTTGAGCGGGATGAAACGCAATGCCGTCATCTTCAATATTCAAAATAAAATCGTTCGTTTCCGAAAGATAAATTTTCATTTCGACAAATTCGGCGTTTCCGTGACGACGGATGTTGTTTAAAACTTCCTGGGCGATTCGATAAATCTGCATTTGTACGTTCGGCGAAAATTGAAGCTGTTCCTCCGATTCGTCAGCAGAAAATCTATAATTTTCAACTGTGTGACTCAGGAGAAATTCCAGAGCGGCAAGCAATCCGACGTTTTCCAAAACCGACGGACTTAAATCTTCGCAAATTCGCCGGATCTCGCTCGATACGGCTTCTATTTCCGAGCGAAACTTGCCGTTTGCTCCCGTTATCTTGTCCGACATCAGCATCAGATTGCGTAAGTCGGCGAGCGTTTGATCGTGCAAATCCTGCGCGATTCGTTTTCTTTCGCGTTCGGCTTCGTTTGCTAAATCAAACCGGGCGGCTGCAAGCTCGCGGTTTCTTTGTGCAATTTGGCGGCGCTCAATCACCGCCCAGATTAAGGCTATCAGAGCAACCGCCAGCAAAATGCCGAGCGATGCCGCCGTCATCGGAAAAGGCGCGCGAGCAACGGAAAATTTAATAACTAACGGTTCGGACGCGACTAAGTCTTTGTTAAAAACCTGCGCTTCAATGATGTATTCGCCGGGCAATAAATTTGATGGAGCGAACTGAGCCTCGTTTGAAATCTTTTTCTCAATGATTTCCCCGCGTTCGTTTTTGAGCAGAAAACCGTATTGAAATTGTTCCGGGAATGTGCGGCTGCTCAAGCCTGCCGCTTCAACGAGAAGAGAGTTTTGCGGGTAATTCAGAGCAATGGTTTGCGTTAATTCTTCGACAGTGTGCAGCCGCCGGCTTAAAATGCGAGTCGGAATAATTTTGGGGGGCACATTGCCCGGTCGGTAATTTACAACACCGCGATTAGTGCCGATGAGCAGGCGGCTTTCAACTTTTAAGAGCGAAAAAACCTTTTGAGACGGAAGCCCTTGTTCGGCATTTAAATCGGTCGAAACCCAGCCGAAACGCTCGTCGTTTTTGAGATGAAGCAGACCGCCGTTGGATGTCGCCGCCCAAATGTCCTTGCCGTGGACTAAAACATCGCGAACATCTTGATTAGTAACAACATTACTTAACTGTTTGTCCTGATATAAAAATAATCCTCTTTCAGATGCGAGCCATAAGCTGTTTTCATTGCCCGCGGCGATTTTCCAAATTGCCGCTCCCCGCAACGCATCGAGGCTGTTTTCCTGAATTGCGTTTTTTCCGTCAAAAACAAATACGCCGTCCCGCGCGGTTCCAATCCAAAGTCTATCCGAATCGGCAAAAAGCGCTATTGCAGATTCATTCGATAAAATCTGCATTTGATTTTCAAGCGCGACAACTCCTTTTCCGAAAACTGCGACGTAAGTCCTACCTTGAAAATCGGCGACCGAGCGCACTTCTCCCGCGGATTTTTGCTTTTCGTCTGAACCGTAAAGACCGCTCGACGTTCCGACTAAAAGCTGTTTCGACGAATCCTCTCCGATAAAATAAATTGTTTTTTGCGAGAAATTTCCGGCTTCGAGCCAGCCGCCGTCCGAAAACAGGAATAATCCACGATTGGTTCCAGCAAAAATCTGTCCGTTGCTTGCTTGATAAAGCATCCGTACAAAATTGCTGTTTCCATTTTCGGAAAGAATCGTATTAAAGGGGCTGGAGGAATCGAATCGGCAAACGCCGCGATTTGTAGCCGCCCAAAGCACTCCTTCGCGGTCAACAAAAAGCGCGTTGACGGTATTGGAACGAAGCCCGCCGGCAGTATTTTCAAACGTAAAATGTTTAAGCTGCGTCTCTCCGCGAAAATGAAACAAACCGTTTTCCCCGGTTCCCACCCAGATGCCGCCGGAATCGTCCGGTTCGATTGATAAAACATTACCAAGCCCGGTTCCAATCCTTTGTGGGCGTCCGACATCTCGAAGCAAAAAAAGCCCGCTGCCGGAATTGTCCGAATCGGCTCCAAGCCAGGCGTTTCCCACTTTGTCCTTTGCCAAAGCGTTAATAAAAAACGGGCGCGGGCGGCTAAACGTTTCAAAGGTCTGATTGTTTTCAATCAATAAAATGCTGCGGCTGCGAGTTCCGGCAATGATTCGATCTCCCGTTTGCGCGAGACTTGTCACGTTCAAAGGCAGCCCGTCGCTGCCGAAAAGAGTTTGCGCCGGAATTTTTTCCGTTTGAAAAACATTTTCGGCGATTTCCTGCAGCTTTAGAATTACGCCGTTTTCCGTCGCTATGAAGGTGAGCGCGCCCTGTAAAATTGCCTTGACAGGTAAATTTCGCGTTTCCTCAATCGGCAGGAATTTTCCGTTTTTGCGGCGAATTACGCCGCTTCGAGTGCCGATCCAGAGCGCTCCGTCGTCAAAAACTTGAAGGGTAAGAATTTTGTTTGTTTCCGCATTATCCAAAGTGATGCTCTGAATTCGCCGCCCATCAAATTGCGCCAAACCATTATCGGTTCCAAACCACAAAATTCCATCCGGTGTTTGAGCAATCGCCCGGACATTATCAGAAGGTAAACCGTTAAAAAGCGTTACTGCGCCCCATTGATGAAAATTAGGCGTAAGCGGTGGCTGTTCTACCTGCGCGTGTGATGCTAAAGAAAAAAGAAGAATCAGTAAAAGACAAAAGAAATGAGTTACGGATGATAACAAACTGCCGATACTGCTTTTGTAACATCCCGATTTATTTATTTTCTTCTGTGAGTTTGCTTTTTTCTTCATGAAAGCGGCGGCGGTCGCGCTCAATCCATTGTTCAAGTTCCTGTTCGGATTTCTCCAACTCATCAGAATTAATCAACCCGCGGCGCAGCGCGGCGAAGAATGCTCTGGTGCGCATATTATAAGCAAGTTTGTCGTAAGCCTCATCCTTTGTTCCGGTCGAATTCTCCAGTAACAGTTTTTCGTAGAGAGTTGCCAGGCGGCTTTCAACGCCGCGTTGTGAAAGACTGCATTTCCTTGCAATTGCCCAATTTGAAAGACCCAGCGCCAAATATCGTAAAGCTTCGGCTTCAAACTCGGTCAAAAGCGGACGCTGAAACGAATCTTTAAAAGCCGGATCAATCATATCCGCCCCGTCCTCAAGAACCGCGGCAATAAAACGGAGAAATCTCGAATCAGGATTGTTTTTGTGAATAAATCCGTATGTTGGCTGCGGTTGAATTGAATGAACGGTTTTACGTATCTCGTTGATATAAATTTCGTGCGGAAACTGCGTCCAGAAAATAATTCGAGCTTCGGGAAATGCCCGCCAGATTGCTCTCGCCGCTTTGACGCCCGACATCTGCGGTATTTGAATGTCCAGAATGCAAAGCGTAGGGCGATGTTCGATTGCCAGCTTTACTGCGTTTTCCCCATCAATAGCTTCAATTATCTCGTTGTGATGCGGGAATTCGCGCCTTAGCAACTCGCACAAATAACGGCGTTGCGCATTATTATCTTCAGCAATCAATATTGACATCAAGTAAATAAAAAAAACTCTGAAATCCCCTGTCAGCTAAATTATTTATGAGGTTTTCTCTTGAAAGTCAATCGAGTCTTGGAAAGGTAATTTATATTTGCAATCTAAAATTCGTCTTCGCTTGTAAGATTAAATCCTTCACGCCATAGATTGAATACCCAAGTGTTTAATTGGATAAGAGGCATTTAGTCTTTTTAAATTCCAACAAACGCTTTTTCTGAAAAATCTTTTAGACAAAATGTCCGCTTTTTTTCTGGCTTTCCGCATTTACTGATAAGTCACAGTTTTTAACCAAATTCAGATAAAAGTTTAGTTTTTGTGAGGTCAAATATATGCATTACGTTCTAACTCCGGCAATCGTGCTTTTTCTCTTTGGAATTTCACAACTGGAATCTCATTTTTTAAGCGTTGATTTTGAAAGGAAAGACGAGCATTTAGTAACTATCAAAGCAGAAAAGCGCGGTTTTCCATTTGTGAATTTTGAGAATGGTAAAGAAATCTTTTCAACCAATTCGATTGCAAACGGCTCGCAGGCGAGAGCTTTAGCTTCAGCCGATTTTGATTCTGATGGGATTGCCGATTTAGTAACGGTAGACAACACAGGAAGTCTTAAGCTCTACCGGGGCAATGCCGAATATAGAAGCGCAGGCAATAAGTTGTTGAAACAAGAAAACAGGATTGCGCCTTTTTATCCCGAAGCGAAAAGTTTTTCGTTGAATATTTCCCCGGATTATCTGGAAACGGGAGATTTTAATGCCGATGGTAAAAAAGATATTTTAGCCGTAGCGAAAAACGATAACAATTTCAAGTTTCTATCGGGCGATGGAAAGGGAAATTTTACCGAACCTTTATCAATTCCGCTTGACGGTCAAATTATATCTCTAGCCATCGGAGAAATCGGAAAACAGGATGGACAAACCGATGTCGCTGCGGTTGTAACAAACTCAAAAGGCTCTTTTCTATTTGTTTTCGAGCATCCCGAAAGCGCGTTCAAACACAAACCAGAGATTTTTAAATTAGATTCTCCCGCTGTTTCTGTGGCAATCGGCAATCTGGACGATGATTTTTACGCGGATATTGCCGTTGCAAGCGGAAATCAATTGACGATTATTCACGGGCGTGGACAGGCTTATCCGTGGGATTTAAATAAAAGATTCGGAATCGAAAGACCGAAAGCGTTTGTTGCCAAAAGGCAGATGCCTTTTGCGATTGCGGGTTTGGAAATCGGAGATTTTAATGATTCACCCGGCGAAGATTTGGCGATTTTGTCAAATTCGGGAAGCGTGTTCGTTCTCGAACCCACGCGGAGCGGAAAAGTTTCAAACCTCTCTCTCAATGCAGGAGCCGGACGACAAGCCAAAGGAATTTCATTTGCTTCGACAGGAACGGACGCGAACAAATACGTCGTGCCTGGCGATTCTCAAATTATCAGCGCGGAAGCGGCGAAAGAGAGCGGTTTACCGCTCATTGATTCCACACTTTCACCGAAAGAAAGACAGGAATTTTTAACCAAAAGAGCCGAAGAAGAAGCGAAGAAACTTGAGAAATTAAGCAGGGAAGAATTGGCGAAACGAACTGCCGAAGCGAAAGCCAAAGGCGAAGAAAACAGACGGCGCTCGAAAGAGGCTTTTATCAAAACCATATCGGGCAGACCTTCGACGCTCGCAAACTGGAAATTGGTCAATCTGATTTCCGACGCACGACTAAAGAATGCTGCCTATTCCGAAACTTCCCAAAAACTTATCAAGGCTCGCGTGTCTGATTCAGGCAAAGACGATTTTGTTTTGCTAGATTCGATTTCAAAACAAATCCAAATTGTTGCTGAGACAAAAAACCAAGACCAAAGACCGAAAACCGAACTAGTTTCGCTCGAAGCCGAATCAAATCCGGTTTCAGTTTTAAAGATGCGTTTAAACGCCGATTCGCTCGATGATTTGGTTGTCTTGCGTGAAGGTTCAGAGCAGCCTTCGTTTTTGATGACTGCTCCGGCGGCGACGATTACGGTCAATACGACTTCCGACGGAGCGAGCGATTGCCAGACGCCCGGCGCGGACTGCACTTTGCGCGGGGCGATTCAGCTCGCCAACGCCAGCCCCGGCGCGGATCAAATCAACTTCAACATTCCGGGCATCGGACCCCATAAGATTCAGCCGCTCTCGGAATTGCCCGTGATTACTCAGACCGTGAACATCTTCGGTGGCTCGCAGCCCGGCTCTGCGCAGGGGCGGGGCATAGAGATTGACGGCAGTCTCATAGGGCAGCCCGCCGACGGACTGAAGATTCGCGCCAACAGTTGCTTCGTAACGTATTTGTCCATCACCGGATTTCTCGCTGCTATTGACCCGGACACAGGTAGCAAGATAGGCGGCAACGGCATCTCGCTTGAGACTCCGGTCGGCTTCGCCCGCACCAGATTCAACTCCCTCTTTCACAACTTTCTCGGCGTCGCCCCCGACGGCGTGACTGATAAGGGCAACCAAGCAGCGGGACTGCTCCTCTTCGATTCGGATTTCAACCTCATTGAGAACAACGTTATGTCCGGCAACGACGGGGCAGGCATCTCCGTCACGAACGGCAGCAACAACACCATCAGAGCCAACAAAATCGGCACTAATGCTACGGGAACGGAGAAACTGCCAAACGGGCTAGGAATGTTTCTGACCGGAAACAACAATATAATCGGCGGCGATTCAGCCGGTAGCGGCAACACAATATCCGGTAACGGAAGACAACGCCAGCCTCCCTACGAAGACACCTGCTCAGGAATCGGAATTTATGTTCCGCCTCTGGTTTCGCTCGATACGGGCGCGCTTTTAACCAACGGCAACAACATCCTCGGCAACAAAATCGGAACAAATTCTGCCGGAACCGCGCCGCTCGGCAACTGCTCGCAGGGAATTACGACGCATCCCTTAACGACAACAACTATAGGCTCGATTACGCAGGACGGGCGCAACATTATTTCCGATCACGGCTATGATGCGATTCACTGCGGCATTTATGATTACATTTACACTCAGTCCGAAGGCGGCTACTGCTCCATCAGCGGCAACAACATCGGCACGGACATCACCGGCACCGTCGCTCTGCCTAACGACTCCCGCAACGTGCTCAGCGGTGCGGCGCCTCCAAGTGGTGTTGTTACACTTTACAACAACATCACTTTGTCAAACATCGGCGCCCCGGGCGGGACGACGCCGGGAGGAGCATGCACAGGATTCTGCAATCTGATTTCCGGGAATGATAATCAACTCAGTACGGGCGCAATCGAACGCTATAACTCCGGTCTGGTTATAATCTCAAACAACTTTGTAGGCACGAATAAAAACGGCACGGCGGCGCTGCCGAACGCGATTAGCGGGATTTACGCTACGGATAGCGACACCTTCATCGGCGGTTATGACACTGAAGAGAATGTGAATTTCGGCAATCTCGTTTCAGGTAACAAATGGTTGGGTATCCACGTCGGTTGGTGGTCTGCCATATCCGACGCTACTTTCAGCATAGAGTCCAACCTCGTTGGCACTGACACGACCGGCGGGGTTGCCATCCCTAATGCTACCGATGATGGCTTATCTTCGCCCGCTGCGGTCTTTGTCTCAGCCATTGAGAACTGGACTGTCAACGTAGGCGGCGTCAACCCTTTTTCAAGGAACTACATCTCCGGCAACAGCGGAACCGGCATAGCCGCTTTGGGACAGGGCGGACAAATTAACATCATCAACAACTACGTTGGCATCGGCAAAAACAACCAGCCGCTCGGTAACACAAAACACGGCATCTTGCTAACAGGCAAAGGCATAACAGTCGGAGGCACGGGCGCGGGCGAAGGTAACGTCATCTCCAACAACACGCTTGCAGGCGTAGCAGTTGAGTCATTCGCGAGTGCGGGCGGTTCCTCTAATGCCGCCAGCAATTCCATCCGTGGCAATTCCATACGAAACAACGGCGGTCTCGGCATTGATTTGACCATGAGCACTTTTATCCACGCTCCCCCAGACGGCGTGACGGAAAACGACTGCAACGACTTCGATGATGGTCCGAATTTGCGACAAAACTTCCCGGAACTTTCAGCACCGACGTTCAACCAGGATGGCACTGTTACGGTTGTGGGTTCCTTGCGGAGTTTACCTTCGAGACAATACACAATAGATTTTTACTCGAACAGCGCGGCTGATCCGACAGAACACGGCGAGGGCGAGACTTACATTGGGGCATTGACTGATGTCAAAACGAACGGCAGCGGTGTCGCTGCTCTTCAATTCACTTCAATTGTTGATGTTCCGAACACGCGCAAGATCACGGCGACGGCAACCGACCAATACGGTAACACCTCGGAGTTTTCCTGTTTTGCGGGCGGCTGCGGCATCGGGGATTTTCAAAATGTTGACGAAGTTGAAAAGTCGTTTGCCAATCAGGAATTTCAATGCCTCGAACCGATTGTCGTCAATATTACCTCCGACCAGCAGGACGCGGACGACCGCGAGGGCGTACCTGCGAACGGGCGCGACCTGAAATGTGACGTTGACCGCGATACACCGGATAACCAGTGTTCTCTGCGCGCCGCAATTCAGGAAGCAAATGCCCGGTCGGGCATCAATTTAATCAATTTTGATATTCCCGGAAGCGGTTTTAAAACGATTGCACCGGCGACTTTGCTTCCGCCAATTACCGACCGCGTAATTATCAACGGCACAACTCAGCCCGGTTATACGGATTCTCCGCTGATCGAAATCAGCGGCGCAAATGCACTTTCAAACGATGACGGTTTGAATTTTAAAACGGGAAGCGGAGGAACAAGTCCCGGAAACGGCTCTGCGGTCAGAGGATTAGCTATTACCGGCTGGGTTGGCGATGTTGTTTTCGATAATAGTAATTATTCCGAAGTTCAGAATTGTTATATCGGGATCAAACCCGATGGAACTGCCGGTCAGTTTGAGATTGATTTTGGTGTTATTATTTACCAAAGTCACAGTAATGGCATTATCGGAAACGTTATTTCCAATCAGGATACGGGAATTTTTATCAATGAGCCTAATGCAAAAAGCTGCCGCATAGAAAGAAACAAAATAGGCACGGATCCGACCGGAAATAACAAAATCGGAAACAATAAAGGAATCTTAAGTATTCAATCCTCAGGGCAACATCAGATAACCGAAAATCTCATTTCGGGCAACAAAGGAAACGGAATCTATTTCCTAAACAACTCCACGGACGAAACCAACACCATCAGCAATAATCTGATCGGAACGACCGCAAATGGGATGAACGCTCTTCCCAACACCGGGAATGGGATTTTGCTCGAAAACGCAGCCAAAAGTGTTATAACCGGAAATACGATTGTCGGTCATCAGGGAACGGAAGAGCTGACAGCCGGAATCCATTTGATTTCCCGCGAGCCTGATCCTGTCGGTTCCGATCAAAACATAATTCAGTCAAACAAAATCGGCGTCGCTCAAAATGGCGTCACTGCGATTCCGAATCAATACGGAATCATTATCGAAGGCTCGTCAAAAAACAAAATCGGCGATGCCGAGAATGCGAATCTCAGGAATATAATTGCCGGAAATGTTAAAACGGGCATTTATATAAAAGATAATCTGAATCTTATTTCGCAGGAAAACGAAATTGCCAACAACCTGATCGGAATTAATGCCGGCAATCAATCTCCCGCCAATCAGGAAAGAGGCATTCAAGTATCCGGCAACTCTCCGCGAAACAAAATCCTGAAAAACAATATTTCGGGCAACAGTATTTATGGCGTTCTGCTTTATCAAGGCGGAAACGAAAACGTTATCAGCGAAAACGAAATTGGAATACTTGTTGCAAACGGGATTGGAATTAGAATCACCGAGTCATCCAATAACAAAATTGAGAAGAATCAAGTTGCTAGGAACGAACATATCAATATTTTGCTCGGAAATATCGTTCCAGAATTCCCGGAAATGAGCGCCGCAGAATTCAAAGCCGCGGAGCTTCGATTATCGTCGCCTGCCGCAGTTAATACTGAGGGAAATCAAATCTACAGCAATGAGATTAAAAACAGTAAAATCGGGCTGGCAATCACCGAAGGCGCGAATAACAATCAAATCGGCGGATTTGGTTTGTCAAATATAATTACTGAAAACTTAAACGGTCCCGGTTACGGAATCTTTTTGGGCACTACAAGACCTAATCCGAGTGAAGATTTATTGCCTTCAGGCAATAAAATTTTCAGCAACAATATCGGTGATGCTCATGCTGGAACAAATAGTGCCTTTCCCAACAATGTCGGTTTATTTATTTTGCACGCGAAGGATAACTTTATTGGTGGAGGTCAGAGTCGGGAGGGAAATCAGATACTGTCAAACAAACAGCATGGCATTGTTCTGAGCGGCATTAAAACGAAAGGAAATCTCATCGCTTACAACGCTATCGGTTACGGTTTTAGTGAAGGGGATATTGCCGGAAACGGCGGCGACGGAATTGCTGTTGTCGGAACGGGGAAAAACAGCATTAAATATAATTCTATCGGCAACAATGGAAATAATGGGATTAATGCTGTAGGTCTGACTTTGACAGACGGCGAACAACATTCTCTGATTATCTCCGGCAATCAAATAGGCGTTTCCGAAAATGGAGTTAATCCAACTTTCAAAATCGGGAACACGAACGCCGGAATCAGGTTGAGCAATGTACAAAACGCGGTTATCGGCGTCAGCGGTGATTTTAAAAACATCATTTCCAAAAACGGCGGTGACGGGATTTTAATCGAGGGCAATTCCAGTTTTAATTCAATCACCAATTCGATTATCGGAACGAATCAATCGGGCGCATTCGGTTATGGTAACGGCGGCAACGGAATTAACATCATCGGCGGCGGCAACAATACTATCGGCGGCGTTCCTTCGGATGGCAATTTCATTTCCGGCAACGACGAGAATGGTATTTTTATTGAAAATTCGACGCTAAATAAACTTTACGGCAATCGCGTCGGGATTTTCTCAACCGCAAATGGAAACATCAAGCGCGGAAACGGTCAAAACGGGTTAAAACTTTTAAATTCGCAAAATAACAAAATCGGCGACGGCGTTTTGACCGGCTACCGGAACTACATCGGCGGCAATGCGCTTTCGGGAATAGTTCTGCAAGGCGCGTCTTCGCAGTTTAACCTGATTAAAGGCAATTTTATCGGCTTGGACTTTAGCAACACAAATTTAGGAAACGGGATGCACGGCGTTCTGATCACGGAACAGGGACAAAAAAATATCGTCGGCGGTCAGGAAATCGAAGCGGGCAATCGCATTGCTTATAACGGCACTCAGCCGACCCACGGCGGAGTTGTGATTGACTCGCTGGCTGGAAGCGGCAATAACGTTGACCCGAATTTGATTTATAACAATGCCGGATTGGGGATTGATTTGGGCGCACCCGGACATACGCCGAATGATGCGGCTGATGCCGACACCGGACCGAATAATCTGCAAAATTATCCTGAAATCGTCTCCAGACAAATTGTCAACAACGAGTTGATAATCGGTTTTAAGGTTGACTCCGCTCCCGGTAATTCAAATTACGGCACGGATGGAATATATGTCGAGTTTTTCAAAGCCGACGCGTCCGGCGAAGGAGAAAAATTCCTGGGTTTTAGTTATTACACTGCCTCTGACTATAACAACGGCGCGCCGAAGATCAAACAGGTGAATCTCGGCAGCATAACAACTCTCGGCATCACGGCAAACGATAAAATCACCGCCACGGCGACCGATTCTGAAGGCAATACTTCGGAATTTATGCCTGCGGTCGGCTCGATTTATTCCATTTCGGGAAAAGTCAGTTACCGAAATCCGGTATCGGGCGCGGCTCTAAAATCAGTAGCAGGCGTTTTGTTAAAGGCAACTGTCGGTTCTGCTGCTTCGGTTTCTACTAATTCAAGCGGAGATTATCTTTTTGATAATCTTGAGAATGGAAGCTATACAATCACACCGTCAAAAACAGGCGGTATCAACGGCATCTCTCCTTTTGACGCGACATTGATTCTTCGACACGTTGCTGCTAACGGAACCGGACCGAATGCTTTAAACCCGATTCAAAAAATAGCGGCAGATGCAAGCGGCGATGGAAATATCAGTCCGTTTGATGCAACGCAAATCTTGCGTTACGTTGCCGCTAATGGACCAAATGCCAATACCGGACAAGTCGGCGTTTGGAAGTTTGATCCCCCATCACGCGAATATGCTCCATTAGCCGGCACAATTGATAATCAAAACTATGAAGCTGTTTTAGTGGGAGAAGTTAACGGCAATTGGACGCCTTCAAGCTCTTTGGTAAATGAAACGGCAACAGAAGAACAAAAAGCAAAAACATCCGATCAGGCAATAAATGTTTCTTTATCTGATGAGACAAATACAGCCATAAAAGGAGGCACTGTAATTGTCCCGGTGATAATAAGTAATGAGACGAGAAAAGTAATATCGGGTTTAAGTTTTGAAATAACTTATGATCCGACTGTTTTACAGCCGGATATGGAACAGCCGATTCAAAAAACCGATAAATCGGACGGTTTTATGTTGGTCGCTGATACTACAGCATCAGGAAGAATCGGAGTTGCCGGATCAACAGCCGGTTCGCTAATTGCGCCTGATGGGACGTTTCTGATGTTGCGTTTTAAAGTAACCGGCGAATCCAACTATGCCTTTAACGCAGCTAAATTGATGTTTTCTCAACAACTAAACTTTATTGATGAGAGCGGCAATTCAATCACAACAACTAAAAGGGCATTTTAGCCAAATTAAGCGAAACGCCCTTCGCTAAAAAGTTCCTGCACAATCCACTAGCGGGCACTAAAGGCACATTATTTCTTCGGCGGACTCAAAAAAGCCTGGTTCGCTGGTTGGGGAACGATGTTCTTTAGCCGCATGAAATCAATTGCTTGATCTTTATGCAATGCATTAAGAGTCGAAACGATGACAGTTAAGGCTTTTCTTTAAGGACAAGCCGATAAGCTGTTTAGCACAGCATTATTAAGTTTCCTTCATTTGCTTAGCCTTATTCAATTGAGTTGACGAGCCGATTGTGGAAATTTTTAACCTTATAAAGTAAGAAAAGATTAGTTCTTGACAAGCGCGAGATTAACCAAGTAGCTTAACTTCACAAGGCGGGAATCTTTAATCTAAGATACCTTATATATTAAACCCTGCTGATTATAAAAATTGCACCATTTATGTTCGGAAATGAGCATTGTAGTTTTCAAATGATTATTTTTGACGAGCCACCCATTTATTCCTTACTTTTCCCAATAAAATTTTATGTTCTTAAAAGACAAATACACAATAAAGTAGATTTAACCGGGAAACGGATGTAACCGGGCTTTATTTTAAAAGCTATAAATCAGTCTGCCGGCGATTAACCGAATTTTTATTTCTTGATTTAAATCATTGTTCAAAGCAAAGTTATCTGTTGGAAAGAAAGGTTGAAAATATGAGAGTTGCGACAGAAAAAAAGTCCGTTGCCAGTAAACCAAAAACGAATGGTCGGGCTACCTCAAACGGCAGCGCAAACGGTCATGAAACGGCTGAGGCGCTCGATGAAAAGCTGCTCCTGAACATTTTAACGGCTGTTAAAAAAGGGGATTTTTCCAGCCGGATGCCGACCGACCAGATTGGCGTAACCGGGAAAATTTATGACGCTCTTAATGAGATAATCGAAAAAAACGAGATGCTGACCTCCGAATTGGGTCGCATCAGCGAAGTCGTCGGTAAGGAAGGAAAAATTGCGCAGCGCGCAACTCTCTCGCACGCGACCGGGGCTTGGGCATCGTGCATAAATTCCGTCAACACTCTGATAACCGATTTGGCTCAGCCGACAACCGAAGTCGCCCGCGTTATCGGCGCGGTTGCCGAAGGCGATCTATCGCAAAACTTCAATCTCGAAATTGACGGGCGACCACTCAAAGGCGAATTCCTGCGAACCGGCAAAACAGTAAACACGATGGTCGCGCAGCTCGGCGCTTTTGCATCGGAAGTAACTCGCGTGGCTCGTGAAGTCGGAACGGAAGGAAAGCTCGGCGGTCAGGCGCAGGTTAAAGGCGTATCGGGAACGTGGAAAGATTTAACCGACAATGTGAACTTGATGGCGTCGAATCTCACCGGGCAGGTGCGTAACATCGCCGATGTTACAACCGCCGTAGCAAACGGCGACCTCTCCAAGAAAATCACGGTTGACGTAAAAGGTGAAATTCTTGAACTCAAAAATACCATTAATACAATGGTTGACCAGCTTTCATCGTTCGCATCGGAAGTGACCCGCGTTGCAAGAGAAGTAGGAACCGAAGGAAAACTCGGTGGACAAGCTGAAGTAAAAGGCGTATCGGGAACGTGGAAAGATTTGACAGACAACGTAAATCTGATGGCAAACAACCTGACAGGTCAGGTCCGCAATATCGCAGAAGTTACAACCGCAGTGGCAAACGGCGACCTTTCCAAGAAAATTACTGTAAACGTCAAAGGGGAGATTTTAGAACTTAAAGACACTATCAATACGCTGGTTGATCAGCTTTCCTCATTTGCATCGGAGGTGACTCGCGTGGCAAGAGAGGTAGGAACAGAAGGTAAACTTGGCGGACAGGCGGAAGTTAAAGGCGTTGCAGGCGTTTGGAAAGACCTAACTGACAACGTGAACCTGATGGCGAATAATTTAACCGGACAGGTGCGTAACATCGCCGAAGTTGCAACATCAGTGGCAAACGGCGACCTTTCCAAGAAGATCACCGTTGACGTTCGAGGCGAGATTTTAGAATTAAAAAATACCTTGAACACAATGGTTGACCAGCTCAATTCATTTGCGTCGGAAGTGACTCGTGTGGCTCGTGAGGTCGGAACGGAAGGAAAGCTCGGCGGACAGGCGGAAGTTAAAGGAGTTGGCGGCGTCTGGAAAGATTTAACCGATAACGTAAATCTGATGACGAGCAACCTGACGGCGCAGGTGCGTAACATCGCCGAAGTTGCTACAGCGGTGGCAAACGGCGACTTGTCGAAGAAGATTACCGTGCAAGTGCGCGGCGAAATTCTTGAGCTGAAAGATACGCTGAACACAATGGTTGACCAGCTCAACTCGTTCGCATCGGAAGTAACTCGTGTGGCGCGTGAAGTCGGAACCGAAGGAAAGCTCGGCGGTCAGGCGCAGGTAAAAGGCGTATCGGGAACATGGAAGGATTTGACCGAAAACGTAAACTTTATGGCGTCGAACCTGACAGGTCAGGTGAGAAACATTGCCGCCGTAACTACCGCCGTTGCGAACGGCGACCTTTCCAAAAAGATTACCGTTGACGTGCAGGGGGAAATTTTAGAGCTAAAAGACACCATCAACACGATGGTTGACCAGTTGTCGTCATTTGCGTCCGAAGTAACTCGCGTTGCAAGAGAAGTAGGAACAGAAGGTAAGTTAGGTGGACAAGCTGTTGTGCGAGGCGTTTCCGGTACTTGGAAAGATTTGACCGATAACGTGAATTTCATGGCGTCGAATCTCACTTCTCAAGTGCGAAACATCGCGGACGTTACAACGGCGGTTGCGACCGGTGACTTGTCGAAGAAAATCACCGTTGACGTAAAAGGTGAAATTCTCGAATTGAAAAATACGATCAACACGATGGTTGATCAGCTTTCCTCATTTGCATCGGAAGTAACTCGCGTGGCGCGCGAGGTCGGTACGGAAGGAAAACTCGGCGGTCAGGCTGTTGTGCGCGGAGTTTCGGGAACATGGAAGGATTTGACCGACAACGTAAACTTCATGGCGTCGAACCTGACAGGTCAGGTGCGAAACATTGCCGCAGTTACAACCGCTGTGGCGAATGGCGACTTGTCGAAGAAAATTACCGTGGACGTGCAGGGAGAGATTCTCGAACTCAAAGTCACGATTAACACAATGGTTGACCAGCTTAATTCATTTGCCTCGGAAGTAACTCGCGTAGCTCGTGAGGTTGGAACCGAAGGAAAGCTCGGCGGACAGGCGGAAGTTAAAGGTGTCGCCGGTGTCTGGAAAGATTTGACCGATAACGTGAATTTCATGGGATCGAACCTGACGACGCAGGTGCGCGGAATCGCTCGCGTCGTGACCGCCGTGGCAAACGGCAACCTTAATCGCAAATTGGAGGTGGAAGCGCTCGGCGAAATCGCAGAGCTTTCCGACACAATCAACGCGATGATTGACACGCTCGCAACCTTTGCCGATCAGGTGACGACCGTGGCGCGCGAAGTAGGTATCGAAGGAAAGCTCGGCGGACAGGCGAACGTGCCGGGAGCTTCGGGAACGTGGCGCGATTTGACCGATAACGTGAACCAGCTCGCGGCAAACCTGACAAATCAGGTGCGCGCGATGGCTGACGTTGCGACCGCCGTTACCAAAGGCGATTTAACGCGCTCGATTACGGTGGATGCGTCGGGAGAAGTCGCGTTCCTGAAAGACAACGTAAACGAGATGATTCGCAACCTTCGCGAAACGACTCAAAAGAACACCGAACAGGATTGGTTAAAGACGAACCTTGCTAAATTTACGCGCCTTCTGCAAGGTCAGCGCGATCTTCTGACGGTTGCCAGACTTATCCTGTCGGAAATGGCTCCGCTCGTCGAAATGCAGCACGGCGTCTTTTACATTTCGGATTTGGTTGAAGACGAAATCGCGTTGAAATTGCTGGCGAGCTACGCATATCGCGAGCGCAAATCTGTCGCCAACGAATTCAGACTGGGCGAAAGTCTCGTCGGGCAATGCGCGCTTGAAAAAGAGAGAATTATTATCACTAATGTTCCGCCGGATTACGTCAAAATCAATTCCGGTTTGGGCGAAGCCGTTCCGACAAATATCGTCGTTCTTCCGGTTTTGTTTGAAGGGCAGGTCAAAGCGGTTATCGAGCTGGCTTCGTTCAATCCGTTTAATGAAAATCAGTTCGGTTTTCTCGACCAATTGACCGAATCAATCGGGATTGTTATCAACACGATTGAAGCGAATATGAGAACCGAAGAGTTGCTCAAACAATCGCAGTCTTTGGCGCAGGAACTGCAAGCCGGACAAGCCGAATTGCAGGAAACCAACCGGCGGCTCGAATTGCAGGCGCAATCGCTTCAAACTTCCGAAGAACTGCTCAAGCAGCAGCAGGAAGAGTTACAGCAAACCAACCAGGAATTGGAAGAAAAAGCGCAGCTTCTTTCCGAGCAAAAAAATCAGGTCGAACAGAAAAACCGCGAAATCGAGCTTGCCCGCACGGCGCTCGAAGATAAAGCAAAACAGCTTGCTTTAAGCTCGAAATACAAATCCGAGTTTCTGGCAAATATGTCGCACGAATTGCGGACTCCGCTCAACTCGATGCTGATTTTGTCCAAGATGCTTTCGGAGAATTCGGAAACCAACTTGAACGAAAAACAAGTTGAATTTGCCGAAACGATTCACTCTTCCGGCTCGGATTTGCTGGCGCTGATTAATGAAATTCTCGATTTGTCGAAAATCGAATCCGGCACGATGGGCGTCGAAATCGGCGAGCTTTATTTCAGCGAATTGCGAGCCGATGTCGAGCGCAACTTCAGCCAGATCGCTCAGGATAAAGGACTTCAGCTTGTCGTCGAAATTGAGCCTGGGCTGCCCAAGAATATGCAAACCGACGTTAAGCGTTTGCGTCAGGTGCTGAAAAACTTATTATCCAATGCCTTTAAGTTTACGCATCAAGGTCAGGTAACAATGAAAGCGGGAATCGCCAAACGCGGTTGGAGCTACGATAACGACAGCTTGAATCGCGCCGCTTCCGTCGTCGCATTTACGGTCAGCGATACCGGAATCGGAATTCCCGAAGACAAGCAACAGCTTATCTTCGAGGCGTTTCAGCAAGCCGACGGAACGACGAGTCGTAAATACGGCGGAACCGGGCTGGGGCTTTCGATCAGCCGCGAAATCGCCAGACTTCTCGGCGGCGAAATCACGCTGGAAAGCACGCCGGGAGAGGGAAGCACTTTCACATTTTACCTGCCGGAGAGCTATCAGCCGACGACTTTAACGCCGGAGGAAGACGCGGATGAGGAAATGGTTTCGGGCAATGGTCATCGTCAAAAGACCTTGATCTCATTAGCCCGCGAATCCGAGGAAGATTCGGCTCGAATTCAAATTATCGTCAGCGACGATCGCACAGAGATTAAACCCGGAGACAAAGTTTTGCTGATCGTCGAAGACGACAGCAGCTTTGCGCGGATTATGCTCGACATCGCGCACGAGCAGGGGTTTAAATGTCTCGTCGCTCAACACGGCGAAGAGGCTTTGATGACCGCCCGCAAATATCGCCCGGACGCGATTACTCTTGATTTAACGCTTCCGGGAGTTCACGGTTACGCGGTTTTAGACCGTCTCAAACACGATCCTTCGACCAGACACATTCCGGTTCAAATCGTTTCGGTGGTTGACGATTTAAAACGGGTTCTGAAGCTCGGCGCACTGTCGCTGATCGCAAAGCCCGCGAGCCGCGAAAAACTGATCGAAGGCGTTGCCAGCCTCAAGGAATTTGTCGAGCGTCCGGTCAGGAAATTGCTGCTGGTCGAAGACGATGAAACGCTGCAGCGCAGTATCAACGAATTAATCAACGGCGAGGACGTTTCAATAACCGCAGTCGGAACGGGCGAAGAAGCTTTAAATCAGCTTCAAACGGAACGCTTCGATTGCGCGATTGTTGATTTAATGCTGCCGGATATGGAATGGTCTGATTTAATCACTCAAATCAAGCAAAAAACGGGCTTTCCTGAGCTTCCCGTGATTGTCCACACCGGCAAAGATTTAACTAAACGCGAGACGGCAAAGATTAAAAAACTCGCCGAAACGATTATCATCAAAGATGCTGATTCGCTTGAGCGTCTGGTTGATGAAACCGCGCTTTTCCTGCACCGCGATGTCGCCGATTTAACCGAGTTGCAGAAGAATATGATGAAGCGCGTCAATCGCACCGACCCGCGTCTTGACGGAAAGAAAGTCTTGGTCGTTGACGATGATATTCGCAACATTTTCGCGCTCACGAGCGCTCTCGAACGCCAGCAAATGCAGGTCGTTTACGCTGAAAACGGTCGGGACGGAATTGAAATGCTCAAGAAAACTCCGGGAATCGAAGGAGTTTTGATGGACATTATGATGCCCGAAATGGACGGTTACGAGGCGATGCGCGAGATTCGACAAATCTCGAAATTCAAATCAATTCCGATTATTGCCGTCACCGCCAAGGCAATGAAAGGAGATCGCCAGAAATGTCTCGAAGCCGGAGCCTCAGACTACATCACCAAACCGGTGGACAGCGAGCAACTGCTATCTTTGTTGCGGATTTGGCTCGATAAGTAGGAGTGAAAAAAAAAAGGGAAGCGAGTTCTTGAGCGAACAGCTATAATACTCGCTTCGCCTTATTTTTTATGGAAGGCTTAACGACATCGAAAACCCAAGCAAATATTCTTCTGGTTGATGACCGACCGGAGAATCTGCTGGCAATGGAAACGGTTCTGGCGGATTTGGGGCAAAATCTGATTTCCGTCTCCTCCGGTCGGGAAGCGTTGCGATTTTTGCTCGCAGAAGAAGTGGCTCTAATTTTGCTCGATGTTCAAATGCCGGGGCTAAACGGTTTTGAGCTTGCCGAATTGATTCGCGAGCGCAAATGCACGCAGCGGACGCCGATTATTTTTGTTTCGGCAACCAGTAAAGATGAGCAATACGTTTTTAAAGGTTATTCCCTAGGCGCGGTTGATTATTTAACGAAACCGATTGAGCCTGAAATACTAAAATCAAAGGTTCGTTTTTTTATCGAGCTTTTCCAGCAAAATCAGGAAATCAAGCGGCAAGCTCATTTGCTCGAAAAAGCTAACATTGAATTGGACGGCTTAAACGCAGAGCTGGAAGCCAGAGTTTCAAAACGCACGGCACAGCTCGAAGCCGCCAATCAAAAACTCGAAAACGAAATAGTTGTGCGGAAGCGAGCCGAAGCCCGGCTTGCCACCGAACATGCCGTTACGCGTACGCTTGCCGAAGCAAGCAATCTCGAAACCGCTTCTCAAGCCATTCTCAAAGCGTTTTGTGAACATCTCAAGGCGGATATTTGTTGTCTCTGGCTGCTGAACAACGCTAACACCAAACTTTCGCTCGCTCAAATTGAAATCTCCGAAGAAGCCGGCGACGTAGCTTCATTTGTTAACGAAAGCAGGCGTTTAAAATTTAAAATCGGGGTCGGACTGCCCGGACAGGTTTGGGAGAAAAACGCTCCGATTTGGCTGCCGAATACGGTAAGAGGCGAAAAATTTCCCCGCGCGGCGTTTGCAGCGACCGTTGGATTACACAGCGCAGTCGGATTTCCAATCAAAATCGGGAAAGAGGTTTTCGGAGTGATCGAGTTTTTCACCCGTCGCCCGCTTCTTTCCGACCAGAATCTACTCAATATGCTCGAAGCGACGGGTAGTGAAATCGGGCAGTTTATTCAGCGCAAACGAGTCGAAGTCGAGCGGGAAAATCTTCTTCTTCGTGAGAAGACTCTGCGCGAACAAGCCGAAAAAGCCAGTCGTTTGAAAGACGAGTTTCTGGCGACCGTTTCGCACGAATTGCGAACGCCGCTCAACGCAATTCTCGGCTGGGGACAAATGCTCAATACCGGAAAGCTGACCGATGCAGACCGGGAGCGCGCGCTCGAAACAATTTATCGAAATGCCAAATCGCAGGCGCAATTAATTGATGATCTGCTCGACACTTCCCGCCTGATTACGGGCAATCTTCGTTTGAATCTTTCACCGACTTCTGTCGTAAAGGTTATTGAATCGGCGCTCGATGTCGTTCGCCCGGCGGCGGAAGCGAAAAAAATCAATCTTTCGGCTGTTTATAATTCAAAAATAGAAACAGTCACCTGCGATTCACACCGATTGCAGCAAATGATTTGGAATTTACTGACCAATGCCGTTAAGTTCACTCCGAACGGCGGAACTGTTGAGATCGCTCTTGAACAAAGCGGAAGTAATATCCAAATTAAAGTTAAGGATACCGGGCAGGGAATTCCGGGAGAATTTTTACCGTTTGTTTTCGACCGTTTTCGCCAAGCCGATAGCTCGAGCACGAGAAGGCACGGCGGTCTCGGTATCGGGTTGGCAATCGTCAGGCATTTGGCAGAGCTTCACGGCGGTTCCGTCAAGGCGGACAGCGACGGCGAAAACCTGGGCGCTACTTTTACGATCACGCTTCCCGCTTCGCTTGCGGTTAATAATCATAAAGAATCGGAACTTGAAGAAAATAATGGCTATTTGAAAAAAGAAAGCTCAGATTTGGAACTTGACGGAGTGCGAATTCTAATTGTGGATGATGATGCCGATACCTGCGAAATGTTGACCTACGCGCTTAATCAATGGGGAGCGCAGGCGCAGACTTCAGCCTCTGTTTCCGAAGCATTTACTTCGCTCAGCGAATGGCAGCCCGATATTTTGTTAACGGATATTAATATGCCGGGAGAAGACGGCTATGCGCTGATCAGTAAAGTCAGATCGTTAACCCCGGAAAAGATTGCCAGTATTCCCGCAATCGCTTTAACTGCGCTTGCTCGACCCGAAGACAGCGAACAAGCTATTTCAGCCGGTTTTCAACTCCATTTTGCAAAACCCGTTGATACTCAAAAATTAGCCGAAGCGATTATAAATCTAACCAGAAAATTCTGATTCCATCTCCGTTTATACGGAAATAGAAAAGGTTTGTCGGTTTAGTAAACCGACAAACCTTTTCTATTTCCGTGAAAAAAACTCTATTGAAATCAGCCTTAAATCTCAAATCTCAAATGAAAATGTACGACTAACGACAGATTAGATTCCATTAATTTTACATACTGAAAGCTAAAGACAAACGGTTAAAGCGCAGCAACGATTGTTGTCTGCATCAACCTGTATTCTCAGCCGATGATTTTTATTGTCGTGCAGCGTTGATAAAGAAGGGGACAATATGGGGAATCGCGTTCTTCTCACAATTATTTATCATCTTTTGCTTTTTTCAATGACGTGCTACGGATGCACGTTTCAGGGCAGCGATCAATCACTTGAAATTGCCGAACCGAATGAAAGCGCATTCGGGAAAGCTGACGCCTCGGCTTTAGCTGTAATCCGTCAATCCGCGCACAGGCTTTCGGGCGCGGCGAATGATTACGACCCGCTAATGCAAATGATCGGTGACGCCAGATTCGTTCTTCTTGGAGAAGCCACGCACGGCACGCACGAATTTTACCGGGAGCGCGCACGGATTACCCGCCGCTTGATCGAAGAAAAAGGATTTGACGCCGTCGTTCTCGAAGCCGATTGGACTGATGCTTATCGCGCCAACGAGTTTGTTTTGGGTAAATCCGAAGACCGGACTGCCCAAAAATCGCTTACCGGTTTTACGCGGTTTCCCCGCTGGATGTGGCGCAACGCGGACTTTCGTGATCTCGTCGGCTCGATACGTTCGTTTAACGATTCGCGGCAAGCCGAAGCAAAAAAAGTCGGTATTTACGGAATGGATTTGTACGGTCTTGCCGAGTCTCTAAAGGAAGTAACCCAATATCTCCGCCGCAAAGAACCCGAAGCCGCCAAGCGAGCGGCTAAAAGATACGGCTGTTTCAGCAGTTACGGCGATAACCCGCCGCAATACGGTTACGATGTCGCATCGGGAATAAAGAAATCCTGCGAAAAACAGGCTGCCGAGCAGTTTCAGGAGATGGAGCAGCGTTTTGCCGCATGGCAAAGCAATCCGCAGCGCGAGCGCAGCGACGATTTGTTTTCCGCTTATCAAAGCGCCCGCGTGGTAAAGAACGCCGAGGCTTATTATCGTTTAAGCTACAACAGAAGCTTTTCGACCTGGAATTTGCGAGACAGTCATATGGCTGACACAATCCACGCGCTGACCGGATATTTGGACGCGCTCGGCAATTCAAAATCCAAAATAGTCGTCTGGGCGCACAACACGCATCAGGGCGATGCGCGGATGACGGATATGGGAGAAACCGGAGAATTAAACGTCGGTTATCTGATGCGTAAAGCAACGGACGGAAACTCTGTGCTAATAGGTTTTACGACTTACATGGGCAGAGTTATGGCTGCTTCTGAATGGGGACTCGAAGGGGTAACTATGAGAGTGCGCCCGGCGCTGCCCGGCAGCTATTCGAGGCTCTTTCATGATTCCGGTATTCCAAATTTCCTGTTAATTTTTCGCGGTAATGAAAGACTGACGCGGGAATTGGGCGGCACGCGGCTGGAGCGGGCAATCGGAGTAATTTATAAACCTCGAACCGAGCATCAGAGCCACTATTTCGGAGCCAAAATGTCGAAACAATTCGATGCGATAATTCACTTTGACACGACGAGCGCGGTAAAGCCTTTCTGATAGAAGCTCGGATGAGATTTAAAACAGAATATTTATAAACAAGCTGCATTATTAAAATGAAAAACGAACAACTCCTCAATCAGCAAATCGAAATTATCGCTCAATGGATTGTTGAATCCGAGCATATTGTCGCCTTTACGGGCGCGGGAATCAGCACCGATTCCGGCATCCCTGACTTTCGCGGTCCCGACGGCGTTTGGACGCGGCGCGATTCGGGTTTGCCGCCCCCGAAATGGCGCGTTTCGCCCGGAGAAATCAAACCGAATGCATCTCATCTGGCGCTCGTCGAGCTTCAACAACTCGGTAAGCTCCAATTTCTGATTACTCAAAATACCGATAATCTACACCGACAATCCGGCATCCGACCGGAAATCCTGGCGGAATTGCACGGCAACGGGCATCTCGTCCGATGTCTGAGCTGCGACCGGCAATTTACGCGACAGGAAGTCGGCTGGGATGCGAGTCGCTTCGGACCCGGTTACCGAACACAAACCCCTGTTCGGGGGCAGCCTGTTTGTCCGCAATGCGGCGGGCGGCTGATCTCATCGGTGGTGAATTTTAACGATCCGATGCCTCAAAAAGAGCTTCAATTAGCCGGACAAAATGCGCTCGAATCAGACCTGATGCTTGTCTTAGGCTCTTCGCTGGTAGTCAATCCGGCAGCGTCTCTTGTCGGCGTTGCAGTAAGAAACGGCGCTCGCGTTGTTCTGGTTAATCAGGGAGAAACGCCTTACGATGAAGTCGTCACGCTTCGCATTTGGAGCGCAATCGGGGAAGTGATTCCACCGGCTGTCGAGCAGGCGAAGCAAATGATGCCTTAATCGGCGCTGGATTTTGTTTATGCGGGGCAGGGAGCAACTACAGCGCGTTTGAGCCGGACGGGTTTAGTCGGTTTATCGCCTTCAACCGGCATTTTGTTGATGCTGTCAACAACATCCATTCCGCTCGTAACTCGACCGAACGCGGCAAAAGTTCCGTCAAGATGTCTTGAATCGCCAACGAGAATGAAAAAGTGCGTCGTTGCGCTGTTTGGCGTGTCGGAACGCGCCATCGAGACAACGCCGCGCTCGTGCTTGACCGAGTTCGGCTCGTCCGCAATTGTGCGGCGCGAGCGTTTGTCTAATTCCGGCGTCATCTTTTCGCGCGTCGAAAGATTTCCGCCCTGCACAACAAAACCCGGCACGACACGGCTAAAAGTCGTCGTGTCGAAAGCGCCCGTTGCCGCAAGATTCAGAAAATTACGAACCGTTTCCGGCGCGGTTTCCGGCAGCAGAGCCATCTCGATTATGCCCGCTTCGGTCTCAAGTTTGACGCACTGCTCCGCCATTTTCTGGATAGAGGCTTTGTCAAAAGGTTCTGCCGAGGCGGGTTTTGGCGCAGCGGCGGGACGCGCGTTGGCTTTCTTTGTCGGCTGCTGGGCTGGTGTTCCAGAAACAAATGGAATTAAACAAATAACGATTAAAATAAAAGATTTTAACATTTTATTCACCTTCTTTTATCTTATCGTTCCGCACGAGTAATTATCAAAAACTAATGGGCGGAAGCCCGCGCGTAAGCAAGGGCGGAGCATTAAGGTTTAAATGCTCCGCCCTTGCTTACGCGCGGGCTTCCGTAGTGGAATGGAAATTGGAAAAGGTTATTTGCTCGAACGTTCAAGCTGCGAGGCGAGTCTGCTGACTGCCGAGAGCTTTTCCATTTCTTCTTTGGCTTGCGCCGAAGTGTTTTGCACGCCAGCCAGACGAAGGCGAAATTCGTCGGCGTTCGACGCGCCGCGCAGAGCTTCTTCGAGCGAGATAAGCCCGGATTGGTAAAGATAAAACAGCGATTGGTCAAACGTCTGCATTCCGTATTGCGACGTTCCTGCGCTGATAGCGTCGCGGATTTGCGAGGTTTTTTCTTCGTTGACGATGTAGTCGCGGATAAGCGCGGTCGAAACCAGAATCTCGGCGGCGGGAACACGCCCGTTGCCTTTGGCGGAACGAATCAGGCGCTGCGAAACGACTGCTTTTAAAAGTCCGGCAAGCTGAATCCGAATTGATTTTTGTTGATACGGCGGAAACGCCGAGATAATGCGGGTAATTGTTTCCGCCGCGTCCAAAGTGTGCAGCGTAGAGAGGACTAGATGCCCGGTTTCTGCTGCGGTCAAAGCGGTTTCAATCGTTTCCAGATCGCGCATTTCGCCGACGAGAATAATATCCGGGTCCTGGCGAAGCGCGCCGCGCAGAGCTTCGGCGAACGAGCGCGTGTCAACGTCAACTTCGCGCTGCGTGACAAACGATTTTTTGTCGCGGTGCAGAAATTCAATCGGGTCCTCAATCGTGACGATGTGCGAATTTCGCGTCGCGTTCATCCGGTCAATCATCGCCGCCAGTGTCGTGGATTTTCCGCTGCCGGTCGTTCCCGTGACGAGAATCAAGCCGCGATGCTCGTCGGAGATTTTTTCGATGACCGGCGGCATTCCGAGTTCGGAAATATTGCGAATGCGGTCGGGAATGACGCGGGCGACAATTCCGATGGTTGCGCGCTGCTGGAAAACGTTGACGCGAAAACGTCCCAAACCGGAAACGCCGTAACCGAGGTCAACTTCAAAAGCCTCTTTAAAATGCTGCTTTTGGCGATTCGACATCATTCCGAAAGCCATATCGAGCGTTTCGTCCTGACTCAAACGATTAGCGCCCGCGACCGGGCGAAGCTCGCCGGAAACGCGCATTACGGGAAACGCGCCGGCTTTGATGTGTAAATCCGAAGCCCCGAAGCTCGTAGCGACACGCAGCAAATCATCAATTTTGTTTGACATTAAAGAAAGTCCTTTGCGGTAGAAGGTTTTAAAAAGCGAGAAAGCTGTTGTATGAATTTATCGAAATGAAACGCCGGTGAGCGACGCCGAAATTAATATTAACCGCAAGTCAAACAAACGTCAACGAAGTTTTTGATTATGTTCGTAAAATTAAAAGCGGCTGAGTTTTAAAACTCAGCCGCTTTTAATCAATAATCAGAGATATTTTATTCGTAACGCAGTGCTTCAATCGGATCGAGCTTGGCGGCTTTTCGGGCGGGGAGAACACCGAAAATAAGCCCGACGCCGATTGAAACAGCCAAACCTGTAATCACAGCCCACAACGGAACGCTTGCCGGAAGGCTCGGAATTAAAAGCATAATCAGATTGCTGATTCCGACGGCTAAGACGACTCCGATAATTCCGCCGAAAAACGTCAGAACCATTGCTTCGAGCAAAAATTGCATTACGATTGCGCCGCGCGTTGCGCCGATTGCTTTGCGGATTCCGATTTCTTTGGTTCTTTCCGTCACGGAAACCAGCATGATATTCATCACGCCGATTCCGCCGACGAGAAGTCCGAGACTGGAAATCGCAATCGCAATTAACCCGATCATTCCGGTCACCGAATCGAATTGTTCGATAAATTTGTCGGCGGTTTTGATGTCGAAATTATTCGGCTCGCCAAATTTAACGCCCCGCCGTTGTCGCAAAATGTCTTCCGATTCCTGCAATGCTTGAGGTATCTGACCGGATTTGGCTTTGATAATTTGCAGCAAATAATCACGCTGCGGAGCGACTTTACGAGCCGTGCGATACGGCAAAAAAACTTTCCGATCTTCTTCGTTTTCACCGAAAAAACCGGCTTTGCGCTTTTCCAAAACGCCGATGATCTCCCATTGCTGACCGTTCATTCGCACGAATTTCCCGACAATTCCGGTTTGTTGATCCGGGAAAAGGGCTTCCGCCGCATTAACTCCGATGACAATAACGTTTCGGCGCTGCTGGTCATCCGACTCGGTAATAAAACGACCTTCGCGGACAACCACATTGGAAATTTGTTCGTAGTTTGATGACACTCCATCGGTATTTGCCCAGCGATAATTCCGTCCTTCGTAAGTCATATTGTCATCAAAGCTGTTGCCGAAATTACCGATTCCGGGTGCTATCAACGCAATATCCTCGACCGCCGTTGATTGAGCTTTGATTGCGGCGACATCTTCGACCGTCAAAGGCTTGCGGTTTCGCTCTTCGCGGTTCGGTGGACCAAAGCCCGTCGTCAGGTGAAAAGCGTAAATATTGCTCGTGCCGTATTCTTCAATCATTTGCACGATGCTGTTCCGCATTCCGGTCAAAATCGAAGCCACGATTATTGCAGTCATCACGCCGACGACAATTCCGAGCACGGTCAAAACGCTGCGAAATTTATTCGAGCGAATGCTGTCCAAAGCCATTTTGATGATTTCAATCGGAATAAAATTCGGAAGTTTCATAAATTTGAACCGCCGAGACGCGGAGACGCCGAGTAAAAAACAAGAGAAATTTATAACTTTACTTTCAAATAATTTTGTCTTTTCTCAGCGTCTCCGCGTCTCGGCGGTGAAAATGAATCACACATTTTTGGTTAAAGCGACAATCGGGTCTAAACGCGCCGCTTTCCAAGCCGGATAAAGTCCGGCGAGAATGCCGATGACGCTCGAAACAATTACCGACAGAGAAATATAAAACGGCGTAATCGTCATCGTGATTTCAGCCAGAAACGTAATCAGAGCTGTCACGCCCCAGGCTGTGACCAATCCTAAAATTCCGCCGAGAACGCAAAGCAGCGCAGATTCGATCAAAAATTGCAGCAAAATTTGTTTTCGCGTTGCGCCGAGAGCTTTTCGCAATCCGACTTCAAACGTTCTTTCCGTCACGGAAACGAGCATAATATTCATCACGACGATTCCGCCGACGATTAAAGTGATCAGCGTAATCGGCACGACGACCGCCGCGATTGAAGCCGTAAACTGGTCAATCTGCCCGCCAAGCTCCTGCGTATTAACGAGTCCGAAATTGTCGTCTTCCGTTCCGATCAGTCCGCGACGGTTTCGTAAAGTCAGGCGCGCGTCTTCGATAACCTGATTAAAAGTCTCGCGTTCCGATCCTTTGCCGTGAAGCTGAATTCCGTCCTGACCTCGATTGAAAAGCTGTTGATGCAGGGAAATCGGAATATAAAGATGGCGATCCTGCGATTGTCCCATAAAAGAGCCGCGTTTGTTCTCGATTCCGATAATTTCAATCGGCAAACCGCGCACCTTTACGGTCAATCCGATCGGATTTCTATCGGGAAACAATTTATCTTTGACATCCCAGCCGATTACGGCGACTCGCGCTGAACGGTTTACATCGTCATCGCTTATAAAACGCCCTTCAGACACATTTTTGTCTTCAATATCGAGCATATTCGCCGTCACTCCGATAATTCGAGTCGAAGGCATTTCGACTCCGTTTTCTTTTAAATCCGCGCCCCCGCCGAGCGTCGCGCCGATCTCGGCGCAGCTCCTGCAATTGGCTTTGACGTATTCGTATTCCTCCATCGTTATTTTTTTGTTGCGGCGATTGGCTCTTTCAAATGCATCGTCGGACATTCTGCCGGAAAACGCGAGCCGGGCGATCATAAAGTGATTCGCGCCCAAAACTTTGGTGACTTGCGTCGTGACGTAGGAATTTAAACCGCTGATCGAAGCGCCGACGACGACAACCGCCGCGACGCCGATAATAATTCCGATCAGCGTCAGAAAAGCCCGGAGCTTGTGCGCCAAAATCGAATCGAGCGCAATGCGAAAAGCGTCGGTATAAAAAGAATAAAGATGTCTCATCTCGAAACCCTGTCTCTAAGCGAGTTTATTAATTGATTTACGCTTTACGGCGTGTTGGCTAATCGAATTACGAACGGAATGAACCGAATGTTTCGAGATAATTTTCGTTTTTGCGGCACTTTGCAAACTTCAAAAACGCTTTTCCGCAAATTGCCATTGAATGATTATAAATTTACCGGAAAACAATGGATTTCCCGTTTGGCACAAACTTTGTCGTAAAAAAAGCAAGCCGTTTTGGAGCGGCAAATTTAAAAACTTCCGGCAGGAGTCAAAAAGATGGACATTGTGGTTGTAACTTATGCGGCTTATATCGTTTTAAGCGTGATGCTAACAGTTTGGGTCGCCCGCACTTTGCACACGAACGGTCGGATTTTTCTGGTTGATGTTTTCGGCGGCAACGAATCGCTGGCAGATTCGGTCAATCATCTGCTCGTCGTCGGATTTTATTTGATAAATCTGGGATTTATCAGCTTGTTTCTCAAACTCGGTTACGACATCGCAACCGCGCGGCAGGGAATCGAGGCTTTATCGTTTAAGGTCGGAACGGTGTTAATCGTTTTAGGAGCGATGCACTTTTTCAATTTGTTTGTTTTTACGCGCATACGTCATCGAAACCCAAGCGCCCCGCAGTTTCGCCGCCCGGCGTCTTTTGACAAACAAAACGGTATTTACGAAACAGAACCCGTTCAACCTTAAAAAACTAATTTTCGTTTGATTTGTAACAAAGGCTCTCCAAAATTCGGAGAGCCTTTTAGTTTTCAGACGGTTTGCCCGCGCAGCAGACCGCGCACGATGCCGCAGATGCGGACGAATTCAAACGGCAGGCGAAGCGGACTGAGCGCGGAGTTGGCGGGACGCAGCTCGACTTCCGCGCCGAAATCGTAAAAGCGTTCGAGCGTCGGATGTTTGTCTTCGATGAGAGCGACGACGCATTCGCCGTCGCGGGCAAACGCGCGGCGTTCGACGAGCGCGATGTCGCCTGCGCAAATATGTTCTTCAATCATCGAATCGTTCGGCACGCGAAAAGCGTAGATTTTTTCCGGCGACGCCGCGCCGAACAGAAATCGCGGGACAAACAGCATTTCCGCGTCGTATTCGTCTTCGGTCAATTTTTCGAGCAGCGGAATCCGGCAAACCGATTTTGCCAAATCTTTTTCCGGTTGGACCGACAGCATAAACGAGCCGTTGTCGGTGCGCCGCGAAACCAAGCCCTGACGCTCAAGCGATGTCAAGTGCTTTGACACCGCGGATTTAGATTTAATGCGAAAATGCCGCGCGATTTGCTGATACGAAGGCTTGTAGCCGTGTCGCTCGATAAAATTCGTGATGTAGTCGAGAATTTCCTGTTGGCGCTGTGTGCGTGCGGACATTTAATTTATTTGTTCTTTTAAAAACCGCCGGAAAACTGTGTTCGATAAATCCCGTTCGGCTAGGGATTTTAGATTTTCTTTTCACTGCGCGTCAAGCAAATTATTCAATAAAAATCGAATAAATAAAGATTGACAGACTATAAAAAAGTCGGCAATGATGAATGCTGTTAACAAAATCCCGAATAAATTTATGAGCGAAATTAAACTTAACTCGCAAACTTTTTCTTTGCCGGACGATTTGCGACGCGCTGTCGAACAGGAATTGAGCGATTGGAACCGAGAGAATAAAACCGAGCGTTTATGGGCGAAAGACGCCGGTTTGTGGACAAATGAGGACGAACCGAAATGGCTCGGCTGGCTTTCGATTGTCGAAAAACAGCAGGATGAAATCGCCCGCATCGAAAATTTTCAAAACGAAGTTCGCGCACGCAATTTCAGTCATATTCTGCTGCTCGGAATGGGCGGCTCGTCGCTCGCGCCGGAAGTTTTGAGTTTTACTTTCGGCAAGCAGGACGGTTTTCCCGAATTTCACATTCTGGATTCGACCGCTCCGGCTCAGGTTCGCGCGTTGGAAGAAAAAATAGATTTGGCGAACACGCTTTTTATCGTCGCCAGCAAAAGCGGTTCGACACTTGAGCCGAATTGTTTTAAACAATATTTCTTTGAAAGAGTTGCGGAAACTGTCGGACGCGAAAATGCGGGAAAACAATTTGTCGCCATCACCGACCCGAACTCGAAAATGCAGCAAGTCGCCGAGCGCGACGGTTTTTGGCGCATCTTTTTCGGCTTGCCGGAAATCGGCGGACGTTTTTCAGTCCTTTCCGATTTTGGAATGATTCCCGCCGCCGCGATGGGTTTAAACGCCGGTGAGTTTTTAAATCGCGCCGCCTTAATGGTCGAGGCTTGTCGAAACGCGGACGCGGAGAAAAATCCCGGTGTTATGCTGGGCGCAATTTTAGGCGCGGCTCACCGAAGCGGGCGCGACAAGCTGACGATTTTCACTTCGCCGCAAATTTTTGATTTGGGCGCGTGGCTCGAGCAATTAATCGCCGAATCTACCGGCAAAAACGGCGCGGCGATAATTCCGATTGACGGCGAAGAAATTTTGCCAATCGGAAATTACGGCGACGACCGCATTTTTGTTCATTTAAAACTCGAAGGCAGCCGAAATCCGCACGAAGACGCGGCGATTGAGGCGCTCGTCAGAGCCGGTCAGCCGGTCGTCGAAATCAATCTGCCCGAAGCAGGCAATCTCGGACAAGAGTTTTTCCGCTGGGAAATCGCCACGGCAGTCGCCGGAAGCGTAATGCAAATCAATCCATTCAATCAGCCCGATGTTGAAGCGGCGAAAATCGAAGCCCGCAAAATTACCGAAGAATACGAAAAAACGGGCGAGCTGCCGGAGGAAATCGCGTTTTTTGAAGAAAACGGAATTAAGCTGTTCACCGACGAACGCAATTTAGCAGAGCTTAATTCATTGCTTGCAGGCGAAAAATCCTTAACGAATTATTTGCGGGCGCATTTTGCGCGAATCAAGGCGGACGATTATTTTGCGCTTCTGGCTTATCTCGAAATGAATGCGGAAAGCTTTCAAATCTTAAGCAATTTACGGCATTGGGTTTTAGAAAATCATCGCGCGGCGACTTGCCTCGGATTTGGACCCAGATTTCTGCATTCGACCGGGCAGGCTTACAAAGGCGGCGCGAACAACGGCGTCTTTTTGCAGATTACGAGCGACGATTCGATTGATTTCCCCGTGCCGGAACAAAATTTTACTTTCGGCGTCGTCAAAGCCGCACAAGCGCGCGGCGATTTTCAAGTTTTGCTCGACCGCAGCCGCCGCGCTTTGCGCGTGCATTTGGGAAAAGATTTGGAAACCGATTTTGAGATTTTGCTGGCGGCGCTCAAATCAAACAATGGATAAATAGAAAACTCCGGTTTAAGTTTGCGGCGAACTTAAACCGGAGTTTTTTTGTTTCGATTTTATTGAATTTTAGCTGACCTGTCTGAGCGTAATGCGTTCTGAATTAATGCGCGACGTTCGCTCGTTCGTCAGTTTTTCGAGTTCTTCGACGTGAATCTGCTCTTCGGCGATTCTTTCTTCGAGCCAGAATTGCGTCGGTTTATGATCGTCGCACAATTCCCAGGCAGCCATATAACCTGCTAAAGCCTCGCGTTCGAGCGCCAAATCCATTTTCAACATTTCCGATAATTCCGTTGCCTGTAAAATCATCGCCGGCTCGACGGTCGGAACGCCGCCGAGAGAAACTATTTTGTCGCCCAAATCATAGGTGTGTCCGTGCGCTTCTTCCGCCTGATCGCGGAAGAATTTGCGATAGATTTCGCGTTCGATTCCGGTGACCAAAAAACTGTGCTGCGTGTATTGAATAGTTCCCGCCAATTCGAGCGCCAACGCCCGATTCATACATTCGATTAATTCCGGTTTTGCCATAATATCTCGCCTTTCAATAATTGCTAATTTAAAAATCAATTACCAGAATAAAGTTTTAAAAATATTTTGTCAATATTAAGTTATTGCAAGAAAAAGATTTAGTGGTGAAATCCAATTTCAATTTCATTTAGTCGGGAAAACGTCAAGCGCATCGGGGGGAAATTCTACGCGGTCAAAAACTTCGGCGAGGCTTAAAACGCAGTTGATTGAATCAATTTTAAAATTCGCCGCCAAACCGTGATATTCGTGTAAAATCCAGGTTCCGTTTTCCTGACGAACATAATGTTCGACGACCGGCTTGTCCTGAGAAACCAAAATGTAATCGGTCAGCGTCGGATTCCAATTGCGGTAACGCATAAACTTTTCGCCGCGATCAAATTCCGCAGTGCTTTCTGATAAAACCTCAATCACGACGTTCGGATTAATCAAAACGTCTTTGTATTCGTCGTGATGCTGCAAAGCGCCGCAAAACACAACGACATCCGGGTAAGAAAACATTCCTTTTGTCGTTCGAGCTTTTTCGGGAATAGCACCGCTACGAATCTTTGTATCTTTTGAGCGTACGCGGCAAGGTGTCTCTCGAAGCTGGTTTCCAAGACTGATAATCAGATTCGAGCAAATATCACCGTGCGCGTCAGATTCGCCAGCCATTAAATAAATCTCGCCGTCGAGAAACTCATAACGCTCATCGCTCGAACGCTCGATTTCAAGATAATCTCCGATTGTGTAATACGCCTTTGGCTGTGGTAATCCCATAAATTTAAATGATGAATTAGGAACGATGAATGATGAATGAAAGGAATGTAAATTTCCAATTGTATTTTTATTTTCTTAATTCATCGTTCATCGTTCCGCATTCATCGTTTTTATGTCACCGCGCCGCCGTCAACGATAAACACTTCGCCGTTCATAAAACTGTTGCGGTCGCTAACGACGAAGGCGGCGACTTCAGCCAATTCTTCCGGTTTTCCAAGTCTGCCTTTGGAAACCCAGAAATCGTGCATTTGCAGCAATCGTTCGGGCAGCGTGTGAGCCAAATCGGTATCGAAAATGCCGGCGGCGATGGCGTTGACGGAAACTCCGAAGTTCGCGGCTTCGCGCGAAAGGCATTTGGTAAAACCGATCATCGCGGCTTTTGAAGTCGCGTAATGAACCGAAGTCGGCAGCGCGCGCAGTGCGCCGACCGACGTGATATTTAAAATCGCTCCGGCTCGCTGCCGGATCATTTGTTTATAAATCGGTTTCGTTACGGCGAAAAGAGAATTGACGTTGGTATCAATCACCCAATCCCAGGATTTATCGGTGGTCGTGGCGAAATTGTCGGGTTTGTTGACCGCAGCGTTGTTGACCAAAACATCAATTCCGCCCCATTTTTCGACCAATTCGCGCGTCATCTTTTTCAAACCCAAACGATCCGTCACGGAAATTTTAAACGCTTCGGCGCGCCGCCCGAAAGCACCGATTTTCTCTTTAACAGCTTCCGCCAAATCATCGCGCGAATGATAATTAAAAGCCACGTCAGCGCCTTCGCGCGCAAAAACTTCGCAAAGCGCAGCGCCGATTCCGCGCGTCCCGCCGGTCACAAAAGCGCGTTTTCCTTCTAATAAAAGACTCAAAATAAAAGCTCCAGTTCGTAAAAATCAATCGAAACAGTGTCAAAGTTTATAACAAAAGCCGCTACAGAAAACAGCTGCAATTTGATGTTTACAGACTACAAAGCCAGCGAGCAATGCTGGGTAGCTGAATTTCATCTGTTAAATTTGCCGCATTTTCAAGCGTTCCATTTTCAAGCAATTCCCAAATCTCGCTCGCCATTTTTCTTTCGATTGCAGCACCGACGAAAAACAAATGCGGTTTTAAATTGATTTTAGCAAATGCCGTTTCAATTCTAATCAAAGCCGTTCGCGCTGTTTTCCAATGCTCATCCGCGCCCGCCGGGTCAATGCCGCCTTTAAGCTCGCCCAAAGCTAAGTACAAGTCCGGCGTTGAATAAATTTCTTGAGCTTGTTTTCTGAAAAGTTGAGATGGAGCGCATTCTAATAGACATAAATCAATATTATTGCGGACAAGCGGTACAGTGAGATTAAAAAGCAATGTTCGCACTTGTCCTTCGGTTTGCCAACTTAAACCGGATAGATAAAGCTCTATGTCAGCATCTTCTTCGCTTGTTTGATTCCAACTTCTGCCGGTTGAGTGTAGCCACTCATAACTTCTGCCGGAAATTTTCAAAGCGGAAATCATGGCGCGAATTAATTTTCGTTGTGCAATTACACCGCCTGCGTTTCGCATTGAGCCGCCGAGCGTGTCCCCACGAGTGAGCAAAAAACGATAAACCAACTCTTCAACAAAATTTGCGCCAGCCGGTTCGAGAAAATTCCGAATCAATCCTAAAACCGCTGCTTGTTTGTCCTCGGCGTGGAGATGTGCCGCCGCTTTATCGGAAACACCGGCTGCTGTCAGCAGAGCTGTCTTAATATCGGCGATTTGTAAAAGCTCAAACGGAGTCTCGGCGATTGTGGCAGCAATTTTCAATGCTCTGGCTTGTTCGACGAAAACGGTCGCACGACGATTTTTCTCCAATGCTAAAGCTACAAACCCGGCGCGTCTGGCTTCATAAGTTGTGACAAGTTCCACGTCGGATTTGAGATGTAAAAGATACGGCTTTTCGGGTGACATCAAATTTTTCTCCAAACATAAACGCATTTTCGCAGCGCGGCGCGTCCGTGTTCGCCCATTTGTTGACTGCTGTTGCCTTTGCCGTTTGGCAAGACGAGAATTTTTTCAACCCGAAAACCGAGATTCTCAGCAAAGTCTGAAAGTATTAAATCAACCGAAACGCTGGCACCTGCGTAGCGAACGTTGTCGTTCACCATTAAAAGCGGAGCGCCTGATTTTAAAACGGCGGCGCTTTCGGCGATAACGCAAGCCATTTCGTAGAAATAACCGCGCACCATTCGTGGAATTCCGTTATTGTTGAGCCTTCTTTCGGCTTTTTCGCATTCTAGATGTTTAAGAATTGCTTGCAGCAATTTTTGATTATCGGCAACATTAATCGCTTTTTTCCAATTTGAATTAAGCGAGATCAAATCCTTTGCTTTATTTTCAACCGTGCAGCTCAACATCTGCTGACGTAAATTAACCAAACCCTTTTCGCTTACTCCAAGCAAAGCCAATTCCAAAGCATAAGTGCGAGTGTAATCGTAGCGGTTGCAGTATGGAGGCGAAGTTATCAGCGCATCATAGAAGTTGCGCGTCAACGTGGGTATAATTTCCAAACAAGAACCTTTGTAAAGTCTAACCGAGCCTCGCCTATTTTCCGTTTTAAAAAGCGTATCTTGTCTATCGGTTTGTAAATCTTCAATAATTTCTTGAATTTTGGCACAAATGGCTCGTTCAAATGACAGAATTTCTCCTTTGTGAAAAGGTTTTTTGACCGTGCTGCGTTTGCCGGAACGATAATCCCATCGTAAATATTGACCGTCTTTCCGAGTATAGCTAACAGATTCCAGAACGCTAAATAAGGCAATTTCCAAAGCGCATCGCACGCGCCAATTTTTTTCTTGATGGAGCGCAGCTATAAAACGCTCAATTGATTCTCTTGTTTCGGTTGGGTATGCGCCTGTTGTTATTCGCAGTTCAGGCAATTCAATCTTTTCCGAATTTTCCCAAATTTTTTCGTCTTTCCAGCGAGCGAGCGTCGCAAAATCTTCTGCTTGAAAATTGGTTTCAAAGGCTTGTCGTCCCTCGACTAAAAGCTGACCGATTGGCAAAACTTCGATTCCTTCCGCCTGTAAACCTTGCTCGGCTGCAACGAACAAAGCGGCGCCGCTTCCGGCAAACGGGTCTAAAATAACGCCGGAACAAATTTCATATTCCTTGAGCAAAAATTCGATGAGAGCAGCGGAGAATCCTTCTTTGTATTTATACCAGCGATAAACCGAGCGTGATTTATTCGCTTGAAAACTAACTAGAAGACGTGACAAAGCGCGGCAGATTTCTAATCTGCCCGCAAAATGATTTGCCAACTCGTGATCAAGTTGGGTAATGTTTTCGAGGGAAATATTAACCTCTGTTTGACTTTCCGCTGTTCCAAACATTTTCTGCAAAAATTAATAGGCTCTAGCAAAAATAACTCGCCGGTTCGACGGCTTGCCCGAATAAACATCAACACCCGATTCTTCCGGCGCAGCGAGCGGAATGCAGCGAATTGTCGCTTTTGTTTCTTCTTTGATTCGCTCTTCGGTTTCCGCCGTGCCGTCCCAATGCGCCGATAAAAAGCCGCCGCGCTCGATTTGTTCTTTGAATTCGTCCCAGGTGTCAACGCGAAAAGTATTTTCCTCGCGGAATTTCAGAGCTTTTTGATAAATATTAGCCTGAATTTCATCGAGCAGATTGGCGATAAAATCCGCCGCTCCGTCAAACTGCTGCGTTTCTTTTGTCAGAGTGTCGCGGCGTGCGATTTCTAATGTACCGTTTTCCAAATCGCGCATTCCCATCGCTATGCGGACGGGAACTCCGCGCAATTCGTATTCGGCAAATTTCCAGCCGGGTTTATTGTTGTCGGAATCATCGAACTTGACCGAAATTCCTCTGGCTTTTAGTTCGGCGACCAGCGGCGACACTTTTTCGCTGATTTTTTGCAAATCTTCCGGCGCTCGATAAATCGGAACGATCACGACTTGAATCGGCGCGAGCTTCGGCGGCAAAACAAGTCCGTTGTCATCCGAATGCGCCATAATCAACGCGCCCATCAATCTGGTTGAAACGCCCCACGAAGTTCCCCAGACAAGCTCGCGCTCGCCTGCTTTGTTCGTAAAAGTCACATCAAAAGCGCGGGCGAAATTTTGTCCCAAAAAGTGCGAAGTACCGCATTGCAGAGCCTTTCCGTCCTGCATCAAGCCTTCGATGCAAAGCGTGTCCTCAGCGCCCGCGAAACGCTCGTTCGGCGTTTTCGCGCCGCGTATTACGGGCAGAGCCATCCATTCTTCGGCAAAAGTCGCATAAACTTCGAGCATCCGATTCGTTTCTTCCTGCGCTTCTTCGGTGGTTGCGTGCGCCGTGTGACCTTCCTGCCAGAGAAATTCGGTCGTGCGCAAAAACATTCTCGTCCGCATTTCCCAGCGCACGACATTTGCCCATTGATTAATCAAAAGCGGCAGATCGCGGTAAGATTGAATCCAATTTTTGTACGTGCTCCAAATTACGGTTTCCGAAGTCGGGCGGACGATCAGTTCTTCTTCCAGTTTCGCTTCCGGGTCAACGATTACGCCGCTTCCGTCTTCGGCGTTTTTCAAACGGTAATGCGTGACGACGGCGCATTCTTTGGCAAAGCCTTCGACGTGCGAGGCTTCTTTCGATAGAAACGATTTCGGAATAAAAAGCGGGAAATATGCGTTCGAGTGTCCGGTTTCCTTGAACATATCGTCCAAAGCGCGCTGCATTTTTTCCCAGATCGAAAAACCGTAAGGCTTAATCACCATACAGCCGCGGACGGCGGAATTTTCCGCCAAATCCGCGCGCTGAACCAATTCGTTGTACCAGGCTGAATAATCTTCGCTGCGTTTTGTAATACCTTTGCTCATTTGTTAAAAAAAAATGTCTTTCAGAACGATGTAATTCAAGCATCTTCGCATTTTCCTTTTAAAAATTGAAATTGCCGCTTTTGCAGCCGCTCGCAAAGTTTATTTGCCGCTCGCAAAGTTTCGGATTATAAATCAAAATTTTCGGCGTATTTTTACAATGTAAAATTTGATTTTGGAGATTCTTAAAATGAAAAAAATATTCTCAATAATTGCGCTCTGCTTGTTTACGGCAAATTGCGCGATTACGGCTCAAACTTCCAAAGCTCCCGCGCGTTTTGCCGAAGGCGTGATTGATACGGCGGGGGACGAATATAATCCGACTTTTACGCCGGACGGAAAAACAGTTTATTTCACGCGCCGCAAAGACCGTCGCGGAAACGAGCAAATTATGTTTTCGCGGCTTGAGAACGGAAAATGGAGCGAGCCGCAAGTCGCGCCGTTTTCCGGCACATTTCAGGACAAAGAACCGATGCTCTCGCCCGACGGCAAACGCTTGTTCTTCGCTTCGACGCGCCCGAACGGACGCGACCAAAAAGCGAATTACGACATCTGGTTTGTCGAAAAAACTGCAAACAGTTGGAGCGAGCCGCAAAATTTGGGCGCGGAAGTAAATTCTCCCGGTTATGATAATTATCCTTCTGTGGCGAAAGACGGCACGCTTTATTTTGCTTCCGTCCGAATTGAAGGGCGCAAAGACAACGATTTGTATCGCTCGCGTTTCGTGGGCGGAAAATATCAAAAAGCTGAAAATCTCGGCGAAATCAACACTCCGGCAACCGAAGCCGATCCGTTTGTCGCGCCCGACGGAAGTTATTTGATAATTTGCTCCGACCGACCGGGCAGCGAAAGCGAAGAAGGCGATTTGTACGTCAGTTTTAACCGCAGCGGCAAATGGACAATTCCGCAAACTCTGGGAAAAACAATCAACACAAAAGAATACGAATACACGCCGCTGGTTTCGCCCGACGGCAAACGGTTTTATTTCTCGCGCGGCTGGGGCGACATTTACGAGATTGATTTTGCGGCTTTAAATTTTGCCGCGCTCAATCAAGCTGCGAAAGAAGGTGCGGCTCAAACGGCAAATAAAAACGCCAAATACTTATTTTATTTGCACGGAAAAATTGTCGAAGACCAGGGCGTCAAAGCCGTCAGCGAAAAATACGGCGCTTATGAGTATGAGAAAATAGTCGAAGGTCTTCGAGCCGAAGGTTTCAACGTCATCAGCGAACCGCGCCCCAAAGACACTGATGTCGAAGCGTATGCGGCAAAAGTCGCTGAACAAATTCGGCAATTGTTAAAAGATGGCGCTGCGCCGGAAAACATCACGGTGGTCGGCGCATCAAGAGGCGCATTTATCGCAATGGTAGCTTCGACTTATCTGAAAAATAAAAACGTCAATTTCGTAATTATTGCGGGTTGCGGCGTAAACGAAGATTTTTTGAAATTGATTAACCTTCACGGCAACATTTTGTCAATTTACGAAAAAAGCGATTCGGTCGGAACTTGCCAGCGGGTTTTCGACGATGCCGAAGGAATCAGCAAACGCAAAGAAGTTATGCTCGAAACCGGTTTGGCGCACGGTTTTATTTATCGCCCGATGAAAGAGTGGCTGATTCCGGTGCTTGATTGGGCGCATTTTCAAAAATAACTCGGAGGAATTATGTTAAAAAATGTCCTGGTTTCAGTTTTACTGTTTGTGTCGGCGCTTTCCATCACTTTGGCTCAAAGCAGCGAGAAAGTCGTTGAAGAAATTAAGAAAATGGATAGGCAATGGCAGGTCGAATCATATTCAAGCCGTGATTTGAAAGATTATGACCGTATTGTCGCCGAAGATTTTTTAATTACGGGCAGCAACGGCAAGATACTGACTAAATCTGAGAAAAAAGCCAACGTCAAAGCCGATTACACCGAGTTCTCGCCCGATGCCGTTTTCAAAATTGACGAGGCGAGTCACAAAGTCCGGCTTCTCGATGACGACGTAGCAATTTCGACCGGCTATATCATCGAAAAATACGTTTATCAGGGAAACAAGATTGACGCCCGCGTTCATTTCACCTGCACGTATTTAAAGCGAAAAGGCGCGTGGCAAGTCGCGGCGGCGCATTACAGCAGAATCAAACAGCAATAATGCTCAAGAAATTGACCGAAAATTTATCGCTTTTCTGGACGCTGCAAATTGTCGGCTGGTCGGGTTATGTTCTCGACCGTTATTTGTCGGCTGAAGGGCGATTTTTTCCGGTTTATTTTATTTATCTAGTTATCGCCTGCGCTCTGACAATCTCCTTGCGACCGATTTATCAACGTGTTTGGAACAGAAAGCCGAATGTTTTGACAATCGGCGCGGTCATCGTGGTTTGTTCAATTATTGCTGCTTATCTCTGGTTGATTTTGGGTGAAATCGCTTTTGCAATTTTAGGAATCAGACGGTTTCCCGTGCCTGAAAAACAAAGCTTGATCGCTTATTTATCCGACACTTTTATTGTTTCCCTGCAGCATCACAAACCGTTTTTGTTTTTGTCATGGAGCGCGCTTTATTTCGGCATCAAGTATTGGCAAAGCAAGCGCGAAGAAGAAGAAAACGCTTTGAAATCGCAGGCTCTGGCGCAGGAAGCGGAGTTGAAAATGCTGCGTTATCAATTAAACCCGCATTTTCTGTTCAACTCGCTTAATTCCGCCAGCGCGCTTGTCCACGAATCGCCGCAAAAAACCGAAAAAATGCTCGGCGAATTATCCGAATTTTTGCGTTATTCGCTCGTTCACACGAAAAATGAAACCGTTACTTTGCGCGATGAAATCGAAGCCGTTAGAAATTATCTGGAAATCGAGCAAGTGCGTTTTGAGGATAAACTGAAAATCAAAATAGACGTTGCGCTCGAAGCCGAAAATTTCCGCTTGCCGAGCTTTTTGCTGCATCCTTTGATTGAAAACGCCGTAAAATACGGAATGCAAACGAGTTCGATGCCGCTCGAAATCGAACTTCGGGCGCGAAAAGAAAACGGGCGGCTTTTTCTTGAAATCAGCAACACCGGAAAATGGATTGATACGACGGCAAACGGTTTTGCGCGAAATGGTAAATCAACGCACATCGGTCTCGAAAACGTGCGAAAACGGCTTGAGCAGGCGTTTCCGAACGAACACAAATTTGAAACCTTTGAACGCGGCGGGCGCGTTTTTGTAAGGATTGAATTTTTCCCATAAATTGAACCGCCGAGACGCAGAGACGCCGAGAAAGAAAAAATAATTAATAAGATTCCTTTTAAGTCATTAATTGAAAACTCTGCGTCTCGGCGGTGAAAAAATGAAAAGAATCTGGAAAGCGGCGATTGTTGACGACGAGCGTTTGGCGCGCAATAAATTGCGGAAAATGCTGGCTGAATTGCCAAACGTTGAAATTGTCGGCGAAGCCGACGGCGTTGATTCGGCGATTGAAGTTATCGAGAAAAGCGCGCCGGATGTTGTTTTTCTCGATGTTCAAATGATCGGCGCGAGCGGTTTTGATTTGCTCGAAAAAGTCGAAATTGATTTTCAAACGATATTCGTCACCGCTTTCGACGAATACGCGATTCGCGCTTTTGAAGTCAACGCGCTCGATTATCTTCTCAAACCCGTCAAACCGGAGCGGCTCAAACAATCAATCGAAAAGCTTTCCGCGCAACGGAAAACCGAAATTACAGCAAAAGTTTTAGAGCCGGACGATTTTTTGTTTCTCACTTTCGGCAGAAAATCGAAATTCGTCCCGGTAAATTCAATCAAATATATTCTGGCGGCTGACGTTTACAGCGAAATTTGCATTGCGACGGGCGAGCGGGCTTTGCTTTTAAAACCGCTCAACGATTGGGAACGGCAGCTTCCGCAGAAAAATTTCGTTCGCATTCATCGTTCCGCAATCGTCAATCTGGCTTTTGTCGAGCGCGTCGAAAATCAATTTAATTATTCTTATCAGGTTTTTCTGAGCGGCGAATCAAAACCGGTTTCGATGAGCCGGCGTTTTGCCGCCAGACTCAAAGAACGGTTTTGATTCTTAATTGCTGATTCCAAAAAAATCGAAGTTCAGGCGCAGAGTCGTCCCGAAAACGTTTAAATCGCCCGGGTTAGTCGTCGCGTCCTGCTGCCGCATATAATAAGCGTCGAGCGTTAGATTTTTATAAAGTTTTTTGCTTGCGCCGCCGGTTAAACGAAGGCGTGAAAATTTCTCGGCTGCCGAATCGTAAAAAACTTCTGCCGAAACAAACGGTTTGAAGCCGAAATTTTCGAGCTTTATTTCGCGTTCGGCTTGCAGGCGGTTGCGATAAACCCATTTGTCGGCGCGCGAATTTCTGGCTTGATACTCGTATTGATTGCGGTTGCTGATGCCGAATTTGCCGAATGCCTTGCTCAAGGTCAGATAAGCGATAAAACGATTTTCGTAATTTTTGCGGTTTCTGATTGTTTCCGTAAAGCGGTACAAATAACTCGTTCCGGCAGTCACGTTTTTATTGAATTTGTAGGAAAATCCGAATCCGATGCGGTCGTCGGTAAATCTTCGTTGATCGCCGCTGAAACGCAAAACGCCGTTGAGATTTAAAGTCAGTTTTTTTGTCACCGGCAAGCCGATTACGGTTTCGTGCCAGATTTGATTATCGTCGCGGTCGGGCGGACGCGCGGTTTGGGCGTTTGCGGAAACGGTTAAAAACAGCAAAAAAAAGACGGCAAATAAATTCTTTTTCAAGTTTTGATTCCTGTCCGATTCAAGGGTTGACGTTAATCAGTCCAAAAGAAAAGATAAATCGCATAAACGTTAATTGCAATCGAGGCGAGATAAACAAACCATTCGACGGGCGACATTTTTTCGGAACTGTTTTCGAGCAAAATCAGCGGTGAGCTTAGAAATAAAAAACAACTATCAATTCTCCGTGTTCAATTCTCCGTTTTTAATTATTTTTCGCGCTTCGGCAATGGCTTCTTCCAGATTGCGGGCGCGCTCATCGAGCTGCATTTCGTAAACGGCGTCTAAGATTTCTTTAAATTGCGGCGACGGCTTTAAGCCCAATTCGATTAAATGTCTGCCCATCAAAATCGGCTGCGGCGCTGCTCGTTCCACTTTTAAATCTTTAACCTTTTCGATAAACCACTCCTGCGCTTCGGCGGTTTTAAGTTTTTCAGGCGGCAGCCACGGCGCGTTTCTGCCCAAACTGTCGGCTTTGGCGACGCGGTAAAGCAAATCCAATTCAACGCGCCTCGCCAGACGACGAAACGCGCCGTCGCCCAAGTCGTCTCTGTTTTTATAAAATTCTCCCGGACGCAGATGATTTCTGACCAATTCAATTACTTGATTCCGAACATCGTAACCGTCGAGCGTGAAAATGCCCAAGCGATCGAGAAACGCGGCGGTCGGCTCGACGCCTGCTTCGTCGTGACCGTGCGAGCGCCAAGCGCCTTCAAAAAAACGGGTTGTCGCCGGTTTCCCGAAATCGTGACAGAGCGCACCGAGCATTACGGTAACTCGTTTCGGATACGGCAAATCTTCAATCAATTTCCGGGCTTCGTCAACGACGAGCAAAGTATGCACGTCCAAATCGCCTTCGGGATGCCATTCCGGGTTTTGCGGAACGCCGACGAGCGCGGTTATTTCGGGAAACAGCTTATCGGCGATTTTTAAATCGTAAAACCATTTTAATCCGATTGAAGGTTTTTCGGCTTTGAGCAGCAGCTTTTCAAACTCGCCCCAAATCCGCTCTTTCGGCAAATCCGATAAATCAATCGAACGGCAAAGCGCGGCGGTTTCCGACTCGATTTCAAAATCAAATCTGGCGGCAAATTGCGCAGCCCGCAAAACCCTAAGAGAATCTTCGACAAAAGTTTCCGGCGCGACAACGCGAATCAGCTTTCGTTCAATATCGGCGCGCCCGCCGAACGGATCAATGATTTCTTCCGTCAAAATGTCCTGCAAAATTGCGTTAATCGTAAAATCGCGTCGTCGGCAGGCTTCTTCAAACGACATTTGCGGGTCGCCTTCAATCGTAAAACCGCGATGTCCGCGCCCGGTTTTGCGCTCGCGGCGGGGCAGGGAAACGTCCAGATTGTTTCCGATTTTGTAAACCGTAAACGCTTCGCCGACCGCGTCAACTTTGCCGAATCGTTCGAGAATATCGCGCAAGCGGTGCGGTTCGATACCGTAAACTTCAACATCAAAATCTTTCGGTTCAATATCCATCAAAAAATCGCGGACGCAACCGCCGACAAGCAGCGCGCGACCGGCGTTTTCTTTGATAATTTCAGCGAGCCTGATGATTTTTGCGGGAAGTTTTTGCACTTGAAAAAACTATTCTTGACTGTTTGGAAAAACGATGCGGACGTTTCGCATTCGCGGCAGACAATTCAAAACCTGAACGCGGGCGATTTCGGTCATTTCGGAATCGGCGAGATACCAGATTTTTACCCAAAAAGTGCGTGTTTCGCCGTGAATCGCAAACGTCGAGCCGTCTTTGATGACGGGAACCGTTTCGGCGATTGTGCCTTCTTCGAGTTCTTCGATCAGTTCGGGCACAAACGGGCGAAAAGTCTCGAACTGCAAAGTTATGTTGTCTTCGTCAACTTCGGCGGGCGGCAGCTCGATTTCTTCTGTTGATTCGAGCAGCAGGCTGTTTTCGATTTGTTCGTTGCGCGTTTTGTGAATCGCCATAATTTTTTTCTAAATTTGCTCAACCAAATCATAGCATTTGCCAAACGACGCGCAACCGTCGCCCGCTTTTTAAAGACAATTTTAAATTTTCGGTGTGTTTTGCTCGAATTTACGATAAAATGTCGAAACCTAATTTATGCCAATAAACGATAATTCAGATTCGGACGAGCAAATAAAATCGGATGACAAGCTGAGTTCCGGCGCTGAAGGACTCGACGACGTTTTGCGCGGCGGTTTTCCGGCAAACCATATATACCTGCTCGAAGGCGAGCCGGGAACCGGAAAAACGACGCTCGCGCTGCAATTTCTGCGCGAAGGGGTCAAACGCGGCGAGCGAGTTCTTTACGTCACTCTGTCGGAAACCAAAAACGAGTTGATAAACGTCGCTCGCTCGCACGGCTGGACGCTTGACGGCGTTGATATTTTTGAATTGCTGCCGTCGGGCGACAGTCTCAAGCCGGAATCGCAGTACACAATTTTTCACCCTTCGGAAATCGAGCTGAACGAAACGACGGCAGCGGTTTTGGCTGAAGTCGAACGGATTAATCCGCGCCGCATAATTTTCGATTCTTTGTCGGAAATGCGTCTGCTGGCGCGTGATCCTTTGCGTTATCGCCGCCAGATTCTCGCTCTCAAACAATATTTTACTCCGCGCGAATGCACGGTTTTACTGCTCGACGATAAAACTTCCGATATGGGCGATCTGCACGTTCATTCAATCGTTCACGGCGTTGTGCATCTCGACCATATCGCGGTCGAATACGGCGGCGAACGGCGGCGTTTGCGCGTTATAAAGCTGCGCGGTTCGAGTTTTCGCGGCGGTTATCACGATTTCAACATCGAAACCGGCGGCGTCCGGGTTTTTCCGCGTCTGGTCGCCGCCGATCATCGGAAAGATTTTAAAAATGAGGTTATCGAAAGCGGCATTACGGAGCTTGATAGATTGCTCGGCGGCGGGCTTGATCGCGGTACGAGCAATTTGCTAATCGGTCCCGCGGGTTCGGGCAAATCATCTCTTGCCGCTCAATTCGCCGCCAGCACTGCGGAAAACGGCGAAAACGCCGCTGTTTTTATTTTCGACGAAATTATTGAGAATTATGTTAAGAGAGCCACCGGAATCGGCACGAAAATACAAGATTATATTGACAATGGCTCGCTCACGGTTCAGCAGGTTGACCCGGCTGAATTAGCGCCCGGCGAATTTGCCCACGCCGTAATCGAATCGGTCGCCCGCAACAACGCCCGCGTGGTCGTCATTGACAGTCTGAACGGTTATTTGAATGCGATGCCCGAAGAGCGTTTTTTGACGATTCAGATGCACGAGCTTTTGACTTATCTCAACAAACAAGGCGTCGTCACGATGCTCATTATGGCGCAGCACGGTTTTTTGGGCACGATGGCGTCGCCCGTAGATGTCAGCTATCTAGCCGACACGGTTTTAATGCTGCGTTATTTCGAGGCGGACGGCGCGGTGCGGCGCGCGCTTTCTGTGGTTAAAAAACGAACGGGAGAACACGAAAGCACGATCCGCGAGTTTCGGATAACGAAGGATGGCATCACCGTAGGCGAGCCTTTACGGGAGTTTCGCGGAGTATTGACCGGCGTTCCGACGTTCATCGGTCACAAAAACACTTTTGCAGTCGAGTCGGATGACGAGTAACGAAACGGACAAAACAAAGAACGACCGGGACGAGCGAATTTTAATTCTCGCTCCGACCGGCAGAGACGCCGAAATAACCGCACGCATTTTGAGCGAAGCCGGATTAACAGCCGAAGTTTGTCAAAACGCGCTGGAAATCAATTCGGAAACGCTCGAAAACGCAGGTTTGTTTTTTGTAACCGGCGAAGCTCTGACGCCGGAAACCACGCCGAATTTAATCGCCGCGCTCACGGAACAGCCGCAGTGGTCTGACATTCCGCTCGTGGTTTTGACCAGCGGCGGCGGCGACGTTCCCGCTAACGCCGAAATTCTGGAAATGCTCTCGAAAACCGGAAACGTGACGCTCATCGAACGTCCCGTGCGCTTGATGACGCTGATGAGCGCGATAAAATCTGCGCTGCGCGCGCGCCGCCGGCAATACGACATCCGCGATTACATCAAAGGGGAAAAAAGAGCCGCCGCCGAGTTGGAGAAACTGTTTACGAGCGAGCGCCACGCCCGTTCCGAAGCAGAAACCGCCAATCGTCTGAAAGACGAATTTCTGGCGACCGTCAGCCACGAATTGCGCACGCCTTTGAATGCGATTCTCGGTTGGGCGAATCTGCTGCGAACGGGGAGGCTCGATGGCGGCAAAATTCAGGAAGCGCTCGAAACGGTCGAACGCAACGCTCGCTCGCAAGCGCAAATCATCGAAGATTTACTCGACGTTTCGCGTATTATCACCGGGAAATTGAAGCTCGACATACGCCCGCTCAATGCGGCTGCGCTTGTCAAATCCGCCGTTGATTCGATTTCGCCCGCCGCCGAAGCAAAAGACATCGTTATTAAAACAAACATCGCCGATGAAACGACCGAAATTGCCGGAGATTCGGCGCGCTTGCAGCAGGTTTTGTGGAATCTGCTTTCCAATGCCGTCAAATTTACGCCGCGCGGCGGCTCAATCGAAATCGGCGTCAAACGTGAAAGCTCGAATCTCGTCGTTTCGGTCGGCGACACGGGCAGCGGAATTGCGCCGGAATTTCTGCCGTATGTTTTCGACCGCTTTCGTCAAGCCGACGGCACGACGACCAGACACTTCGGCGGTCTGGGTTTAGGTTTGGCGATTGTGAAACATCTCGTCGAACAGCATGGCGGCAGTGTTCGAGCGGAAAGCGACGGCAAAGGCAAAGGCGCAGTATTCATCTTGAATCTCCCGCTTTTATCACGCTCTCAGACCAATGGTAAACCGCCGAGCGGCGATATTTACGGCGAAAATCATTCCGATGGGGCAATTGAAAAAAGTCTGGCGGGTTTGAATGTATTGGTGGTTGATGATGAAATTGACGCGCTGGAGCTAATTAAAATATTTCTCGAAACGTCAGGCGCGCAAGTTTCGACGGCGCAGTCGGTCGCCCAAGCGCTCGAAAACATCAAACAATCAGCGCCCGACGTTATTGTCAGCGACATTGGAATGCCCGGCACGAACGGTTACGAATTTATCGAAAACGTGCGGCGGCTCGCGCCCGAAAAAGGCGGCAAGATTCCGGCGATAGCTTTAACGGCTTACGCCCGGAACGAAGACCGGCTTGAGGCTTTGCGATACGGTTTTCAAACACACATCGCCAAACCGGTCGAGATGAATGAGCTAATCGAAACCGTCGCCAGCCTCGCCGCTCATCGTTAAAACGACTTTTAATCTTTCGTCAAACGCTTTCGCAAATATTCTTTTAATTCGCCGATGTTGATGCGTTCCTGCTCCCAGGTATCTCGGTCGCGCACTGTGACGGCGTTGTCTTCCAGAGATTCGTGGTCAACCGTCAGGCAAAACGGAGTTCCGATTTCATCCTGCCGCGCATATAATTTACCGATTCCCGCCGTGTCGTCGTAAACGGTGCGAAAACTGCCGAGCAAATCTTTTTTGATTCCTTTCGCCATCGAAACAATTTCCGGTTTGTTTTTCGCCAGCGGCAAAACGGCGACTTTGATCGGCGCTAATTCCGGTTTTAATTTTAAAATCACGCGCGTTTCGCCTTTGTCCGAAGTTTTTTCGGTGTAGGCGTCCATCAAAACCGCCAGCAAAGTGCGGTTGACGCCAATTGCCGGTTCGATCACAAACGGGTAAAATCGTTCTTTCGCGGCGTCATCGAAATACGACAAATCTTCGGTCGAATCGGTGTTATTTCGCTTGCCTTCGGAGTTTTCCGGTTTTTTCGAGTGGGCTTTCAAATCGAAATCCGTCCGGTTTGCGATTCCCATTAATTCGTCCCATTGTTTTTCTTCCTCGGCGCGTTCGGGGAAAAAGCGATAGAGAATATCAACCGTGCGTTTCGCATAATGCGCGAGTTCTTTTTGATTTTGTTCGTAAAGAAACAGATTGTCGCGTGAAATGCCGAGCGATAAAATCCAATCAAAACAAGCGTCAATCCAATATTGATGCCAGGTTTCGTCCTCGCCCGGTTTGACGAAAAATTCCATTTCCATCTGCTCGAATTCGCGCGTGCGGAAAATAAAATTTCCGGGCGTGACTTCGTTGCGAAAGCTTTTGCCGATTTGCGCTACGCCGAATGGCAGTTTGCGGCGCGAAGTGTTCAAAACATTTAAAAAATTGATAAAAATTCCCTGAGCCGTTTCGGGTCGAAGATACGCGAGCGCCGACGGATCGTCTTCAGCCGATGCCGCGCCGAGCGTGGTTTGAAACATTAAATTAAACTGACGCGGCTCGGTTAAATCTGTCGAGCCGCAGTTTGAGCAAACGTAGTTTCCGCTCTCATTTTTGTCGAGCTTGTCCTGCCGCAGCCGCGAGTTGCAGCTTCGGCAATCAACGAGCGGATCTGAGAAAGTTTCTTCGTGACCGGAATATTTCCAGACCAGACGGTTTTGAATAATGGCGGAATCAACGCCTTCCATATCGTCGCGCTCGTGAACCATCCAGCGCCACCACGCCTGTTTGATGTTGTTGGCTAGCTCTACGCCGAGCTGCCCGTAATCCCAAGCCGAGCCGAGTCCGCCGTAAATGTCCGAAGCCGGAAAGACGAAACCGCGCCGTTTTGATAAATTAACAATCGTTTCAATATTTGGTGCCGACATAATTTTTATAATAACCGGATTTTAAAGACTTCACAGGATATTGCCCCAAGATTGCCGACATTTCAAGAGGCGATTCCCTGAAAATACAGAGAAATTATCTGCACTTGACATTGTGAAAAGAATTTCGTAATTCTATAAATCTTGCGAACGCAGGAAGCAGCGTTGCAATACAAATATTCCGCAGTAGCTCAATGGCAGAGCATTCGGCTGTTAACCGAAGGGTTGTAAGTTCGAGTCTTACCTGCGGAGCCAATATCTACAATAGCTTAGGGAGCATTCACAGGATGCTCCTTTTGTTTTTCCCTTACTTTTTCCCTAATAGTCGGATTTCCAATTTATTTTCCCTAAATTGGAAATTCTTAAAAAGGGCATTTAACGAAAATACAAGAGTTCAAATTCCGGCGATTCTTTAGTTACCGGTCTCGCCCGTTTTACCTGCGCCGTTCGTAATAAAATCTATGTCGGAATTGCTATTTCGGCTGTAAAGCCAGGTTTTGTAAATTTTTTGTTGGCACTAGTATTTAATTTATAATGTGGTTTTATCCGTCTAGCTTAAGATGAGGTTATATGTGGCAAGATGTCGCCGCTCAAGATTTAGCCGCGCCTCTTCAAGCTGATGAAGATGTGCGAGCAATTGTCGTTTACGGCTCGTGCGCTCTTTCGCCCGCCGAAAAAGATATGTGGAGCGATGTGGATTTGCTTGTCGTCATTAGCGAACCCGCAATCAGCCGTTACTTGCCGCAATCAGTCGCGCTCGCCAGTGCGTAAGTCAAAGTTAGTTGTAGAGTAAAGTATGAAATTTATAGTCATATTTGGTCCGCCTGCTGTAGGTAAAATGACCGTCGGATACGAACTGGCTCGATTAACAGGCTTTAAGCTTTTCCATAACCATTTGACTATTGAATTGGTTTTGAGCTTCTTTGATTTCGAGGAGCCTCAATTTCAGGCATTGGTTTCCGAATTTCGTAAACGTGTTTTTGAAGAAGTTGCCGCAAGCGATTTACCCGGACTGATTTTTACTTTTGTTTGGGCAATTGAACACGAATCGGACAGAGTATTTATCGAGCGAAGCTGCGACATCTTCAGAGAGAAAGGAGCGGACATATATTTTGTGGAGTTGGAAGCGGAGCTGTCGGAAAGGCTGAACCGAAACGAATCTGAATTTAGGCTGTTACAAAAGCCGTCCAAACGAGATGTGGAAAAATCCAGGCAACGCTTGTTAGAGAATGATGAGAAATACAAGTTAAATTCGGAAGGTGACTTCTTTCTCGAGGAAAATTATCTCAAAATCAACAACACGAACTTGCCTGCCGATGAGGCTGCTCGAATAATTGTTGATGAATTTGGATTCCCCGGCATTGACGTAATTGTCCACAACTGAGGGTTTTTAAAGCCGATAGAATTACCGATGCATATCCATTTATTTCAGGGGCATCACGTTAATGGGTAAACGAAGAACTGAATATTTATCGGAGAAAATATTAATTAAACCTGAGTTCGGGATAATAGTTGTTGAAAAATAAAGAGTTAGTTTAAAACAGGATTTTCTTTGCGCTCTTTCTTTGCGAACTTTGCGGTTAATTCTGCTGATTTTTTTAACTTTTATTGTTTCCTTATCCCAAACTCACATTAATCTTAAAAACGAAAGGCGCGTTTATAGCGAAAGCGCCTCTTTCTTCCGCTGCAACGCGACAGCGGGAATTTGTTACGACAGCTATCTTTTTCCTTCTTGATTCGGCTGCATCAACTCTTC